>CASDOW010000073.1 GCA_949282195.1 uncultured bacterium | reverse complement strand
AAGTTTTTAATTCTTATCAGTTTTATTTATTTTTATTATATTATTGCGTATGGAAAAAAGAAAAATTAGTGTACCAAGTGTTGATAAAGCGCGAGGTTTGATTGATGCTTTTGCTAAGAATCATAATCTTAAGACAGAGGCTGATATTAAGTTGGTTTGGATCTATCCTGATTTGATAGAGAAAGATGATGCTATCGGTTGTCCTTGTTTTGCCTGTGATTGCAAGAAAAAATTAAGTTCGAATAAAATTGAAAACGGACTTGTTTATGTTAAGGCTTTCGCTACACAAAATGGTGGTATTACAAAATTTATTTCTTTGAAAAAAGGTATGGTTGCTTTTTTTGAAGAAATTGCTGAAGGTGAAGAATTTTCTTTAAAGGATAAGCAAAATCGTTTCCCGATGCAGCATTATCTGTTCGTCCATGGTGAGATTGTTGAAAAGCCATAAAAACTTTATTTTAACTCACAGTTAATAAAAAAAACTGTGAGTTTTTTTGTAAAATATATAAAAATTTCTTGACTTGGTTAGATGAATCGCTTATGTTCTTTCTTGAACTCGTTGTTGGGCTCTTAGCTCAGTTGGTTAGAGCAGGCCGCTCATAACGGTCTGGTCGTTGGTTCAAGTCCATCAGAGCCCACCAGTTAAAGCTTTTGGTTTTATGCCAAAGGCTTTTTTTGTTGTTAAAATTTGTGCTTGCGGTATTATTTGTTGTAAAGTTTTTTTTGATTTTCCTGGGGTGGATATGTCTTTTTGGGGTTCATCGTCAAAGTATGGGGCAGAGAGTAAAAATTATAAAAAAGTATCATAATCACAACACCAAATTAAAAATAAATTAAGCACATAAAATACGGACACGCAAGCGATAGTTTTCAAAATTTCTAAAACCGTACGCTCGCCGTTGAATAAGTTTCATTTTCCGGTGGAAACCTTCAGTAATACCGTTATTTCTTGTAAAGCGAAACATTCTCCCGATTTCTTCCTGCCAATATTCTATCGTTCGCCCGAGTTTCCGGAAGAGTTCAAAGCCGCAATTTTTGAGTAATTCTATAAATTTCAACAATTTCGGGATTAACCTCTGTTTGCAGTCCTTAAATTTACACTTCTTTTCATTCATCAAATTCATCAGTTCTTGGGTAATATCATAAAGTATCTTAATCGTTGGATTTTCCTTATCTGCGTGGAATCTAAATCCGCTTCTTTTTTTCTCAACAACCGACCTAATCCAAACCTCTTTTTTAAGTCCTTATCCAAGCCATACGCCGTTTTGATAAAACTTTCCAAAATTAATTTTATCACATGAAATCTATCGCTAACTATCATTGCATTGGGAAAATATTTCTTGGCAAGAGAACGATAATTGGAGCTCAAATCCATCACAATTACTCTAACCTTATCCTTGCCTTTGAGCTGGTGCAGATAGGAGATTAAATCATTCTCAGAACGTCCTAAAACAACATCAAATACCTTGTGTTTGCTTAAATTGACTAATGTTGTGGCATAACGTTTTTTCTTGGAAAAATAATGTTCGTCTATCCCTAAAACCATCGGACACATTGCATTTTGCAATTCTTTGTTCTTCCTGACATAACCTTGCTGAAACCACCGTTCTATACTCGAATCGCTGACCCCAAAATCTTGGCTTAAATCCTTTTTTGACACGCCTTCACAATGTTTGTGAAATACCTCTCTCTTCAAACTTTCCATCGTTTGTTGATATTTTAATAATCCTTGCGGCGTGGAATTAAAATAACAGCCGCAATCCTCACAACGATATTTATGGGTTTTAAAGCGTAAAATACTGGCTTTCTCACCAATACTTATGTTCTTGATATTGCGGACAAATGTGTCTTTACAGCGTAAATGATAACTTCCACACTTAGGGCAATAATACTCGGTTTTATCTTCACATTCTAAAATAATTTTATTGCCTCTTATCACTTCTTTTATCTTGATGTTTGCGTTGTTTGTCAGTATCATATCCATAGGCATAAGCAGTCCTCCAAAATAGGTTTGTGGTGAACTGATTATAATACTTTTTATAATCTTGAGAACTGCTTTTGCCCCAACCTTTGATGTAGAGCC
>CASDOW010000072.1 GCA_949282195.1 uncultured bacterium | reverse complement strand
TAAAGTGGAAGCAATCATTGTTCTGCCCAGAGAATTGTTTATTACTACAGATATCAGTGTAACTCTCTGGATTTTGAATCAGAATAAAAAAGGCGGAAATTGCCACGGACGCACATTGAGAAACCGTGAAAATGAAATACTTTTTATGGATTTGCGTCAATGGAGAGAAAATACTGTGAAGGGTGAAAATAAAAAGAAAATATTATTATCACCTGACCAAATTGAAAAAGCTTCAAACATTTACCATACATGGCAAGGTGAAGGAATAGACGGCAAAAAATAGACGGCAAAAACTACCAAGAGCCTGAATTATATCGCAGCGTGAGTATCGAAGAAATTGAAACTAAAGGCTGGGCTCTTACACCTAGTAAATATATCGAATTTATTGACCACGACTTAGATATCGATTATGAAAAAGAAATGACACGTATTCAGTCTGAAATGAAAAATATTTTGACTGAAGAATTGAAATCTCAAGAAATGTTGGTAGCAGCTTTTGAGGGTATAGGTTATGCCATCAAATAAAGTTAAATTAGGCACATTAATTGAACCTGTAGAAAATCGCAACTCTAATGAACAATATAGTTTAGAGCATGTAAGAGGTATTGCAACAAGTAAAATTTTTATTGACACCAAAGCAAATATGGATGGAGTTCCACTCACGAGTTATAAAATTGTTGAACCTGATATGTTTGCCTTTGTATCAGATACAAGCCGAAGAGGGGATAAAATTTCTCTAGCATATAATGATTCTGAAATACCTTATTTGGTATCATCTATTTCAACAGTATTTCAAATTTCAAATAAAAATGAATTATTGTCCGACTTTTTATTTATCTATTTTAATCGTCCTGAATTTGACAGATATACTAGGTTTAACTCTTGGGGCTCTGCAAGAGAAACTTTTAGTTGGGAAGATATGTGCGATATAGATATAGAACTTCCGCCACTTCCTATTCAACAAAAATATGTTGACATTTACAAAGCGATGGTAGAAAACCAACAAACCTATGAACGCGGTTTGGATGATTTGAAACTCGTTTGTGATGCATATATAGAAGATTTAAGAAGAAAAATACCTTGTGAAGAAATCGGAAATTTTGTTCATCAATATAATGTAAAAAATACTGATGGACAGATAACACTGGAACAAGGCATAAATATTGAAAAAAAATTTATAACTCCTCAAAGATCGAACGATAATTTTTTAGGAAGAAAAATTGTAAGAACTGGACAAATTGCATATTGCACACAACTTAACAATGCAAATGTCGCAATAGCCTATAGAACAGGTCCTGATTGCATAGTTTCTGGAGTTTACGATGTTCTCGAATTTAATAAAGATAATAAACTCTTACCAGAATATTTAATGTTATGGTTAATACGTAGCGAATTTGGTCGATTTGTTTATTGGGCATCTCAAGGAACTTCTTATGAATTTTTAACCTATGAAAATTTAGCCAACTACAAAATTCCTGTACCCAAAACTGAAGTACAGCAAAATAAGCGCAAAGAAATTAATGAAAAATTAAAAGCACAAATCAAAGAAATTTGTCCTATTCTTATAAAAGGTTCTATTGAAGAAGCAAAAAGGACAGTGGAGGTGTAATATGGCTAAGTTACAAGAATATAACGGTCTTTTTTGTGAATCTGAGTTTGAATGTGCATTTATTGCTTTTTTGCAGGATGAAGGATGGGAATATCTTTTAGGAAATAACGTTAAGCGTGTAAACAAAAGAGATGTTTTAATAGAAGATGATTTCAAAGAATTTATTGCAAGAACAAATCCAGATTTAGAAGAAGACGAAATCTCTCAAATATTTGATAGTGTTCGTCTTGTGGGCAGCGAAAGTGATTTTGCGACATTACATAAAATCTATACTTGGATGGTTGATGGGATTCAATTTACACCTAAAAATGGGATAACAAGAATTATTCCATTAATTGATTTTGAATATTTAGATGATAAAGAAAAAACTAAACCCTCAAAAAATATCTTTAGAGTTGTTAATCAACTAACAATAGAATATACGGATAACGGACAAAACAAAAACAGAAGACCGGATGTTATCTTGTATGTTAATGGTATGCCTCTTTGTATTATAGAACTTAAAAATCCTGCAGATCCAAATGCTACAATTTTTGATGCTTGGGAACAAATCAATATTCGATATTGGAGAGATATTCCGCATTTATTGCATTATTGCCCTTTAGCATGTATTTCAGATGGAGTAAAAACAAGACTTGGTACAGTAAAAACTCCTTATGAACATTTCTATGCGTGGCGAAGAGTAAATCATGATGACAAAATTTCTACATTGCCGTTTGCAGAAACTCAAACAATGATAAAAGGTGTACATGAGCCTAATCGTTTTCTTGAAATATTCAGAGATTACATTTATTTTCAAGACAGCATCTATGATAGAGATGAAAAAGAAATAGTTTGCAGGTACCCACAATTTTTTGCGGCAAGGCTATTAAAAGAAAGTATTGTTAATTCTGTTGAAACCGGCAGTGGAAAGGGCGGAACATATTTTGGTGCAACAGGATGCGGAAAAACTTACACAATGGCATTTTTAGCAAGACAACTTGCGCTAAGGTGTACAAATATCCCTCAAATCGGTTCCCCAACAATTATTTTAATTGTTGATAGAGAAGAGTTGCAAAAACAAGGTGCGAAGTTGTTTACAAAAAGCAAAGAGTTTTTGAATCTTGGAGAAGTTTCTAT
>CASDOW010000071.1 GCA_949282195.1 uncultured bacterium | reverse complement strand
CTTTAGCTTTAACGATTAAACCTTTAGCGGTTAAAATGCCTTTAATTGTGTCAGAATATTGAGCACCAGCAGTTAACCATTTTAAAGTTAATTCTTCGTTTAAAGTAGCGTTAGCAATACCTTTTTTTGGATCATAGGTACCTAAATTTTCAAGGTATCTACCATCTCTTGTATATCTGCTATCAGCAACAACGATTCTATAAAATGGTAAGTGTGTTCTACCTTCTCTAGCTAATCTAATTTTTACTGCCATAATAAATTTCTCCTTTGCTCGAATATAATAGTTCAAATAGATAAATGGTGTCAAGTAAAATTACTTAACATTCAATGAAAAAATTATCATGTGGTTATTCATCTAAGTTGTCACTATTTTTGCACAAAGTTATTCATTTAATTTGTCACTATTTATCAATTATTTGACCAATTTTTTCCCTTTTTGTGAAGAAAAAGTTTATCAATTATTTGACCAATTTTTTCCCTTTTTGTGAAGAAAAAGTTTGAACATATTGGTTCGCCAAGGTGTATATTTAGGTTTCTTGAATTCTTTTTCTATTTCACTGCTGGTAGCTATATTTGTTCTGTCTAGTTTATAAACATCAGGAGCCGATAAATTCTGGTAGTCAATTTTTAAAGTTTCGATTGGTACAGCTTTAAAAACATGCCCATCTATTGTGATAAATTTTAAATCATCAATTGTAACGCTAAGAACACACTCTGTTTTATCTTTAATATTTCTAATTATGTTTATTTCACCTTGTTCTGTAACAATCGCTGGATAATATTTTTTACCTTTAAAAGATACTGTTCCAGCTTTATCGAATGATCTAATAAAAGTGCAACATAATCTAATTTTAGCTTCATTTTCGTCAATTTTTCTTCCGTATAAGTTTTCTTTGCACTCTCTTCCGCCAAATAACTTATTCATTTCAGGAACAAAATGATTAATCAAATATTCATTTGCTGCCTCTAAAGTTTCTATACCTTTTTGACGTAATTCAGCGCATAAACGTCTTTGACAAGTGCCGTTGGCTCTTTCAATAATCGCCTTTCTTGTCGCTTGACTTGTAGTTTCAATGTGAACGCCAAAACTTTTTAATGCATATTCTATTTGAACATGGCCATCAGAAGTAGTTGTATCTTTTTTTGACCTTGTAGAGACAAAACACGATCTGTTATCAGTTAAAATAGTTTGAGGTAAACCATAATTAGTGAAAATTTGTTTTAAAACATTGAAATAGGCTGTAGCTGTTTCTTGTTTGTCTAAGTAAGCTCCAACGATGTTGCCGGTGCAAACATCTACAGCTAAATGTAAATGAGTTATTTTGTTTCCAAAAAAGGTCGCAGAAGAGGCATCCATTTCTATTAAGAATCCAGCTTTATCACCTTTTGGTAGTCGATTTGTTGGCTTTTCAGTGATAAAAATATTAGAATTTTCTAAAGGCTTCACCTCGTTTTTTACATATTTCAATTCTGGGATGGAGTCTTTTTTTGCTTTTCTGATAGTTTTTCTTTGAGCATACGGAGATAAAACAAAGCTACTTCTTAACGCTCTATAAACAGTTGCGTAGGAAACGTCTATATTCTTATCTAACTTTAGTTTTTCCTTAAAATGTTCGATGCTGAATCCGTAATATTCGTTTTTGTACAATTCGACCAATGAATTACTATCAAATTTAGATTCACGTTTCCTCGGTGGTTTTATTAGTGATTTTAACCCACTTTCTAAATACTTCTTATATTTTCGATAAAACGTTCGAGTAGAGCAGTCTAATTCATTGGCAGCTTCACAAGCTTTTATAACTTTTCTTTTGTACTGTTCAAAAATCGCAATTTCAAAATAGTCTTCTTGACTAAAAATATCAGTTGTTTCTTCCATTTAAACCTCCTAAATATATAAATCTATTATAGTGACATTTTAAATGAATAACCGTTACTGACATTTTCAATGAATAACCACAAAAATTTGTAAAAAAATTTAAAAAACCACTGTGGTTATTCATCTAAGTTGTCACTATTTTTGCACAAAGTTATTCATTTAATTTGTCACTAGTTATCAATTATTTGACCAATTTTTTCCCTTTTTGTGAAGAAAAAGTTTGAACATATTGGTTCGCCAAGGTGTATATTTAGGTTTCTTGAATTCTTTTTC
>CASDOW010000070.1 GCA_949282195.1 uncultured bacterium | reverse complement strand
GCAAAAATTGCCAAAGATATTATCCAAAACTTCGGCAACTTCAACTGCGCCCGTAATTTTGCCAATTTGCCGGCAGGCCAGTCTTATATCCTCGGCGGCTAGTTCTATTTCTTTATCCATAGAAAAAACTGAAAGATTTTCCAAACAGGCCTCAAGCGCGTTTCTGTATCGAGCGCGCGTAATCAGGCAGTTTGAAGATGTTGCAAAGCGATCTTTGATTATATTTAAAATATCGTTTATCAACCTATCAATGCCTTTATTAAATTTGGCAGATATAAGAATATGCTTTTTTTCCTCTAATTTTTCTTTTTGTTCATATGTAAGCTTATCAATTTTATTTGCAACATACAGGATATTATTATTTTTTACATAAGGGAAATCGGTATTTTCATTAGAAGCATCATATAAAGCTATGACGATATCAGCTTCTTCTATTTTTTGCAGAGCAATATCTATTCCCTGTTGCTCAATCGGATTATCCGTTATACGAATTCCGGCCGTATCGGTTATTACAACAGGATAACCGCCTATGTCCAAACTAATGTCTATGGAATCTCTGGTTGTTCCCTCTATATCTGAAACAATAACAGCGTTTCTTTTGATTAGGGCATTTACCAAACTTGATTTTCCAGCGTTTGTTTTGCCGGCAATAACAATGCGGAAACCATTTCTCAGACGTTCGTTAACGTTATTTCCTTTTAGATGTTCTTCTATATCGTATTTCACTTTAAATACAGTGTTTAAAATATCTGCATACAGATTTTCCGGTATATTTTCCTCTGGAAAATCAATATAAGCCTCAAGATAAGATAAAATCTTGACTAAATCGTTTCGCCAAGAGGAGTATAGATTTTTTAAATTACCATCCATTTGCCGTAAAGCATATTTTTGTTGCTCGGAGGTTTCTGCATCTATTAAATCAGCCAATCCATCGGCTTCGGTTAAATCCATTTTGTGATTATAAAAAGAACGCTTAGAAAACTCTCCCGGTTCAGCTAATCGAACATTTTCAAACATGCCAAGTTCTTTAAATACACTGTTTAAAACAGCCTTTGAACCGTGACATTGAATTTCAGCAATATCTTCTCCTGTATAAGAGTGCGGCGATTTAAAATATAAAACGATAGCTTTATCCAAAGGTTCTGAGCTTTCTTTTTTAGTTATTGTGCAGAAATAGTTCTGAGCTTTCTTTTTTAGTTATTGTGCAGAAATAGGCGCGACGCGGCTTTATCGTTGCAATGTTTATATCCGTCATTTTTGATAAAATATGCAAAACTTCATTGCCTGAAATACGAATAACAGCAATGCCTGATTTTCCAAAAACAGTTGATAGAGCATAAATTGTAGAGTCTGACATTTTACCATCCTTCTTTTTTTTTATAACTAAACGCAAAAATTAAAGAATCGCAACAGAAATTTGTATCTCTTATAAAAAAATTAACTCAAAAAGAATTATCATAAGAAAAGAGGTGTGGTAATGAGAATCGCTTATTTTGACATAGCTAAATTTATAGCGATGATGATGGTTATACTGGGACATTTCGGGGTGCCGGATATTAACCGTTTTGTTTATACGTTTCACATACCTTTATTTTTTCTTCTTAGCGGATACTTTTTTAAGCCTTATTCCAGCACGGCAGACCTAGTTAAGGTAAAATTCAGACAACTTATTATTCCTTACTTACTGGTGGGAGGTGTTGTCATCTTTATTTATATACTAAAGAGCATTTTGGCTGGGTTATCGTTTTCCGATATTCTTTTAGGGGTATGGAATTATTTTATCGGTTTTTTATACGGTAGCGGTTATATCAATCACGTTTTTGGATATAAAATTATCGACATAGGGCCGGTTTGGTTTTGCCTGGCACTGTTTTTCGGATTTATAATTTTGAATATGCTGTTACAGTATAAATATCAGAAAACTGCTCTGTGTATTATTTTTTGCATAGGATATTTTTCAACAAATTATGTTTGGTTTCCGTTCAGCATTCAATCTGCCATGACAGCCGTATTATTTATCTATATCGGTTATCAAGGGAAGCAATATCGGGTTATGGATTATCATCCGTCTTTAGGTGCCGTGCTCCCTTTGCTTTGCATTTTTTCAGTCGGAATTAACATTCGGAGTCAATTTTTAATTGCTCATAATTATTCGGAGCACCTTATAACAGATATTATCGTTGCGCTTGCTGCAAGCTATTTGGTTTTATTATATTGTCGCTGGTTGGAACAAAATACTAAAATTTCAAAAATAATGGCTTTCTTGGGGCGATATACGATTGTCATGCTTTGTGTGCATAGTGTTGACGTACTTATTTTACCATGGAATGACTATTATAAAACAGCTAATACCGACGCAACTGTAATTTATGTTAAGCTATTGATTACAATATTTAAATTTATATTACCTATCACTATGGCGTATTTGGTTTCAAAATCCCCCCTAATGAAAAGAATTTTTGCATTAAAAGTTTAACTGTTCATATTATTAAAGAAGTCTTTATTATCTTTGGATTGCTTCAGCTTATCCAACAAAAATTCCATTCCGTCCGTCATTCCCATTTGCATCAGAACTCGGCGCAGAACCCACATTTTACTTAAAGTAACTCTATCAACCAATAATTCTTCTTTTCTGGTTCCGGAGCGCGTAATATCTATTGTCGGGAATAACCGTTTATCAGTCAATTTTCTATCCAAAATAATTTCAGAATTACCTGTTCCCTTAAACTCTTCAAATATAACTTCATCCATACGAGAACCGGTATCAATTAAAGCGGTAGCAATAATCGTTAAAGAACCGCCCTCTTCAACATTGCGCGCTGCACCCAGCAATCTTTTCGGACGTTGAAGCGCATTAGCATCAACACCACCGGTTAAAACCTTACCAGATGAAGGAAGAACGGTATTATAGGCTCGCCCTAATCTGGTTATGGAATCCAGTAAGATGACAACGTCTTTTTTGGTTTCAACCAAACGTTTGGCTTTTTCAATTACCATTTCTGCAACTTGAACATGGCGCGCTGCCGGCTCATCAAAAGTGGAGGATATAAC
>CASDOW010000069.1 GCA_949282195.1 uncultured bacterium | reverse complement strand
ATAAAGATAAATAAAAGAAATAATACATAAGAGATAAATACAGAAGATACATGACAAATAAAGACAATGTTAAACCAGATACAATAAGACTTGCGTCCCAATGTATCACCAATAACAAGAAGCAGAAGAGAGATGATAAAGTATATGTCGCCAAAATTATCAATGACACCATGACGCGAAAGAAGAAAAAAGTAATCCATAAAACTCGTGCGTCAATATGTCAAAGAAGCAAGGCGACATCGGTTATCATTGGTTTATCTTCTGCTTGGTTATATTGTCTTATGGTATAGTGTATAAAGTATAATTTATTGCAATATATATTAGAGGAAGAATACGAAGCATTAAATTTTGAGTTAAGCATTAAATTACAAAAAAGGTCAAAAGATAGTGTATTAATATGAACGAAAATATGGATATTGATGTAGATTTTTCTTTTACTGACGATACTCCAAATTATTGGAAAATAAATCCTTCAATTTTTTGATGTCTTTGCTCGAGTTATTATTCCACCATCCTTTAAATTCTATGGCAATTTTGTTTTCCTCATTGCTCCTCATTTTATGTAATATAATATCGGGACGTACTCCTTGAGGAAAATTTGGCGTAGCTTTTACAGAATCGCAATTTTTGTTATATTCGGAATTCAAATCTAAATCTGCGTATTCTGATGCTGAAATTTCTTGAAACAACTGAGCGTATATTAACGCGGCAACACACTGTTCAAGCCCTTGTATTTTAATCACTTTAGGATAATTGCTATAGACTTTGTTTACCGATCTCTTTAATAAATTAAACAGTTCTTTTCTTTCTTTGGCTATATCAGCCGGAGTCATTTCACAATTTTTCATTTTACTTCCTTTCATTAACCAATTCCTTAATCGATGCTTCTAGTTCAGATATATCTTGTAAATCAGCTTCTTTTTGTGCCTGTTCTTTTCTTCTTTTATCAAACTCTTCATATATTAAAGATACATTTTCTCTCATTTTGTCATGCCCTATCTTTCCGGCATTAGTCAAAATAGGATATTCATTAAAAGCAACAAAATTATCAACATATTGCTTCCAATTTTCTAATGTTATTTGCTCTTTTCTTGAAGCTTTGTCCTCTGCATAGTCTAAGAACATTGAAACCAGTCTATTCAACTGTTCAATTTCCGCAGCATTTAAATAATTTTTTGCAATATAAATATCTGTTTTTCTTACAACACTTCCAGAAAAACTTGTTAAGCCCATATTAGTTTCCTTTGCATTGGCTCTTTGCATAATCAAATCTGCTGCAGTATAACCTGTAACAGCAAATAATAATTTATTTTGAACTGTTGCAAAAAATATTCCTGTTTCTGCTTCATTTCCTTTATAATCACTACTTAAAGCAAATAAATCTCTGATTTTTTGATAAAAACGCTTTTCTGAAGCTCGAATATCTCTGATTTTTTGAAGTAATTCATCAAAATAATCATATCGAACTGTTTCTTTTAATTGCTCGGAATTAATAACAAAACCTTTTATCAAATATTCTTTCAAGTTATTTATTGCCCACAATCTAAATTGAGTACCTCGAACAGAACGAACTCGAAGACCTACAGCTAAAATCATATCAAGATTATAATGTTCAATTTGCCTTGTAACGCTTCTTGATCCTTCATTTTGAACTTGTGCAAATTTTGCACAAGTTGCCTCTTTCAATAATTCTCTATCGTTATATATATTAGATATGTGTTTAAGAATTACTGTTCTGTCCACGCCAAAAAGGTCTGCAATTTCGTATTGATTAAGCCAAATTTGACCGTCTATTTTTTTCAAATAAACTTGAGCTTGCCCATCTTCAGTAGAATATAAAATCAAATCATTATTCATCATCTACACTCCCAATTCTTCCAAATAATCTTGCATTTGGGCTTGGACTTCCTGGAGCTGCAGCTCCAAATTGGCAATTTCGGCTTTGACGGCTGCCAAATCAATCTCTTCTTCCTCTTCAAAGGTATCTACATAGCGCGGAATATTTAGGTTGAAATCGTTTTCTTTAATCTCG
>CASDOW010000068.1 GCA_949282195.1 uncultured bacterium | reverse complement strand
CGAAAAAATCAGGAGAATACAAACCGGTTACAGTTTACACAGATCCATTGACCGGTAAAAAAATTGCCCCGGATGTTGGTTGGTCTCATAATCCTGCAAGCGGATTTTCGGAAGGGTGAAGCGAAGCGTAACCCGTAAGGTGTCGGGAAGCTGAGAACTTTCCGACACTCCGAATAATCCAAGACAGTGGTTTGAATGATATTTGAACACTATTAAAACAAGTATAAAAGGAGTATTAAATGACTGTAGATAGAAAATGTTTAATTAATTGGGTTGGTGGAAAAAGATTACTAAGAAAAACAATTGCTCCACTTATTCCTAAAGACATAAAATCGTATATTGAACCATTTGGTGGTGGTGGTTGGATTTTGTTTTATAAGGACAGATGGGCAGATTTAGAAATCTACAACGACCTTGATGGAAGATTGGTTAATCTTTTCAGAATTGTAAAATACCACCCCAATGCATTAAAAGAAGAATTACAGTATCTTTTAGGCTCTCGTGAAATGTTCTTCCAATTTTTGAATGGCACTTTTATTACGGATATTCAAAAAGCAGCACAGTTCTTGTTTTTAATAACACGTTCTTTTGGTGGTCGTGGTGATACTTTTGGAACTGTAAAAAAATCTTGTGGAGGAGCTTCAAAATCTCACCTTATACTTCAGGTTGTGGCTATGAAGTAACATCAACTACTGATTTCGACCATGAACGTTTAAGAGATGTTTTAAAAGACATCAAAGGTCGTTTTCTTCTTTCCTATGATGATTCTCCAAAAGTCCGAGAATTATATAAAGGATACGAAATGATTGAAGTTGAAAGACAAAACGGAATCAATAACAGAGAGGGGACTAATAGAGCTAATAAAGTTTATAAAGAACTTTTGATTGCTAATTATCCTATTAAAGAAGATTTATGCAAATAAACGTAAAGTTATAAACTGTAAAATACTTGCAATTTACATATTATGTATTATAATGTAAGTACAAAGTATTTTATAGGAGGTCATTTATGAACTTAGAAAACATTTTAGAAGAATTAAAAAAATGCCATAAAATAAGCATAAAAGAAGATTACGAAAAAATACAAGAACCACTTTTAAAACTTATTGTCGATATAAGTTCAAACTCTACACTAGAAAAAACTGGTAAAGATTATACACGTTATGACATTATATTTATAAATTCTTCAAATAAAAAAGAAACTAATATTCCAAAAGCCAGAGTTCCAGAAATTACACTTCAATACTTGATTAGTAACAATATTTTAAGTAGTTCTGATTTTGCTTTTTTTGAAGAGAATAATTTCGAAAGAACCTTTGCTTCAAGTTCTGGAGACTTGATAAAAGAGTATAATCAAGATATTGACAAAGTGCAACGATACACAGAAATTAATTGTAACGGTCAAATATGGTATGTATGTAATCAATGGGATAAAACTACCATTGATAAATTCAATGAATATGTAAATAGTAAATTTTCAAAGTATATTAAGATTGTTGAACACTAGATGAGTGAACCAATTGAAATAAAACTTGATAATAAAGAGGTTGAATCAAGATTACTTGATTTGGCAAAACGAAGCGAAAACCTGCGACCATTAATGAAAAACATCGCAGGTATTTTCGCATATTCTACCGAAGAAAACTTTAAAGAAGAGGGCAGACCTGATAAGTGGACAGAATTATCGGAATCAACAATTAAGCAACGGACAAAAAATAAACAGTGGCCCGGCATGATTTTACAGATTTCAGGTCAACTTGCATCTTCTGTTAATACATATTATGACGATGATTCTGCTGTTATGGGTTCAAACCTTGAATATGCAGCAATTCATCAACTCGGCGGTCAAGCCGGCAAAAACAAATCTGTCGAAATCCCTGCAAGACCTTATTTACAACTTACCCCTGATGACTTTGAAGAAATCCTAAGTATGACCGAAAATTTCTTAGGGGAATAATCCCTCAACAAGTATGTAATCAGGTCAAAGGAAAGGAGAGAAAATGACAACAGTTGAACCTATTAAAAGTAAAAAAGATGTCGAAAAAGTCGAAAGATATCTTGAAAAACAAAGCACTAGAGACCACCTGCTTTTTGTGTTTGGTACAAATAGCGGTCTTAGAATTTCAGACATTGTTGCCCTGAATGTCGGGGATGTCAGGGGAAAAAACTATATTCAAATCGTGGAAAAGAAAACAGGGAAATACAAAAAATTTCCACTTAATGATAAATTAAAAAACTTAATTGCTGGTTATGTCAAAGGCAAAAGAGACAAAGAGCCATTGTTTAAATCCCTATGGGGCAGAAGATACAACAGAATAACTGCATATTATATGATAAGAGATGCTTGTAAAAAAGTCGGACTAGAAGAAAAAATAGGCACACACTCTATGAGAAAAACTTTCGGATACCATCACTATCAACAATTTAGAGACATTGCACTCCTGCAAAAAATATTTAACCATTCAAGTCAGTTAATAACCTTACGTTATATAGGAATAGACCAAGAGCAAATTGATTACACATATAACAACTTTGTTTTATAGTTCAAAACACTCTCTAATAAAGGAATTGCATTACATTTTATATGGATTACAAAATATCCAAAATGTAATCCGCAGGATTAGGAGATAGAAGTTCCGTTACTTTGGGGCGCACTACCTCTCTGTGAAATTCATTAGATTCGTCACCCATTGCATTATCCCAAAATTGTGCGTTCTCCTCCCAGATTTTTTTACTTTCCTCTGTTCCC
>CASDOW010000067.1 GCA_949282195.1 uncultured bacterium | reverse complement strand
TTCCGGCTCTACTACACATCGGCATCGACCGACCAGCAGACGATTGACATCTATATCATCGACAGCTTCGGGCAGATGCAGCAGGTTTCGTTCTCGTTCAATAATGACAGCGAGGAGGATGAAAAATAATTGTTATTGAATGAATATGTTAATAAACACCCGGCATTTTATTGCCGGGTGTCTTATTTATGCGTAAATTTGCTATTAAAATTATTAATATGATAACTAATATAAAAATAGAAAATATTAAAGGATTTGGAACTACTAATAATAGTTTTGATTTAGAGATAAAGCCTCGAAAAGTAAATATATTAGTAGCACCTAATGGGTTTGGGAAATCGTCAATTACAGCAGCTTTTAATTCTTTAGCAAAAGGAAAAATCAAGGTTGAAGAGGCTGATATGCACAAAAAGGATACAACCCTTATTCCTTCTCTTTCTATTGTTCTTGACAATGTAACTTTAATTGCAAATCCAACAACCAATACAATCAATAAAGAAATAACTTGTTTCATAATCAATAATAGATTAAAAGTTCAAACCATTTCAAAAACATTCGGAGGATTCTCAACAACTAAGGGTTTTTTATCTATTGATTCTATTACAGTTGTAGATTCAATTCCCAAAAAAGTTTCAGATTTGTATAAATATTCGGATGTTAAGATGAATTTTGGAGTCAATGGTAAGGTATTATCTAATTTATCAGATTATTTTTCTCAAAATGATTTTTTAGAACGCATTCAATTTTCATTTGAATGTTTTGAGAAATTTGAAACCAAAAAAAGAAGCGATTTAATTGATGAGATAAAAATAAATATTCAACAACTTAGAGGAAATAAAGAGGAGGTAATAGCAAACATACAAGATGATTTTTTTGATAAAATAGAGCAAGATGAATTCTATAATAGGTTTGGGGAAATTTTTAAAGATATAATAGGTATATCTTTATTCGATAGATTTAATTTATTCTATCAACTCCGTTATCTGTTTAAACATAAAAAAGAATCTCTTTTAAAGGCCTCTCGAAGAGCATCTTATGATATTTTCAAAAATAAATTCGATAGAAATATCTCGTATCTCAATACAACATGGAAAGAAATTTCTTCAAAAGAAAAAAAAGATGCGCTTGTTGTAGAATTTCCACATGCTGATGAAATTTCAAATGGTCAAAGAGATGTTTTGACATTTATAATTCAACTTCTTAAATTTCAGAGTACCTTAAGAAATGGAAAGAAATACTTATTAATTATAGACGAAGTCTTTGATTATTTAGATGATGCCAATATAATTGCTGCCCAGTATTATCTTTCAAATTTATTAAAAAAAGATGTTTGTGTAATATATCCTATTTTGTTTACTCATTTAGACCCGAAATATTTTAGGAATTATATCTTTAAGCCATCTTTACTTAATATCCAATACCTTAAATCAGTTGAAGCTATTGGCTCAAATGCAATGAAATCATTTATTGCTTGTAGAGAACAATTAGATAAAACTGTTCCAGAGCAAAAACTATTATATAATGACCTATCTAAATACTTCTTTCATTATAATCCTAATACCATTGATAGAAGTTCAGATATTCCTATTCAACCCAACCTAAAAAAGACATGGGCAAAAGGAATTAATTTAAAACAATATGTACTTGAAGAACTAAATAAGTATCTTGGTACAGATATTACCTATGATCCTTATGCCGTAAGTCTTGGCATTAGATTTCGATTAGAAAAATTGATTTATAACCAATTGGATGATGATAAAAGAATTGAGTTTATCAACACACATCAAACAGATAAAAAACTTAAATACGCAGAAGAACATTCTGTTTTGATTCCTGATGCGTACTATTATTTATCTGCTATCCATAATGATGCAGACCACCTTAAAAACCCCAACGATGAGAAATCTTGTGTTTATAAGTTAAACCATCCAGTAATAAGGAATATAGTAAAAAATATTTTTGAAAACCAATCTGTTATAACGATTGATTTTATACATTGATAAAAATAATCAAATAGTTCAAATATTATGGGGAAGAAAGTGGCGGCGGCATTCTTGCCGCCGTTCTCCATCAACTGATTTTAAGGCTCTTTACGGGTACATGTTTCTCTAACCACACCTTGACCTGTTCAAGGTTGTATTCGCCCGTTATGACCGCCGTATGGTCGTTTATGGCTACAAACCGGAACTTTCATAGCTGTTTACCCAGCCTTGCAGGGAACAAACGCCCCACGTTTCCACATCCTCAAAAACGCTGCGGTCTATTTGGCTGATTGGCTCGCCGAAAACCACTATCATTGTTTGAAAGTCCGGCTTGTCCTCCAGCAGCCGCAAATGGCGCAACGTGCCGAACTCGTCAGACTTGTGCCCCCATGCCCAATCCTCCGTGTAGAAATCATCGCCCCACTGGTGCGGATGGTCGAAACGCACTTTCACGTTTACCGAATATTCGTTTTCTTCCGTGT
>CASDOW010000066.1 GCA_949282195.1 uncultured bacterium | reverse complement strand
CGTTACGGCGAGCTGGCAATATGACGATGTTATATCCTAACACCGAACGGTATATGAGCTTACGACAGCCCTTTTGCGCCATAATAGGCACTCAATGCCCGGCCACGGCTAATCGCCCGCCGCCGGACATATTAAAAAAGTATTCAAAAATTTTATGAAAATCAAGAGAAAAATAAAATTAAGCCGTTTTTATTCCGCAAAACGGGAAGTCTTTGATATTATTTGAAAAGTCTTTGATTTTGAGATTATTTAATTTTAGCCATCGCCGGATATTGTCCCGAATTTCATAATCCAAAGCCCCGCCGTCCGTATCGCTCTCATTCCATCGCTAAAGCCGGCTTTTTCATAACCTAAATCCACCCCGGCCTGTCCGGCAGTTTTCGGAACACAAAAAAAGAGGCTTTGAGATTTCTCCCAAAGCCTCTTCTCCAACTGGTTGCGGGGGAAGGATTTGAACCAACGACCTTCAGGTTATGAGCGTATTATTATATAGATAATTTAATATCACAAATCATCAGCGATATGCAATAAATATATTGATTTTGCTTATTTTTTATTATAAGATGTATTCCATAATGTAACAGAAAATCACTTTTTTTATTGCAAAAAAATGGCACAGGAGTGGCACAAATGGGTGAAAAATATTTTCCGTCAAAATATACAGGTGTTCGCTATAGGGAACATGCATCCAGAAGAAATGGAATCCGTAAAGACCGTTATTTTATGATACGTTATAAATTTGACGGGAAAACTAAAAACGAAGGTTTTGGTTGGGAAAGTCAAGGATATACTGAGCTGAAAGCTTTTGAAGCGGTTTGTGCTATAAAACAAAACATAAAAAATGGTACAGGATACAAAAGCCTAAAAGAAAAATATGAATTGGCAAATCAGGAAAGAAAAGCAAAAGAAGCAGAAGAAGCTGCAGAAAAAGAAAGAAACATCACTTTTTCTGAATTATGGGATAATATTTATGAACCGATTTACTTATCAAAAAAGATACAGAAAACACAGGTTAATGAAAAATCCTTATACAAAAAATATATTTTTCCAAAAATCGGCGCTTTAAAAATATATGAGATTACTCCCGCAGATATCGAGAGACTAAAAGACTACTTATTTTCTCCGGCTTTACGAGCAAATGGAGAAGAAAAATGCCTAGCTCCGGCTACCGTTAATCACATTTTAGATGTAATACGACAAGTATTTAATAGTGGCATAAATGCCGGAAAATTTTTAAATACAAATCCGGCTTCTAAAGTAAAAAGAATAAAAAAAGATAATCGTCGTATTCGTTTCTTAAGTAAAGAGGAAATCCAGGAACTTCTAGACACTCTTGCACTAATGACAAATTCTCCTTTACATGATATATGTTTATTGTCTTTAGATACAGGACTGCGGGCAAATGAAATTTTCTCTCTAGAGTGGATGGACGTTAATTTTGAAACCAAAACCCTGTCCATAAGAGATCCTAAAGGTATTATTAATAGATACGCTAATATGACCAATAAAGTATATGAAATGCTTATTCAACGGAAAAATACGGTAGCTGTTTCTTCTTATGTCTTCACAAACACAAAAGGAGAAAAAATAAAAGAAATTTCAAATCAATTTGATAGAGTTGTTGCAAAGCTTGGCTTTAATGATAACATTACGGACACGCGAAATAAAGTTGTATTTCACACTTTAAGGCATACATTTGCAAGTAGGCTAGCTATGGGGGGAGTTGATGTATATACAATAAAAGAACTAATGGGGCATTCTGATATAAAAATGACGATGAGATATATGCACTTGGCTCCGAAAAAATTTCAAGAAGCCATATCCGTAATTGAAGCAGACTAATTTTTTTTATATTACCTATAAAGCTAATTATCCTAAATATTCTAAATTTTAAAAATATATTTTTATAAAAATCCCGGCAGATTTTGTCGGTCATGTATTATACCGTCAAAAAATGATGGGGGATAAGTGTATTTCAATGGTAAAAAAAAGGAAAAATTTCAGCTGCTCATTTTCTAAAAAGAAAGGAGAAATAGAGTGTGGAAAGCTTTAAGTCGTATATTTAAGTCTATAAGTAGAAATAAAAATGGAACTAAGTTCATTCCTACAGCTGATGCTATAAAATTCGTAAAGCAATCAATGAAAGAGTACCGTAAAGTATATGAGAAGCTCGCAAAGAAATGATTAACTAAGTTATATTCTGTTCTCAATTTTATTATAAAATAACTGCAATATTTTTTTGTAGACATTCGGAAGATATTGCAATGCTTCTTTTTTTATTTCCTCGGGAATCCCATAATAAGCTTCTGCAATGCCACCGGTAATGGCTGCTATCGTGTCACTATCTCCACCAATTGAAACAGCACCGCGAATGGCATCTTCAAAATCTTTTGCTTCTAAAAAGGCAACAATTGCTTGAGGTACACTACTTTGACAGGAAACATCAAATTTATAACTATCCCTAATGTCATCAAGGTAAAAATTAACATCATAGAATTTATTTGCATAATCCCTTATACAATCTTTAGA
>CASDOW010000065.1 GCA_949282195.1 uncultured bacterium | reverse complement strand
ATGTTTAACTTGTTCAACCGATTATAAACTATCAGATAATCCTGAAAGTTCAAGTGCATGTGAACCTGAGTTTACTTGTAGCGGTGAAGATTTTATGCAGATTGGAAATCTTTGTATAACAAGAAAAAACATGGGTGATAGCACTAATCTTCCTATTGCTTCTGGAGTAAACATCAAACAAATCAACCAAAGCTGCTCCCCAAGTAGTTCTAATAAATGTTGTTGGCAAGGTAATACTTCAGCAAGCTCATGCGATAACTCTAATGGCGGCGGTTACTCTGGTTGCAACAGAACAGTGTGCGATTGGTGGGCTGCTGACTATATTTGCAAAAATTTCCATGCAGGAAACTATACTTGGCGCTTAGCAACGACATCAGAAATGTCAGGATGGGCTAATAACTCTAAAGGTAAAGGAACAAGCGGTTTACAACTTTGCGACTACTATTCAGGTTACTCGTCAGCTCGTTGTGACAATTCGAATAGGTGCCCAGGGTCGAGCGGTGGCAATTGCTACCCGCGCAATGTGTGGAGTGGTACTGTTTACGGTTCGTCCTACGCTTACTTTTACTACTTGTTTAGTGGTAGCTGGTACCAGCTTAACAATTACCGCACGGACGCTTTTTCGGTGCGCTGTGTCACGAATTTATAGTTCAACCCTTTAACCCTTCTACCCTTTCTCGGCGCGAATTTTAGAAATGAGGTGAAAATTATGAAAA
The DNA here is from genome assembly GCA_949282195.1 of uncultured bacterium. GTDB lineage: Bacteria > Cyanobacteriota > Vampirovibrionia > Gastranaerophilales > Gastranaerophilaceae > RUG14156. The sequence goes on along the minus strand of CASDOW010000065.1, from coordinate 1,840 downwards.
CTTGAAAACTTTAAAACTTTTAAAATTTAAAAATTGAATATGTAAAAACAAAATGAAAGCTTTAACTTTATCAAATAACAATGAAATATCAAAACAAAATGAAGTTAAAAAAGGTTTAATTTTCCAAAAAAAGGATAGGAAAAATTAAATAGAAAGGAAAATATTATGGCGCAATATATGCATTTAGATATCTACAAAAAAGCTTATGAATTTTTGGTTTATTACTCTTGTCTTTTAATACACATGCAAAGAGAGTACAGATATACAATCGGAGAAAAGTTATTAAATTTAATTATTGAATTTATAGTATCAATTTATAAAGCGAATGATGCAAAAACTAACACACAAAGGGCGGAAGCAATAAGAATTATGATAGAAAAAATAAAACAAATAAGTGTGACATTAAGGTTGGTTAATTCCTTAAAAAATATTTCAAACGAAAAATATTTAAATTGTTGTTTGTATGTAGAAGACATTGAAAAACAGCTTTCAGGCTGGTTGAATTATACAAGCAAAAATGCTCAAAATGAAAGAATTAATCAGTATAAAACAGTGGTTTTAAAATAACGGGTGTATTAAGTTGGCAAAAGAGTTTCAAATAGCGGAATTTAGTTTTGAAAAACTGTACAAAGCTTATTGTGATTGCAGAAAACACAAAAGCTCAACTTATCAAGCTATGGAGTTTGAATTTGAGCGTGAGAAAAATCTGTATGAGCTTTATATGGATATACTTGAAAATAAATACGAAATCGGAAGAAGTATTTGTTTTGTTATAAGTGAACCGAAATATAGAGAAATTTGGGCAGGATCTTTTAGAGATAGAATTGTACATCATTTAATATACAATGCTATTTACGATAGGTTTGTTCCAAGATTTATATTTGATACGTATAGTTGCATTGTGGGCAGAGGAACTCTTTTAGGTGCAAAAAGAGCTGCTCAGTTTGCAAGAAATATAACTCAAAACTATTCTAAAGATGCCTATTTTATTAAAATGGACATTAAAAATTATTTTGTCAGCATAAACAAGCATATTTTGCATAGGCTTGTTATGGAAAGAATAGACGAAGAACGGGAAAAATGGCTGGCAGATTTAATCAGGCAGGTAATATTTCATGATCCTAGAAAGAACATGTTTTTAAAGTCTCCGAAAGAAATGCTTGATAAGTTGCCAAAATATAAAAGCCTTTTTTATACAAGTGTAGAGTGCGGTTTACCTATTGGCAATTTGACCAGCCAGTTTTTTTCCAATGTCTATTTAAATACGCTTGATCAATATGCTAAGCATGTTCTTGGATGTAAATATTATTTAAGATATGTGGATGATATTTTAATAATTGACAAGGACCCCGGTTTTTTAAATTACGCATATGCAAAAATTAATAGATTTTTAATTGAAAATTTAAATTTAGAATTAAACCACAAAAAGAAAAATATCAATTTGGTGAAAAGAGGTTTTGATTTTGTTGGTTTTGTTGTTAAACCGGGACACACTCATTTAAGAAACAAAACTATAAATAAATGTTTTAGCTCTATTGAGCAATGGAGAAGCAGTAAAAAGAAAAATTCAAAGGAGGAATTGCTCGAAATAAGAAGTAAGGTAAATAGTTATCTTGGAATGTTAAGGCACGTTGATGGATTTAATATGAGAAAAAGAATTTCTAATTCCTTGGGAACTTGCCTTTTGGTTCCGGATAGTGAATTTTCTAAACTAAACGTAGTTTAGAATAGGCTTTGAATTTATAGGCTCAAGGGTCTGTTTAGTTAAGTCTAATCTAAAAAATCGTCGAAATAGCTAAAATAATGGCTGAATACTTATGAAAACAAATAAAGAAAATGA
>CASDOW010000064.1 GCA_949282195.1 uncultured bacterium | reverse complement strand
TTCCGGTTTTTCATTGGTAAAAAGGCAAATGCCCTCATGCGTATCATATTCTTTAATATGGAAACCATACCAGCAATCAGGAAACCATGTCTGAATAAATTTTTTTAGTACCGGATAATTGATTACGATGCAATGTAACAGCCGTCCATTATTTTCTATTGTATAAGAATTATAAGATTCGTCTAATCCACCAAGCATTTTTCGGGCATGCTGATGATCGGTAAATTCGCTGTTCCACGCATAGACATCTTTTCCGTTGGTAAATATTCGCAGCATTGCACAATGCTTAATTAAACTGATAAGCTGTTTTTGGCTTTTAATTTTATAAATCATAGTGTTGTTTCGTCTTAAGTACGTTTTCTTATAAAAATCCAATTTTGCGGTGAGCTGGGGCTTTGTTTTGCTGTTCCTGCTCAAGCATTCTTATTAATTCATCTTTTTTATCCAGAAGACCTAAAATTTCAGCTTTTTGCTTAACGACCACAAAATCACCAGGAGTTAGCGAATCTAAATAAGATAAATCAATATTTGAAAAATTAAAAAAATGCTTAAAGGCAAGGCTGGATTGTTCCGGTGTCATATAATTATATGATACTTTAAAGGTAAAACGCCGCAAACTGGCTTTATCTAAGCTATCCATCAAATTTGTGGTGCAAATAAACGGATAGGGGTAATTTTCCATTTGCGTCAGCATTTCATTTACCTGAGTAACTTCCCATGACCGGACAGCATTGCTTCTATCTTGTAAAAAGCTGTCAGCCTCGTCTAAAATTAAAACTGCCTGATTTTCTTTTCCTTCTTCAAATGCCGCTGCTATATTTTTTTCAGTACCACCAACCCACATAGACAATAAGTCTGAACATTTTTTCTTTACAACCGGCATTGAAAGTTCTTTTCCCAAATACTCGCCGTAAGCGGACTTTCCAGTTCCCGATGCACCGTATAAACATAAAGAAAATTGGCGTTTTGGTAATCGTTTAATCCTTTCGGATAAGAGATATAAGTCTGTATCTGTATTTAATAATTTAGGATTAAATTTTGTTGATGTACTTATTTTTGCGGTCATGCTATGACCGTTATTATAAGCCTGTTCTAAAGAATTAAGGCTTTGTTTTACTTCTGCTAATCCCCCGTTTGCCAGTTGGGCGGCTTTAACGGCGGTTGCTATAAAAGATGGTGAAAGCTTATATTGGATAGCAAAATCTTCTGCCGTTTTTTTATTGGATGGTAAGTTATATGATTTTAAACTTTTTTGCCACATTTCGGTTCTAATTTTTAAATTAGGTTTACTGAAATTTATGGCATAAGTAAATCGCCTTAAAAAGGCTTTATCTGTATCTTCAATAGAGTTAATTATCCAAATAGTCGGTGTCTGGTTATTTTCCAGCAGACGATTAATATAAAGTTTATTATTATTCTTTCTTCTGAAGCTAAACCCAAAATATTCTGATTCTAAAAAATCATCCGCCTCGTCAATCATTAAACAGACATTATTATCTTGAGACAGAATAGAAGTAGAGAGGTTCAAATATTCTTTACGGTCACGATCCTCAAATTGTTCACCAATGGCATATAATTCTGCATTTACTTTTTTAGCCAGTGTTTTTGCAAATTCGGTTTTTCCTGTTCCGGGAGCTCCATAAAAGAGTATATTTATACCCTTTTCCTTATTTTTTACGGATTTCTGTAAAATTTTGGCGCAAAAATCTTTTTCTTTTAAATATGAAAAATCACTCCAATGTAAATTTGCTTTGCAGGGACTTCCCAATATTATATTTTTTATATCAGCAGCATTTTTAATATTTTGAGAAAGAATTTCTTGAGTTAAGTCAGAGGCACAGACATCTCTATTATCGTGTTCGACTAAGCCAAGTCTGATTAACGTAGCATTTTTCTCTAATAATTTTTCAATTTCATGCTGTTTTGTGGCTAGTAAAAACGATGCATTGTATTTTAATTTATTGTTTCTTCCGCAAGCATTGCGATTAAAATCATCAAAATTATCATCTAATTTGATGCGGGATAAAAGACCGTATAACTCTTGCTCACTCTCTGATAGCCCTAAAAGCTCGGATACAAGTCGGATGCGTTTTTCTATAATCGATAGATTGCATTTTTTCAAAGATTTTATTTTTTTATTAATCACCAGAATAAATTCTTCCCCACGCTTATAAGCTTTTTCTTTATTATCATTAATAATATTTTTAAAATATTCAAATCTTCTTTCCTCCCTTTTTTGCACCCAGACATAATCCACAATATTTTTCCCTTGGTCTTCATGCCAATCATGAACATCCTCCAAATGTTCTTTGAAAAAGGCTCTATTTTGCAAAGCATTGTTTAAATAACAAAGCATTTTGTACTGTTCAAATTCTTCCATAAACTATCTCCATTTGTTTCGATGCTCTTAATATAAAAATACAATACGTCATTTTTTGTCGTGCATAATGTCATTCCGCTTTTTTTTATAATCAATATTCATCTGCGTGCATAATTGTTAAAACCCTATTTGTAATAGAAGTGTTGCTCGGGTCTGAACTGTGATATAAAAAATTAATGTCATAATAATCAA
>CASDOW010000063.1 GCA_949282195.1 uncultured bacterium | reverse complement strand
TTTGTCAAACAATTCAGCGTTTTCCATTTGCTCAATTTCATCAGCAATTTCACCGAATGGTGTTCTGCTGATTTCCATAACAATATCTTCTTTGCGTTTGAAATAAGTATAAAAAGTTCCCTTGGCAACACCGGCTTTTTTTGTAATATCTTCAACATTTATTGCGTCAAAGCCTTTTTCTTTAATAAGCTCCAACCCTGCGGATATAAGTTTTCGTTTAGTTTCAATGGCTGATTTTTGTCTTTTATTCATAAAATACTCCTGATAATAAAATATTATAACAAATAAATGACTAAAAGTCAATGACCTATAGTCATAATCTGGATTGTGTCATTCTGTAACAAAAACAGGAAAACAGGAACACATTTCCGACTTCAGAGTTAATCTGTGTGTATGGATGAATATATAAGTATTAACAAAATCGCAGAATTAAAAGGCTTAAAAAGCACACGTTCAATAAGACTTGCAATTAATCAGGGTAAGTATATTGCAAGAGAAATTGAAGTAAGAGGCGGAAAATCCTATGAAATCCTTTATTCTTCCTTAGAGCCGGATATACAAGATAGATTAGATGAAGAAGAATTAAAAACAACATCACTTGTTCCGCTTGAAAATAAGGAAAATTTTGTCTCAGAACATGCAAAATTAACGGCACTTGCAAGAGTGGATATTGTTGTAGCTTTAAATAACCTTCGTAAAAAATATCCGACTAAAAAAGAAGCTGATTCTGTATTTTTAGATTTATATAACAGCGGAATGTATTTGCCACAGATATATAAATTTGTTGGTTCAATTTCAATAGGCACACTTCATCGCTGGGTTAAAATGTTTGAAAATTACGGAACAGAGGGACTTTTACAAAAACGCAAAACTAATAGACAAGGGGAATATAACACAATTTTGAATGAGGAAACGAAACAGATATTTTTGAAGTATTTGTTACACCCAAATAAATTTAGTATCGGAAAAGCTATAAATTTAACAAAACATATTCTTGAAAAGCGAGGATATAAAAATATTCCATGTAATCTGACATTCAGAAGATTTGCAGAAAATTTTAAGAAAAATAATTATTCAAAGTGGATTCTATTTAGAGAAGGTGAAAAAGCATATCACGATAAGATTGAACCGTATATAGAACGAGACATTTCTAAAATTGAAGTAGGAGATGTTTTGATAGCTGACGGACATGTTCTTAATTTTCAAATAATCAATCCATTTACAGGAAAGCCGACCAGAGCAACTTTGGTCGGCTTTTTAGATTGGAAATCAACAGCATTAGTCGGTTATGAAATTATGATGAGTGAGAATACTCAATGCATAGCAAGTGCATTAAGAAATTCTATTTTAAATCTCGGCTTGATTCCAAAAGTAGTTTATCAGGATAACGGAAAAGCATTTAAAGCAAAATATTTCCAAAATATAGATTTTGACGAAGCGGGATTTAATGGGATCTATGCAACACTTGGAATAAAATCCGTTTTTGCTAAACCATACAATGCACGTGCAAAAGTTATTGAAAGATTCTTCCTTGAATTTCAGGAGGAATTTGAAAAAATGATGACGAGTTACATCGGAACAAGTATTGAATACAAACCTGCATGGTTAAAGCGTGGTGAGAAATTACACAGAGATATGCACAAAAAACTAACTAAAAACTACATTCCGACAGTTCAGGAGGCTATTAAATTTATTGATTGCTGGCTTGAGTTCCATAATTCAAAGCCCTGTCCTAATGATAGAAGTATAACGATTAAAGAGTGTTTAAACACCGTTCGGAAGCAAGATATAGATAAAAATATTTTGAACGACCTGATGATGAAAATGGAAGCTCGGACAATAAATAAGCATGGAATAACGTTTCTTGGGATGCATTACAGGAGTGTGATTATTTATTGGATTTAAGAGAAAAAGTGTTTATAAAATACAGCCTGTTTGATCTTTCAAAGGTGCTTGTATATTCAATGAAAGGTGAATTTTTATGTATTGCAAGGCAAGTTGAAAAAGTTCATCCAATGGCAAATGTTCTCGGCACTGTAAAAGACATGGAACAATTTAAGCAACAAATACAAAAACAACAACGCAGATTTAATAGAGTGAAAAAAGAGTTTTTAAAATATTTTCCTAAAGAAAAAGCGGAGGCCATAGACATTGAGCCGGAAGAAGTTATTGAAATTGAAAAATTTGAACAACCTAAAACACCATTAAAACGCAAATTGAACTTTAGAGAACAACAGATGAATGTACCTGTTTTTAATGCAGATTATGAAAAATATGAATGGTTAATGAAATATGGTTGCACTAATCCCGAACAACGGAAGTGGCTTGAAAAGTATTTAAGCAGTGATGAATATAACAATTTGTACGGAGCATAAAAATGAATAAAGTATTTGTAAGAACCAAAAATGTCAAAAAGTTTGTTGCCTTGATGGAAGAAGTAAAGCAGCTTCCGGCGAATATTCCTAAAATAGTTCTAGTGTTTGGTGAATACGGACTTGGTAAATCTGAAACAATTAAATGGTGGACTTTTAAAAATGATTGTATATATGTGAGAGCAAACCAGGGAATGTCAAGCAGATGGCTATTATCAGAAATTGCAGAGGAGTTAGGGGAAGAACCTTTCTGGCATATTCAGGATACATTTAATCTTGTCGAACAGAAGTTAAAACAAAATCCCAAACCGCTAATTATTGATGAAGTCGACTATCTGGTGACCAATAATGTTATTGAAATTTTGCGAGATTTACATGATAGGACGATGTGTCCAATGATACTGGTCGGGATGATAAATATTGATAAGAAGTTATCAAGATATCCGCATTTGAAAGATAGGATTTATAAAGCATTTAAGTTTGAACCTTATAATAAACAGGATATTAAACAAATTCTATCGGAACTATCTGAAATCCCGATTACGAATGACGGCTTGGAGTACCTTGCAACAAGACACAATCAGTTTAGACAGATAGTGAAACTAATTAATAAAATTGAAAAATTTGCCATAATAAATGACCTAACGGAACTTAACGAAACAAATCTAAGGAGTATTTTAAGTGAAAGACAAAATATTACAGCTTTGCAAACGCCTAAAGAAATTTTCGCTTGAAAATATTGAAATACTGTCAGAAATTCCCAAAAGTAACCTGTTAGCAGTACTGGATGAATTAGTTAAAGAAGGCAAATTGATAACTAAAAACGGTGAATACATATATTGTAAACAAAACCCTGTCATACAGAATTATTCAATATTTAGACTTTATCCTGCTGTTGTAACAGATATGGTTATCAGGTGCTTTTGCGAAGACATTAAAACAATAAAGGCATCTAATATTGTAAATATAGGCGAAGATCAGGTGCAGAAATTTTATACAATATTTAGAACTTTGATTTATCAAAGACAGAAAAGACAACTTGACTCATATTATTCAAAACAGCCGCAAAAAGTTCGACACAGAAAGTTTTTCAATAGGGAAGTTTATTTGTATTTCTATTTTAATCAAATTTTTGTATCTGAAAACCTTTTAAAATCAAAAAATGACAGAATTTTCTCCTCTAAGGAAAAAGCTGAGTTCACAACGATATATTGTTACCTTTCAAGAAACCTGACTCATAATACAAATGCCAATAACCTTAATTACAAAATAGCAGAAACTCTATGGCGGAGAAAAAGAGATTTTAAAGACCTTTATTTTGATTTAAAAAGTTTGTTACAGCTTTAGAAACATAACTTCATAAACTTTTCCCTGATTTTAAACGGAAAATTAGTATTTTAACCCCTTTTAAAATTAACTAAAATATACCTCTGATTTAACCGGATTAAAGATTTCAGACTTATCGGGAAGATTCCCCGAGCATAATTTTGAGATTATTTATTCTTGTTTAACATCAGATATAATGATTTTAATGGCGAAAATATAACAAAAACCTGTTTCGTCAAGACCGCTTCATGTTTCTTCATAAAAAACAGGACAAATATTTGTCTTTTGTCAAACACAGATAAAAAGGAGATTGCAGCAGATTTTGTTAAAATGTTCATTTTAAAATTTCGTATTATCAGTGCTTTTTGGCTTAAAAAATTGTCACAAATTTTATGTCGGAATGTTAAGCGGGCTTTAAATGCAACTTTAAGCAAACTAAAATTAGAATATTTATGAAAGCAAAAGACATAACAAATATATGGATAAATATTGAAAAAGCTGCAGAAATTTTAGGACTGAGCATTCAAACAGTCAAAAAGCAATGCCGCAAAGGCTCTTTTGTGTTTAAAATTGTCAAGTGTGGCAAGCAGTCAAACTATTTTATTCATCTGAAATCACTTCCTGATTTTGCTCAAGACAAATACCTCGGAGAAAATATTTCCAATAAAAAATATTCAGAGGCCCCGAACTGGGCAAAAGAGCAGGCAGAAAAATATCTGCCTGTATTAAAAGCCTCAACGGGGCTGAAAGGAAAAGCATTAAAAGATTTTATCAATAAATGGAACAATGAAAATACAGAAGAGCTACGCACTTCTTATTCGTCATTGATAAAAATGAGAAGAAGATTTTTCCGCTAC
>CASDOW010000062.1 GCA_949282195.1 uncultured bacterium | reverse complement strand
GCAAATGCTAAAGATGGAAATAAAAAACATGATAGAAATAACAAGCTTATTTTAATGTTTTTTATCATAATATAATATCCTTATTTAAGTACTCGGTTACATATAGTATCCAGCCATAAAGGTAAAAATATATTAAATAAAACATCTTAGGTTCTGGTTTAATTTTATAAAATCATCATAAAAATTAGTCCGATAATTGCATAGTATCTCGCACCATTTGTTAATTTCTGGCGTTTTTAGCAGCTTATCAAACGGCTTGACTATTGAAAAACAAAGATTTTTTCCATCAGTTTTGCAGTCCGATAATATTAGTTTCAAAATGTCTCTTTTTTGTGAAATAATCGGACTTTTTAAGAATTTTCCAACATTTGCAGCCACTTCAGCGATATTTGCCAAGATTTCATCTGTTTCGGTATCAATCTCAAGGTATCTGTCCATATCTTCTTGAAGCTTTTCTTTTTCCAGTTCAATTTCAGTTTTAAGTTCATTATACATTTTTTCATCACATTTGCCTTGGATATAGCCACGAAATAAGGTTTTTATCTGTTCGTCAAGGTCATGTAGCTTTATTGTAATGTCACGTTTAAGATTGGCTGTATTGATATTTTCTTCTTTAAGCCGCTTTTTAACTTCCGCCTTAATATTTTTCAACATATCATCACTGATGGCAAAAGGTAAGCAAAGCTCATTTTCCAGTTGTTTTAAGATTTTTGCTTCATTTAATGGTTTTTGACTGCATTTTGAGCGTAATTTATTGCATTTAAGATAATTATAAGAATGTTTGTCATCTTTTACTTTAGTCTCACAAGTCATTAAACTACCGCAACAACCACATCTAACTAAACCGGTAAAGATATATTTATAAACAAAACCTAATTCATTATCAATACAACTATCCACTAAAGTCTTTCCATCAATCAAAATTATTGGAGTTACCTGTTTTCCTTCAAATTCTTCTTTTGTTGATTTTGAAAATTTTGCAGTTGTTATGAAAATCCCCATAGCTTTATTTCTATTTGCAACATAAGCTAATTCTCTAACATCTTTTATGTTTATTGTATTGGAAGGTTTATACTTTTTTGCTTGGATGCAATACGTTATAAAATCTTGCCCCCCTAAATCGCCAATCCCATTACGAACTGCTGTTAAATCAATTCCACCATCACGAGAACGTTGGGTAACGGCGACTTCATCTAATCCAATTTTTTCTAAATATAGCTTTAGAAATTCTTCGAATTTATAACCTGTTTCAAAATATTCATAAAATTCTTGAAGAACTGCACTATATTCAGCAGAAGAAATATTAATATTTTTTTTCATAACGAATTCCTAACGAAATACTTGTAAATTTTTACTTAAGTAGTTCCTCTAAAACACCTTTTTGTATCATGTCTAGGTTAATAATATAATCTGTATTATCAAAAGTATCTCTTAAAGGACGTTTGGTTGATTGCCAGCCTAAACCATCAGTAATCCAAATAAATTGATGACCATCATTTGTCCATTGATGATAGATTTCAGCATATTCTCCGGCAGTTGATTTAAGTTTAGAGCCACCACCACCATAAAAATTTGTTTCAATTAAATATAACTTATTTGGAGTATTAACTGCAAAATCTATTCTTTTTGATGACTTTGTAACAGTAATATCCTTATTCCATTTTTGTTTTATTTTATCTGCCGTTGCTTGGGAGATAGACTTTTACGTAGTTCTCCGAAACGTTTTGTTCCATTAAGCAAATCACGGATAATTAACAATTTCCATTTATTGCCAATTAAATTAACGGTGGTTGCTACTGGACAGTCTAAATTTTTTTTATTTGAAATCACCTTATTTTCTCCAAAAGTTACTTTTTGCATACTTCATAATAAAATAGTGCCTACTTTACATTTTAATCTAAATATCATTATAAAATTATTGTTTTTAAATACAATCTTTTTTTTGGAGAAAATAAATGAAAGAAATAATTGTAAAAAATTACCGTGAAATTCCGGCACAAGTACAAAGTGATAATCAGTTTAGTGTTAAACCGGTTATTGACGATATTGCCAAATGTTCGGCAAACTTTGTAGAAATTGAACCTGGAAAATATGCTTATAGTTATCATTATCATGAAGAAAATGAAGAAATTTTTTATATTATCAGCGGCGAGGCAATGATTAAAACGGAAAAAGGTGATATTCATCTCAATGCCGGCGACATTATCTGTTTTCCGGCCAATATAAATGGTTCACATGTTATCTCCAATCCTTCTAAAACTGAAAAATTAATTTATCTAGATATTGGGACTGCCAATAGACCTGATATTGTTCATTTTACGGGAACAAATTCCGGAATGGTTGTTTCTCACAACGGCATTTTGAATTTTACAAAGTAAAACAAGCTCGTATATCGTGAATAAAACATTACCAATACAAGCAGCAGTCGTGAAAACGGCTGCCTTTTCTTTTGTTTTCAAACCTTTCTGCAAGTTCGAATATTCTAATAAATTGACCGGTATTTTTAAGAAATTTTAAGGAGAAAACAATGGCTGTTATTGGTTACATTCGGGTGAGCACAGACAAACAAACCTATAAACAAAATCAGGGATTGAAAATTGATGACTGGATAGAAGAAACAATATCCTCAAGAAAAGCGCTAAAAAACCGCAAACTTGGCGCTTTGTTAGAGAATTTGCAGGAAAATGATATTTTAATTACTTGTGAAATACCCCGTTTAGGTCGGTCTTTGCTTGAGGTTATGCGGATTTTGGAGACTTGTTTATCTAAAAACTGCCAGGTCTGGACTTTGAAAGAAAACTACCGCCTAGGTAATGACATACAATCAAAAGTCCTGGCCTTTGCTTTTAGTCTGGCGGTGGAAATAGAAAGAAACTTAATCTCCCAACGAACAAAATCATCTCTTGCTAATCTTAAAGCATCTGGCAAGAAACTCGGACGCCCGTTTTCCGCAGAGTCAAAAAAGCTCAAACTCTCAAAAAATGCTAAAAAAGTGCGGAATTTATTATCTAAAGGCATCTCCAAATCCCAAATTGCTAAAATACTTGGCGTCCAACGCAGCACTTTAAGACGGTTTATTGAAAGAACGGCTTAACCTTTAACATCGTTATGTCATAAGTTAATAATTTAACCTTGCGCCTTTGAGGGCAAGAAGTTGTTACACATTACCAACAAGCCAATCCAAAACATT
>CASDOW010000061.1 GCA_949282195.1 uncultured bacterium | reverse complement strand
ATTGAAAAATAAAGATTTAATAATAAAAGTAGCAAGAAGATTAGATAAATTTAATCTTGATGAAATAATTGTAGTATCTGAACTTCAAGAACAAGAAGTGAAAGAAATTTTATCTGATTTAATTAAAGAACAGGTAATTATAAAAAATAATGATAATTACTTCTTTTGCAAAAAAAAATAAAAATATAAATGAAATAATGTATTCATTGAAAAGTGCTCTTAAACCTATAGTTCTACAAAAAGAAGATGGGTATAAGGAATTACTAAAATATAATATAAATATTCAAAATAAAATAAAAAGATATGTTGCGATAATTAACTTTATAATCCATACCGGAAAAGAAAATTTAAAAAATGTTGTAGATTTATTTAACAAAACCTCTGGAGAACAAAAAATTCCTTACCCTACAGTTGTAAGAATTCTTAAAAAATATGAATGCTATGGTTTTAAAGGTTTATTACCCCAATATAATAATTGTGTTGAGAGTCCAATTCCAGATGAATTGTATGTATGTTTTAAAAAATTCTATCTAACAAAAGAAAAGTTAACTCCCAAAGAAGCTCTATATCGCGCTCAAAAATTATTACAAGATGAACAAAAAACAGAACAGCCTTATTCCTATGCTATAAGTTTTTTTATAAGAAAAATTAAAGTTGATTTTACTGAAGAACAAATTAATTACTTCAGAAACAATATAAAACCTTTAAAGGCTAAATTTTCTAATTGTGAACAAGATGAACCGATTAACATGGAATTTAAAAATGCTGCCAGAATTTATTTGAATAGACTAAGAGTAGAAAATAAACAGGAAAAATTATTGCATGATAAAACTGATTACAAGAATAATTTAAAAGAATATTTTGACAATTTAACTATCCGAGAAATCGCACCAAAAGTTGTTGCTAAATATAAACAAAGTATGTTTGATAAAGGTTTTAAATTAAACTCTGTAAATATGTACATTTTACTTTTAAAATCGATAATAAGAGCTGTTTGTCCTAAGACAAATTATCTTATAACAAGAGGCAATAAGAAGCATTCTAATGTTTATGCAATAGATATGAATATTCTAACTGAAGATGAAATTTTCAATTTACTTAATATATGTAAATTGAAATACCCAGAAGCCTATCCGATAATTTATATTTCATTGTCAACAGGAGCTAGTGTTCCTGAATTATTGGGATTAACTTGGGATAGAGTTGATTTAGAAGATAATACAATATTTTTAAAGTATTTTCTATATGAACAACGCCTTGTTATAAATAGGAGCGAGGCTTCAAAAAGAAAGTTAAAACTTGATAAAAAAATGATTGAAATTTTGAAAACAAAATATAAAATAACAAATCCATTACAAACAGATTTTGTTTTTAGATTTAATTCAAGTAAATATCCACAACAATATTTTGAAAACATTGTATTAAAGAAGCTGTCTGAGAAATTGGGTATTCAAAGGCTATATCCAAGTGACTTTCAGCATAATTTTGTAAATATATGCCTTAAACAAAATATCCCATTTTCGTATATTCGTAAATCTTTAGGTTATTTTAGCCTTGTACCTTTTGTTAAAACATATCAAAATCTAATAGAGCAGTCAGAAGAAAAATACTATAATCCGTTAGAAAATTTAAAGCTTCTAAAATGAGCCTTAAGCGGTTCATTTTTTATTTTGGTATAAAAGCTATATAAATTGAATTTTATAACCCTTAATGGCGGAGTTGAACACTTTTTGAACGCTATTAATATCGGTATTGAATATTACCTTCCGGATAATTTATAAAATATGCATTTAAAGTATCAGAATCTTGTCTAAGATTATGAATAATAGGAGTAATATTTCTAAGCTCTTCGTATTCTTGTTGTTTTTGACAGAAGTAATCAAGCACAACCGTTGTGTTGTAAATCCGCTCTGCTAATTTTTCTAACTCCCTAAAATCTTTTTGTTTAATGCGATATTTCTTACTTTTACTCATATGACCTCCTAATTGTACACAACACATTAGCGTGAAAGTAAAACAAACGCATTCAAATCTTTACAGAACAATACAATTATTATAATTAGTTTGTAAAATATTTTCTAATTATAGCGATTTTTATTGTTTTAAGGAGAATGAAATGTCGCTTCTATTTGAGGTATTAAAATTCCACGTTTAGAATCGTATTGGTTGATAAATCTAACTTTTGCCATAACTTCCTCTTCTCCGATTATTAAATCAATATTGCTTTGCATTCGAGCCAATGCGTCTTCATCATGGTAATAAATATTAATAATAGATTTTTCTTTTGCCAGAAGAATATGTTTCAAAATATTATGGTCGGTTTTATCAAGAGAATGTCCTATTATATGGAATGTCGGAACATATATTTTCTTAGGATATTTTAACTCATTTAACAGTTCTTGATACGGTTCTATTGTTTTGTATCTATGTCTTTGATGATGTTTTTTAAATATATTAAATTCGACAGGAATTTGCTCATTATCAAAGCTATGAGTTCCCAAAACCATATTGCAGTTATCTCCATTATTTATTTTTCCATGTACATAAACTGCTTTTGTTTTTATTCCGCAAGAACTATAATTGAAATTTATTTTATAAAGCTGTTCACATGTATCCGTATAATTAAAATTTAACAAGCTTACACAATCACTATTCACGAGCAAGTTAAATTTGGGGGAATTTTTTATTTTTCTATTTTCTCCTTCAATTAAATATTTTTCAAACTCTTTTACAAAATCACGAAGTTGGACATATAAGAATTCAACAAAATCTTTGATTTTTACGCAATAACAATCCCTAGCATAAAAAAGGCTCTCAGGTTTTCTAAAATATTTTTGAGCTTCATCAAAATTAAATTTTCTATAATCTTTTGAAATAAAAAAAACAATATCTTCATATCTTTCATACCAAATACCATTTTTAAAATAAGGCAACTCGCATAGTTTTCTAATTACATTATAAATCTCATTTTCAAGATCAATCCATTTATCACCAGCTAGTATTTTATTTAAAAAATGTTTAACCCAAACATTGTTATATAAAAAGTTGTTGCTATGATCTGTACCAACGCTATTAATACTACTATATTTTTCTTGGCAATATTTTAAAAAATCATTATATTTAGTGTCTAATTTGTGAGCTAAATCAAATCCATTTCCTAAAATCAAAATATCCATAGAACTACTCCTGATATTCTTTAAAGTTTTCCACTTGTTTCATAACTTTATTAAATACTTCCGGACTATATTGAGGTGGATATCCGTTTTTAACTAAACAAATTTTTATATCAAGTTTTAATTGGTTTCGAATTTAGCCAATCGGCAAAAGAAGATTTCGTATCAATTATTTCTTTAACTTTTTGTGCTAATGATTTACATTTATCATTAATCACTACTCCATCTACTTCCTTATCTGTGCCGTATTCGAAATTATGCTGATTCCTTAATGAAATCAAAATATCATAGAAAGCTTTTTCTTCAAAGGTTAATCCTATTTTTCTAAAACTTTCTCTGCTTTCGTTCATCTGGCTTAATATAGATAAAGCCTGTTCGGTTGCAGTTTTAATAATGTTTTCTGATGCTTGTTCCTGAGTCTCGCCGGCTTCTTCCTCGGATAGGTGTTTACGGCGTTCATTATATTCTTCAAGAGTCTTTTCTAGCATTTCCTGAAAAGTTTTTGAAGCAACTTGATTTACTTTTCCATATTCTTTTATTTGTTTACGAAGCATTTTCACAAGAAGCTCAAGTTTCGTTGCGGGCATTTTTACATCTGATAATTTTTCAAAATATTCAGGTGAAAAAATATCTTCTTCCTCACTTGATTCAAGAATGCTTTCAACCTGATTATATTTTAGGGCTTGTTCAACCATTTTTGAAACAACGATGTTCATAGATTCCGTATCAACTTCACTTGTTCCGCTCATTTTACGTACGAAACCCGCTATTGCCATAAAACATTGTGCAAGTGCTGATTCTTCTTCGCCAAGTTCACCTGATGGTTGACAAACATCGAATGCTGTTCTCATTCTTTTTACAGTTTTTAAGAAATATGTTTTAAATGAAACTTTTTTAGAACCATTTTTACCTTCTGTTTTTAATTCTTGAGTTGAGACAAAAACAAATTCAGCGGCTTTTGCCAGTAATCTGTATCGGACTGACTGGTCGCACTGGGGGTTTAAAAACGGCGATAAATCATAATCACCGAATAAATTTTTCAATATTTCTGAGTTTTCTCTAAATATCTTGGTTGCCTGTTCAACATCGTCTTCATTAGGGGCAACCGAATTATCTCCGCCATATATTTTCATAGCTTCTCGCATATTATCACGGATGCCGATATAATCTATAATCATTCCATACTCTTTACCTGGATATTTTCTGTTTACACGGCTGATAGTTTGAATTAATAAATGTTTTTTCAAGGGCTTATCATTATACAAACATGTAAGAGTAGGAACATCAAAACCTGTAATCCACATATCTACAACAATTGCAATTCTAAAATTTGATTTTTCTTGTTTAAATGAGGCATCTAATTCTTCGGAGCGTTTGTCGTTTTTTGTTCCGCCCAGATAATCATACATATCCTTTTTGTCATTGCTTCCCACGCTTGCAACCATTGCTATAAACGGCACAGGTTTTAGTTCGTTAAGTTCTTCTTGAGTTGCTGAAATCCCGTCAGGAATTTTCTTTTCTTCAAACCACTCGGGATATTTTTCTTTGAATTTCTGCAATAAGTTATAGGCTATTTCTCTTTTAGAGCAAACAATCATTGCTTTTTGTATTCTGTCAGGATCATTGTTGCACGTAGAGATATAATGGTCATGAATATCTACAGCAAGACGTTCCAAACGAGAAGACTCTCCAAGAATAACTTCCATAGATGACATGGCATTTTTGCTTGCCTGAATATCTTCTTCGGTTGCGCCGTCATCTGCACATTTTTTATAGTAATCTTCAATTTCCTTAATTTTGGATTGATCAAGCAAAACTTTTGCTATACGAGGATGATATTTTATAGGAACTGTAAGTCCGTCAGCAACCGCCTGATCCATAGTATATCGGCCTATTTCATCGCCAAACGTTTGATATGTTTCAGCAATAGGGGTGCCTGTAAATCCAACAAAAGTGGCATTTGGAAAAGCTTCTTTTAAAACTTTTGCATAAGGTTTTGAAATAAGAGCTTTCATATTCTCATCAGTATCTTTGCTGAACTTAATTTCTTTTGCATGT
>CASDOW010000060.1 GCA_949282195.1 uncultured bacterium | reverse complement strand
ATGCAGAGATAGATTATGCGACTTGCGTTGATAAGCAAGGCAAAAGATACAATATAGAACTTGATAATATAAGAGGGTTTGAAGATGATTTTGAAAAATAAGCTGACAAGAGAAACCTTAGAAATAACTTATCCTGAATTTAGAAAAAAGTTTGCAAAAGAAATTAGGACTGCTTTTGAAAGTTATCGCAGAACACAGCTAAATAAATATTCTTACAATTTTAAAGATGATAACTCAATGGAATACAATTTCTATTTCCAATTACAATGGAATTTTAATCACTTTGGAAATTCTAATTGGTATATTGAGAAAATGTAAACTTTTATTTCTTTTATTCTTGACATTTTATAAAATAAAATAAATAATAACAACAAGGAGGCTATATAAATATGGATACCTTGTTAAATGAAATCAAACAATTAGCTCAGCAGGGCTTGGAAAAATCAATTATTTCAAGAGATGAAGAGAATAAAGATATATTTATGCAAATTATGCTAAAAGCTGAAGTTGCAATTAACAAAGTTGGACAATCGTCTGGACATAAAAATGTTGTTGAAGAAAAAGAAAATTTTTCAACCAGGACTTATGAGAGGATTGATGAAGATGCAAAATCCGATATGTATCTAATTGCGTATTGTTTCAGCCGATTTGAACATACATCTTTGTATCCACAATACAGCCAAGATAAATCTTTTATTGTTGCTGCTGAAAAATTGGGAGTAAAAAAGAATACTTTAAAAAATTCTAGGGATTGGTTTGATGGTCATAACGACAATAATAGAAAAGGTTGGTGGCAAGCTCCTTTACCTGAAGATATGCAAAAATTTAAAGAGATTTATGATTTAAAAAGTAAAAACGAAGTTATTGCAGAAGCTAAAAATATTTTAGGCATAAAAGAAATAACAAATAAAACTTATAATAATTTTGGATTGAAACTGAAAAGTGAAGAATTTCACGGAAGATTTTTAAGTAAAGATGAAGTTGAAAGATTTATTGATATAGTATTAACACAATCTCCAACACCAGCAAAAGACTTAGTGGAACAATGCTCACAAAGAACTTTCATGGCTTGTTATGATACCTTTAAGAATATTTATAACCAACCTGTAGAAAGTTTATCGCAAGAAATTATTAAATGTGATCCAAGAACTGCTTCAAATTCAGTATTTTCTCTTTGGATAAGAGCAAGGTTTATTAAAGAAATCTTTGAACAAGGACTACATGATGAATGTTTCAATTTTGTCAATAAATAATCTTATTATATAGTATATAAATCTAAATTATTTTTAAAAAAGGGCATATTGCTTTTTTTAATCTTATAGCATTGTATTCAAACCAAGCAAAATCTTTTTCCCAATCGTTATCTTCGTAAAGATTAAAATTATCTCTGCTTATTGAAATTCTACTAGCTTTTTTACCTTTTAATTCTTGCCAATATAATTCTTGACCAAAAATTTGTTCTATTTTTTCTTTATGTTCAATCAAATAAAAATACAATTCTTTGTTATCAGGGATGTAAAATTCACAGCCTATTTTCTTCTCTTTGGCAAGAGCCGTTAAACTTATATGAGCTTTTGATGTTCCAACAGAAATATTATTCCAGTGATCTGAAGATGGCTTTTGCGGATTTATTTCTGAATTTTTATTATTTAAATATTCATTTAAAGCTGTCCAAAAATCTAATAATTTTAATTTTCTCTCAGTTAATGACGATATAGGAGCCTTCATAATTTTTGCCCATTCATTAGGTTTGCTAATTATTTGGAATTTAGGAGCATATGGAGAACCATCAATTTGCCATAATTCTAGTTTAATTGCAAAGAAGTTTATTTTTTCGTCAGTATGTTCATTTAGCCAATCGATCGCTTGTTTATGTTCGTTACGTACATCTTTAACAATCCATATAATTATTTCTGCATTATACCCAGAAGCATAAGTAATAATTTTACCAAGATGATCATGATTAGTAGATTCTAATTGATTTTCGATAACAATTTTTCTACCATTAGAATCTTCAGCGAGAATATCGACATTAAAAGAACCAACATTCGCTTCTGTTTCAATTAGATTAATATCAACACCTATTTCTTCGCTTAATAAAGCTAAATTTTCATCTTTTGCAAGCCACTGAGTGAAATCTAAAGCTTCATGTTTCCACGCTTCCCTCAAATCAATCTTTTTTAATTTTCCCAATACTGCCATACTTAGCTCCTATTTTATAAGCATAGCATAAAGTATATTAATATTTTAATAATATTTATTAGAATATAACCAACTATGTATCAAAACTATTTATATGCAAATTCACTCCCCAATTAACATTTTTAAATCATAATACAAATCCTTAAACTCTCTTTTTCTTCGCCATAAGGTTTCTGCTATTTTATAGTTCAAATTATTAGCCATTTTATTATGTGTTAAATTCCTTGAAAGATAGCAATAAATAGTTGTAAACTCTGCTTTTTGGGCTGTAGAAAAGGTTTTATCCTCAGATGATTTTAAAAGATTTTCAGATACAAAAATTTGATTGCAGTATAAGTATAAATATACTTCTTGATTAAAAAACTTTCTATGACGTGCTTTTTGTGGAGATTTTAGATAGTAGAAATCTAAATTTTGTTTTTGTCTTTGGTAAATCAAAGTTCTAAATATTGTATAAATTTTTTGAACTTGGTCTTCCCCTATATTTACAATATGAGATGCTTTTAGCGAATTTATGTTTTCACAAAAACACCTTAATACAATATCATTTATTATTGCAGGGTATGTTTTAAATATAGAATATTTTTGAACTGGAAGTTTACTTTTTTGAAACACATATTCATTTTCTTGCTTTATTAATTTATTTTCATCAACAAATTTTGACAATATCGGTAAAAGTTCTGTTTTGGGGATTTCTGATAAAATTTCTAAATTTTCAAGCGTAAATTTCTTGAGTCTTTTGCAAAGTTTCAATATTTGTTCTTCCATATAACAATTTCCTTAAAATATTTTCATCAATCTGTTTTAATTGATTTGTAATCGCAAGTTTTTCTATTTTATTTATTAATTTAACAATTTGTCTAAACTGGTTAACTCTTGTTGCAAGATATTCTATACCATCAGGTGTAAAGGTGATTTGCGTTAATTCATTCAAAATCTGTTTTACATCTTCAAAATCATATCGTTCAAACATTCAAAATCTGTTTTACATCTTCAAAATCATATCGTTCAAACTTAAATGACTTATAAATCCTGTCTATAATATGAGGATATCTTGAAAGTTTTTTATCAATGTTGCCCATTCCAACAAGCACTAAAGGACAAGAAGTTGTATCATACAAATCTCTCAGTGTTTCTATTGTATTTCTTTCAAGCAAGTAATCTACTTCATCAATTATTATAGGTTTTGGATTTTCTTGAAGTTTCTTCTCTATTAAATTAAAAGTTTCCTGAATATGCCAAAACGGTTCTTCTCCTAATTCTTCTGCAATTTCAGATAACAACCACCGACTTGTCAT
>CASDOW010000059.1 GCA_949282195.1 uncultured bacterium | reverse complement strand
CACAGCAGCGACGCGGAGAATTCATGGAATAAACGATTGGCCTTTTTTGAAAAAATCGAAAAAATATAGAAAAAACAACATTTTCCTGTTGATTTTCAAATAAAATAAGGATAGATTATTTTCTTATGAAGAGTCGAGATGTTTCACGTTGTTTTCCACCTGGCAAGTGATCGTTTTTCGAATGAGTGGACGCAGACGATCGGTAATCGTGCGGTACTGTTCAACCAGTTGTGAATTTTTCGAACCGGTTCCGCCGCTCTTTCCGAAACGTTCCATGATTTTCGAAAGTTTCGGATTATCACGCAACACTCCGGACGCCAGTCGGAACAACTCGGGAAGCACGAAATGACCAATTGTCCGCCGGTGCGCACTTTCTCTCTATCCGACACCGGCGACAATATGATGCAATCATAAAAACACATAAAAAACAACTTTTACAAAAATAAAAACACTACTTAATGTAGTGTTTCAGACTGTTGACAAAAGCATAGTTTTAAAGAAGTAAATCTTTGAAATTATGCTTTTTTAGTAAATTAAAGAAGAAAAATACTCAATAAAGCTTAATAATAAATGAATTGTGTTAAAGTCAGAAGAATCATTGTTCATTCTTCTGGCCATTTTTTTAAGATTCATGCACGCAAAAGTAAGATAGAGCGAATCTTTGACTCTATCTTTACCAGTATATCTAGTAAATCGAAGCCCATGCTTCTCTTTACCATCAGCAAAACAACGTTCTATGGTTTCTTTGCGATGAGCATATTCTTCGCTCATTCCGATAGTGTACCTAATGTCATGAGCTTGTTCTAAGTAATCTTCCCATACGTGTCTAATTATTATTTTGGTGTTGTTTTTACTTTCACTGCATTGTTTTTTAAAAGGACAATTAATGCAATCTTCAGGACATGATTTGTATTCTCGGTATCCTAGTTTGTTAGTGGTTGAATATTCTAAAACTTTGTTATTGGGACAAATATAACAGTCATAATGTTCATCGTAGACATAATCATTTTTCTTGAAAAACCCATCTTTTGTTTTTGGTCTAACATAAGGTAATAATGGTAATTTATTACTATTAATTATTTCCCTAACAATAGCCGGATTGAAATAACCAGCATCTAAACAAACAGTTTTAATGTCTTTGAAAAAAGATGATTTTTTTAATTTATTGTATAAACTGAAAAAGGTAATACTATCGTGTTTGTTGGCTGAATCGACAAATAAAGAAAGGACATAACCATGTTTATCACAAAATGCACTAGCAGAATAAGCAAATATTTTTTCGTGTTCTCCTTTATGGTAAAAACCACTATCGGAATCTGTAAGACTTTGTTTGATTCTTTTGTATTCTTTATTGTTTCTTATATGTATTTCACCAGTTTCAGCATTATAGGTCTTGTATTTGATGATTTTATTATCATCGTTTTTAATTATTTCTACTATTTCCTCTGATTCACTGTTTTTTAACAACTCATCTGTCTTTACTTCTTCGATGTCTACGTCTTCTTCTATAATTAATGGTTTCTTATTGTGTTCGATTCTATCTTTATTTATATCGTGTGTTAATTCTTCTTGGTAAACTCTGCTAATTTCTTTAACTACAACATCTTTGTGTTTCTTTTTATTTGCATTAGCTTTTACATGGGTTGCATCTCCAAAAACTGTTGAGCAATCTATCATCTTAGCATCTAACAATGCTTCAATTATTTTGTTGAAGATTTCCTCACATACTTTTGTTCCTGCAAACTTTCTAGCATAATTTTGAGAATATGTTGAATGGTTAGGTATCTTTTCTGAAAAATCTAAACCTAGAAACCATCTATAAGCTATATCTGTTTCACTTTTTTCACATGTCTTTCTCATAGAATGAATTCCTTCTAAATAATTTAACATCACCATTTTAAACAAAACAACAGGATCAACTGAAGGTGCACCTATATTTGAATACAAATCGCCTACAACATCATATATAAAATTCCAATCAATACATGCTTCATATTTTCTAACAATATGGTTTTGAGGAACCAATTCATCAATTGAGTTAAATATCATAGAGAAATTTTTTATTCTATCTACATTTTTCTTTAAAGACATACGAATCACCCAAAATCATTATATCATAAAACTAATAAATTATATATTTATATAATTTATTAAAATTATTCTCAACACAAAACAAAAATACAGCCCGAAATGAGCTGTATTTGTCAACAGTCTGAAACGCTTCTTTTAGAAGCGTTAATTTTTCCTTGAACTCAATATAATTCTTACAATGTATAAGAAAATATTTATAAAATCTAAATATAATACAAAAGCACCATATATTGACGCAGAATCAGGATTAGAAGAATTATTCATCATATCAACAATAAATCGCATATCAACCATTGTTATAATTGAAAAAACAATAATACCAAGAGCTGATATAGCCGTAATTAACCAATCTTGTGTAACAAAGAAAGAAATTAATGAAGCAATCGAAGCTACTAAGAAAGCTACTGAGCTTGAAGATAAATTGAATAAAGCGGTTGCCGAAGTTAATAAGCTTAAAGCACAGAAATTGCTTGCAGAAAAAACTGCATTTCTTCGTCCTTCTTTAGCTAAGAGAATTTGTGAAGCTCTTGAAGATAAATCTATTGAAGAAATAGAAAAAGAGTTTGAAGAAGTTCAAGCAGAAGCTGAAAAAGAAGATGCAGATAAACGTCAAGCTCTTCGTCAGCAAGTTCAGAAACAACGTCAGCAGGCAGTTGATAAAAAACTCGAGCAAGATGAAGAACCCGAAACTGATGACAAACAGGATGATAAACCCATTACTGAATCGGTAAAAGATAGTTTCATCAGGAGTATTAAAACACGCATTAAACGATAATTTTTGTTTTCTTATTTTCATTTTTCAAATATTCCAGAATTTTTCTGGAATATTTTTTTTAAATTTTTAACGAATTTTACTAATTTTTGAGCTATTTTGAAGTTTATCTCAATCGAAAACAATAAATAAAATTACGAAGCTGCAAAGCTTTTAACTATAAGGTTTTTAAGATTTTTGAAATCACGATGAGAATTTTATAATTCTTTATAACAGATATTTTAAGAAGCTTAGAATACATAAACATAAAAATATTTTAAAAAATTTAAAGAAACATTTAATATTATGGCATTTGTAGAAATTAATGAAGCCTATAAACAGAAGCTCGTAAAAGACTGGTCGTCCGTAATGGATGTCGAAGGTCTTAACGACATTAAGAATGATGCAATGAAGACATCGTTAGCTCAGATCCTTGAAAATACTTACAAGGAAATGGTTAAGGGTGGTTTCAATCCTGCAGTTCTCAACGAAGCTGCTTTCGACAATGGTATTGACGGCACAAATGGTGGTATCCGTGGTGGTAAATCTAACGCCTTTACAACTGTTAAAGATACAGCAGGCAATGTTCAGCAAGACTGGAAATCGG
>CASDOW010000058.1 GCA_949282195.1 uncultured bacterium | reverse complement strand
TTTTATTGGCATTTTCTTTGTTGCAACTTTTATCGCAGCACTTGAATATTGTGGCGTTTATGCCTTCACTGCTTTTGCAATGGCGATTATGGGTGTGGTTTATAAAGCAGAAAAAAGAAAAGCAATGCTTGAAAAAAATCAAAAGAAAATTGAAAATTTGGAAGCAGAACTTGAAACAACTCCAAGTTTAAAATATAAAAAACTTGACATATTTGTAGGAATTTTTCAAATACTACTTGCAATCGGGCTTTTTGCTGGTGCTATTGCAGTTGCTGTTTTAACGGTTTAATAATGAAAAGATAGGCAAATTGCTTGTTATTTTATAATTTTTGTGGTAGTATAATTCTATAGTTATATGTTGACATTTTCACAAACAACCCTTTTACTGCGTATAACAAAAAGGAGGATTTATGAAAAAGAAAATTTTTATGTTTGTTATGGCTTTTGCTATCATTCTGCCTGCTGCAATTTTATTAACTGCGTGCGGAAAGGACAAAAATTACAACGTGAGTATGACTGTTGATGGTCAATACATGTATTTAGATATGTTTGGCTTTGGAGATATATCATTTAAAAAAGACGACTTAAAAAATTGGGGTTTGAACCTGTATGGTTATGACGTGTATGATTACAGCGAACTTACAGTTTTATTCAACGGCAAAGAAAATAGCGAATGGTTCTCTAAACAAGATAACTCTGGCAGTATGCAAAACGGACAAATTAAAGGTGAAACAATCCAAATTGGAACCTTCATGTTAGCCAAAATAAAGGAAGATGTTACAATAACTATATCAGGTGCTAAGGAAAAAGAGGTTTCTTTCGCGTTTATGCGTGCTGATGATGAAAGGCTTGGGGAAAATAAACTTGAACCAACTAATCAAGCAATTTTTAATGCTAATTACGACAAATATATTCAAAATTACTCAACAAAATTAAAAGAAAGCGATTATACACTAGTGTTGATTGGCTTTTTAAAGATGATAAAAATGTCATTCTTTATGAAGATGAAGAAAATGAAGATAATAATGTATACAAACCTTATGAATTTAAGTATAATGCTTCAGAGTTTTTTAATAAATATCTTGTAACTTATTATGCTTACATTGAACCAAATGGTTCAACGTCAAGCGGTTATAATAGTAGTCAACTTGAAAATCTGCCAAGCGGTACAAAAGAGTACAAATATCAAAAATATGTGTTTACTAATGGTGTTGTAGGTCAAGATAATTATTATGACAAATTTGGTATTTTTGAAATATTATCAGACAAAAAATATGGTTATTATGATGGTGTTGAAATAAGAAATTATGAATATAATTTTGGCAATTATAGAAGCAGTGAAGGTATTTTAGATAATTATGGCAATATTGTTGAAGATCCTTATAAACCATTAAATAAAGACAATATAACTGTTGAGCAGTTGCGTAAACAAAGCAATTTGGTTTTTAAACTATACGAGAAAAATCTTTTTGTTTTTGATTTTTCAGATATGAATGTTAAAAAGAAAAAAATACTTATTAATCATAGTGATGGGAAAAATATCTGTTCTATTGATGCAAGTCTTTCAAGTGATTATAGTGATGGATACTTCGGTAGTTATGGAACAAGTTTAGATGAAATTGGTGGAGTTGATGAAAAATCTACATTTTATATAGTAAATCTACCAAATATACTTGATGGTGTATCCGGAATAGACTTTTCAAGTGCTGAAATCTATGTCAATGGCACAAAACTTAAAGGTACTCTTCTTGGTGGATACGAATATTTCCCTGCAAACACCGAAACTGGAGAATATTTTAAATGTTATATAAATGCAGATGTTGTTGAAGTTGACTTCTACTCAAAAGAAAGATTATTGGATAGATCTTTATCATTGGACAATGATAAAGAAAAATTTGAAATAACAATTCAAAATATAAATTTTGATAAGGCAACAGGCTTGTCAAAAATAAAAGTAACAGACAGCACACAATCAAATTTACCTTCTATTTCTTCTGAAACATATTATGACGTATCTTTAAACACAGTATATAGTTGGAATGAAAATAAAACCATTTATGCCTATGTGCAAACTGGTGATGTAACTAATTCTAATAAAATTGCGGTTGAGTTTAATCCGTTTGGCGGACTTGACACCACACCAAAAGTGTCAATCAAGAAAGGTAGTGATTTAAAAGAAATTGATATAATGGCACAAATTCAGAAAGGCTTGGCAGACGCAAATTCACTACAAGATTTTAGTGATGTGTCAGATGATACTAATCATAGAC
This sequence comes from uncultured bacterium, assembly GCA_949282195.1. Lineage (GTDB taxonomy): Bacteria > Cyanobacteriota > Vampirovibrionia > Gastranaerophilales > Gastranaerophilaceae > RUG14156. The sequence continues at coordinate 2,158 of CASDOW010000058.1, read as the reverse complement.
ATATAAGTTGGTCAGAAGATGGGTATGAAATTAAAGTAGAATTTAATCAAGTTGAAATTGGCATTCAAAGTCTTTGGACAATACGCATAACATCGCAACTTGATACAACTTATTCTGATTGGCTGGAATTTAATTGTGAATATGTGTAATAACAATAAATGCAAATAAGACAATGTATTACTCAAACTAAAAAATCAGTAAGATTAGTTATTAAAAGAAAAGTGGAAACTGCTTCACTTTTCTTTTTTGGGTGCACTCCAAAACTCATAGTCCATTTTTTATATTTTTATTAGGCAATTTATTAGGCAGGCGCTATTTTTTATAACAAATTTGCATTTTTATAATTTTTGGATAGTCAAAAATTTAATATAAAAACACGAATTTATTAGATAATTCAAAAATTTTATAGGCAGGAATAGTTATATAAAAATAAATAAACTCCTTTAAAATAAAGGAGTTTTTGGTGGATTGCCGGGGGCTCGAACCCCGGACCCTTCGATTAAGAGTCGAATGCTCTACCAACTGAGCTAGCAATCCATATTATTAAATTTTTTCTCTAGACTAAGAAGCATTTGCAATTGAATGTTTGATTTGTGCTCAGTTGTTAGAGCAGGCTCTTCCGAAGTCAAAGCGTAGTTTGACTTGGCTTTGGCTAAAAATAAACACACAGGTTATCTTCTTAACGCGTCATATCAAACGAACTAAAGAAAACTTGAATTATTCAAATTGCTTTTTAAAGTATACAACAAACATTAAGATTTGTCAACAATTTGCTTTTATTTATTTTGATTTATTATTATTTTTTACATTTTTTACTATTGTAATTTAATAGTTTAGAAAGCGACTTTTAAATTATTACTGAAAGTTTATTTTTGCAAAAATATAGAGTCATAATTTTCCATCTGTTTTAATTATGTCTATTCTTTTAAGACAGTCTTCCAAATATTCGCCTTTTTTCGTTTCAATTCTAATTGCTTCGGTGTCTTCCTTAGAATTGTTGATATAATTTTCAAAATTGTTTGCAATTTTTTGGACAAAAGTCTCACTATTGCCTCGATTTCTCATTCTTACGATGTAATCATCTTTTTGTTCCAGAGTTGGAAAAATTCTCATGTAGGGGATATTTTCTTTTTTACAATATTCAATACCAGCATAAGCAATAAACACATATTCATATTTATTTATGGCTGACTTTATCGCTTTGAAATAATTGTGTGGCCAATTAGGATTTTGAGTTCTTTTAAGTCCTTTTCTTTCTTCTACACTTAATTTTAATTGTGTAGGTGTCAAAAGATATTGAAAGTTACTGCTTTCCAAATCAATAAAGTTATCATACTTTTCGCTTACAGTTGTCTTTCCAATTGCTGGAAAAGCATAAATTACCATTCCTTTTTTCATGTTTTCTCCTGTGTCTAAGAATTTAAAATGAATATAATTTTTATTTAATTATTATAATTAATAATGAAAAAATTGCAATACTAAATTATGAATTTTTAAATTTCGTATTTATCTTATTTTTGATATAAAAAAGAGCCTAAAAGTTAACTCGTAGGGTTAATTTATAGGCTCTTTTATAAAGACAAATTTATTAAAACACCATTTTTTTGTTATTACAACTTTTGGATTTTCCAATTCATTTGAAATTATTTTGACGGCATTAGCATATATACTATTTCAAATGTTTTAAAATCTTTATTTCATTTGCAATGTTTAGATTGATCATTTCAAAATTCGGCAGTGGTTTATTGGACAGTTGATATACACCGATTACATAGTCATGTGCTAAATCCTTTTGTAGTTTTTCAATATTTGTAATATCTTCTTTGCAGTAATAATCTTTTGTAGTAAATCCTATATTGTTGTAAAGAATGATCGCTTCTTTATTGTGAGATTTGCTTGTGTAATAGGTGAGATAATCTACATTTTGATATAATACTTTTGCTTTTTCTATAGCAAGAGATAAAATTTGTCTGCCATAGCCTTGACGTCTTTCGTTTGGCAGTACACCATACCAATTAAGTAATACATGATTTGGCAAATTTTCAAGTGTGTAAAATCCTACTATTCCAACAGGCTTTTCGTTATGATACGCGATAAAATTTTGCGGATTATTGGTTTCAATGCCACTATCCACTTGATCGGGAGAGATTTCGTTTGG
>CASDOW010000057.1 GCA_949282195.1 uncultured bacterium | reverse complement strand
CATTGCTTAAATTGTTATATCCATCAAGTTTATATAATCCATCGCTATATGTGTCATTTACGAAACATCTTACTCTGTCTATTCCGTCTTTACATGCTAGTTCTAACCAATATGTTACATCGTCATCATCTAAAAAATCCGATATTTCTCTAAAATAGCCAGCATAATCTGTTCCATAATCGCAATCAAAATCATTTAATAAGTTATATATTTTTGTATAAGTTTCATACTTATCATCAATTTCTTTAATTGATTCCTTTAAGTTGGATATTAAGTTTCTTATCATCAATTTCTTTAATTGATTCCTTTAAGTTGGATATTAAGTTTCTTCTAGCTGTTATTTCTTTCATTTTTATCCTCACTTTTAAGATAATTTATTAGCCTTTCAGCAACTCTTTTTATCATTACAGGCGGAACACTCATTCCACAAACATAGGCAATATTATCTGGATTGTCTGACAGGAAATTGTAATCTTGTGGAAATGTTGAAATTGAAATCATATCTTCTTTCGATAAAAATTTTTTGTCACTCCATCGTATGTTATTACAATGAGCGGTTATTGTTGGTGCGACTTGATTATCATAAACAAAACAATAATTGAAAAAAGAACTCTTACCTCGTAATTTTCTGCAAGCGTTCTCTAAATTTCTATCACCGTATTTGGCACAATTGATTAGTGTCATTAGATTATCAGAGATTTTAATAGGCGAACCTTCTTTTGTTTTTATTTCTTCAAACAAAATTGGTCTATATAAAAAAGACATATTAATACTTTCTAAATCCACATTTAATCTTGTAGCTATAAAAAATACTCTATGTCTTTTTTGCGGTATGCCCATTTGCTCGCCTTTTAAGAGCCAATGTTTTACCTTATATCCTATTTGTTGAAAATGCTTATAAATATTTTGAACATACTTCCAAGCATTACCTTTGGTTAGTCCTTCAACATTTTCCATAACAACAAACTTCGGTTTTAATTTATTTACAGTTTCTATGAACACAAAAGACAAATCATCAAGTGTTTGTTCTTTTTGTCCTTCTCTAAACTTTTTTAGTTTACCCCAAGTTTTCTCTCGTAATCCTGCCATAGAAAACGTTGTGCATGGTGGACTTCCATCTAAAATATCTAGTTCAAACAATTCTTTTGGTATTTGTTCATTTGGAATTTTATTAAAATCTCTTATATCCATAACATAATTAAATTTAGGATTATGGTTAGCAAGATATATGCTATTCATTCTTTTATCTATTTCCAAACAGCCAATAACGTCATATCCTGCCAACTTATATCCCATTGTTGAACCGCCCCCACAAGCAAAGCAACTAAATACTTTTAGTCCATTACTTTTAGGATAATCTTTAAAGTGCCAATACCAATCATTACTTTCTTTTGTTTTGTATTCATCAAATTCGCTACCCAACAAATCAAATATAGATTGTTGCATAGCTTAACCTCACATCATTTCGTCTTGTTTTATCTTTCTATTCACTCTTTCTATTATTTGATTAATACTATTTTTAAAATTATCTTCTTCTTGCACAAGTGCTTGATTAGGGTCCTTAAATCCTAAATTGTCAAAATCTAAAAACTTAATATGATTATCTCTAAAATACTCTTTAAGTTCTAAATTTGCTTTTTCTCCGGCCTCGTCATTATCTAATGCAAGAATATAAACTTTATTTTTATTCTTTTCTATATTTTTAAACTTTTCTATATTACAAGTGCTCCCTAGTGCAATCGAATTTGCATTAACAGTTTCAAAACTTAAACAATCAAACTCACCCTCACAAATAAAACAAAAAGGAATGTTATTAACAAGAGCTTTTTTATTAAAAATATCAGTATGACTACCTTTTGATTTGTAATATCTCACATTACCATCATTTGAAATATTGCGTGCCGTGTAACTATTATCTGTTATTGGTATAACAATTGCCTTTAATCCACCAGCAATAAAATCAAACTCATTATAGCCTAAATTAAATTTATCAATGGTTTTGTCACTAATTTTTCTCGTTCTTAAATATTCCTTTGCTTGTTTATTTGCTTTTAGTTTTTTATGCCAATAGTTATATGCTTTATTGTAGTCCTTATTTTCTTTTTCAATTTTATCTTCTTTAACAATCTTTTTTATTTGTCTAGGTGTTATCTTTTGTCCGTGACAAAAATATTGTAAAGCTCTGTTAAATGCTTCTTTTGGACCTACATTTTCAATTGCACATATTGCGTCAAATAAGTTATAACATTCACCACAACCAAAGCAATATACTTTGTTGTCATCATAATATTTCATTGAAGCATTTATATCTCTATGATTTGGATTTATACAATTAAACATTTTACTCGTATTAATATTATGACTTTCTAAATAACTTCTTAAATTACTTTTTAAACTTTCATAATCAAAACTATTCAACTCATTTCCTCTTGATTCTTCAATTTCCTTTGTATCTTTCTTCTATCTTGAATTTCAAAGTAAAAGAAGTCACTTAAATCATCTCTTGTTAAATCATAGTCTGTTTTCATAAATCTCCAATAAAAAGTTTCTAAAATCTTATCTTTTGGAAAATCACTTCGTCTGTATTTTTGACCATCATTCATCAAATATCCACATAAACTTTCCATTGCTTGTATTTCATAAGAATTATCATATATTTGATTTTTAGATAGTTTTAGTGTGTCATTTTTGTAATTATCAATTTCGGATTGTAATTCAGAAACAAAATCATTAAATTCTTTATCTCTCATTTCTACATCTCCTCATCATAATTTCGTTTTCTTTTTTGTTCTCTCTGTTTTTTCTTGTTTTCTCCTATCTCTTTTAAAATCCTTTGCACTCTTTTGTAGTGTTCTTCATTGTATTTTTCTTGTTTCTTGATATAGACATCAAGGTCCTTCATATCTTTTTCTTGCAATTCATACTTAATTCCACAATCACAAGAAATAAATTGCATACCACAAGCTGGACATCTTTCTATGTCGCACATATCTAAATGCTTTTCACCAACATGAACACCACAATCTCCACAAGTTGGATTTTCTTCATCTCCCACCCAATCATCATCTTCATCACCAAAGAGAATTGGGTCATAAAGTTTTCCTTTGATTAAGTATTTAACTTCCATAGGTTCTCCTTTACTCCATACCACTATCATCTACATTTTGTATATATTGATAGTTATTTGATTTTTTATCAAATTTGAAATACCTTTTTGAATATGGCCATAATTCAAAACCTTTTTCATACGCTTCTTTGCTACCATCTTCATATTGTTCAACTTTTGTATATTCACCATTTGAAATTTCTATTTCTCCACAATAAACACAAATCTGTTCATCAGAGTAATCATATTCAAATACTACATTAGGATAATCCTTTGATAGTAACTTTATTAATTCTGGAACAGGGTCCCATGGTGTTTCAAATATAATTTCGTTACCGTTTATTTCTGTTCTACTTGCGTTCCACTTTGTTCCCCAATTTTTCATTGACCATTCATACCAATCAATAACCCCATAATTTACTAAATTATCAAAACACTGCTTTCCATAGGATAACACATCATCTTTTGTCTTAAAGCGTTCATTATTTTTAATCATTTCCTCTATTAATCTTTCTTGATGTTCATCGCTATATGAAACAAAATTTCCTTTGTTTAAAACTAATGCTGTTATATATTTTTGAAAATCAGGTGTTTTCTTTATTGAATTTATAAATAATCCCATACAAGTTGGAGTTGTTGTTGATGATTCTGTATTTCTTATACTTTCTGGCAT
>CASDOW010000056.1 GCA_949282195.1 uncultured bacterium | reverse complement strand
TAACGGAAAAGAATGTAAGTATTGTGAAGCAGGTTATTGGCCAAATAGTGATAGCACAGGTTGTGTAGAATGTCCTGAAGGATATATTTGTAATAACGGTATTCAGGTTAAATGCAGCGGTGATACAGCTCCTGTCATTGAAGAAGGGGTTTTGGGTAATAACCATGTTTGTGCGCCATGCCCTAGCGGACTATATTGTGTTGACGGGGTTGGGAAAAAATGCTCAGAAAAATTTAAAGATTGTGCTGAATGCGATACAAACGCCTGCACAAAATGTAATGAAGGCACTAATCTTGCCAATGGTAAATGTGTTCAATCCATGGATGATATCATACAGATTAATAATTTATATGTAACTAAATTTAATATGGGCGACAAAACAAGCTTGCCCATTCCCTCATCTGTTACAATGCTTACCGCAGGAAGTTCTGCTGATAGTTGCGAATCAGGTAAATGCTGTTGGCAAGGGACAACTGCTAATGCTTCATATTGTAATGCCAATAACGGCGGATATTCAGGATGCACCAGAACATTATGCAATTGGTTGGCTGCAAGAGAAATATGTGCAAAATTCAATTTAAATGGATTAACATGGAGATTGCCGATTTCTAGTGAATTATCCAAATGGCTTGATTATTCTCTGGGACTAGATGTTTCGGGTTTGCAACTTTGTAGCGATACAACTAGCAAGAAAAATACTTACGCCAATTGCAAGACTTCATCTAATTGCTATGGAAGTAACGAAAAAAAATGCCGTGCTGCTATGATATGGTCAAATGAAAAAGATAATTATTCGGGTGGTTTTTATCTGTATACATATTATTTACAGAATACATCATGGAATAATGATTCAAATAGTGCGGGGTACGCACAATCGGTTCGTTGTGTTGCATTTGTATCAGATTGTCCTAAAGGCAGCTATGAAAATGGTTCAATTTGTAGTGAATGTACATCAAAATATACGCATTGTGCGTCGTGTACTGCTGCTGAATGTAAATCTTGTGAAAGTGGTTATGAACTTAATCCTTATAATAATAAATGTTATAAGGTAATCGAGGATGCGTTTCCTGTTGGTAATCTTTATGTGACAAGGCTCAATATGGGTGATGGAGGGTTGCCAATCCCTGCCAGCGTTAGTATTATTGATACCTCTACAGGAGCAAGTTGTACTTCAGGTAAATGTTGTTGGAAAAATAAAACTGCTACAGTTTGTGAAAATAAAACAAGCTCAGAAAACGGTGGATATAGCACATGTGATAGAACTGTATGTAATTGGTACGCTGCTGATGATATTTGTAAAAGTTATTCTGCCGGAGGTAAAACTTGGAGATTGCCAAATCATACTGAAGCAGCCAACTGGGCTGTAAATACAAGAACAATGGGGGCAAATGGAATACAACTCTGCGATTCGTCTACAGGCATTCAGTCTTCAAATGATTTTGCTCCGAAGTGCGGAGATGCAAATGGTAAATGCAAAGGTTCAGGTAGATGTTATCCGGGATATGTTTGGGAAAATTCAACCACTACTACGTCTGCATCAAGCGGATACCTATCAAACACATCTTGGCGCAACACAAGTCGCGATAAAACCTATGCTCAATCTGTCCGCTGTGTAACGGAGATTGATTATGACTAAGCTTATTTTCGCCTGTGAGTATTTTAGATCTCTTTGGCAAAAATCGTCAAACAGCCTCAATTATCCTACAGTCGCTATCAATTGTTCAATCATTAAATCAAATACCTCAATAATTTTCACTTCGGCTTACGCTTTCAAAATGCGTCAGGGTGCTCCTGGGGAAATCAAAGATTTCCACGTCGCTTGGGTACGGTTTCTCAAACACCAAAGCTCAACGCTTCGGCGTTCTCGTAACACACCTCTACTTTCTCGTTTTTGCCCAACTCCGTCGGAGTAAAGCAAAAACTTCAAAAGATTTGTTATTTTTTGTGTTTTGATATCTTATGGGAGCAATAGCTCCCATTTTTTTATATATAAAGAAGTATCAAATTTCTTCAACATTGAATTATAAGTCATTCTTCTTATTTTACCTGTCACCAAGCAATCTTTAAATGCTCTGTCATGCAACCCTGCAATTGCCCACAATATACCAACATAACCATTTGAAGAAGGCGAATCAAAAGCATATTTATCATTTAAATAAATTGCATTTTTAAGCGCAACTTCAGGACTAATTGACCATTCAAGGATTTTCTTTGCCCAATACATTCTTAAATACCCATGGATTTTTCCTGTTTTAATTAACTGATTCTGCGTTGCATTCCAAAGATCATCATGAGTTTTTGCGTTTTCAAGTTGACAAGGCGAATAAACATATTCTCTTAAATCGTTCTTATGCAACAATAATGACTCTTTAGCCCAATTGGGTGTACAAGAAAATGTTTTAAATTTTTTGCAATACAAGCAAAAATTTTCAGCCAATTCTTTTCTTGTAATTATTTCCTCTAAAAAGGCTTCTTTATTGATATTATCAACAGGCGCTCGCAAAATTTCTAAAACAACTCTTTTAGAAGAAATAAAACCAAGATTTAAGTATTTTGAAAGATTAGAAGATACATCTTTAATTGGATTATTTTTATATTCAGAATAATATTGCAACTTATTTTGAAGAAAATCGACAAAAACAAACTCAGCTTCGTTTGACGGCATAAAAGGATTATTAAATCGTGTCAAATAAGAATTAATGTTTAAATATATTTTTCTTCTGATTGTTGCAGCACTATACTCTTGTTTTTCAGATAAAATCCTTGCAGGGATGATATTGTGACCGTCAATTTCGTAAATTTTAAAAGATAAATTTTTTAAATAATTATTATCTTCAATCGGATTAAAATCTATAATCAAAATCGAAGTATTAATTTGCTTTAAATATTGAATTAGAGAATTTTTAGAACCGAAAAAAATATCAAAAGGAATATTTTTATTTAGGAAATCTTTTCTTGTGCTTTCAATTTGTGTCATTAAAAAGTTTTTCTTTTTGAAACAATGAAATTTACTTCCAAAATGCAAAACTCTGAATTTATAATTATATTTTCCTTTTAACCATAATGCGAAATTTAGCGCAGGGTTATCTTTAGCACGAAGCTCTCTTTGACAAAGATAAACAATTTCTCCTTTTTTAATTTTATTATTATTAAAATCAGAAATTCTAAATTTCTCGATATCATTCTCAAACGGCAAATCCGAAGAAATGTAATTTAATAGAGTATTTTTAACTATTCTGCGCATAACATACGACATTTTAAATGCATATTCAATTTTTATAAATAAGTTAATAGGAAGTTTAAAATAGCAATATAAAAAGATTATATATAGTAATCAAATTAATTACCTTAAACATGCTATATTACTCTTGTTTGACTGCTTTTTTGAAGAAAATAAAGTTAAGTCATAAAGCCTATTACCACTCTAAAAGCCTTTATCATAATGCCCCATGAGATTTCAAAACAAGTTCAAAATGACTTTCTCTCTTTCGCCCTGAACTGACTAGAAAATATAGTGTAAGCCAGAGTGAAGACCAAAACGCTGAGTTTTGGTCGTAACTATTGATAAGCGACGTAAGAGTTTTGCTATAGTAAAACTCCACAGGAGCAGAAAGCGTAAGCGTAATTTTCTGTTCTCTTTGAGCATTTCA
>CASDOW010000055.1 GCA_949282195.1 uncultured bacterium | reverse complement strand
GCAGGTGCCATTGTCAACTATGGACCATAAAAAAGTTAAAATTTTTTTTGATTTATTCTAATTTCATCAAAAACCTTTCCACTTCTTCTTCTTGAACATTATTTTTTATAAAATCAATTACATTAGCAAATTCATCATCGAAATTTAATTTAATTTCAACTTCATTTTTATTAAATATAAGTATTTCTTTAATAAGTTCATTTGCCATTTCTTTTGTTAACCCATTCATACCTTTATATTTGGCTAATGAATTGATAAAATTAGTGTGTGGAAATTTGTCATTTTTTATACTTGCTGACAATGATATAATTTGATTTTCAATTTTCCTAATTTCTTCCAAAACACTTTCCTTTTGAATGATATAATCATTTTCACTTAATTCATTATTTTTGAATTTAATATATAACAAAGACATTTTGTCTTTCAATTTTTTAATTTCAAAATCTAGTTTGGCATTTTGATTTTGACACTCTTTTTGTATTGTATTCAATTTTATCTTTTTTAAAATACTTTCTATATCTACTGACAATTCAATGTATTTTTTAATTATTTGAAATACTGTTGCTTCTAAATAATCATTGCGAATTGTATGTTTAGAACAAATTAAACCTTTCGATAGCATATATGTTGGACATCTAAAATAATATTTGTTCTTTAAGTTTTTACTAGAACAAAGAGCCGTTTCTAAAACAGCACCACAATCCCCACATTTTACAAGACCTCCTAAAACATAGGTTCTAAATGGTTTAATATAATCTTTCTTATTTGATTGCAGCATGTTTTGAACTTTGTCAAAAACTTCACGAGAAATTATGGCTTCATGTGTGTTTCTAACTATAACCCATTCTTCTTTTGATTTTGGTTTTATTTTATGATTTCTATAATTAATTACACTCCTTGTTCCTTGAACCATATCGCCAACATACATTTGATTTGTTAAAATCCTTTGTATAGTAGTATCTCTCCAAATGTGATATTTGTTTTTAGCAACCGGCGTTTTATAATTATAACCCTTTTGAACTTTGTATTCAAATGGACTTTTAACCCTATCATTAGTTAACTTTTTTGCAATAGTTAAAAATCCCATACCACTTAAATACATTTGAAAAATTTGTTTAACAACAGCGCTTGCTTCTTCATCAATAATAAGTTTATGTTTGTCATTAGGGTCTTTAATATATCCATAACTAGGAAACGAACCTATAAAAAGTCCTTTATTTCTATAAGTATTTTGTGCAGATTTTACCTTAACAGAAATGTCACGAGCATACTCATCATTCATTATGTTCTTAAAAGGAACTAGCAATCCATTTATTGATTGTGGATTTAAATAGCTATCAATTTGGTCAGTTAATGAAATGAAACGAACTTTTAACATTGGAAAAATTACTTCAATGTAGTTACTTGTTTCAATAGTATTTCTTCCAAATCTTGAAAGGTCTTTTACTACAACACAATTTATTCTACCATTTTTTATATCTTCCCACATTCTCTGAAAATTTGGTCTATCAAATGTGGTCCCTGAATATCCATCATCGACATAAATATTGTAAATATCAATTTTAGGGTCCTTTTTTATAAAACTCAATAATAATTCTCTTTGCGAAGAAATACTATCACTTTCGTCTTTTGAAACATCATCTTCTTTTGAAAGTCTTAAATAAAGTCCTGCCTTCCAAATCACTTCATTTGTTTCAATTTTAGACTTATCATATTTACTTACTCTACTCATATATCACCTACACCACAATCGCAATTTGAGAATTTTTGAATTTCTCTTTGTTAATATACAATTGTTTATTTATCTCGATATATTCTAGTGCAGTTAAATATTCATCTCTAAATTTAACTTCAATCTCAATTAAACCATTTTCATAAATATAAATGTTATTGATTAACTCTACAACGATATCTCGTGTTAGTTCGGTAATGTTTTGATATTTTTTAAAATTTTCTATAAACCTATTTTCTTTTGTTAGACCATTTTTAATAGCGTCAATTTGGTTTTCTAAATTATTAATACATTTGACAATTTCTTCCTTTTGTAAAGAATATTTATCTTTTAGGGATAAAAACATTTCTTGTGTAATAAATCCTTTTTTCCAATCGGGATATAAATCATTAAGTAGACGATTAACATCATCTCTTTCTTTTATTTTGTCTTTTAAAAGCTTCTCAATTTTTGATGTTTCTTTGCATTTTTCCGCACTATTATTAATAAAATCTATTAAATTATCCATTGTTACAGCAATGTTTATATATTGTTTTATTAATGTAAAAACAACTTCTTTAACCTTCTCAACACGAATAGCATGTTTCGTGCAAGCATTTTTCCCTGATTTTTTAAATGTGCTACATATATAATAATAATAATCTTTATAAGATTGATGAATATGTTTTTTATTCATTCCTCTTTTACAATCTCCACATTTACAAAATCCAGAGAATAAATCCAAAGTATTTGTTCTCGTGCATATACGAGTATCTCTATTCAATAATGATTGAACTTTGTCAAAATCTTCACGAGAAATTATGGCTTCATGTGTGTTTTTAACAACTATTCTTTTATCTTTATCTACACTTCTACAAATATTAACTTTATAACTAACAATTTCCATTTGTTTTTGAACCATATCGCCAACATACATTTGATTTGTTAATATTCTTCTAATACCAATTGAATCCCATAGTGTTTTGTCATGAGAACTATAATGTCTATCATTATACCCTTTATTTCTTTTATATTCACTAGGTGTTAAAACTTTATTGTCATTTAAATAAGTTGCAATTCCCCTTAATGAACTACCATTGATAAACATTTTATAAATTGTTCTTACATTATTAGCTGCTTCTTCATCAATAATAAGTTTATGTTTGTCATTAGGGTCTTTAATATATCCATAACTAGGAAACGAACCTATATATTGTCCATTTTCTCTTTTTATTGTTAGAGAGCTTCTAATTTTCATTGAAATATCTCTACAATATTCATCATTCAATAGATTTTTAAATGGGACAATTACATTGTTTATTGATTGTGGATTTAAATAGCTATCAATTTGGTCGGTTAATGAAATGAAACGAACTTTTAACATTGGAAAAACTATTTCAATATATTTACTAGTTTCTATATGGTTTCTTCCTAATCTTGAAAGGTCCTTAACTATTATACAATTAACTTTATTATTACGAATGTCATTAAACATTCTCTCAAAACTTTCTCTATTAAAATTAGTTCCTGAATATCCATCATCTACATATTCATCATAATATTTTAAGTCTGGATTTTTAGACAAAAAATCGCGTAACATATCTCTTTGAGATTTTACGCTATCACTTTCCATTTTGTCACCATCTTCTCTTGACAAACGTATATAAAGGGCTGTATTCCAAACCCTATTTTTAGGTTCATTTGATAAAGCATTGTTAATTGACATATCTTCTCCTTTTTATTAAAAAAATGAGATGATATGCCACGAATATCTAATACGATATTATTATAACACATCATCTCAAAAAAATACAGTGTTTATTAAAATTAATTTTGCATTTTGCCTAAAATAATGTTTTCCATCTTTTCTTGAAAACTTTGATTATTGTTTGAAAACTTAATTTTTACAATTATGTCCCCTACTTTAAATAAATAAGGATTTTTAATTTTTTCAATAAAATCAATTAGTTTTTCAATTTTAGGCTTAGATGTGTCAATCTCAATATTTTTAATATCAACTAATTCGTTTGAATTAAGATCCTCAAAATTTTTGTTTTTCATTTCTTTTAATAATTCACAATTTATCATAGTCTAATTTTTGACAAATGAGTTTATTTTAAACATTATTTGTGAAAAATTCAACTCGAATTTTGTCTTAACCTCCTAATTAATTTTTGAAATTTTACATTTCTTCTTGTTTTAAATCTTCTATATCACTGTTAATTGTGGATATAACATCATCTATTGCACACTCAAAATCACATTGTTCAACATTGCTTAAATTGTTATATCCATCAAGTTTATATAATCCATCGCTATATGTGTCATTTACGAAACATCTTACTCTGTCTATTCCGTCTTTACATGCTA
>CASDOW010000054.1 GCA_949282195.1 uncultured bacterium | reverse complement strand
GTCACTCCCGCCCCTCCACTTCACCTTTCGGTAGAGACAGATGATTTTAAAAGTATTGTTGATATTGGTAAAATATCATTGTTTTTAATGTGCGATTAAATTTAAACGCAACAAAATGTTCAATTTGTTGTATTTGGGTGAAATGGGGCAATATTATTGAATGAAGGGAAATGAAAAATATAAAAATAAATAAGATTTTGAGTATTGAACAGTTACGAAAATAATGATAATATAAGGTTATAGAACTTGAATGCAACATAATGAACATTATGGGGCATTTTTTATGGGTAAAAAAATAAAAAAGCCTGCAAAAATTGCAGGCGATAAATTAATGAAAAGATAGCAAAAATTCCGTAGCATGGAGCAAACGCTAGTTTGCGAAATGTGCCAATGTAAAAGCCGAACGGAATGAAAAAAGTGCACAAGCACTTTTGAATTTTTGTTTTTATATAACTTAATAATTTTGGCAATTATTTTTTCTTTTCTTTTTGTTGTTGATATGGAAAAATTGCAGCTTAATTTAATTTCAAATTATCAAAATTTTGACAAAAAGACATTTGCGCCAAAATATAACTTTGCAACAAAAAAAGATGTTTTTGAAAAATCAAACCCCGTTAATTTTACATCTCGCCATATTATGGATGTAAACTTAAAAAGAAGAACAACAAAAAGGCCGCTTGGTGCACAAGTTGCACAATTAAATTTTACCCCTGAAGATGACAAATTAATTTTTAATTTGGGCTGTTTTTGGGCAAAAACGGAATTTATTCACCCAATCACAGATTTTTACCATAAAAAGGGCAAAAAACAATTTTATGTAATTGCAATGGGAAATAATTCCGAAATAAAAGCAAAAGATGTTAAGAGCATTTTGCAAATTGAAGATACCACAATAAAAAACAAAAAAGTTTGCAAAGTAGATTTTGTTCAGGCAGCGCCTGAAATTGCCGACAATGAAAAAAGTTCCGTAAGGGGCGCAGGCGAAGTTGCACTTTATGTTGCGGTGCGCCATGCAAAAGAAGAAGGCTGCAAACAGGTTGTATTAACAAGCACAAACAACGATTTTTACGAAAAAATCGGCTTTGAGATGGGCGCTAAAAAAGACCCTTTTTCTTCCATTTGCCCATATTATTTAGATGAAAAAGATTTTGATTGGTTTTTAGAAAAAACAGAAAAGAAATATGGTTTTAAAAATGTTTAAGGCAGCAAAAAGCCACCTTAAGTTTTAAAATTAATCGCACCACCACCAGAAACATTTATTATGGTTATGGTGTTTTGGCGGTTTTTTATGATGTTTGTGTTTTTTTGGTTTTGGTTTTTTGTGTCCGCAATCATGGGGGCCGCACATTGGGCCATGGTGTGGGGTTCCTGAATTTATCATAACTTCTGCGTTATCGTTTTTAAAGCCAAACCAAGTAAATGTTCCATGGGCATAAGCTGCTGAAAAATACGATGTTACGCAAAGGCATATAATTATTCCGAGAGCTTTTTTCATTATGCAACCTCCAACAAAATTTAAGCTTTCATTATCCAATCTATTATTTTATGTGTCAAGTAAAGTTAGTTTTCTTTAATTGTTTCTTTTAGTTCATCTAAACTATCAACAATTTTATATAATTCATCCGTTGATTTAACTTTGCTCAAATAGCCGTTTTCCAACATATTTTGATATTGAGAATCTATTCCTTCAAAGAATTTTTTGCCAACCAATATGACGGGTTTTTTTGTTTTTGAATAATAATTTTCAGATATTAAGGTTGTTAATTCTTGCATTGTGCCGCAAGAACCGGGGAAAATTACCATAGCATCCGAATTTTCTTTAAATTTTTGAATTCTTTCGGCTTCGCTTGTTGTATAGCCTAAAATTTCACAATGTTCTTTGTCTTCATCGCCCCATTCAGGCTGCATTATGAATACTTTGTTTTGTTCTTTTGAACCGTTATTATATGCGCTGTAATATGCAGCACCCATAATGCCTTTATCGCCGCAACCTGTTATAATGCTGTCGCCATTTTGAACCAAAGTTTTTGTGAAATCTGATGCCATTTGCATGTAGTTTAAAAGTTCATTTTTTCCGTCTTCATTTTTAGGCACGCTTGAAGCACCTAAGATTGAATAAGTTTTATTTGAAGTAAAATTTGGCTTATTAAAGGCGTAATTTTGAATATTTTGTATTTTCATATAAAACTCTCTTCTTCTATAAATATAATAACGAAAAAGAATATTTTTTGTTCATTTTTAAGTTTTTTGTAAATTTTGAAATTTTTGCATTAAAAAAGAGCCTTTTATTTAGGCTCTTTTGTTTAAAATTTGGGCCCGGAGAAGGACTCCGCCCGAGGAGATTGATAATCTCCGAGGGAAGGAGGGGAAGAACCCACTGGGTGAGAAACCCTCCCCCAAATTTTTGCATTAAAAAAGAGCCTTTTATTTAGGCTCTTTGTTTATAAATTTGGGCCCGGAGACTCTGCCGACGAAAAAGTGACTAAATGTCACTTTTGAGGAGAGGGCAAAAAGCGAAGCGATTGTGTAAAGAAACACATGATTTGATTATTGTGTACGGTTAGTTTGATTATTTTGGTAAAAGGAATATAAAAGTTTTATTTAATTTTTATCATTTTATAAATCATTTATAATACAACCAACAAGAATTTTACTCGATATTTTATTTAAAATTATTATGTTAACAACCCATTACTTAGCTAATCTTCATTATATTATAAGGAAGATTTTCAACTGCTTTTGCAAATTCATCGAGTGCTTTTTGGATTTCAGGTAAATTCTGTTGCTTTAATTGAGGATGAAAAATTTGCTATTAATTAACATAAAGAAACCAGAAAAAGTGACACAATATTTCAGAATTTTACATAAATGCAGATCTAATATTATCATGCTAGAATTGCTAAATAAGGAGTGATTAGGTGATTAATACAAAAGATCAAATGTCATTTATTCGTAATTTTTTAGTTTGTGATGGTATGGACTTTTTTCTTGGTTCTGGAGCATCTTTATCGGCTGGTATTCCAAGTGGACAAAATTTAGTCTGGGAGTTTAAAAAAGAAATATATTGCTCTGAAAATAACGTTTCAAGAGAGTTATTTAAGGACTTGCAGTCAGAACGAAACAGAAAAAAATTACAAGATTATTTTGATTCTTTAGATGGTTATCCAACAATATATTCAAAGGAAGAATATTCTTTTTATTTTGAAAAATGTTATGACAATACTGCTGCAAGAAACGCTTTTATACGGAATCTTGTTGCAGATGTTAAACCTACAAGGGGGCATCTTTGTCTTGCCAATTTATTTATAAACAATAAGGTACAAAATATATGGACAACAAATTTTGATGAGTTAATTGAAGCTGGGATTGATACATTATTGCCTCAGTATTCATTTAATACTGTATCATCAATACAAAAAGATAGTATTTCTAAAATAGCAAATAATAGGTTTTCTAATGTCATAAAATTACATGGTGATTATAGGTATGATTCCTTACAAAATACAGAACAAGAATTACAGGAATTAGAAAAACAATTATCAGATTTATTTAATAATAGATTATACAATAGAGGACTTATTGTTATTGGTTATGCCGGAAATGATGAATCTGTAATGAAAGTTCTTGAGGACAACATAAATAATAAGGATTTTCTAAGTAAAGGAATATATTGGTGCAAACCACGAAATACAACTTTATCTGAACGTGCAAATGCTTTTATGGAAAAGGCATGTAAAAATAATGAATTATCTTGTGTTATTGAAATTGATAGCTTTGATGAATTTTTAAATTCTATATATAAAAATTATGAACATAAAAATCCTATAATAGATGAACGATGGAAAGATTTTGACAATAGAAAAAAAGACATTATTTTCTCTTCTGATAAAACGGCTCAAAGTCCATTAAAAATGAATACATTTGTTTCAAAAGAATTGCCATTATGCAATGTATTTGAAACAGATATAAAAACCTGGAAAGAATTACGAGAAATAACAGATAAAAATAATATAATTACAGGGTTATTTAATGGAAAAATATATTCTTTTTGTAAGGATGATAAATTAAAAGCAATCTTCAATAATCATATAAAATCAGAAATTTCAATTGAATTTC
>CASDOW010000053.1 GCA_949282195.1 uncultured bacterium | reverse complement strand
GGCGAAAGCTTTATGATTTAGGTTTGGGGTGTCGCCAAGTGGTAA
The DNA here is from genome assembly GCA_949282195.1 of uncultured bacterium. GTDB lineage: Bacteria > Cyanobacteriota > Vampirovibrionia > Gastranaerophilales > Gastranaerophilaceae > RUG14156. Next base: position 4,099 of record CASDOW010000053.1, on the reverse strand, counting down.
GGCATCGGCTTTTGGTGCCGACATTCGTTGGTTCGAATCCAGCCACCCCAGCCAAGATAGATGGAGGTTAGATTTTTATGTCTAACCTCTTGTTTTTTAATGATTTTTTGCGGTTCGTATAATATGTTTTCAAACCTAGCCTTTTTTACTATCCATACGAACCAACTCTCACAACTATCATTATTTTTCAATAGTTTAACCAGTTCGAATACAGTTTGTCGTTTTGGGATTATTTTTTATCAAAATTCGGTTTGAAACTTGCTTAAAATGAAAGTTTTTGACATTGACGACGATTTATTTTGCTAAAATAAGCAGGATATAGCTAGGACGACCGTTTCATCTTGGCTTTCCTTTTTCTCTTAATTTTTTTCTGCTTAGACAGTATCTCTTCAAAAAAAAGCTATTTTTTTAACTAGCCCCTTATAACGCGTGAAATAAAAATCTTTTTATATTGTTTTTCAGTAGCCATGTTTTTGCGACTTATGACATAGCTAAGTTATAGGTTATCCTTATGTATTTTCGGTTTTACTTTTTCTTAAATTTCGATAATATAAAATAAGTTAAGGAGTTTTGTCGTATGGATAATTTAAGAGAGGATTTTAAAAATTGGCTAGTCAGACAAGGCATATCTGACAAACTTATTAATGGGAAATCTAGTACCGTTTACGAATATATTAGACAACTAGACGTTTTATCAAAGAAGCTATACAACTCTGACAATTGGAATTTACTTATTCAAAATGCAATAACGTTAGTCTTTTTTTATTTATTATGCGGAAAGGCTAAATATCAAAATAATAATTACACATTTGACGAGCTACAACAATCTCTCAACCAGAAAAATTCAACTGAAATACCCTTACATATTTTAGCTGAATTTGCCAAATACAAATCCAACGAAACGTTTTTACAGCAAATTCTTAATAATAAAACATTTAACGAAAAAGCAGGAGTATCATTTTTAAAATTTTACCAATTTATGAATGAAGAGAAAAAAATTTTTAATATCCCACTCCAAGATATAAAACATGCAACTTCTCAGATTTTAAAGATACTTATAAAACTTAAGCTAAAACCCATTTCCGCTTCTTCTCCTGCTAGAATCGAAATACCATCTGACAGTATCTCCCAAACTGTTACTATTGATGAAGTAACAAATTTTTTAGAATGTTCCCGAAGTACGGTTGAACGTCTACTAAAAAAAAGGTTTTTTGAATTAAATGTCGATTCTGTGAATGCCTACTTGAAAGAGCATTACCATCCTTCCATATTAACCGCTTTATACAAGCCAGATTTTTTGCATGAAAAGTGGTATACAATCGCTGAAGCTGCAGAATTTCTTAACTGCTCTCAAACTACCATAAAGCGACTAATTAAAAATAAACAACTCAGTTATACGAATTATTCTGCTCGTAAAATTAAAATTCTAGGCCATGATTTAAAATTTCATAAAAAATAAAATCATTAAAATACAATATGATAGTATAATTTTATAAAAAAACGGCCTATAAGACGAATTTTTCCTATTGACTTTCACGCGAATCTCTCTTATATGTATTTTTGTGGTCGCTATGACGCATAAATTTTATTAACTACAAGAGAGGCATAAAATGTCAGAAATTAATTGCAGCATAAATCTGGATCATGAACCAGATAAAACCGAATTGGCCGTTATTCTTAACAATGCCGACAATTTTTGTAACGCGTTAGAATTGGCTGATATTGATTTCGATTCCATCAAAATTTGTATTGATTCACCTAGGTATTATCGAATCTGTAAAAGAGAAGCACCTCTTAAGATAACTGTCCCAATACAAGAAGAGGACTGGGATGAAGACGGTGAAGAGGAATTTTTCGATACAGATACCTGTTGGGAAGAAGATGATGACGAATTCAATATCGATTCTGATTGTTACTGCTTTAATGATATTAAATGGAAAAATTAAATGATGACAGAAACAAATTTGGCCGAAATGCCTGAAAACTACAATATGACAGACGAGGTTAAGACTTCTGCTGTTATGACTGAACCCGAAGTGCAGGCAACTGTGGCTTCAAATGTTAACGATAACCAGGAGGGGGATTTTTTCCCCTCTCCGAAAGGAGGTGCTGCAACAAAAGCAGTTGAAGAAAATACAGCTAATGAAAATGCCTCAGATATAATCCTGAAACACAAGAATACACAGACTGCCGCGTTTTTTCATTGAGAGAATTGCTTAAAATTATGGATTGCCCAAATGGTTTCTTCGACAAACTAAATCTTAAAAGAGAAGAAAACGGTATGTTGAATGAAACAGACGAAAACAATCTCCGCAAAGCAATCGGTCAACACTTCTGTCCTCTGCATGTGAATGCTTTATACAGCACCTTACCTCTGCCGGCAAATGACAATAATAAACCTGATGATAATGCGGCTTAAGAATAATCGGAGGTAGTTTCGGCTGCCTCCTTTTTACTTTTAAAGTTTTTGTCGTTAACGTCACAAACTTTTTATATGACCGCTTGCCTATTTTCCATATACACCAAAAAATTTCAAAAGTACGCAAAAAAATCACATAATGGAAATTTTTTTATCAAATTTGTGCAAAAAAACAATTCTATAAAATTGTATCGTCATCAACCGGTTACCAAGATCCATCATAATCTTGTATAGCTGTTTCGACAGTCCGGGATACAAGGAAGCAAGAAGCGCGGCCTTTGTTATTATTATACTTAAAATATAATGAATTAAAAATAATAAATAACAATAAAAAAAATATAATAAATACAATAGATAAGATAATAATAAAGATAAATAAAAGAAATAAGATACAAGAGATAAAGACAAAAGAAATGATGATAAAAGACAATGTTAAACCAGATACAATAAGACTTGCGTCCCGATGTATCACCAATAACAAGAAGCAGAAGAGAGATGATAAAAGTAAATGTCGCCCAAATTATCAATGACACCATGACGCGAAAGAAGAAAAAAGTAATCCATAAAACTCGCGCGTCAATATGTCAAAGAAGCAAGGCGACATCGGTTATCATTGATTTATCTTCTGCTTGGTTATATTGTCTTATGGTATAGTGTATAGAGTATACCCGGATATTTATTCGCATAGCGCGGCAGTTTTTGAAGGTTCGGATGATATTAACGTTGATTTTGATATATCAGATCCTTCTTGGACGGTTGTAAAAATCCATGACAATCAAACCGGAAACTTTATCGAAACCATGAGCGCGGACTATTTTTATGCAGAAAACGAAGATTTTGATGATGACTATTCTTATGATGACGAAGATGAGGATTATTAAAAATGGCTAAGAAGTTAAATTATGATCCAAATGAAAAATGCACGCAAGCAATCGTCTTCGCCCGTGTATCCAGTAAAAAACAAAAAGACAAAGGTGTTTCTCTTGATGTTCAAATGGAAACGATTACTCAATATTGTATTGATAATGGATTAAAAATTGTAAAAGACTTGAGTATTGATGAAAGTTCAACCAAAGGCGAACGCAAACAATATCATGAAATGCTTGACTTTGCTAAATCTTGCGCTGGTAAAGTTGCTATTATTGTTAATTATGTCGACAGATTACAACGTTCTTATGATGACACTTACGAATTAAACAAATTGCGCAAAGAAGGTAAAATTGAAATTCACTTTTTGAAAGAAGATTTAATTATTACTAAAGATTCCGCGGCTATGGATTTAACCTTTTGGAATATGCACGTTCTTATGGCTAATTTCCAAGTTAATACTATGATAGATAAAGTAAAAGCCAGCCAAAAACAAAACTGGGCAGACGGTAAATGGCAAGGATTATCCTGCCTCAATATGAAATTACCGGCGAAAAATCAAGCTATGGCAAACGTTCGCATACTTCTGTCAGACAAGCCTTAAGAAGATTTAAAATGTTTTTATCGGCTGAAAAGTTAGTATAAGGTGCGTGTCATGACAGATATCAAAACCTTAAATGATAATCTCAGGAAGAGTTTTATTGGCGGCAGAGTTATCTTAACCCAAGGTATTAATGTCAAAACTCCAAGAGATATTGCAAGAATTTTAGCAAAAGTTAGGAATTTTAACAATTTCACTAAAGCCAACGATCC
>CASDOW010000052.1 GCA_949282195.1 uncultured bacterium | reverse complement strand
AAATGACGGTTTTTTCTTTATATATCAAGCATTTATACTGGTTCGGATGTTTAAAAGTCAAAATAGGCTTTTTTTGAGCAACATCCGAACTTTTTTATTGTCAATCTTTGTATTTCAATAGCTTACGGGATTTTAATCAATTTCGTATCTCATCTGAAAGATATTATACCTCTCCAGACTCGGTATTGTTTTTCAACTTATCGCCATCAATGACTTGAGGTTATGCAAATAAGCTGCTTATATATGAAAATCATCAGAATTTTCGAACATTCTCACTTCACTAGTGATATATATTGGGAAATATCTTTATTATTGGCCAAAATTTCCATTTCCATGCCGCACAAATTTACAAAGAAAGGCATATTTGTCATGCCGTTTTTAAGGTAGAAAGCTTTTCTTTTCTGCCTTTGATGTTGATTATCTGCAGGGATGTCCGTTCTTTCTATTTCCAGAAAAAAACGTTTATTGGCATATTTTTTCTTTAAACTTTGAAAAATTTTTGACCCAATTCCCGCACCTCTTTGGGTAGGTAAAATCGCAAAATAATCCAACAATACTAAATCTTTATACATAGCGGTTATAGCCAAACCCAAGAAATCATTATTTTCATTTTCAATAGCCAATATCTCAGCGTTCCCTTTGTCTCTTGTTTGAATAAGCCGAGAAAAAGACTTTCTTTCTGCCGAAGGAAAAGCCTCATTATATAAATTTTGAATTTTTTCTAAATGACTTTGATTAATTGCTTCAATGAGTTTCATATATGCTTCCTTATATTTCCTTACTTCTGCTCCAATTCAGCAAATTTTTGAGCCATGGTCGGGTTGTTACGAATCTTAAATTTCATAGCCAATCTTTTATTAAGTTTGTTATAAAATTAATAACTTTTCTAGCTATGTCTTTATTGCTTTCTTGTTGATTTTAGTTAGAATTATAGCCGAATTTTCTACTTTGAAGAGTTTCCTTCCACCATGTTTCTCTTGCAAGTATTATATGCTTGTCAACCTTAGCATTATAATTATCTAATATTGAATACTGAAAATATTTCCTAATATGCTCCATAGACAATTTTTTCAATTCTTTGTCCCCTCCATGACCACTACTTACATAATCATTCCAACGCTGTAAAAGCATACCATTTTCTCCATATGCAGAACCAACATACAACTTTCCATTAGACATGTCTGTTATTAAATATACTGCTTTTTGGTTTTCTAATGCAGCGACCCAATCTTTTTTATGCCTTTTAATAATTGTTTCTAATTGAGAAAATGACAGTCTAACTTTATCATATCCTGGAAAATCATCTCCGTCATATAAAGAGGGCAAAATTTGAATAACTTCACAATCTTTAATTATAGTATTTGCATATACACCCTGAGCAGCATGTTTTTTATGATACTTAATTACAGTCCTACCGAAATAAGGTTTTAACCTTTCAATTTCTTCTCCATCATAATTGATGCCATTAGTTTTGTTAAATTCCTTAGTAACTCTTTTAATTGTTGTCAATAACCACATATCGCATGTCAATTTAAGCAAACAAACAGCAATTTGCCCTACATCAAAATATCTATCTTTATTTCTCCAAAATAACCATTCATTATTAATTATATCAGGATCTGATTTATATCTATCTATAGGATCAGTTTCTCCGTTCCATTGATTAAACTTTATTTTTGTTTTACTTAATTCATCTTCTGATAACTGGAGTATAGCATTCAAATTTAATTTACTTTCCATTGATATGTCTTTCATCAATAAATTAATTACATTACTAATGATACATATTGAAAGCAAAAAATCAACCCAAAGGAAAATCTTTTACATTTCTAGTCAAAACTTACACACAGGTTAAATTTTTATCGCTCCAATTTAATAAACAACACGACAATATAACTTTGGAGTTCGAAAACTGTATAGCACAGCACATAGAAAGGCAAGGATGTCAAAGTCCTTGCCCCTTTTTAACTAATAATCGTCTTTTTTTCTAATATCTATTTGGCTTAATATATTTTGTGTTCCCTCAACATCTACTTCAAATATAAAAATTCTTTCATTATCAAGTATTGCTTCATCAAATAATTTTTGATGTTTATCCTTTTCTATAATATTTTTATCAAAATCAACAGATGCGACGGCTCCCGAAATATAATCTGGAATACGAATTAACTCATCATAATCAAAATTTTTATTATCACCTTTCACAAATCCAAAACATTTTAGTTCAGGCACGCGCCTATTTATTAAACTAGCATAACACATATGCACTAGCTCTTCTATAATTCCATCTTGAAAACTTGAAATTCTATCTCTGTCAGATATCCAAAAAATTTGTTTAGCATGAGTTTTAATCATTAAAAACTCAACAATATAAGACATCATATTGCCAGCCAAACTTAAATCTGTTAATGTTTTGGCATCACAATCTTTTCTCTTTAAATAATCTGCAAACTTATTAAGCCTTGGCTTATAGTTTTTTCTAAGGTCTTTAGGCCAATTTTCTGATCCTTTTATCCAACTCTCTAAATTCTTTTTAGATGTTTCTAAATCCAATATTTTATTTTTATGTTTAACAATAAAGACAATAGAAAAGAAATAAGGAAACGTTTTTAAATAACGAATGGCATCAGAGGAAATATGTGATATATCTTTTATATCCTTCTTCAAATACATGGATATTATTTTTTTTATAACATTTAAGTCATCAAGAGGGAAAATCGTAAAAGTCATAACATTGTTCGGTTTACTTTTATCATCCAAACAATAATCGCTCGCTATTATCCAACTCTCAACCTTTGGAAACTTACGAACATAACAATTCCATTTTTGCAATAATTCTGGAAAAGATTTAGATAAATTAGTAGTTCTGCGCATATTAATCCTATAAATTCATAAAAAAATTTACCTCGACTTTATTACATCAAAGACACTAGGTTTAATCCTTCTGCTCCAATTCGGCGAATTTTTGAGCCATGGTCGGGTTGTTACGGGTTAAACGTTTAACCGTCAAATCTTGAGCTTTATTATTCGCCAAACGCAAGTTATTCTCAGAAGAAAGCAAGGCATCTTTTGTCTTTTGCAAATGGTCGATGGTCTTATCAATCTCTTCAATCGCTTTGCGGAACTTATCACTTGCCAGCTGATAATTACGTCCGAATTTCTCCTTAAAATCGTTCATTTCCGCTTCAAAATTGGAAATATCTATATTTTGGTTCTTATATTCCGCCAATTGTTTACGATATTGAACCGAATTTAAAGCCGCGTTTCTAAGCAATGTAATCATCGAGATAAAAAACTGCGGACGAATAACATACATCTTGGGATAACGATGCGAAACATCAACAATTCCGGTATTATAGAGTTCATTATCAGATTCAAGCAAAGACACCAAAACCGCATATTCGCAATTTTTCTCATTACGGTCTTTGTCCAGCTCCTTAAAGAAATCCTCATTTTTATGTTTGGTTGCCGTGGTATCCATCTCATTTTTCATCTCAAACATAATAGAGATAAATTCAATTCCTTCCGGAGTACTCTCTCTGAAAATATAATCGCCTTTACTTCCGGTTTTGGCATCATTATCTTTTTCAAAGTAAGCATTTTGAAAAGCCGTGGCTCGCAAACGATTAAACTCAATCTCACAATGTTGTTCCAGAGTTTCCCCAACCATTTTGGTTGATTGACGGGTTTTCAAATCTTTATAAAAAGCGATTTCCGTATCTTTTGCCTTGAGTTGAACCGCAAAATTGTCTTTTAGGGATTGTTCTTGGAGTTGCTTATCTTTTTCAGCTTCTTTGAGTTGACTTTCAAGTTGCATAATTTTCTTGTCTTTTTCAACCAACTCATCTTTTTTCTCACTTACTGCCGAAGCAACCGCCAAAGTTTTGGCTTGTTCATTGGATTGAACTTGAGCCTTGAGGCGTTCAATTTCTTGATTGAGACTATTTAAGGAACGTTCTCTTTCAATATCTTTATCTTTGGCAACAGTCGTAATTTCTGCTTTCAAACGCTCAATTTCTTGTTTGAGGGCTGCCGTAGATTGCTCTTGCTCCATTTTTGCCTGAGTTTTTATAAGAGAAAGCTCACTCTCCTTCTCTTTTGCAAGCTGAGCTTCACGTTCATGCAATTCTTTATGAAATTCGGCATTACGAACTTGACCGATAATCGCCGCATAACCGGATTCATCAACTCTAAAAACTTCTCCACATTTGGGACATTTTATCTCAGGCATCATAATTCTCCTAAAAACCTTAGTCCCAGATTAAAACATCTGGGACTAAAGTCAAATTAAAATATCTACATTTTCTTCACAACCCATTGTTTACACTGCTTTTATTATCAATCACATTTTCAAAAATATTATATCTATCATTTTGAGGATTGTAAAACAGAAAAAATATTAAAAGTTGTTGATGTATTTCGTTTATATCTTGAAAATTGCACATGTATTTGTTATAGACTTATTATCACTTGGTACAAGTGTGTCCAAAATCCGAAGATTTAGTTCTTCGGATTTTTTTTATTTTAACCCCTCAACATTAACATGAAAGGAAAAAATTATGAGTAACCTCATACGATATATCATTCAGGAAGATCCTGAAAAACAAATGAAAAAGAACGAGTTAGATTATACTAAATATTCAACATCTTGGGCTCCTATTCAAAAACAATCTCAAGAAGACAAATACAAAGGCTATAAATTTAGCTCTAAAAATTTGTTAGAAAATAGCTTTAATTCCCTAACAGCAAACAAATCTTCACAAAGTAAAGATGAAGGTTCCTTTATGGGTGGAATTTCTAATATCTTTAACAACATTAAATCTGATGAAAAATCTTCTTCAAAGGCATCTTTACCACAATCTATTGCTAAAACTGCGACAGAAGAAAGCTCCAAAATCGGCAATGTTTTATCTCCAAAATCCATCGGAAATGATGCAGCTTCCTACAAAATCGCTCAAAATAACAAAGGAAATACAAATACTAATTTGTCATATAAAATAGGCACATTAAGTGGAATTTCAGAATCTGGAAATGATCCTGCTGCAATAGGAAAGGATAATTCTGGAGGACCTAGTTATGGGGCATATCAAATAGCTACTTATACGGGAACAATGAATAAATATCTTAATTTTATAAAAAACAATCCTCAGTATAAGGAATTTTCTGAAGAATTGGAAAAGGCAGGAGGTAATAAAGCCGCTATTTTACAAGACCCAAATTTTGTTAAAGCGTGGAAAGCTTTATCTCAAAACGATAATTTTAATAATTCTCAATATAATTTTATTATTAACACACACTTGCAACCACTTCTTAATTCTGTTCAAAATAAAGAATTATTAAATATTAATAGCAGACATCCTGTTGTTAAAGATGCATTATACTCAATGAGTGTTCAACATGGAAAAGCTGCTCAAATTGTAAATAACACACTAGAAGAGCTACAAAAAAAGGATATTAAGATTGATGATGCAACTTTACTTAAGGCTTTGTATAAAAAACGTACAGATTATGTTAATTCATTACCTGTTAGCCAACATCCAGGAGACGGGAAAATAACCCAGAATGAAAAAGATAACATTGTTAATAAACGTTATCCTAATGAATTAGACGAAGCATTAAAATATTTAGGATTATAATGAATTAATGGCGGCTTAAAAATTAAAGCCGCCATTTTTTGCCTCCAAAACATCAATCAATAAATTATACATATCCCCTTTTAATCTATGCTCCAGCATTAATTTACCTAAAGACGTATCATTTTTATATTGATTTTTACATTCCTGTTCACCACTATCTTCCGAACAAAAATATAAGGATTTATATAAATTAAATCTCGCATTTTCATCTGTTTCTATATTTTTAGTGAAATTATCAATTTCTTCTGGTTGTAAATAATCTTGAATTTGCTTCAAGATATTATCCTTAATACAATTTTTAATTTTACGCACACGTTCAACATCGGCAATATTGCCAATAATTACGTTATTTTCATTTACTAATGAAATTTTTTTCTCACAGTCTTCATAGATTGTTTTAGCCTGCTGTTCTGCTAACTTTTGAGGAATTAAATTTTCTTCTGCATTAACTGGACTAATCACAAAAAAAATTGCTAATAGACATAAAATCTTTTTCATCATCACGCTCCCAAGATTAAGATAAATAAAGTATAAATATCAAAATTGAAAATATGGTTAAATAGATATTTCAACCTATCGTCATTGAGGTCAACAAGTCAAAAATTTGTGCTAATCCTTTGATTTTGGCTCGGGTTTTACACGTCGTGCCCACCCTTTCCGGGGATCCCGAAAAACCTATCGCCATTGAGGTCAACAAGTCAAAAATTTGTGCTAATCCTTTGATTTTGGCTCGGGTTTTACACGTCGTGCCACCCTCTCTGGGGATCCCGAAAAAAGTCTATATTTTCTCCATAACTTATTGTTTATGTTAATTTTTATTATCAATCACATTTTCAAAAATATTATATCTATCATTTTAAGGATTGTAAAACAGAAAAAGATTAAAAGTTGTTGATGTATTTCGTTTATATCTTGAAAATTGCATATATATTTGTTATAGACTAATTATCACTTGGTACAAGTGTATCCAAAATCCGAAGATTTAGTT
>CASDOW010000051.1 GCA_949282195.1 uncultured bacterium | reverse complement strand
GAAGATGAGTGCTTCCAAACACAAAAAGCTGACCGATATGCTTTTGCCCGAGATTGGTGATAAGACCATGTCCACCACCACGGTCAAACGCTATTTACGTGTATTCAAAGAATTTTTAACCTACGCTCAGAGAAAAGGTTATGTCAGTGCGGCCTTAAACGTTCAGATAGAAATTCCGGTCAAAGATAGCCGCCAAAGCTATGACCGCTTTACTAAAGCCGAGTTATTGAAGATATTTAATCCGGAATATTATCCTTATCCGGAAGATGAAAACTTTGCCTATCGCTACTACATTCCGCTGATGACTTTATACAGCGGTGCTCGTCTGAACGAATTATGCCAACTTTATTGCGATGACATCAAAAAAGAAAACAATATTTACTATATGATTTTCACAGATGAACGTCCCGACCAACATTTGAAAAATAAGGTTTCTAAAAGAATTGTACCGATTCACCCCAAAATTATTGAAATGGGCTTTTTAGATTATTTGCTTTCGGTGAAATCCAAACGCAAGCAACGCGTATTTTATCAGCTTACTTACGCTCAATATAATCACTATGCCGATAAAATGTCCAAATGGTTTGGCAGATATTTGGAAAGCATAGGTATCAGCGGCAAAAGAAAAGTCTTTCACAGCTTTCGTCATACGGTAAAACCGGAACTCCGCGATGCCAATGTCGGCAGAGAATATCAAAACGCTATTTGCGGATGGGAAGGTATTGATACCGGTGAAAGAGTTTATGGCAGCAATTTCCCGATTGAAATCCTTTATAACGAAATCTGCAAATTGCAATATCCGTATTTGGATGAAAACTTAAAGAAAATCAAAGCCCGCGTCCCCTCTCCCCGCCAAAGATTAAGAATGCGTCTTTATGGAGATAAGGCGTAGATACAAATGGAGAAAAAATAAAATGCAAAGAGGTGAAATTATAAGATATGTTGATATGACTATTGCTGAAGGTATCAATTTACAGCGTGGAATGAATTATAATGTTCCAGGAAAGAACTATCATATTATTTTAATGAGCGTAAGAAAGAATGCTCCCTATGCAGATAAATGGTTACCTGAAGAAAATGCAATCATTTACGAGGGACATGATGTGCAAAAGAATTACAATTTTTCCTCTTTACCTTCAGACAAAATAGATCAACCAATGTTTAATCCTAGTGGTTCTTTAACGGAAAACGGAAAATTTTATCAAGCCGCTATGAGATATAAAGAAACTAACATTTCTCCTGAGATTGTAAAAGTCTATGAAAAAATTAAAGATGGAATATGGGTATATAATGGATATTTCCATTTGATTGATGCTTGGCAAGAAAAACTAGATAGAACCGTCTTTAAGTTTAGATTAGAAATGATTGATTCTGATATCGAAGAAGAAAAACTCCACGATACTACAGAATTAGAACTTGAACATAACCGCTTAATCCCTACGGAAGTAAAAATCAAAGTATGGGCAAGAGATAAAGGAAGATGTGTTAAATGTGGTTCTGATAAAAACTTGCATTATGACCACATTATTCCCTTTTCTAAAGGTGGTTCATCTAAAGATCCAAACAACATCCAACTGTTATGCCAAAAATGCAATTTGAGCAAACATGATAATATTGAATAAGATTCTGATAAAGTGTAAATAATTAAAATATTAGAAGCATCACAAAATTATCATTATTATCAACAGATTTTAACCTTTAACTTATTGAAAAGACTCTCAAATTAAAAATATTTATTATTTTACAGCATATTAGTTGATTTTTAACAAAAAATATGATATTATTACGCTACTTCAGGAGTTAAGTTATGAATAAGTTTTCAATACGAAAAATTTTACAAATTTTATATTATATACAAAATAGTATTTTAGCAATTTCACCTTCGAAAGATGCTATAATGTATTTTTTGAAGATTTTATTTTTTGCAGATCGTTATCATTTAAGGAATTATGGAATTACTCTTTCGGGAGATTTCTATTATGGCATGAAAAATGGGCCTGTAGCTTCATCTACATATGACATATTACACCATAAATTACCAAACACTGTAAATAGTGCAGAAGGTCAATTATTAAATGAAATTGAAACTTCTGGAGAATATACTGTTTATATCAAACCACAAGGCGATGATGAATTATCACAAAGTGTAAAAGAAGCACTTGATTTTTCGTTATCAAATTTTGGTCGTTTTTCTCAATTTGAGTTAAGTGATATCACACATGAATATCCGGAATGGAAAAAGCATAAAGACTGCTTAGTTAATGATGTTAAACGATTTGACATCTCATTTGCAGAAATGTTTGAAAATCCATATAATCCTGAAGAATTAAAAAAATTCCACATATCAAAAGATCCTTTTGAAGAAGATGAAGAATTTTTGAGTATCATGAAAGAAACTTATTGCGATGCAAATGCCATCTAACTTACTACAGATATCTCCATGGCGAGCATACAAAGGACAAGTAGATGACTTTACAGGTGGGCATCGTATAATAATAGTTTGCCCTTATGAAGATAAGCAATATTTTTACCTCACAGTTACATCAAAAGTAGACAAGGCAAAAATAAGATGTAAGAATGATTTATCTTCTTTAGTTGAACTTGATGTCACAGAATGGGATGCTTTGACATGTCATTCTTGTGTAGAATGTGGTAAAAGAAATTTAAAAATAGTAAATGAAGCTCAGTTAAAAAGCTTATACGCTGCTGAAAAACTTCAACCACTCTCCATAATTCCTGAAATTGTAAAAACAAAAATAATAGCTGGTATTTGTTCCTCAGTAACTTATACAGACACAGAAAAAGCAATGTATACAAAATATTAGAACAAGAAAAATGTTAAAGAACATACATTCTTTAACATTTTCTCTGGAATTGCCGAAAATACTATAGTTCTGAAAATGGCTAAAATGCCCTAAACAAAAAAATGTTAAACTTTGTGCGGATTTGTAGGAAAGTTTAACATTTTCATAAAATATGAATGCTTACAGCAAAAACTGATACGGAAGATTTATAAACTCATCTAATTTACCTTTGAAATGATGGTCTGCTCCCTGAATGATTTCGTATTTGATTCTTTCATTTCCTATCAGACTCAACATTTCAGCATATTTGTAAGAAGGGTCTAAATCACCATATATGAAAATTGCCTGTTCTCCTTTAAATTGCTTCATTCCGTCTTTCAACTTATGCCAATTAAAAAATATAGGAGAGTTAATAAGGAGCATTTTCTTTATCTTGGGATATATGTGTCCATAGCGAGCCGCTAATGCCGCACCATCCGAATGTCCCATATAAAGTATTTCATAGTCATTAAAATTATTGGTTTCGGCATAATTTGCTATTAGTTCTATCGCTTGATTTAGTGGATTTTCTCTATTGTAGTCAGGGTTTGAGGAGCAAATAACCGTGTATCCGTGCGATTTGTTTATATTTCTTGCTATCTGCAAATACTTATTTTCATAACCATACATAGAACCGTTGGCACCTGCTTTTATGAACACAATAGTATTTGAACCATTTACTATACCATATTGTATGGTTTCTCCGTTAAAGGGCAATTCTATTATTTCATCAAAGTCTTCCACTATAATTTTCCTCACTTTCACGGAAAATATAGAGCTATTTTAGTTAAAAAATGCATAAATTTGCCTAAAAAAATCATAGTTTTGATTTTCGCAAATTGAGAAAAATTGATTTTACTTCTTCTGTTGGAACATATTTTTTTTCATCATTCCATAAAAATCTGTGAGAGAAAACTTTGCCACGATGAATGTAGGCAATGTGGGTGGAGCTATCGTCGTGGGATATTCGGTAATGAATTAGCGGAAAATCTTTATAAACAAAGCCGCTATTCCATAGTTTAATGAGTTTGCCGAGGGTTATTTTATCAATTACATAGCCATAGTAAGGACAGCCGAAGGAATTGATAACAAATCCGGTGATAACAAATTCGGCACAAGGTTTGTTTTGTAGCTTGTGCCGGTTGTTCCAAATATAATCAATGTGACCTAACTGCCACGCTCGGTCAAGTTGCATCATTTCTTAAATCCTTGTGTTCTCAACGGCATTGGCAAGCATTTGTTCGTTATGGTTAAAATACCTTTGTGTCGTCCCGATGTTGCGGTGATTGACAAGTTTCTGTATCACAAACACCGAAACGCCACTATTAACTAACTTGCTGACAAATAAATGCCGCCCCAAGTGGCTTGCTCCTTTTATGCTGAATTTGCGATAAACGCGATTGTAGGGTTTGTTTTGCTTTTGCGATGTAAATAAATAGCTCTCTTGGTTCAAATTGCTTCTTGTTTGTTGCAGATACTTCAAATATTCGGCAAATTCCTTCTTAATCTGCGAGTTCAAATAGTAGGAACATTTATTTTTGCCTTTGTTCTTATCATAATCTAGGCAAATGGCGTCTTTGACTTTCAGTGTTTCGGTATAAACATCCTTAACCTGAAGATAACAAAAATTGATAGAACGCATACCGTTCAGCGAGCATAAAAACATCATCCTGATTTGTTCGGCGTGTTTCATTCCGCTGATATAGGTCAAAATATCTTTAATTTTCTTATCATCTACAAAAACGTCATTTACCATTGATTTTACTCTTTTTAACTTATTTATACTCATTTTGAAAGGAGACATAATAATATAGAAAGGAAATCCTAGTTTTTAATGATGGCTTGATAAAACACTTTATAACTTAAACCTTGGGTCAAAATCCCCACACCTCCTTGGCATTGCCAACCGTTTTGAAGTGCCGCATTCACATATTCAATCAGATTATCCAAACTTTCCGAACATAAAATATCATACTGCATCTAAAATAACTCCTAGTATTCATAAGCATACATCACGGTTAAAACACGGTTTGTCTGACTAGGGTCAGCGGCATTCGGCGAAGCAAATTCAAAATTGCGGTCATAATAATCAATCTTCCAAAAAATCTTTTCACCCTTAAAACTAAACGCTCCGAAATCCTTTTCACCGTAGGGATTGTTTTCTTCACTGAAATCATCAAAATGGCGAACCTTTTTCAAAATGACTTCAATATCATCAAAACTGTTGGCTCTAATTCCGGGCGTTAAAACAAAAGTCCCTAGAGATGGATTAGTTCTGAAATCATCATTAAGCTTGGCGATTGCGGCGATATTATTCATGCTCGCTTTCCTCTAACAATCTGATACAAAGATATTCGGTCAGACCTTCCTGTTCGGCGGCATAATCCCA
>CASDOW010000050.1 GCA_949282195.1 uncultured bacterium | reverse complement strand
CAATGTCAAATCCATACCTAAGAAAAAATTACAATCGTTAGCAGACAAGATTTATATAACTCAGATGCAAGAATCCATCAAAGCTAATATTTTGAAAAATCAGTAAAATATTAGTAAAAAAGTTACAAACGGGCTCATTTTTTTGCGTACATTCCCATTTTAACACGACATAATAAATATACTGTAAAAACAATGGAGTAATAAAAATGAGTCTACTTGTAAAATATGTCATTACAGACCCTTGCTATATCTTAAATAATGATACTTGGGACGAATGCTGTAAATTTTTAGATGACAGTCCGAAAGCATTTAATGAAGCTGTTTCTAAGGCTTTGACGGATTTAACAGGTTTTCCGGCTTATGTTTGTGATACCGGTTTTGGCGATTGGAATAATAAAATTTATGGCAGCTATATTATCCATAAAGAATTTTGCGCTGATTCCGGTATGGTTTGCGTTTGTCGGCTAACATCAGAAATTGAAAACCATTTTGCAAAAGAATACTCAGATATTTATTCGCGTAGTGCGGCAGTTTTTGAAGGTTCGGACGATATTAACGTTGATTTTGATATATCGGATCCTTCCTGGACGGTCGTAAAAATCTATGACAACCAAACCGGAAATTTTATCGAAACCATGAGTTCAGATGATTTTTACGCAGAAAATGACGGTTTTGATGATGAAGATGATAACTATTTTGATGAAGAGGAGGATTATTAACAATGGCTAAGAAATACAGATATGGACCGGTGGCACCTTGTAAACAAGCCGTGATATTTGCAAGAGTGTCTACTAAAGAACAGGAACCCGGTGCTTCCTTAAAAGCTCAAAAAGAAGCTATGGAAGATTATTGTAATAAAAAGGGACTTCCTATTGTTAAGAAATACAAGGCTATTGAAAGCTCTACCAATGGCAAACGAGTACAATTTAATGAAATGTTAGATTTTGTCAGAAAACAGAAACAAAAAACAGCTATTGTTGTTCACTGCATTGACCGTTTTCAAAGACGTTTTAATGAATGTGTTGAAGTCGAAAGTTTATTATTAGATGATAAGACAGACCTGCATTTTTGCAAGGAAGGATTAATTCTTACTAAAAACAGTCCGTCTTCTGATATTATGCGTTGGGATATGGGTATTCTATCCGGTAAAATGTATGTGGCCAATCTGCGTGATAATGTTAACAGAGGTATGAATTACAACTGGTCGATTGGTAAATATCAGACTAAGGCTCCGGTTGGGTATCTTAATGTTAATAAAGATATTATTGTTGATCCGGACCGCGCGCCATTTGTTAAAAAGATGTTTGAGATGTATGCAACCGGGTTACATTCCATAAAAAGCCTGCATAATTTTGCTACGGAAATGAATTTATGTTCCTCTCACTCTAAAACAAATAAACCTCTCGGACGTGAAACAATTTATGCCATGCTGAAAAATCCGTTTTATTATGGAGAAATGGTAATACGTGGTGAAAAAATGCCACATATGTATGAACCTCTTATTCAAAAAACATTATATGATAAAGTGCAGGCTTTGTTATCTGGTAGTAAAATTCATACAAAAGCTCAAGAATATGCAACTTTTCCATTTGCATTTAGACGACTGATAAAATGTGCTCACTGTGGTTGCACGATTAGTCCAGATCCACATAATAATGGTGCAAATACATATTTACGTTGTCCGCATAGAAAAGGTAATTGCACTCAGGATTTGGTAGATGTAAATGTTGCTCTCAAACAATTGGATGATGAAATTTTCAGTAAAATTAGCTTAAATAGTAAAATCTTGGAACCATTGAAAAAATGCGTACAAAAGAAATTATTGGAAGAAACTGAAGCAAATGCAGTTATGAAACGCCAAATTACAAATGAATTAAATCGTCTTGAAGATAGAGAAACTGTTGTTAAAGAAGCTTTTTATAATAGAGATATAACAAGAGATGAATGGTTACAAGAAAAGGCAAATATTGCAACTAAACGAGAAGAGTTACAAAAAACGGCTGAAAAATATTCTGATATTAGCAAAGAAATACAATCAACTGTAAATGATGTTTTAGATATAGCGACTAGTGCGTCTCAAATTATGAAAACGGCTAATCCAATACAACAAAATAAATTATTAAGTTTAATTCTTGAGGAATGTTATTTAGACGGACAACGTTTGGTATATAAGCTACAAAAACCATTTGATAAACTTGTTAACCTTAAATCCGCTAGTTCATGGTTTGATTTTCAAAAAGAAGATATTAAAGAATATGAAAACCTAGCTGAAAAAGTACAGATGTATAAGATTGATTAAAGGAAAAATTAGTAGATTATATATAGATATTTACAGTTCTTGTAGTATTGATTGTACAAAAATCTTGCATTGTATTGAAATGCTAAGTATTATTTATAAAAATTTATAATATGAGGTATGCTATGAAGATTTTGGAACAAAAAATTACTATTGAAAATTCTTGTTCACTCATAGGAAAAGCTAAAGATCCATTTTCTCCAATCAAAGAAGCTATCACAAACTCATTAGATGCTATAGTTCAAAGGCAAGATTTAGGTGTTAATTTTATTCCCCAAATAACATTATCTATGAACTTTTCTAGCGCAGTCGATTTGGTTGATAAGACACGAATTAAATATAGTTTATTATCAGTTTCTATTAGTGATAATGGTTTAGGATTTGTATCTAAAAATCATAGCCGTTTTAAGGATTTGGGCGAAAAATCGAAAGGATTACATAATCGAGGAACAGGAAAGATACAGATATTCTGTCGCTTTCGCCAAATTGATGTTGACAGTATTTACTATGAAAATGGTGAATGGAAAAGAATAAGTGTAATTTGGAAGAAAAATGGTGAATATTCTGATGAAATAATAAATATTGCAAATACAACAGATACTAAAACTTGTGTAACAATGTCTAGCCTTATAAATGAAAAGGAAAATGATTATTTTTCTAAATACGTTGAAAATATTGATAATTTAAAACGTGATATACTAAAGCATTTTTTACTTCGTATGTGGCTCGGATCTAAATCGGATAACCAAACTATTAAAATTGAAATTAAGGTAGATAATCAAGAAAGAAGTGTTTTTGTATTCAATAAAGATACGATACCTTCTCCAGATAAAGAGGATACAATAAAGATAAGGACAGAACAAGCTGATATAAGACATACAGCATCTAAAAAAATTAGAGTAGATTGGGTTCCAGTAAATCCTATTCATGAGTTATCTTTTTATCGGTTTAGGTTATCCTCTTCAGACGTTAACCAAAATGGTGTATATCTTTGTAGTAAAAATATTGTTGTTGAACCTTTTAATTTTGCCGCTGTCAAAAAAGATTCAGAATTTGATGGATATAGATACATCTCTTGTGTAAGTGGAGAACTTTTAAATCATTCTGATTCTGTTAATCAAATAGTAGAAGGATTTAATTTTCCTTTAAAAAAGCAAACAGAAAAAGAAATCAAAGAAGGAACAGGCTCATTATTTAATACTGAAAATAAGTATGTTTTTTGGGATGAGATTAAAGATAAAATAAATCAAAGTCTGGAAAAAAATTATTCTGATATACAAAATTTAAAAGAAAATCGTGAAAAAGATATTGTAAAAATTGCGGAAAAATATGGAATTCCCGCAGAAATCGCAGAAATATCTGATATTGAGTTTAATGATACAGAAGAAGAAATTATTGAAAAGCTTTTTCAAACACAAGCTCATAAGTTTGCAAGAGAAAATATAGAAATTCGTCAAACATACGAAGAATTGAAATCTTTAGAAATGCAGAATTTAAATCCTTCTAGCAAGGATTATAAAGAGAAATTTGAAAGTGTTTCTCAAAAACTAATGAACAAGATTCCTCAGCAGAATAAGGATGAACTTGCTCGATATATTATACGGCGAGATATGGTTGTTAAGTTATTGGATTTAGCTCGCAAAAATGAATTAGAGATTCAACGTAGTTGGAAAGAAAGGGAAGCTAGAGGAGAGAAAGTTCATAAACAAAAAGAAGCTATTTTTCATGATTTAATATTTAGAAGAAAAATGGTTGGTGTACCTAATGATTTGTGGATTTTAAATGAGGAATTTGTTCACTTTGATGGTTATTCCGATATACCTCTAGAAGAATTAGCTATCAATGGAGAGAAATTATTGGCTGATAATGTTGATATTTACGCAGCACTGAAATCTGTTGGTATAGCAAAAGATACATATTTAAGACAGCGTCCTGATATATTTTTATTTCCAGAAGAGAGTAAATGTGTATTGATTGAATTTAAATCTCCAGATAATGATTTATCTCAACATACGGATCAAATCGCTAGATATGCTACCTTGATTGCAAACTATTCCAGAAAGCCTAGACAATTTACACAATTTTTTGGATTTCTTATAGGAGAAGACGTGGATTTAATTAATTTGGATAGAGCTTTATGGAAAAAAGTTCCATTTGGAAAATATCGTGTTTATCCTAACAGGGATATATTATCAATAGGAGAAATTGAGACTCCTATAGCTAGTCTATATCAGGAAATGATACCTTATTCAGAAATTGCAACCAGAGCAAAATTAAGAAATAAGAGTTTTGCAGAAAAATTAGGAATATCAGAAGAGGAACTGGATCGTATTCAAAATCTAGAGGATGATGGTTCGGAGAAATAATATTAACGAAATAGCTCGTAAACCATGAGTTAAGCATCACCAATGCAAGCGGCAGGTACAAAAAACTGCCGTTTTTATTTTATAAACCAAGCACTTAACCGAGTTCGAATGTTGTCGAACGTGTTAGTCTGAAATTTTTTATTTTCCAAAGAGTTGTTCTGATTTAAAATTGAAATCCCCTAATTTTAAAAATTAGAGGATTTACGATACATGATTGCTTTGGGAAATAAGTAAGGAATGAAGTATTTTCTAACTTTATAAGTGTAGATATTATCATTGCTGGGTATAAAAAGCCGGGAACTCGGATAATAATATCCGTTCATTATATATGTTTCTCCCACGTTTGTTTGTGGTGGCGCAATAATGGTGGCTTTATAGGATACGCCATTTATCAATACTTCTCCTAAAAAACACAATTCGGCAACACTGTCATCAAGTTGAAAAAAACTGTAACGTTTCCGAAAGCTGAGAGATTTGTTTAATACTTTTATCATTACGGGCTGAGGACCGTTTAGAAATTTTTTTAATAATTTTTTTTGTTCTACTGTTTTTCGATACATTTGTATACTCAAAAAACACAACATGAGACCTAATAATATTTTCATATGCATAATTATTAATTTTATTCAGCATAGTTTAGCTTTGTTAGGAATAAAGTCAAGTAAATTCCTTTCGTAAACGGTGTGGAAAGTATCACCATTTCAAACGGCAGGTATAAAAATCCGAATACTATTTCTACTGGCAATAAGTTTATTGATAAGAATATTGCAAAGTATGGGGGGGGCTAAAGCCGTGGGAACCGTGGTTAAAATCCCAAAAGGACAGATGACATTATAGAAAAAGTCGGAAAGTGTATTGAGTTTATCGGTGCATGGGGAATTCCGATTTCTTTAGTCGTCGCTTATATCAAGGCAAAAAAAAACAATCTATTTTAAGTAAAGAATGGGATGATGCAGAAGTTACCAGAAAAACAGCCATAAAACCGATATGGCAAAGATTATCGCCGGCGTTAATGCCGGAAGCTTGCCGGCTATTTTTCCTGATTGTCGTCGTTTTTCTGTGGTGTTAACACCGAAAGCCCGCAAAAAATATGCCGGCTCGGCAAAGCTATATATTTATTTAAACAGGAAATATTCCTCTTACATAAAAAATATTGACAAAATGTCAAAAAAGAGTCAAAATAACGGCGAATAAAAATTATTTAAACATTATGAAAAAGGATTATTTGAATGCGGCCGAGGTTATCAACCGCGCCTATGATGTTGCTTCAACATTTGACACAGCAAAAAAGTACGATTTTATGGTAGTATATGACGATGACATTACCACCGTACTAAAATCAATGGAAGTTTACCGTCAGGTAAAAAAGCTCAATCCCGAAGCCCGTCTGGCTGTTGTCGGCGGCGAGGGTCTGCTGGCGACAGCCTTTGCCGTTATGCGTTTCTCGTTAAAAGTAAGGCTAAAAAAACCGGCTTCCCGGCTTTTGCAAAAAGAAACGGAAGCCATGCGTTTGAAACGCGTTGCCATGGAATTAGGCGTTCCCGAAAGCGAAATTATCGTTTTGGACAAAGGGCGCAACACAACCGAAAACCTGCAGGCCATTTCTCATCTGGCTCAAGGAAAAAAGGCTCTGGTCGTTTCAACGCAGCGGTTGGCGATGGTCTTCAGGCAGAGTGCCGATTTCCAGTGCAATGAAGAGCCCGAAAAGCATGGCTGTGTAGCGCTGGATTATGACATGTACGTCATCAAACAGGCCTTAGAGGAAACACTGCGCTGGTATAATTTTCAGATTGCCGGACACGGCCGGGTCGCTTTGCATCTGTATGCCTCTCTGGTACGCCGTTTTGAGGTCTATGACGGCAAGTTTTTGCGCAAGCCGTTTGAACCCGACGAAACCACAAAAAAAGCCGATGCCGTCCTGCGCAACCGCTTTTTGATTAAACAGCGCGTTACCGGCTTGAAAAAAATGAGGGCAATGTTGCAATATGTGCCGATTATCTGGGATATTTTCTGGCATGCCGAGAAATATTTATACGATGAAAGAACAGCCATTAAAGAGGCCTGTCAGTGGTGTAGATATATTCCCGACTAGCCGAAAAGCATCCGTTTAAAGCGCACAATGCAACCCCGCCCAAAATGCGGCACCCCGCAAAAAAATGCTGCAAACCACAAAAAAAGAGAGATGAAAAATTCATCTCTCTTTTAATTTTCCCATACCTTTTAATTTTTTTCTTCTCTCTTACATACGGACTATATAAAAGCTGCTAAAAAAAATTGTTCATAGTCAAAATAACTCTTGCCATAAACAAAAAAGTTTGTTATAAAAATCCCCGCATGATGGGTGTGTAGCTCAGCTGGTTAGAGCGCTACGTTCACATCGTAGAGGTCACAAGTTCAAGTCTTGTCACACCTACCAGTTTAAATAAACAAAAGCGGCTGTTGTGCCGCTTTTTT
>CASDOW010000049.1 GCA_949282195.1 uncultured bacterium | reverse complement strand
CTATTAGGTAGGTGTTTTCAGATGGTCCCATCGTCTAGAGGCCTAGGACGCGGCCCTCTCAAGGCTGCAACACGGGTTCGAATCCCGTTGGGATCACCATTTCAAGCGGCAGGTATAAAAACTGCCGTTTTTCTTTTAGAAATCAAGCACTTAATCGAGTTCGAATGTTTGTTTTTTGAAAATTGCGTTTTGGGAGAATTTTCCGAACTCGCTTGATGACAATCCTTTATTTTTCAACAACTTAAGTTGGTTTGAATCTCGTTAGGTCTTGGGATTATCATTTATTCAAAAGTCAGATTTGAAACTTGCTTAAAATAAAAGTTTTTGACGTTGAAGACAGTTTATTTTTGCTAACATCAGCAGGATATAGCTAGGACGACCGTTTCATCTTGGCTTTCCTTTTTCTCTTAAATTTTTTTTGCTTAAACAGTACATCTTCAAAAAAAGGCTATTTTTCAACTAGCCCCTTATAACGCGTGAGATAAAAAAATCTCCTAGCCTTTTTTAGTAAGCCATATTTTTACGACTTATGACATAGCTAGGTCACAGGTTATCCCTACATATTTTTGGCTTTACGTTTTCTTAAATCCCGATAATATAAGATAAATTTAGGAGAATTTTACTATGACTGACTTGAAAGAAAATTTTAGAAAATGGTTATCTGAAAAACATAAAGATAGTACCGTTAACACTTATATTCGTCGGATAATTGCTGTCTATAAGAAAAATTTTGTTCAAGAAAATTTTCATTTTAGCAATAACTATTTGGGCATCCTAACTGAAAACTTAATACCATTGCTTGTCAAATCCTATGAATTCTCCAATAAAGAGTATTATATAGATAGAGTAACAATCTGGCACGCACTAGACTATTTTTCACGAATTTTTGAAGCTATAAATACATCAAAACACTTAAATAACAACCAGACTGTAAAATTATATTTTTATTGTTATGAAGGTGATTTTCAAATTGATTCGGTTAGCTTTGAAAATCTTCGGGATTATGTCCAACTGTTTAATTCATTTTGTTATAAAAGAGATAAACAGTCAATACATCTTTCCTCTGAAGAAATCCGAAATTTCTTAAGAAAAATAAAAAAAATTATTGCTGAAAATAATATAAAAGATTCATCTGTATATGATTCTGCATTACATATTATATACCCCTACCGAAGTGCTAGGTTAGAAAAAACGGCTTTAACACATTATTGCAGTTTTTTGTATAATCAAACAGGATTAGCACAATATGATTATCAAAATAACCTTATGGTAACCTATATCCTGATTGAAAATCCTAATAGTAAAATTGGTGGCAACTATAAAATTGACCAAAATTTAACAGGTGAGACACCTCTACAAATAAAACTTAAAGACGATGAACGGGTTTATAATCATGATAATAAAGAAAAGCCTTCGTTTGTTCTGATAATTGCTGATTTGGTACATATTTTTAATCTTGATAAGAAAACCGTGTCTAAATATTTTTTAGGGAACAACACAATTAATCAAACAGAAGGAAGTGAAATTTCTAATATTGACAGGAAAAATACTGTTCTTCGGACTTATTTTTGTATTGATTCTACCAATTCATATCTGGAGAGACATTACCATTCAATTCATAAAAAAATAAACACACCTACTAACAATGATAAAAATTTAGACGCTTATAAGGATTGGGTAAACAGACAAGATGCCACAGATTTTTTAGAAATAAGCCACAATTGCTTCCATACCTTGGTTAAACCCAATAATTGCTCATATTTGAATTACATTGATGATCCAAGATACCCAGCCGAAGATAAAAAACAATATAAATACCGTAAATATTATAAGCCTGATTTAGAGTACTTAAAAAACACCCGTCTGTTCAGAGACGCACAGAATAAAAAAATAAAATATCAGTCTAAACAACAAAACTAGCAGCTTTCCCCCAAGTCGCTGACAATCCTTTTAATATTAAATTATCAATGGTGATGGAAGTAAGGCAGATGGACTGCTTTACATTTAATAATAAAAGGAAATAAGAAAATGGCTAATAAAGCAACAAAAATCGCCGCTAACCAAAATGGCGAAATTTTACAAAACGCATCCGGCGCAGATTTTCAGGCTGGATATGCAGAAGTAACAGAGACACGGGGTCAAAGCAGTGCACTTGAAACAATGCTTGACCGGGCAGGAGAATTCAGAAAGCAACAAGCTCAAAACGATAATAACGGTGACAATAACGGCGGTGATTATCCGGGGCCAGCAAATTTTGGATGTCCAGCTGTCGTTGAAAATGCTATTGATGAAGAAAACAGTCTCCCTCAAGTTTATATTGATATTAACGAAGTTGCTAAAAAAACTCACATCTCCAAAAAAGAATTGGCGGAGCTGTGTTCTGGAAACAGCAAGTCAGTATCCATACCTACAGATTTAACGGATTTAACTAAGTTTATTACGGTTAGTCAGGGGCACGCTTCAACAGCCGGAGCTTTAGCAAAGAGAAAAATTCTACCGCCTGAGACCAGAACGTATTTCTTAAAACGTGCCCAAGAATACGGTTATCTTTGGCTCAAAGGAGAGGTACAGTTAGGCAATGAGATCCGTAAAATTGTAACCCGCATGGGTAAGCGCACCGACTTGGAAGCTGCGAATGACAACAAGAAAAAGCAAAAGAATACTGCGGATTTTGGTAAAGTATTGACTGAGTTACGTACCAAAAAGGAAATTTTGACTGAAGACTATGGGATTGGGAACACACAGGCTCGACAGCTGACCCGTTTGACAGATGAGTTGGTTGAAAAAGAATTAAAATATGCGGTTGCAAACAACGACACATTATCTCGCAATCATGCGCTTTCATTTCTTAGTCAACCTCCGGAGCTGACAGATGAAGAAAAAGAAGAAGCTGATACCACAGGGGCCAAAGCTAAATTCAAGTTTGAAACAATTCGTTCTACGATTCCTTTTGAACAACGTAAGAAACGCAAATTAAAGCAAAAAATACCATATTGTCACTTGTTCGCATGTGCAATGTCAGATGGATACTACCTTGAACAACATGGATTTGAGTGTGTTTTGGCAAATGAAAGAGAGACTGATATTGCGGAGTATTGTGCCTTGATGTATCCAAAAGCTGAAGTTTTGGATAATGACTTCAGAGTACGATATAATGAGTTGGTTAAGAAATTTAAAACAAAAAAATGCGAATTTTTAGTAATTACGCCGCCATGTCAAACATTTTGCCCTCAAAAGCCGAAGAATTGGAGAGATGATGACAGACTGACATTAATTATTGATATTGTCCGTTTCATTAAAGAAACCAGACCTAAACATATTCTGTTGGAAAATGCCAAGGCTTTCTTTTCCTTTTCGTTGCCATTGGATGAGGATCTTACAGAACACCCGATCGCCGAAAAATTGCAGAAAATTTTGAACGGTCGCACCATCGGAGATTATTTGCGAGATGAGTTAACCGTTGAAGATTTAGGATATCACGTAAATTTTGCTATTGAAGACAGTTGTTTCTACGGCTGTGCTCAGTCAAGAGTACGTAGTATCATGCTTGCATCAACAGAAGGTGTCTGGAAGTGGCCATGTGCAGAAGAATTTGCAATGTCTCTATGGGAAGCTATTGGACACTTGCCTTCATTGGAAGCCGGAGAAGATAGCGGAATTCCTGATCACCATGCTAAGTCTTTACATTCTGATCCGATTAAAGCAGCTAAAATTGCTGAAGCTTTGGCTCATACCTCTACGGGAAGATGTCCTAAAGATAATGATCCAAGATATCAACTTCCCGGCTTTGGCTTTTTTGGTGCTAAAGGTGCTCGCAAGTTTTGGGATAAACCATCCAATACTATTGATACAGGAAATGGTGATGTTTTAGGTCTTCGCACTATTCATCCAGGTAGACTTCGTAAAGATGGTACCTATTCCGATGCTCGTCCTCTAACATTGCTTGAAGTGTTTTTGGTAAATGGACTTGAAAATTATGAAGTTCCTGACAAATTCAAGAATCGTGAGAACTTTGTCCGCAATTTGATGGGAGAAATTTTCTTGCCCAAATTATGCGAAAGGATTTGTTTAGAAATCCCTGTTGGTGATGACGGTTGGGAGGAAATGGATACCGATCCTGAATAATTATTAAAAATAATATTCGTCAACCTTTGACACCGCTATGTTAAAGGTTGGCTTTTTTTTATATACACCGCAAATTTTCAAAAGTGTGCAAAAAAAATACACTATTTGGAAATTTTTTTTATCAAAATCGTGCAAAAAAACAATTCTATAAAATTGTATCATCATCAACCGGTTACCAAGATCCATCATAATCTTGTACAGCTGTTTCGGCAGTCCGGGATACAAGGAAGCAAGAAGCGCGGCCTTTGTTATTATTATACTTAAAATAAATGAATTAAAAATAATAAATAACAATAAAAAATATAATAAATACAAAAGATAAGATAACAATAAAGATAAATAAAAGAAATAATACAAAAGAGATAAATATAGAAGATACATGACAAATAAAGACAATGTTAAACCAGATACAATAAGACTTGCGTCCCGATGTATCACCAATAACAAGCAGCAGAAGAGAGATGATAAAAGTAAATGTCGCCAAAATTATCAAGGACACCATGACGCGAAAGAAGAAAAAAGTAATCCATAAAAGTCACGCGTCAATATGTCAAAGAAGTAAGGCGACATCGGTTATCATGGGTTTATTTTCTGCTTGGTTATATTGTCTTATTATTTAATGTATAGAGTATAAGAGATATAATAATAAGTGTACTGTTTATATATAGGTATGAGGTATTATTCTTACTGATAATAAAAAATATTTGTATGACGGTTTTCTTCTTCTCTCAAAATTTTATTACTATACCCTAAAAATAGCTTATACGCATATATGCCTGTCTTTTGTATCTCTCAGAATTAACCTTTATCAAAATACTTAAAACGGGATACCTAAAATGACGCACAGACAACCATTTCATCAAAACCTTAAGACACCTATACCAAATAAAACAACTGAATCCAGCGGTCAAAAAATGGAATCTTATGTATCTGTCCCAATCAAAGAAGAATTTAACAAATGGCTAAACGATACCTTCCATCCAACTTATTTTTTAACGGTTCAACTTCCTGATAATAAAAAATCTGCCAACTTG
>CASDOW010000048.1 GCA_949282195.1 uncultured bacterium | reverse complement strand
TTATCAAGACAAATTACATCATTACCTTCATCAAGAAGCCTTTTGCATAAATGGCTTCCGATAAACCCTGCACCGCCCGTTATTAAAATACGTTTCATTATAATATTTTTTACCTCCCGTGTTTTTTTATTTTTATTTTCAATCCTAAAACAGTGATAACTTTATGACGCTTGTCTTTTGTGTTTTTGAAAGATAAGATAAGTTCGGACAAATTTATTTTGTCTGCAGGATTTAAATAATTATTAAATTCAAAATAATTTCTGCATTGTTCGATATTTCTAAAATACTCACTCTTTGAAAGTATCTTGTATTTTTTGATAAAATTTTTTATATGTTTATACATTTGGTATTTATTAATTTTGGACAATTTTTTATACCAGAAGGGGATTGATGCCCAAAATTGATTATTGATAATATATAATACTGTTTCTTCAGGTAAATTTTGATTTCTTGCCCAGTCAAAAAAATCTGAAAAACAAAATAAGAAATCAAATTCATGTCTTTTATTTGTGCCGGTAAAAACTTTGCCCATAATAGAATTTGGATTGCCGATAACATAGTTATAAAGCTTATCTGTTATGGCGTAACAATTTTCTATGCAGCATAAATATTTAAGAATGAAAATTTTGTCGTCATATTCGTATTTGACAGGATAATATATATTATTTTGTTTCAAAATATCTATTTTAAATATTTTATTCCATAACGTGTTATTTATTGTGCGGTTAAAATCTTTGTAGTTTGCGCTTTTATATCCTTGGAAAGATAATGAACAATGATTTTTAATTACTTTATTTAAATTGCCGAGATTACCGGTTTCAACAATATTGTTATCGCAAATTACAACATCCGTATTATTGTTTTTCAGTGCTTCTACCATTGATTTAACCATATTAGGCTCATACCAATCATCTGCATCTAAAAACATTAAATATTTGCCGTTAGCCTCTTTTATTCCGTTGTATCTTGAATAACCGGGACCTTGATTTTTTTGGCTTATTATTTTTACCCTTGAATCTTTTTTGGCAAGTTCTTCTAAAACATTCAAGCTGTTATCTTTTGAACCGTCATTTACGCATATAATTTCAATATTTTTGTATGTCTGATTTAAACAGGATTCAACTGCTTTGTAAATTGTATTTTCCGCATTGTATACAGGTATAATTATAGATGTTTTATTCATAAAAACCCTCACTTATACCTTTGTCTCTTGTCGTATATATCTTACAATATTGTGATAATGATTTTTCTTAATGGTATATTTTGCTCTTAACTGACCAAAGGTTATTGCAGATAGAATTTTATATTTATAATATTTTCTTTTTATTTTATTTTTGTTAGATAAATATTTTATTTTTTTGTGCAAATTGTTCCTGTCAATTAGTGTTTTTGAAACAAAATAATTTATAAAATCCAAATCTTGTGTCTTAGCTTCTTTTTGTCGGTTAATTACTTCAGACATCCAGCTTTTTGCTTTGTTGATTTCATAAGAAATAATATTATTAATGTTGTCCCAATCGAATTTTCTAACAACTGTGTTTATGTCAAAATTTGAAACTTGTTGTTCTTGTATTGAATTATTTTCTATATTTAATAACCTAAACAGCGACATAAAACGACTTTGTGTTTTTGCATTAACAATTTGTACAAACGGAATATTAAATATTATTGAAAAAACTACCGCATGATAAGAATCTGTGACGACAAAATCCGCATTTTTTATAAACCCGAGCCACTCTTCAACGCTTTTTGTCTGCGCAAAGTTATAATTCTTGACAGGCAAATTCAGCTTTTGGCTTATTTTTTCAACTGCATCTTTGTACCATTTTTTTGATTGAAAGTATGGTAAGGTAAAACAGCCTATATATTTTTCCGTTTTTATATAATTCTTTGTCATTTCTTCAAGTTTTTCTTTGGGAATATGAAAGGCGCCGTCTACAAGTTGTGTTGATTCAATGCCGAAAGTATCTTCTAAAATTTTAACCCCGTCATCTTCTCTGACTGAAATTGCATCAAACTGATTTACATAAAAATCGAAAATTTCTATGTAAACTTTATTTTGTATTGATGTGTTAAATAAATCATCTAAACCAAAGCTTGCAGCGCAAGCAATTTTTTTATTTTTGGTTTTTACAAAATCAAGTAGATAAATATTTTCATGCACGCCTGAAGAATGAACACGGGTTATGTCCGGATTCCATACTTGATCAGATCCCGTAATAAAAATATTGCAACTATTGTTTAAAGAAAGAAAATCATTATAGCTTTGTACGGGAGCAGTTAAATTCAAATATTTTTTTGCAAAATTTTCTGCAAAACTGCCTTTATATACCAGCCCTATTTTTGGTACATAATTTATAACCTTAGAGGTTAAACCGAGTGATTCCATAAGACATTGAACGCCGTAGCATGTAAGCGATGCTCCATAGTTTACACAAGACCACAAATTTAATATCATACAATCGCATTGATTATTTGGATTATTATTACTCATTATTTCTCCTCTTATAACTTAAATTTGTTTAATATTTTTTTAAATAAATTTGTTTCATTTGTTTCTGAGCAACTTATGGCACGGGCTGTTGAAGCTTTATAATCTTTTTTTATCCAATCGATTTCTGAACCGATTTGTATTAACGCATCTTTGCCAAGAATTAATCTTCTTTGCATTTTTTCTTTTTCTGCTTCTAAAATTATGTAATCAATTGCCCTATTTAAATTATTTTTAAAATTTTTTTTATATTTTTTGTAAAACCAGTCAAGCGATTTATACTCTCCTATGCTGCTTTTTTTTGAAATTGCTTTTTTCATTATTTCTGTATCTGAAAAATAGCCGAGTTCTACTGCCATTACTCTGCAAAAATCTTTTGCTTCATGCCAACATACAGAAGTTAATCCTTCAATTGCATGTTTTGACGAAACGTAGGCGCTACCAAAAGCTCTGCAACTGATACCCGATTGGGATGTATTATTTATAATTGTTCCGTTTTTATTTTGTCTAAAATGCGGCAGAATTGAATGAATGATGTTAAATGTACCAAAAAAATTGGTTTCCATAACGCTTTTCATACCGGTCAGAGTTTCTTCTTCAAGGGTTATATTGGCAGAAATCCCCGCATTGTTTGAAACAACATCAATCTTTTTAAAATGTTCTATACCTTTATTAATTGCTTCTTTAACACTTTCAGGGTCGGTAACATCACATGATAAACAAAGGGCATTTTTATGCTTAAAATCGGGAATTCTTCTTGAAACCGCTACGACATTATAATCTCTGTCTAAAAGCTGTTTACATAATTCATGTCCGACGCCGCTTGAAGCGCCTGTTACAAACCAGGTTTTTATTTTTTCTTTGTTTATTTTTTTCATTTATTTGCTTTCTTTGCTGAAAATATTTGCAATTTTAGTAAGTAAGTTATTTTTGTCGCTTTCTTTTGAGATATTATTTACAGCTTTATTCCCGCTGTTTTTTATTAAATTAAGACCTGCTTTTTCGTCTTCATCGGTTGTAAATACTTCAAATAAAAGCGGTTGAGCATATTCTTTAGTGCAAAAATCTTTTATTTTATCTAAAAATTCCTCTTTGTTTTTGGCGCTTAAATAAATAAAGCCGCAAGATTTAGCCCAGCCTTCGGCGCCGCCTTTATTGTGTCCGCCTGCAGCAATCAATACGTCATTTTTAGCCCCTATTTTATCTTCTATTTGTTTTATAAGCTTAAATTCTTCGCCCTTATTGTTGTTTATAACAATGATTCTTAAATTGTTTTTTATGTGCCTGTTTCCTATTGCATTCATATCGTAAAAGAAAGCCAAATCACCGATTAACCCGAAACATTTTTTATTGGGATTCACAAGAGATTGCCCCACAAGGGTTGAAACGGGACCGTCAATCCCAAAACCGCCGACATTGCAATTTATATCTATGCTTTTATCTAAGTCAAAAAAATTCATGCACCTTAGAGAATTTAAAATTGATAAATGCAATGAACAATTCTTTGGAAGCAACTCGCTTAGTTTTTGGCAGATTAAAACATTGGATAACGGCAAATCAGGAATTTGGATTTTATTTAATTGTTGTTTTATAGAGGTGTAATATCCGTTTGGTACATTTTTCTCTTCTTCAGACTGACTAAAAAAATCTGTTTCATTTATCATAAACAGTTTTTCAACAGGTAAATCAGACCTGAATTTTGGAATGTCGTCCTTTTGAACTCGCCATATTTTTGCATTTTGAAAAATTAAGGAGGAACAATATTCGCCGCAAATATCGCCTATGTCAATAATTAGCTCGGGTTTAATTTTTAAAATTTCAGCAAGTTTTGAAACCAAAATTTTGTTCTTACCTTGATAATTTGAAGTGTGGTCGCAAACAACCGGAATATCATAACTGACTGCAAAATTTGAAATTGCCTTTTCTTCGTTTTCTGAAAAGCGGTTATGCGAACCGATAAAAATTATGGTTTTAGAACTTTTAATACTGTTTGTATCTTTTTCAATTAATTTATGGCATATTTCAGGCTTCCATATATCGTTTGGGAGCGTTCTCATCAAATCTGTGTCAAAGCTAAGCGTTGCAGGGCAATTTATATGGACAGGCAGTTTATTGTAACATCCAAGGTGTAAGGCGGAATTTATATATGTAAGACATCTTTTTTTATCAATATAATCTTGAATTCTTGGCAATTCGACTGATAAATATTTAATATCATTTTGTGTTATTGTTCTGTCAATAAACTGTGGAGCAAGGTTGAATTTGTTGCTGTTATAGTTAAAAAAAGTTATTGCTATAACGGGTATTTTTCTATAATAACATTCCGTCATAGCTGATAAATAATTTCTGCTTGCGGTTGCTCCCGTACAGGTTATGACCACGGGTTCTCCGGTTTCATACACAATGCCCGTTGCAACATAAGCCGCGCTTCTTTCATCAATGACAGAATAACAGTTAAAATACGGGTCTTCTTGTACTATATAATTAAAGTTAGCGTTTTGGCGCCCGGGACTTGCTATAATATTATTTATTCCGTACTTTTTTAACATTGCAACAAGATATTGAATGGTATCATATTTATTGCATCCGTTATTCATATTTGACCCCATTTATTGTTCTCTTTTTTGCTTTGATTTTTATTCCAAGAAACGATAAAACAAAGTGATGGTTATCATCATTAAAATATAAAATCTTTTTTAGGCATAAAATAGTAATAAATAATAGGACATTTCTACTAATAGCTTTATTGAAAAAATCATAGTTAATAAAAGAGCATATGCTTTTAATATCGTTTTGCTTGTTTAATTTTATAAAAATATTGCGCATCGCATAGTAGTAGTTTATTTTCTTGATAATATTAGTTGATTCTATGCGTTTATACCAATATTCTAGAGAATTTATATAGTAGACAAGAAAGGCGCTCATATATTTATTTCCATTTGACAATGTTTGCAGGTCATAATAATTTTTTTCTCTGGCTGCAATATATTCCATATAACGCTTTGCATAGATTTGCGTTGTAACAGATGAATTTCTGATTCTATAGTTATACAAATGCTTGTCAATAAAAGATGCTGTGTCGGATAATACGATTGTTTTAAGGGAAAAATCTCCTTCTTCGCCGAAACGCTCGGTTGAAAATTTTATTTGATTTTGTTTTATAAAAGAATGGTTGTATATTTTGTACCAAATTTCAAATGTTTTTATAAACGGGATGCCAATTTCGTATAGCTTAACATTGGACTTGTTGAAATAATCTGAAAACGGTTGAAGTCTAATATCTTTGTAAATGTTTTGCCTTGTTTTTTCTATGTGGGTTGTAGTACCAAAAAATACTAAATCATTCTTATTTCTGTTTATTTGATTATACGCAATTTCACAAGCATTCAATTCAAGCCAATCATCAGGATCAAGAAACATGATATATTCACCGCTTGCAATATCAAGCGCTATATTTCTTGCAACGCCTTGTCCTTTATTTTCTTTTTGTTCGATTATTTTTATTCTGTTATCTTTCAATTGATATTCTTTTAAAATATTTAAGCTGTTATCTGTTGAGCAATCATCAACGCAGATTATTTCAATGTCATTTAACGTTTGATTAACTGCACTTTCTAAAGCTTGTTTTAAATATTTCTCCACATTATATACCGGTACGATAATTGATACTTTAGGCATGATGTTCTCCGTTAACTATATTTTTATTGACAAATAATGTGAACTTAATTCCAAACAAAGTT
>CASDOW010000047.1 GCA_949282195.1 uncultured bacterium | reverse complement strand
ATAATAGGGAGCAAAAATATTTGCATGTGTTTTAAAAGCTTCCGCTTGAAGTTTAATAACGCTTTTTGCCGATGTTTGCATTTGTTTATCGTTTATCGGGCATAAGTTTAATTTATAATCGGCGGAGCATACCGTCGGATAAATATAAAAAACATCAACGGGATGAATTATTTTATCGGGCAGATTAAGCCAGTTATTTTTATTTGAATATTTTCCTCAATTTTATGAAATAAATTCAATACTACGCCTTTTGAACACTTTTTGAACGGGGGTAACTTCACTTTAAATAAAAAATAATTTTATATTATTTTACGATAAAACTTAAACAACTATATATGTTCTGATTTGTGTATAAAAAAAATTAAATTAAACTATTTTTTCATACATCGTTGTTAAATCACAAGCATTTCCATCAATATAACATTTTGCTTCAGGAGTACCGTTAAATTGTCCATGTGAATATCTTAATTCGTTTCTAAAAATAATCTTGCAACCATTGGTTTTGTTGATAATTTCCGTATAGAAATTAAGTTGAGATTTTGGAATTTCTGTCCATACTTTATTAATTACAATTTCATTATTTGCATCACTTAATTTTGGAACTTTGTATATAGCAATTGAATGATTTGTTGTTTTAGAATAATAGTATTCTTCATTTTCAATTCTAAAAAATCTCATTAAGCCAATTGGAGATGTTCCTTCACAACCAGACACTAATTTTATAAGATTTCTGCCCGCAGCAAAAGCACATTCTTTTTTAGCATTTATATATTCTTCATCTTTTTCAACAGAATTTTTAATCCATTTGCTAAAAACATATTCTCTTAAATGACTACTAGTTCTTTCTTCAAATTCGCAATAAGACAATTGATGAATATTGTCAAACTTTACACTTTCTATTAAATTATAATTTAAAACAATAGAACTTCCGTGTATTTCACCTCTTGAATGATATTTATTTTCTTTAACTCTCTCAAAATATTTTGGACCATCTTTTAAAAGACATCTGCAAGTTATATTAAACCAATTTTCAAATTCGTCTTTTGCAAATTCTTTAAAAACATGTATACCGGTATTATATTTGTCTGTATTTAACAAAATATTTAATAACTTATAAAGGCCCATGTTTTCCAATATAAAGCTTTCTTCTTTTAGGGAAAATTTATAATGATCTATTATTAAATCAATTGGCGTATTAGATTGAGTATCGCACCCAACCCAAGTTATATTTGGATTTTTTCTGATTTGAAATTTATTTCTGATAGTTTCGCCTAGCTTTAAAGCATTTTTTATTATAGAAAATTCTTTTTCATCAAAAGTATTTTCATTGTTAGCAAGCATTGAAATAGTTAAATTACAAGAAATATTGATATTTTTCACACATACCGAATGGAAATAAGTTGGTGTTATTTCTGTTAATGATTTTTCGTTGAAAAAGAAAAAAGCTACTCCAAGTTCTCTTAAATGAGTATAAATATCAGCCATGTTAGACTCCTTATGCTTAACATTCTAACACAAATCAGACATTTAAACATATTTTAGGTATAATCTAAATATGAGTAATAAAGTTACTGATTCTAAAAAAATAAAAAATAAGAAGGTTTTATCTCTTTTTAGCGGGTGTGGAGGAATGGATTTAGGATTTGAAGGTAAATTTTGCGTGCCTTCACCTTGTATTAACAAAGATATTCATCCTGATTGGGTAAAGAAAGAGAATAATAATTTTATAGAACTTCAGCCAACCTCTTTTAATTTGGTTTTTGCAAATGACATTATGGATATAGCAAAAACGGCTTGGAATTCTTATTTTAAAAAATTCGGCTATTCTGAAGATATTTTTCATTTGCGAAGTATTGTTGATTTGGTAAAGGCACACAAAAATGGCGAGTATAAATTCCCAGAAAATATTGACATTGTTACAGGAGGTTTCCCTTGTCAGGATTTTAGCGTTGCCGGGAAGAGAAGGGGCTTTAACTCTGAAAAAAGCCATAATGGTAAAAAAGAAGACTTTTATATACCCACAACTGAAACTCGGGGCATGTTATATTTGTGGATGAAAGAAGTTATTGAAATAACTAAACCAAAAGTATTTATAGCTGAAAATGTAAAAGGTCTTGTGTCTTTTGGTGATGTAAAAAATATTATTGAAAATGATTTTAGAAATATTGATGATGGATATTTAGTTGTGCCAGCAAGGGTTCTTTTTGCAGGAGATTATGGCGTGCCACAAAAAAGAGAACGTGTTATTTTTATTGGTTTTAATAAAAAATATTTAAAAAAAGAAGCTTTGAAAGAATTGAGCAAAGAAAATATATCATCAGAATATGATCCGTATCCTATCAAAACGCATTATGATGATAGCAAAGATATTGCACAATTAAATCTTTTAGATACTCTTAAGAAATTAAAACCGTATGTAAAAACATTAGATGTGGTTAAAGATTTAAAAGAACCATATGAAGAATATGAAGATTTAGCACAGATGAGCTATTCAAAGGCAAAATTTTGTCCTAATTGTCAGGGACAAACTGAAATAAATTTAAAAGGTTTAGCACCTACAATTCGTGCAGAACACCATGGAAATATTGAGTACAGACGATTATCTGAAATAAATGGTGGAAAACATTTTACAGAATTAAAACAAGGAATGGAAGAAAGACGACTTACAGTTAGAGAATGTGCTCGTTTTCAGACATTCCCTGATGATTATCCTTTTGTTCAAGTTGCGGAAAAAGCAGGTAGATATAAATTAAGTGCAAGCAGTGCGTATAAATTAATCGGAAATGCTGTTCCACCTTTACTTGCCTATAATATTGCTAAAAGACTTGAAGAATTATGGGATAAAATATTTATATAGGTGTTTATGCATATTGTTGAACTTGGTATTAAAAATTTTAGAGGCATTAAATCTTTTCATCATATATTTGATGAAAAACAATTAATTTGTTTAGTGGGTCAAGGTGATAGTGGAAAAACAACTATATTAGAAGCTATATCTTTGGCATTATCGCCAACTTGGAATATTCCATTTTGTGACAATGATTTTTATATGAAAAATGTAGAAGAACCTATTGAAATTGAAGTTTCTGTAAAAATACCTGAAAGCTTCGTTTTAGAATCAAAATTTGGGTTATATATGCGTTTTTGGAATGCAAAAAGTAGTACAATATCTGATGTTCCAATTGAAGATGGAAATAAAATAATAACTATAAAATTGGAAGTTAAAGAAAACCTTGAACCTAAATGGTATGTATACAACAATTGCCAAGAAGAAAACTATAAAGAAATAAGTAACTCAGACAGAGCAAAATTTAATTGCTTTATGATTTCAGACTATACTGATAAACACTTCGCATGGAGTCAAGGTTCTCCGTTAAATGCTCTTATTTCTTCAAAAGAAATAAATTCCACCAAAAGTAATTCTGTTGAGCCTTTGCGAAATGCATTAAATACTATTAATTCTTCGGATTTTGAAACATTTAATAAAACATTTTCTGAAAATGTAGAAACACATCTTGTAGATATAGATGGAATAAAGACATTGATGGACTCTAGGGAAATATATTATAATCAAAATAAATTATCACTCCATGACAAAAATGGCATACCTTTTAGAGCAAAAGGGAAAGGTACTCGTAGGTTATTATCTGCCGTACTGCAATTTACAAATAAAGAAGATGGTTCCATTACTCTTATTGATGAATTAGAGCAAGGATTAGAGCCGTACAGAGTAAAAACATTTGTCAGGGAATTAAAAAATGAGTTACTAAATAAGCATCAAATATTTATAACTACGCATTCTGTGAATGTTATAACTGAAGTTAATGCTAATAATATCATTGTATTAAGGAATAACAATGGAGATCTAAATGCAATTAATGTAGTTGAGGATTTACAAAGTATTGTCCGTGCGTTTCCTGAAGCATTATTTTCTAAAAAACTAATTGTATGTGAAGGCAATACTGAATATGGTATTTGCAATGCGTTAGATGAAATATTGTTTCAAAAACAAAATATTCCAATGTTTTTATACGGATGTATACCAATAAAAGCCGGTGGCGGTTCAAAGATATTTAAATATAGCAAAGAACTTAGCAAGTTGAATTTTAATATACTGGCATTTTGCGATACAGATGTTGATAAGGATAATGTTAAAAAAGAAGAACTTAAAAATCTTGGTATAAAGATATGTGACTGTGAAGAAGGTAATTGTATAGAAAAACAATTATTTAAAGATTTGCCATTTGAATCCATTATTCAATTGATAGAATATGCTATCAAAAATAAGTTTGAAACGGAAACATCTTTTATTAATACAATGAATAGTAAATATAATGATACGGATTTTACTAA
This sequence comes from uncultured bacterium, assembly GCA_949282195.1. GTDB lineage: Bacteria > Cyanobacteriota > Vampirovibrionia > Gastranaerophilales > Gastranaerophilaceae > RUG14156. The sequence continues at coordinate 2,033 of CASDOW010000047.1, read as the reverse complement.
TTGGCGAACTATAGATAATTCTAATGTTAGAACTGCATATGGAACTGAAGCCGTAAGTAATTCTTGGTATAAATCTGAAACAGGAGGCAGAAAATTAGGGGAAGTTATTTCAGCACAAATTAACAATATTGATTCTGAATCTCATTTAAAAAAACAATTAGAGGCTTTGATTAATTGGGTCACAAGTGAGGTTGAGTAATTGGATAAAATTATTGAAGAATTTTTAAGTTTCCCCAAAAGTTTATTAATTGCTCCAGCTGGTTATGGCAAAACATATGCAATTGTACAATGCGTTAAAGAAGTCGATGGAAAAAGCTTAATATTAACACATACGCATGCTGGAGTTGCCGCATTGAAAAAGGCTTTAAAAGAACAACAAATTGATAAAAAATATTACGAAATTGAAACTATAACGAGTTATGCTCAAAAATATGTAAAAGCATATTGTGCAGAAACATTACCCAATATAACAGATGATGATTATTGGGTATTTATATTAAAAAAAGCGGAAAGCATATTTAAAAATACACATATTCAAGATGTAATAAAACAAACATACTCCCGACTTTTTGTTGATGAATATCAAGATTGTACTATATCTCAACATAAAGTTATATTGGCAATTTCTGAAAGTATTCCGCTCCATATTTTGGGAGATCCTTTGCAAGGGATTATGGATTTTAATAAAGAAAACGATCCACTAGTCAACTTTTATAATGGTGATTTTGAAAATTTTACAAAAACTACTGAATTATCAACCCCATATCGTTGGCAAAAAGAAGGTAATAATTCGTCTTTAGGAGAATATTTAGTAAATATCAGAGAAAAACTTATTGCCAATTTAGAAAATAATGCAAAAAACGAGATAGATTTAACATATAATTCTAATAATTCTTTTCATTTTATAAAGACCTCAGGAAGTGCTTATTCGTATGATGGTATAAATAAAGAAACAAATATACTAAACAAGCAAACAAAAAATAAGTATACATATAAACAGCTTATAAAATCTATTTTGGAAAATAGTAAGAATTTACCTGATTATGAAAGTTTATTAATAATATCAAAACCTCCGTATAGAAGAAATAAAAGCCAAGTTGAAATAAGAGCTGATTTAAAGTCTGCATTATACTATCCTGCATTATATTTATTGGAAGCAATTGATGAAAAAAGTTTTTATAAATTGTCAAGTATGGCTGATGAAATAGTAAACGAAGGTTTAAATGTAAATTTAAAGAAATTATATGACTTTTTAGTAAATTTATTTAATAAGACAGATATTGATAAATGGATAAATTCTAAATCATACAATTTAATTCGAAAAACAAATGAAGATGATAAACAAATAAGCAACGAAATACAAGAACTAATTAGTGCATTTAATAATTCAAAACAACCTCTTTTATTTGGAAAAATAATCGAGTATTTTTATTATACTTTAAAGCTTAAATGTAGTAGAACTGAATTTATCCAATGCATATTAAATGCTATAAATATGACTGAAGATGGTGATAGTATTTATAAAACTATGGTTGACCAGCGAAATAAATTTCGTAGAGTAGGTAGAAAAATTAATGGAAAATGTCTGGGAACTGTTGCATTAACAAAAGGGTTGGAATTTGACACGGTAATTATATTGGATGCTGAAAGTTTTAAAAATCCAAAAGAATTATATGTAGCAATGACTAGAGCCTGTAAAAATTTAATTGTATTTTCGAACTCCGAAATTTTAAAACCATTTAAATAATTTTCTCAAAAACCCTTGTCACTTTTTCTCAATATCGTTGTCAATTTATAATCAGGACTAACGCCTGTTTTTACAATAAGCCCGATTTAAGAAATTTTAAGCTTTTTCCCTTGCCGCTTAATATTTCCTGCCAATTCCTTTGCTAGATTGTTAGGAGGTTTAGGATTAGATGAAAAATCATTTGTAAATAATATATTTTTTTATCATGCGTAAAAACGGCAATAAAAAAGAAGTCATTGAGACTTCTTTTTAAATGGTGGAGAATAGGAGACTCGAACTCCTAACC
>CASDOW010000046.1 GCA_949282195.1 uncultured bacterium | reverse complement strand
AAGTGGTGCTTGCACCAACTTTTTCGACGAGTGAGGAGCTAAAAGCTTTGCTTATATCTATATATTCTTTGTTTTTCATCGCAGACACACATTAGCTCGAAATTAAATGTATTGGAACATCATATCCTAAGCTTTGGCAACAACTCTTAACATACTTACGCAATTAAAATTGCTTGTATGTTAGAGTTTTGCATCCATCATTCTAAAGCTCGCTTGTGCTCGCTAAGAATGAGTGTATGTCATTCTTGTATCATTAAAATTTCCAAAACCTTGTGTTAATTTTTCCGAAACTTGGTGTTAATTGGACTATACCAAAATAATCAAACTATCCGTACACCTTAAAAACGGTCTAAACGCTAGCTTTTTAAGAAAAAATCAAACTATCCGTACAGTCCGAAAAAAGTCCATTTTGGCAGTTTGATTTTTTTGGTAAACTTAATTTTCCGACCTGAAAACGCCCTTACAGAGCGACCTATGCCAAAATAATCAAAGTATCCGTACAAATAAAACCGGTCGTTAAATTACAGCGGTTGCATCCCGAACGGGCACTAAAAAAGAGAGCTTTGATTGCTCTCTATTAAAATTGGGCCCGGAGGGATTCGAACCCACGACCAAGGGATTATGAGTCCCCTGCGCTACCGCTGCGCCACAGGCCCATTTTAATCTTGCACATGTTTTGACTAACGCCTTTTAAGTGCTTCGACAAGACTATTTTATCAACTAAAAAGAAAATTATCAAGTTTTTTATTTTTATAATTTTGTTACAAAAACTTAACAATTATTATTGAAAAAGTAAATTTTTGAAACCATAAATACTTTATTACTATGTAAGGTTAGTTTATATTTAATAGTGGAGTTTAGGTTATGACAACATTTAATTTGAGTGCAACATCACTAAATACAGGTTCTTATTTTGGCAGCGGTTATTCTTCAGTTGGTACTTCTGGAAACAGAGTTGCTTCAAGCATGAATTTACAACGCGTTTCTCGTGATATTGCTCAAGGCTACAATTCAGATTTGGAAATTGTAAATTTATATCTTCAACAAGGTGATACTGATAAAGCCTTAGCTTTATATCAATCTTTAATTGACGATATTCAAACTACAACAAGTGATTATGGTTATTCTTTATCTGACGGTCAAATTTCTTCAATTTTAAATCAAGCGTATGCAAATACAACCGGTCAATCATTTACAACAAGCGCTGTTGATGGTGCTCACAGCCCATTTATCACAGGTGTATTAGAAGGTATTCCTATAATCGGCTTGTTTAACAGAGGCACTTCTGATGCTGAAACATTAGCTAAAGTTTCAGGTTCAAGTACAAGACTTGTTGATAAAGTAGCTGAGTATACAGGAAGTGCAATTCCAGGTGCCGTAGTTGGTGCTGCAGTTGGTACTATGGTTCCAATTCCGGGTGTAGGTACTGTTTTAGGCGGAGTTATCGGCGGTGCAATTGGTGTAGGTCAAGCTGTTTTTAAAGATATATTCCGTTGCTAATTAATGAATTTAATACTAAAAAAGCTGTTTTTGAAACAGCTTTTTTAGTATATACTATATTTTTTCTTCCAATAGGCTCGGTTCTGTCCTTAGGTTCATAAATTCTTCGCTTTGAGGGATAACCATATCGCCTGTCAGTAGTATGTATATTGTTTTATTGTTTTTAATATCAAATTCTGTCAATGGTGCCATTTGATGTGCGCACTCAATTAAATAGTTTTTATTGGATGATTTATAGTTTGCTAAATCCATGGCTTTTTTGGGTGTTTTTTTGTTGTCTTTTACGTAAACAATTTTTTCATCTTTTGTAAACGGAACGCCAGCCATATCATATGTTTCGCCATTTGGAAGCGAATATTTGTAGAATACAAATCTTGATTTTTCCGGTTTTGATCTCCAGGCTGAATATCCAATTTTATACACTCTTGCATAAAATTCGGTTCCTTTTGGATATAAGAAAGTTCCTTCTTTTGTATAAACGTCATTAGGGGCTGTAAAAGTGTAGCCATGACCAACCAGATGTTTTCTTGTTTTAACTTCGTCTAGTGAAGTTCCAATTAGGATATTTCCTGCTTCAATTATTTTCTTTTTGTCATAAATTTCAACTTTGTTATTTGTTGCAAAAGGTGCCAACTCAAGGGTGTTATTTGCAATAAATTTTGCTTCGTCAAAGTTATAGGCCGAATTGGTTCCTTCGTCGGGAAGATTGTCATATAAATCTTTGTATGTATCTTTCACTTTGTCTAAATTTGCAGCCACTCTATCAAATAATACTGCTGCTTCAGCTCTTGTTAAATCTCTGTCTGGTGTAAATTTATCTTCTTCTGGATGATTTACATATATGCCGTTTGCGACATTTTTAATGTAGGCGCGTCTTGCCCAGATTGGAATTTCTTCATAATCTGAAAAATTTGTTATGTCGCCTGCAACATAGTCGCCTTTTGTTATGTTTGCAATCATACTCATTGTTTCATTGTGATTAATTGCAACATTCGGTTTAAATGTTTTGTCGGGATATCCGAACGCCATTCTGATTTGCTCAGACAAAACAACGCTTTTTTTGTCAGGTGTTGCATTTGTTATATCTTTAAAACTTGTAGCTTGAACAACGGGTTCGTTATCACGTCTTACAACCCTTAAAAGTGCACTTACAAATTCACTTCTTGTCATTGTGCCTTCAGGAACAAATTTATTATTATCAATTACATAGATGTAACCGTTTTGAATTGCGTTGATTATCTCCTGACTTGCCCAATAGCTGTTTTTTACGTCTATTATTTCAAGGGCATTTGCTGAGTTAAATAAGAAAAGCGCAAGTGTGACAATAAGTAAATTTTTAATTTTTTTCATTTAATACCTCTTATTCATACAAGATTAGTTTTTTAAAGATATAACTTTAAAATAATTCTACAATAATAAACGGTTAAAATCAATTTATTTTATCTAAAATCAGTTTGTAGTCAATATTTAGGCAGTCAGAATTTTCACAATTATTCATTCTTTTGTGCCACAAACATGGTCTGCAATTTGTATTATTTGATATTACTTTCAAGTTATCTCTTTGGGGCACGAGTTTTTTTTCATTTGTCGGGCCAAATATTGCAAAAGTGTTTGCGTTTGTGCATACTGCAACATGTAAAGGTGCGCTGTCAACGCATATTACATATTGTGCATTTTTCATTAAAAATGCCATTTCCATAATGCTTTTTGTTTTATTGAAGTAATTTTTAAAATTTGAGTGATTTCTTATGTTTTCATTTTTTAAGATTTCATCTATTAAATCTTTGTCGTCGTTTGTTCCCAATAAAACAATTGTTTTATTTTTGTTTAATAGTCCTTCTATTAGTCCGTTCCAAAATGGTAATTTTGGGCATTTTAGGATGTTTTTCGATATTGACATTTTGGACACACCCGGGTGTATACAGATATATTGATTTTTTTCTAAATTGTCTTTTAATTCAAAGTCACTGATTATATCGATTTTTGGGTCTTTGTATTCAACTTCAACTATTGGTTTTGCTAAATCGTGATACATTTTGGCAGCATATTGATTGTCGTTCAATTCAACTTTTTTTGTCAGCAAAAAACATGTTTTTGAATTGTATCCTATTTTTTCTTTTGCGTTTATTAAAAATAATATGATTGCAACAAAAGGGCTTTTTCCGCTTGAAATTATACAGTCAAAATGTTTTTTTCTTGCGTCAAAAATAAATTTGAGTATATTTAGATATTTTTTTATACCTTTTGCTTTTATATCTACACAAATTATTTCATCAATTAGGGTTGTTAGGTTTGTTATGCTTTTTGAGCGCGGCTCCAATGCAAGAGTAATTTTTGCATTTGGATATTGTTCTTTAATTGATGTTATTGTCGGCAAAAATAAAATTTCATCGCCGATTCCGCCGTAGTTGATTAATAGTATATTCTTGTAATTATTCATACTTCTATTATCCTTTTATTTTTTTTTAAGTCAATCTATTGACTAGAATTTATGTTATTGTTATGATTTTATGGCTGATGTTTCAGCGTGAAAATTTAAATATTTTTTCGGGATGTAGCGCAGCTTGGTAGCGCACCTCGCTTGGGACGAGGGGGTCGCACGTTCAAATCGTGTCATCCCGACCATTTATTTAAAAGGGTTTTAGGAATTTCCTAAAACCCTTTTTTTGTTGCCATTATGTAATTATTATGTAATCGTATTGTAATTCGTTAAAGTACGCTAATCTTCATTTTTATTAAATATCTCGAAGGGAAGATTTAAAAGTTCTTTTTCTGCTTGTTTTAGTTCTGGAAGCGGTTCAATTTTTTCTCTTTCTGTACCTTGCTCTATTTCTGATTTATAGACAAGTTCTTGTAAATTATATATTTCCATGTAATTAGCCAGCCTAGCAAATATTTTCGCATATAGCATAATATTTGTTATGGCTACATTAGGTACTCCGTATTCTGATAAAGCGGTTCTTATTTTATCCTCTGGCTTTATTTTGTTACATGCAGGTGATACATTATTCCATATAGAAGCAATAAATGTTTCATCAGGGATTTCTAAAGCTCTGGCTATTGCTATCAATGTAAAAATATTAGGAACTTTGCCTTTATTGTTCTCTAAATCCGAAATAAGACTTGAACTAATACCTGATTTATTAGCAAGATTAGCCATTGACCAGCCCTTATCCTGCCTTGATGTTCTTATAAGTTCACTGATGTTTTTTAATATAAGTTTCATATCATCTTTAGAAATTATTTTACTCTGTTCCATAAACTTTTAACCTCTTTAGATAAAGAATAACACTAAAAAGGCTAAAATGCAATGTCATCCTTTTTGGCGTATCGCATTCACTAAAGAGTTGACAGAAAAGAATCAACATGTTATACTCGTTTTAGAAAGCATTAATATCTAGAAAGGATGAAAATGAAAATTCTTACTACTGTTGAAGTATCAAAACTATTACGAATCGACATAAGAACTCTCCAAAGGCAGGCACAAACGGGGTTTTACCCTGCTAGTGTCTGCGGAAGAGTTGGCAGAAAATATCTTTTCAATGAAGAAGAACTGCTGAAATTCGTCTTTTCAGAAAGATGTATAGCGTAATTTTACGCATTAATTGGACTTTGAAAACTTAATAGCAGAAAGGTGGTAACTATGAGTGTATTTAAACACAAAAATGGTTACTATGGCTACAATTTCATGTATAAGGGCAAACGATATTGTAAAACCTTTAAGGGATTTAGTAAAGATGAAGTCGCCCAGTTTGAAGTTATACACAAAGCCGAACTTGTAAAAAGAGGGTATGACATTACACAGAAAAAGGACTATTACTTAGATGAGTTGATTGCAGATTACAAAGAGTATCGCAAAGCTCACTATACCAGACCTGATGAGTTTGATTATGTCATAGACAAATTTTACAAACTTATAGGTAACAAAAATGTCGAGCAAATAATTGCTTCTGATATTGAGAAGTATATTGCTTTAAGATTAAATAAGGTGAAAAACTCCAGTATCAACAGAGAGCTAGACATTATACGGCGGATTTTTTCCTTAGGAATTGAGAATAAAAAGCTATCTGTAAATCCTTGCCTTAGTGTAAAAGATTTACGGATAGAAAATCCTCCGGAACGTTATCTAACAAAGGAAGAAGAAAAGGCATTGTTAGCTGTCTGCAATCCTATTATGCAAACAATTATTATAACTGCGTTGCATACCGGTGGCAGAGAGAATGAAATATTGTCTTTGAAGTGGGAGGATATTTTCTTTAAGGAAGGATACCTGATTTTAAGGAATACGAAAAATAACAGACCCCGAAAACTTAAAATGACACCAACATTAAAGAATGTCTTAGCTTTACTTCCCAGATTAAGTGAGTATGTTTTTACATCCCCTGAAACTGGAACAAGATATAAAGACATACACTCTACTTTTGACAGGGCAGTCAAGAGAAGTAAAATTCCTCATATTACTTTCCACAAGTTACGGCATACAACTGCTTCAAGACTTAATGAAATGGGGATAGACATAGTAACCATCCAAAAAATGCTAGACCATAGTGATATCAAGACAACCATGCGTTATACACATAATGCCAAGAGTAGTATTGATAATGCAATTATGGCTCTAGATAAGTATTGAAACTAAAAACAGGTGAAGTGATTTCACCTGTTTTTTAGGTCGAGAAATAGAAAGGAGAAGTTATGAAAAATATTAATACAACATTACTAGGTACTAGTAATGAGACTAAACTTCAAAAGAAGGAATCTTTAAAGTTATCCTTTTGGAGTTCAAAAAGAACAGACGGTTATACAAAAAAGTTACAAAATAAGAATAATATTGAAAAGGAGGTAAATATGACAAGACTCAAGTTAAAACAAATCGGGACGGAAAAACGTAATAGATACGTCGGAACAGTTGAAAAGTTTGGTATAAAAAACGGGTTTAAAGGACTCATTGATACTATTTTGCTAATAAATATCAAACTTGAGGGTTCTGAAGAGATTATCACAGACCACTTATGGTTTAATTTAGGCAAACAATTTAGTGACCTGAATTTGCAAAAAGGAGATGTTATAGCATTTAATGCAAGAGTAGCTAAATACAAAAAAGGGTATTATGGAAGTCGAGAACTTGAAATCCCGAAACCACCAGCTGGGGATTATAAATTGCAACGACCAACCAAGGTAACTGTTGTTAAAAGAGCTGAT
>CASDOW010000045.1 GCA_949282195.1 uncultured bacterium | reverse complement strand
TTTTTGAAAATCAGGTGTTTTCTTTATTGAATTTATAAATAATCCCATACAAGTTGGAGTTGTTGTTGATGATTCTGTATTTCTTATACTTTCTGGCATAGGAATTATTTTCTCAAAATCCAATTGAAAACCATCTTCTTTATTTCTATATGTGGTAATTCTATTTATAATATCTTGATAATTGTCATCAATTATTCGTAATCTGTTTCTTACCCAATTTGGCATTTTGTCCTCCTACATTTCCTCTTGTGATTGTTTTTTCTTTTCTTCTTTTAATGCCGTATCAGTCCAAAATCCATAAAAGTCTTTTGGCCTTTTTATTCCTAATCTTTTGTATTCCTTTGCTAAACCATCTACAACTTTCTCAAAATCATCAAATGGATAATTTGCATATTCCCATTCTTTGTTCTCATTAAATATATAGATGTATTCAATCCAATCCCAATTTCTTAATTGTTCTAATGTGCAAATACGTGCTTCTTGGTCTTTCTCACCTCTATCTCGTCCATAAGCGACTACCACATCTTCTTGCCTTTTATCATAATCAAATGAATGTGGCCTATTTGGATCAGGATTAACTTTTTCACATAAACAAGATATATTTCCTAAATTTAACAGTTCATCTAACTTTTTCTCATCATTATAATAGTCAATAAGCATTGCACCGTTATAAGTCAAATATCCGTCACTATGACAATAAATTGCTTTGTATTTATCTTTATCTATTTGTTTACAAATCAAGCTTCTTGTTGACATTTATTCCTCCTAAATTAAACTTTTATATTTGTCTTGATATAAATTCCAAGGCTCTGTGGTTTGATAGTAATTTAACAAATCACTATATACATAAATACTTTCTAAATTTGGACATCTTGAAAATGGCTGATATGCTGTTGTAGAACTTGCATATACTTGATTTTTTGATAAAAATGTTACTGTTTTTAAATTATCGCAACCATTGAATGTGCCTAATGTCATTTTGGTTAAACTTGTAGATAGAACTACCGTTTCAAGATTTTTACAATTAAAAAAAGCGTAAGGGTCAATTTGTTCGACAGTGCTTGGTAAAACTAATTTTTTTAAATTAGTTCCCCAAAATGAACTGTCACCAATCACTTTAAGTCCTTCGCTAAATTCTATTTCTTCTAAATTTAAACAATCTCTAAATGCAAATAGTTCTATTCTTTCAATTGAACTTGGTAATATAATTTTCTTTATTTGTTTATTGCCTTCAAAAGCTTCTCGTGAAATTGATGTTATTTGAATATCCCTACCTTCAACAAAACTAGGTTTATCTATTGAATAATCGTATTTCCAAGGATATTGTTGAGAATAAATTTGATTATAGAAATCATAATATCCATCGGCCCCGGTAGTATAATGTTCTTGTAAAAAATCAAAAGCTTCACTTCTATTATTAAATGTTATACTTCCACTAAAATTTGTTGTTTCTCCATAAGAATAAGAAAATGGTATTTCAACAACTTCATCACTACCAGAATATTTTGTTATTGTATTTCCACTAAATTCAAATCCTTCAACTGCAATAGTTGGTTCCAATTTCTCAAATGTTACTCTTTGAGTAAAAGCATATATAAACAAACAAAATACACCAAACAAAAGAATGAGTTGTCCCCAAGACATTATGGATTTTGTCTTTCCCATAATATGACCTCACATATAATTTTCTTGTTTCTTTAACATTTCATCAAATAGAAAATCGTATTTATGTTCACTTCGTTCTTTCATTTCATCAAACATTTCTTTCATAGATGTCAATTCAAAAACGCCCATACACTCTATATTTTCATCGTTTTCATCTGTTATTTCAAATCCATAATATTGTGGGCAACCACTTAACCAATTATCATATTCTTCAACTTCGGTTTCAATCATAGTCCTACAAACATCATAACTGCCTATATCTTCTGCCATATTATGTTGCCTTAATGTTTCTTTTAATATATAAGCATATCCAACTTTTCCACTATCCCAAGGGTCTTGAAAATCGTGTGTTGATATAGTAAGTCCTGAATGGTCTAGTAGATAAAGTGGCAAAATACATGCCACTTTATCTTTGTTTTTGTTATACCATTCGTTAAAATCTTCCCATGACTTAAAATCGTGTTTATCTCCTAATGAGTATCTTCTATGAAAACAAACCATAGTTGTCACATTTGTATCTTTGTAATATTCTCTTGGGTCCTCAATATCATCTTCAAAAATTCGTAATGTCAAACCTTTTCTTTTTATTTCCATATTACATCTCCGCCATTTGTTTCTTGTATTTTTTGTATTGATTTTTCATAAATGGTTCCAAAATGTAGAAATCTTTATATAAGTCTAACCCAACCGGAATTTCAAAAGTTTTGATATATTTTTTGCAAAATTCAATTGCCTTTTCAGGTATATCAACACTTTCACCTTCTTCTGGGTCAAATCCCACCATATAACAAGTTCCGACAACACAATCTTCATATTCTGGCAACCAAAAGTTTCCTTCAAGATTATTTAATTTGCCTTCCTCGTTAACAAACAAATCTACATTTTCAAGTCCCGGAAATTCTACACATTCTATATAGCCTCCAACGATTTCTTGAAATGTTTCCAACTTATTTTCGACTTCTTCAACATAAGGTTCTTGTCCGGGTTTTTTAATTAACACTTTGACCTTGTCCATTACATCTCCTCCTAAAATCACAAAAACTTTTATAATTCATAAGTTCCCAATTACTTGAATAAAAAGCTTGTTGAATTGATACAGCAAGTATAGGTTTAATAATTTTCTTTTGTTCTTCATCATAGTTTTTTAAATCTTCTCTTATTGCTCGAAGTTTAGTCAATAAGTCTTGTTTTGATGCATAATCAATATCTTGCAAAATAAAAGCAAGTTCGCCTCCGATATTTAACATACTATTCCACCTCGCTTGTATTTTGTTTCGATTTAGTTCTAGTTGTTCTTTTTGCCTTTGGCCTATCACTTGCTTCTACATTTTCTTTATTTGTTGATTCCACTTCTTTTTGACTTTGTTCTTTTGTATCTTCTTGTTTTGTTTCTTGATTTTGAGTTTTGTGTAAGTTCCTAATTGTGTATTCAATATTGCTTTCTACATTCGCAATAAGTTGTTTTGAAACAGAACGTATTTTTTGCAAATTGCCTTTAAAATCCTCCAACTGTTCATCACTTAAATTTTCTAATGCTGAAAAATCAAATTCTGGTAAATCAAGCCCTAATCTTGAATTAACTGCATAAATTGTTCCACACAATTCAACATCATCTATATTTTCAAGATTTTCTTTTTTAAGTCCATCATAATGCCTAGAATTTAAAGCCACAATAGAAACAGCTTTAATTAAAGTGTTTATTGTTTCGTCTAATGTCATTCCATCTTTAATATGAATTTCTTTCTTTTCATTATCTATTTGATAATTTGCTTCACAATCATCATAAATAAATTTATAACCCTTTGCTGTGTATTCAAGTGCTTTTTTAGTGCAATCAAAATACTTTGCAATTGTTTCTTTGTTTGTATTTAGATACTCATAATTTTTACCAACAGTTTGAGCTATATCAAACAAATATCCGACTTCAACTTTTAGTTTTTCTGTTCCGTCAGTGTAAATTTTCCCATTTTCTTCTTTAAATCCAAGATTATTTGAATAAATGTGATGAGAAATAATTTTAATTGCTTTTTCATCTTTTTTAATATTTCGTTTGTAGTAATTCCATTCTGTTAATCTTTTAACACATGTCGCATCTGGATTTTGCAACAAGATTAAAATGCTATTATCAACAGTTTGGTCAACGAAAACTCCAATATTTCTTAAAATAGATTTAACTTGTCCTTCTTTAATTAACCTTGAATAATTATTTTGAACTGCCTTTGTTAAATCTTCTAATGTTATTAATTTATCCATTAACTATTCTCCTTATTTTCAAAAATTTGTTTTACAAGTGGTGTTGCCACTATCCTAATATTTGTTCTATTTGCTGGTCCGCTTATCAAGAAAGCACTTCCTCTTGGCAAGTTAACTATGTTGTCAGTTTCATTTTCATTAATCTGTCCTGCTTTTTCATACAACGTGCAAAGGTCCGTCATATCATTTGGCGAGAGTGAAAAAATAAATGAATATTGACTAACATTTATAATTGCACTAGATTTTCTTGCTATTTCTGGACTTCCAACAAAATCTTTTAAATTTTGTGTAATTACAATCTGCATACCATTATACTTTCTTATTCGTTTTGCTAATTGATACATAAAATCAAGAGCAATAGGAAATTTCTCATCAATAAATACATGTGCTTCATCTATTGCTATGATTATTTTTCTGTTAGCATTGTAAAGCATATTGTAATCTCTATTTTTTATGACTTCATTATCAAGCCATTTAAGAACCAAAAGCATTTGTGCGTTTCCTATAACATTATTTTTGTTTGCAAGTAATTTTTGAAAATTAAAACAAACAAAATTTTCTTGTGGTGCAAATGTCGTTGGTCCATTCCAAAGTGCGCTATTTCTTCCACCTTTCTTAAATTTAGAAATATAATTTGATAAAACTTTATAACAAGACAAGTTGTATTCGTCTTTCTCGTTCTTCATTCTTCTATCAATTTCATCGCCTAAATCTTGAAATGTAGGATAATCTTTTGCACTTAGTTTTGTTAAGTCTGTATTTGCATTTATGTTCTTTTTGGCATATACATCAACAATAGTTTTGTTTAAAAGCTCCAAACTATCACTATTTATACCTTGTAATATTAACCTAAAAAATTCTTCTAAAAATTGTAGATGAGAGTAAAAAGAATTGTTTGTTCCATCGCTATTTTCATCATCTAAACTAACAATGATATGAAATGGATTTATTCTTCCTTCTTTTGCACTAGACACATCTAATACTTTTCCATATAAGTTCTTTGTTAAATTGGTGTATTCGTTTTCTGGATCCAAAATAAATATCTTTGCATTGTCGCTAGCAAGTTCTGCTAATAGCATTTTTGTTGCATAAGATTTACCTGAACCGGGTTTACCAATAATAACTGTATTAGAGTTAACTCTTTCTTCATCTCGTCTAAAAAAGTCCACAAATGTTGGCAATTGGTTCTCACCTATCAAAAGTCCATTATCATCGAGAATTGCATTACTTACAAAAGGAAAACAAGAAGCAATTATAGATGAGTTAAAACCTCTTGAAATATTTGTTTTATTATAGTTATTTATGTTAGATGAGAAATAACTTTCTATTTGCCTGCCAAACATTTCACTAAACTTAAAACCTAACTCTCTTAATTTTCTTCTTACATATTTTTTGTTTTCGACATTTTTATCACTATCATAACTTGTAATCATAAGTGTTGTGTCGAAAAATACTTCATTATCGTTTTGTAATCCTTCAAGTAAAATTTGCAAACTTTCAAGATGAGTTTGTCTATCAATTTGAGAACTTGCTTTTCCCAAAGTATTTTGTGATAAGATTTCATTTATAGCGTTATCAATTCTTTTGATTGCTTTATACTTCTCTACCGGCTTACATTTCATAACAACTTTTGTGTTTGGAATATCAAACAATTGTTGTCCCCACGCATTTTCAACTTTCAAAGGAAAATCTGTTATCACAAAATGAGTTAAGATTTTACCATTTTGTTTTGTTGATAATGTTTTAAACTGAACACTTTCTGGATAAATGTTTTGTAGATATTCACTTTTCTTAAAGTTATCAAATTCTCGTTCATCAAACTCTTTGTCATAAGAATATTTTAAGAATATTGCAAGTTCTTTATCATTTAATCTTTTTGCTTCTAAACTACCATTGTTTAATGTTTGTTCAATAATCTCTAATGAGTTTTCAAGACTTTGTTTTGATATATCATGCAAAGCAACATAGTATGCGCTTGCATATATTTTTTCGTTTGTGTTGAGACTATCAATAAGGTTCATTCTATCTTCTATAATCTCAACTCTTTTTCTAAACTCATCTTCTGTGAGATTTTTATTTTCATTTTCTGCTATTAATTTTTGAATACGATTAAGTTCATTTTTTAGATAGTTATCAAATATAATTGGTTTTTCTAGTTTTATTAAATCATACTCTTGAAAGATACCAACATTTTTTAATGTATTAGAAATTATTCCATCAATCAAAAAGTTTTGTTTGTTCTCTGATAACATATTAAATTCAATTGGCTTAATTTCAATTACACCTGTAAATGTTCCGTCTTTTTGATTTATGCAATTATCATTTATACTTGCGTATGGAATAATTGTGCTTATGTGTGAATTCCCATTTTTGTTTTTATAAAATGATTTTTTTGCTACACCAAATTTAATTGCATAACCTAATGCTTGATATAGTTTTATATCTCCGATTGGAATATACATTGGTGCAACAACAATTAAAACTATCATTGCAATTATATATTTGCTTGGCAAATTACTTGTAACTATCAGAGCAATAAAGGCAAGGGCCACTATCGCCAAAATGACATCATAGATACCTATGCCTTTATAAAACTGCAACTTAACCTTTGTGTTCTTCGGTATTATTCGCATTTTCTTGCTCCTTTAATAGAATTGATTTTCCTTGTGCATGATTTACTATACTATCTTGATTTTCCTTGTGCATGATTTACTATACTATCGCCTTTAACAATATTTTTTGCTCTTGGAATTATATTCTTTGTCATTCCAACAATTCCACCTGTTGCTAAGTCTTTTATCATTCCTATTGGCATAGTCGCTATACGAGTTGGCATACCACCATATTTTGCAAGTTTGCTTGGTTCGTTATTTTTATTTAAGTATGATTTACTTGGTGCCGCTGCAAATGAAGATTTTAAACCTGTAATAGATGAACGAGTAGATTTCTTTGTATCAACAAATCTTTTCCCTCCAAGTATTGCTCCACCAATTGTTGCTCCTGTCGCCATAGTTGCTCTTGCAATATTTCCACCTGTTCTCATATTTGCAAGTAGTTGTTGCGTTTCATGACCACCGGCTTCACTACCTGTTAATTGAGCTATAACAATATTTGCTTTTGTTACTGCAAATGCTCCACCTATTAAGAACAGAATTTTTACAATTCCATTTTTAAAACTATCAGTGAAAAATGTTATTTGCTGAACTTGCGGAATAATGATAAAAAACAAATTCATTGAAAGTATAATTCCATAAGCTCCTAAAACTTTTGCTATTGTCATTTCCTTCCAAATTCTAAATCTATTTCCATCATCAACCGGAATAGTGCTAACACTAATTGGCGAAATTATAAACAAAAGAACTATGTCAAATATTCTTTGAATAAAGGTTACTGCACTCATAACAAACATAACCATTATTACGATAGAACCTAAAATACCTACTAGAAAATCAATATCTCTTATGTTGTAATATTGACTAACTACACTCATGTCAAAATAATCTAACTGACCTGTTAAGAATAATCTCTCTATTTCTACTCTGCTACCGGGGTCACCAATATAAGCAAACTGACCACTTGTAACAAGTATCTGCCCACCTAAACTTGCTTGTCCTCCGGCTTCTAATATATAAGGGTTCATACTTTGATTTATTGCCCCCATAACAACATTTGTTAAAGTAATTCCTGCAATCAAAATAAATGGAACCATTAAAAATATTGCAAAGCTTTGAAAAGATTTTGCTAGTATTTGTCCTTTACTTTTTTTGTTATCACCATACGCATATTCGCTTCTGATTATGGCAATAATTACAAATACAACTAACAAGATTATTGCAATTAAGAATATATAAAAGAAAGTTGTCTTGACTGTGTTAGATAAAATAAAATGAGATAGTAAATCTGTTTGTTCACCATTAATGTTAACAGTGTCTATTCCCGCTAATGTGTAAAATATTTCTCTTATAAAATCTATGATATAACAAATAGTTTTTTGAAAGCTATATAGCAAATCAAATATCCAATTTGTTAACCAATCCATAGACTATTCCTCACTTAAAAAGAATAGCATTGTATCGAATACAAATGGACTTTCTCCAGTCTGATTTATACTAATATAAAATTCATCGTTAGCACTTATACTAACTGCGTTTTCAAGTGTTAAATTTACATCTTGAACAACACCATTTTCTAAACTGACATTAGTTGTTTTTAAAACTTCATCACCCTTCATTAAAGAGAAATTTAAACTACAATTTTCATTTGCTTTTACCATAAAAGCAATTCCTAAACTATCGAAATTTTGTGATTGATTAAATTTTATTTTTGTGTAATTTTTATTTTGTATATTATCATTGAATTGAGTTTCGTCTAAAAGAATTGACATATCATAATCAATACTTTCTTCGTCCTTTACATCACAAGATACATCATATATAATTTGCTTTAAATCATCTTCTGGTAATGTGTTATTTCCTCCACTTGACGCTCCACAAATAATGACTAAAAAGACAATAAATATTGTCAATAATATACCTGCTCCAATAAGCAATTTATTTCTCATAAATCATCTCCTTTTACTCACGTTGTAATTTGTGTTCCAACCCAATCTTGTAAAATTGGCATTGCAATTTTTAGTGCAACAATCAAAACAAAGATAGTTACAAAACCGATAATTGCTCCAATCAAATCTTTCTTTGCTTTTTCTCTACTACCGGCTTCATCTGCCTTCGCGACCTTGATTCCAAGCACTATACAATAAATCATACCAATAGAACCTACAAGACCAATTGCTGGCCAAAGTATTGCATTTAATACTTCCAAAACCGGTGCTAAAACCGGATTAAAATCAATAGCTGCAAGCATTGAATTTCTTACAGCATTTAACATTGAAAACATACCTTTTTATCCTCCAAAAAATTGTTTTATTTTCATTCTATTAACCTCTCTATTTCTAATTTTTTGTGTTGAAAAAAGAAGTGGGTATCCCACTTGCTTTAATAAGGGGAAATGAAGCAAAATTGAGTTTTTAGCTTTTTGGGGGTGAATCGTCAGAAAGTATTATAAAATAAGACTTTTTTCACCCCAAAAACCAATTTTGAGTCTATTTCCTTATCCTGCTTCTAATAAATTTGTATAATCCGGCCTACAAATTCTCGTCATTTTCACTATTTCCATCACCATCATCATTAAAATCATCAGTAATTGTTGTTTCTTCAATTTCTTCTTCAATTACTTCATTTTTATAATAGTGATGTCTTGATTTTATTAATAACGCAATTAGTAAAACTACTAATGCTCCAAATCCAGCAAGCACAGCAATACTTGCTCCGTTTAAAGAATATATCCTATCAAAAGTATAAGTCGTTGAATTGCCTGCTTCATCAGTTAAGGTAACAACAAAGCGCCCTGCTTTTTCGATTTCATCACCTAATTTGTAATCAAAATACATACCGTCAACCATAACTACAAGTGTGCAATTATCCTCACTTATATTTTTCATTGACACTAATTTTTTTGTGCTTCCACCATTCTCTACGCCTACAAGTTCGAGTGTTGGTGGTGTTGTGTCTATGGTAATATTAAATGAATATTTTTCCCCGGAATTATTGTCTAAAATATTCACTAAATATTGTCCTTCGTCAAACAAATATAATCTTCCATCGGTTATTGTAAATTCATAATTTTCATCATTTTTTAATACACTTTCCACTTCAATATTTTCTTGTAAAAGATGTTTTATTGATTGCTTCCTTTTGGTTATTATATTGAAATAAAAACTTGTTTTATTTCCTAAATCGTCAAATAAAGTAAATGAATATTCACCTTCTTCATTTAAGATTTGTTCAAAAGAATAATCAAAAGCTTGCCCATCTTTTAACATAATAATTTTTAAATTTTCGTTAGCAATAATTCTAACTCCACCATTTGAAATTCCACCATAATAAGTGTTAATTTCATAGTCAATTTTTTTGTCAATTGTAAATTCAAAAGTGGTTATATTTTTTGCTTTGTCAGCTATGCAAACTACATATTTTCCACTTTGTTTTAATTCTGTAGAAAGTTTATAATCTGCCTTAAAATTTTCATCTAAAACATACCAACATGTCAAATTACTCTCTTGTGAATTTACCCAAACATTGCCATTTGTAATACCAAAATTTTCAACCCCATAAAGTGTTGCTTTTGGTGGCGTTTTATCAATCTCAAATGTAAAATAAAAAGTGTTTCCATAGTCGTCATAAAGATTAACTTTATAAAATCCTTCTTCGCTAATCATTAAACCAAATTCATAATCTATGGCTCTATCATTTCTAAAAATTTCACAAGTTAATTCTTCAAGATTGATAATTCTTATATCAAAATTTATTAACGAAATTTCATCTAATGTATATGTCTTTCCATTGACATCTGCAATAGCAAAATCTATCGTTTTATCAATCTCAAATGTAACAACCCCGGTATT
>CASDOW010000044.1 GCA_949282195.1 uncultured bacterium | reverse complement strand
TTGAATACCTTGCGACTCGTACAAACCAATTCAGACAATTAGTTAAACTTATCAATAGAATTGAAAAATTAATGAAAACAAATCAAATTGAAGAATTAGACGAATATACAATGAAAGGATTATTAAATGAAAGGCGGATTTTGACAAGAGCGGAGTCGAGCGAAGCGAGCGAGCTTGTCCCTGTGAAAAATCTGTCTGAATGGAGATTTGCCGGAGGTAAATCGTAATGAAGTACAAAGATTTTGAGCCGTCAATAATCCAAGAGAAGCGAATATTAAAACTATGCAAACGGTTAAACAAGTTCTCGTTGGATGAGATTGAGACAATATCAGAGATTGATTCAAGCGAACTTAAGCCAATAATTGATGGTTTAATTCATGAAGAACGGCTAACATATTGTGATGGAACTTATTATTACAATAAAAAAGTTTGTAAAAAACAACAAACAAGTAAATTACCATTATTTTTTGAATTTCATAAAAAACAAGATATAGAATACATTGTCAGAGGATTTTGCACTGATGTTGAAGTCTTAAAAATGATTGATTTATTTGGTTTTACAAAGCACGTTATGAATAAATTTTATGATTATTTTAGGACTGTAATTTATGATAGACAATACAAGGAACTTTTAAAATACTATGATAAATCTCCAAAATTACCACAAGAGAGAGTATATATGAACACTAAAGTTTATCTGTACTTATACAATCATAAATTATATGTATCTCAAAAGTATCTTGTAAATATGGAAGCTAAAAAACACAAAGAACAAGAACGATTAGAAATTAAAAATATTTATTTGAGGAGTTATAGGAAGGTTTTGAGCCGTTCATATACTCATAAATTTCACCTTCACTTGGCTGAAGAAATATGGAAGTATGGAAAATCTTTTGAGGAAGAATATTCTGCACTAAATAAAATGTTATTTGCTTAACATTTCTTAATATAAACAGGACAATTTTTTAATTATTTTTCTTATAAATAAACGATTTCAAAAAAATATATAAATTAAAAAAAACTTTGAAAGTTTCTATTTTTAATTATTTGAGCTTATTTTTTTAATTTGTCCTATTCAGGACAGAGCCGATTTTTTAGGTGTTTTCAATATAAAAGATTTAAATATAATAATAATTGAGAGGAAATTGCGGTGGTTAAACATAACAACAGTAAGCCATTTGGGCTAGCTTTGTTGTGCTGTAAAAAATTGCCCGATTGTCTTATTCAAAAATCTGACAACAATACTAGCTTGGTTGATATAGCCCAGTTATACCAATCAAGAGAGGAATAGAAATTTATGAACAATTGTGCATTTTGCCAAAAGAAAATTTTATTAAAGTTTATTATGAGTGTTTATAATCTTAGAGCTATTGATATAGCAAGAGAAATAAACATCTCAGACAGCCTTGTTCGTAAACATATCTCAGGAGACAGAGAGTGTCCTTCAGTTGATGCATACATTATTAAGAAGTGCTTCGGAATGAATGTTCAGGAGATTCTATGAAGCAAACTTTTAATGAAAAACTGAATATTCCCAACTGGATTTCATTAGATGAAGTTTGTAAAATTCTTTCATTAAAAGAGAAAACTGTAAAAAATAAGTGCAGAAATGCTGAATTAACCTATAAAGTTGTACGAAATGGAAAACAACTTGAGTATTATATTAGTTCAACATCTATTCCTGAAAATTTATTAAATTTATATTTTACAGAAACTAGAACAAAATCTGATGCTTATAGTGATGTTCCAGAGTGGGCTAAAGCACAGGCAGACAAATATCTTACAATAATAACAGCTTGTAGCGGATTAAGAGGACAACAATTAAAAGATTACATTAATACTTGGAATAATGTAAATCCTGATTTTAAGACATCATATTCAAGTTTGATGGATATGAAAAAACGTTATTTATTATATGGATTCAATGGTCTTTTAGCAAAATATGGACACAAAAAATATAAGATTCAAATTCCAGATATCTATTATCAATATTTTAAAAATATTTATTTAGTAGAGGGTGCTCCATCTTTACAAAGTTGTTGGGAACAGACGTTTGGCTTTGCAAGAAAAAATGAAGATGTAAATAAAGAAACATTCCCAAGCGGAATTACGTTTAAGCGAAAATTAAAAGAAGAAATGCCTGAGCAAAGCATTTATTTAGCACGTTATGGCTATTCTGCTTGGAACACCAAATACGGTAACTATATTGATAGAAATTATGACAACATAATTTGTGGCAAGGCTTGGGTTTCTGATCATGCACAAATAGATGTAGCTTGTCTTTCGCCTGAAGGAGATGTTATTTTCCCTTGGGTTACAGCTTGGAGAGACTATAAATCTGGCAAATGGTTAGGTTGGTTGCTGCAATATGGACATCCAAATTCTGACCATATTTTTCAAACTTTTTATTATGCTGCGAAGGCATATGGCTTACCCGATTCGGTCATTATAGATAATGGAAAGGATTATCGTTCTAAAGATTTTGCCGGAGGACGAAGTGTTATGTCAGTTGATAAAACACAAGTAAAAACTCGTTCAATGTTAGCAGAGTTGGACGTTAAAGTTCACTTTGCATTGCCATATAATGCTCAAACAAAGCCAATAGAACGTGATTTCTTAAAAATAAAAGAATTATTATCAAAGCATAGTGTTGGATATAGAGGTGGCAATGTTGTTGAAAGACCTGAAAAACTATTAGGTGAAATTAAAGCCGGCAAAATTATGCCATTTGAAAAATTTAAGACAATTTTTGATGACTTTATTGTAAACATACTAAATAAACGCCCATCTACAGGGAAAAATCTTCAAGGGATGTCACCTGATGAATTGTTCAATAAAGAATTTACAGAAAAGAGAGTTGCTTCAAATGATGCTCTAAAACTTTTCTGTATGAGAACATCAAGGACATTTACAATAGGTCGAAACGGAATTAAAGACAATCAATTAGGTATTACTTATTGGTCAGATTGGATGATTTCAAAAACAAGTCTTAAAGTTTATCTTCGCAGAGATATTGAGAATTATAAAGAGGCTTGGGTCTTTAGAGCAGATAATGATGAGTTTGTAGGGAAAACAACGGCAGTAAGAGCTGTCGCAGCATTATATGCTAATGAGGTTTCAAAAGAAGAATTTAAGGAGGCAATGGCAAATAAAAAACGTAATTATAAGATTGCCAAAGCATATATTAAACAAATTCGCCAAATACCATTGGAAGATCAATGCGAAAATTACAAAGCCGCATATGCAAGCGTTGAAAAGGAAGCTAAGCCTAAAATTACAAAATTCGCAAACACAAATATGGACAAAGCTATTCGTAAAAATAAAGAGATGGAAGCCTTTGGGCAATATGATTTATCAATATTCCTTAATGAAGAGAAAAAGGAAGAAAAGCCACTTTATTTATACGAGACAGACAAAATTCTAGCAGAAAGAGCAAAAGGAGTTGCAAATGGATATTAGAGCAGAATTAAAAGAGTTAATGGAATCAAAAAACTACAGTATTGCTTTTGTTGCGACTGCTACAGGTCTTGCTAAATCAACAATAAGTATGTGGATTAATGACAATTATAACGGTAAAAATGACAAAATCACTGATGCTATAAATAATTTCATTAATCGTGAACGTGAACGTATTAGTAATAATGACCTACCATTTGTAGATATTTCAACTTCTCGTTATATAAATGAGATTGGTAGATTGTGTCATACACAGGGTAAAATTGGCGTTTGCGTTGGATGTGCCGGACTTGGAAAAACAGTTGCGGTAAAAAGATATACCAAAATGTTTATGGATTCAATTTTAATCGAAAGTGATTCAGGATATACCGCAAAATCACTTTTAAAAGAGATTCACAGACGTTTAGGACTAGCGGGCAAAGGCTCTGTATATGATTTGATGGACGAGGTTGTAAGAAAGTTAAACCAATCAGGCAGACTTTTGATTATTGATGAAGCTGAAAATCTTCCATACAGAGCATTGGAAATTGCTCGTAGAATCCACGATAAAACTGGCGTTGGAGTTCTTTTAGTAGGAAGGTCTATTCTACTTGAGAACTTGAAAGGATACAACAATCAGTATGACCAACTCTATTCAAGAGTTAAATATACCAAAATACTCAATAGAATCCAACTTGTAGATATTCAAGACATTCTTAGAGCAGTTGGTCAAAACCCTGATTTAGCAGATGTATATCTTCAGTATTCAGATGGAAATACAAGAAGATTAGAACACTTAATAACACACAGCATTAGCATTGCTCGTTTTAACGACAAGGCTGAGGTCGATAGTGCTGTGATCCAAGAAACTTCCAAATTATTAATGGCATAAGGAGGTATTAAAATGCACGAAGGTAAGAAATTCCGACCCGACACTTCATTATGGTTAAACATCTTTTTAATAGCTCTTGCCATTTTTATTTTGGGAGTGCAAATCGGTATTAAACATGGACGAGAATTACAACTCGACGATATGAGAATTAAATATGGCTACGACTTTTCAGATTAGAAAAATTCACACATTAAAAAACATATTAGGTATGGATGATGATTTATACCGAGAAATGCTTATGTCCTTTGATGTTCAAAGCTCAAAGAATCTAACATTTACAGAAGCCGGTATTTTTATAGAAATTCTCGAAGAAAAAGCCATCGCATTAAATAAATGGGTAAAACGAACTAAAAAATATGAGAATTTAAATCGTGATGAGGAAATGGCTACAAATGCTCAATTAAGAATGATAGAAGGTTTATGGAGAGATATTTGCTACTACGACACTGATGAATATGCAAAAAAATCTCTTAGAAAATTTTTAAGATCAAAATTTAAAGTGGATGATGTTATGTTTCTGACAAAAATAAAGGCAATAAAAGTCATTCAGGCAATAACAGCAATCAAAAAAAAATTAGAAAAAAGTGCGGCCACACTTAAGTAGTAGAAGAAAAGTAAAGGAGAAAAACTATGTTAACAATGGAAAAAACAAATGAAGAAATGTCAACAATGAGAGACAATCAGTTCTTTGGTGATATTGCACAGGAAGAAAATAATAAAAAAGAATGTGCAATGATGGGCTTAATTAAAAATCAAATTATTGTTCTTAATGAAGAACTTGATGTTGCGTACAACAGACTAGGACAAGTTGCAACAGATGAAGAGAATTGGAGTGGCAAGTATGAGAGAAAAATGGCTTGCAAAATACTTCAAGGGCAAATTGCAAAAAAGGATATGGAAAACATGTTGACACCAACTAGTATGTCATCTTGTTAATAATAAACAGGTCGAAACGGTCGGCTAACGGTGCAAGCTGACCGTCTTAACGTAATGCGTTAACTGATGAGACCAAATAAATAAGTATGAGGAGATTATGGAATATAAACCTTGGATGGATTATATAAAACCTGAAGATATGCCAAATGATGATTTAAAGACAATTGCAGAATCCGCTGGCATACGCTCTGCTTTGGCTTTGATTTTTTTAACTCCGGGGTTAACTGTTACAATACCGAGAAACGCTTTTAGTGAGGTAAAAAAAAGGTATATTATAAGTCAGTATGATGGTAGGAAATATACAATAAACCGTCTTGCCTTAGAATGTGGCTATTCCCAACGATATATTTATAAAATTATTGAAAATCACCTTCGGAATAAAAATAAATCTTAAAAAGAATAGTATTATGATACATCACTTCTTTACTTCAATGGCTAATATGTTATTGAAGTTTTTTTTGTATAATACATGTATAGGAGATAAACATGCCTGTGTTACAAACTGAAAAACCATTGTATAAACACGATTGTGAAGATTGTATATATTTAGGTTCTGATGAAATAAGGGATTATTATTTTTGTAAAAAACGTTCTTTTTCATCAGAAGGAACACTTATAATAAGATTGGGAGACAATCCTCAAGATTATTTTAGTATGCCGAAAGATGTTGTAAAAAGTGGACTAGCAAGTAATGCTTTAGCTGAAGACACTGTTTTTGCAATGTGCTACAGAAAATATTTAGAATATCTTGAGAATAAATAAAGAGCCTCTTTTTATTCGGAGAAGAGACTCTTTTCAGACAAATTAAATCATGGGTATGATACTCAAGTTTTTTATATAAAGCAAATTATTTACAATCAGAGGGTAAACCAACAAATGCAATCATAGTTGGGGTTATGGTGTTATTATTCATATCCATTTTATAATTAACATCAAGTAAATCTTCATATTGAGTAATTGTCCCCTCTATTGTAAATCCATGATAAAGACATAAATCTCTAAGTTCAATTAAAAAATTCTCGTATCGTTTTTCCTCATCCATATATCTATCCTAATGTTATTCCATAGTATCAACAGGAGTTATTTCGTCCATTTCAATGTTATATCTTTTCCCGTTTTTATCAACACAGGTTGCATATTCAATATCCCTATCAGCAAATGAATTTGTCCAAGTATAAATAAGTAACCCTATTTCATTAGTTTTATTATTGTAAATTTTAGTTCCGAATAACATATCATTTTTGTTTTTTAGTGCCATAATTTTATCTCCTTATGTCTTATAATGGGTTTTCTATGTAATATTTAATTTGTCCTTTTTTATAACTGATTTGACTTTTGATAATGCATTCCTTTTCATAATTTCTACAATCTTTAAGTTTTAACTCTAGGTATTCAATTTCGTTTTTTAATCTTTTAATTAAATCTTGTTCAAATTCTTTGTTTGTCATAATTTACCTCTTATTAACTTCCGCTTTGTACAAACATTAATCACTCTGAATAGTCTAAACATCAAGTTATTGTTGATGTTTTGTATCATTCAGACACATTGTTTTGAAGAGGCATTATATCTGTAATATTTATTTTCCCGTTGATTTCCATTTCTCTAATAGTGACATTTTCATTTGTGTCGTTTTCTGTTCCTAATTCAATTAGGCAATCTTCAAGATTTAAGTTTTTTGTAATAATTCTTTTTGCGATGATTTTGGCTTCGGTTTCATTTTCTGCTTGAATTTGAACCATACCACTTAACATTACATTTGTTTCAAAGTTAATTAAAAAATTGTTCATATTATGTTCCTTTCTGATGATTTGAGGTTTATTGCTCTCAATTAATTATTACAAGGTTGGAATTAGTTCCAGCCCTTCATATCAGCATAATTTTCGTAATTTTTAATAAAGTTTGTAAGATTACGATCGATATAATTTGTATAAAGTCTTGGTATGTCTACTATTAACTCAGATTTGTTTCTTTTTAATAATTGTAATAATTCGCATACATTCACTGTATCTAAGTAGTGACCTATAATTTCAGGAGATTCTTTACTAATTTGAGTAATAATAGAATGAATTAATTTCCAATACTCAAAAGCCTCTGATTCGTCTTTCAAAAAGTTTACACAAGTTCTGTAAAAGCCAAGCTCTGTTTGAGGTTCAATATTAAATCTTTTTTCAGAATCAAATTGTATTGGGGAATAAAGTATGTTAGTTGCATAGATTTTTGAACATCCGTAATCATCACCTATTTTGTATTCTATTTCTTCAACCTTTGAATATTTAACTTTTTTAGGTTCTACTGATATAATTATTCCGTATTTTCTTGATAATTCTGCTAATTCTTGAGTAAAGCCTTTTAGTTGTTTGTCTTTTATTTTTTGCATTTTTGCTTTCATAATTTATCTCCTTGATTTATCTACACTTACATTAATCACTCTCATTAGTCTGAAAGTGAAGTCATTGCGACTATTCTGTATCATTCAGACACATTAAAAAAGAGTTGAGATTTAATACCCCAACTCTTTTAAAACTCTATCCAAATCCTCTTCAGGAGGTTCGTTATCTATCCAATCGTAAGCTAAACTCTCAAACCAAACTTCGGATGTATTTATAAAGTTAAGTCGACCTAAAACCTCAATGACTTTGTCTAAGTTTAGATTAATTTCATATCTTATAGCGGATTCTTTTAAATTTTTCTTTTTCATTTTAGCTCCTTTTGAAGTTATTATTCTGCAAAGTTTGTAAACATAAAATTGCTTACATAGAAATCAAGTAAAGGGATACCCTCATCGTTGTCTATATAACCGTTATCATTTCCTGCGACAATCTGTTCGTCTTCCACTAAGTCTTCAATAAGCTCTAATAAATGCTCTTTAACTCTTTCAGCTGAAGCATTCTTAATGTTTTCAATTAGTTGTTCTTTGTTTGTTTTAGCCATATTTTATCTCCTTTTATTTTTATTACACTGACATTAATCGATTGCATTAGTTTGTAAATCAAGTCAATGCAAACATTTTGTATCATTCAGACACAATAAAATTAAAGGATGCGTTCGATGTACCAATTTGAATTTTGCAAATTATTGAAATTCCAACGTAAGCTGAAATAAAAATCTGATTCAAAATTCTTGTTTTGTTTAACAAATGGTGGCAGAAAATTCTTCCGACTTTCTTGCATTTCAAAATTATCAAGAGCGGTTTTTAATTCGGCTTTAAACTTTTCCTTAAATTCCGGCAGGGTTAATTCCAACTGTTCACGTGTTCTTTTATTTTTTACAAGAATTTTCTGTTTCATAGTTCCATCCTAATCTTTTATTATTCGTATGTCTATTACCCAAGTGGGCTTAAAAAAGGGGCATTAAAGCCCCTTATAAATACTTCCTAAAAATTTCTCTGAAATCTTCTGCCATTTTTATGTGATCTTTGATTGCTTTATCAACTTGGCTTGTATCTGAGATATCATAGTTAAGTGTTTGGCGGATTCTTGAAGATTTTTTCCCTTCTAAAGCCTGCCAATCTAAGAGTCCTAATTTTGTTTCAATTTCATCTTTTGATTTAAGTAATTTGTTGAAAATGTCTTTATCGCTATTGATAAAAAGCTCGGTTGCAACATATTTATCTTTAGTATTTACGGTTTGCATTATCTGCACACCTTTTTTACCGATTGAAATATATTGATAATGCTGTGGAGCAGGATTGATTTGCATTTCGCTTTGTAACTCGTCACAGATTTCAAAGTATCTATCCCAGTATTCTTTTTGTATTTGTTTTGCAGGTGTATTATTATTTCTAACTTGTTTTATTGGGATTTCGGGTTTTAAAATTGGTTTAAATTCTATTTTATCTCCGTTTAAAACAGTTTTAATTACAAAAAGCCCGCAATAATTTTGATTAAAACAATGATTTAATGTTTTAGCGATATTAATTAAATCTTCTTTTTCGTTTACTATAAACCAAAATATATAGGCTTTTTGATTTCCTCTTAATCCACTTACTGCTTCCATTAAGCCATCTGCATTTTGAGTTAACTGTGGGCAGATAATGTGCAAGCCTCGGTTTGGATAATCTTTAAGTAATTCTTCGATTACTTTGTCTTTGTGCTTTTCAATGTAATTGCTGAAATTTTGTCTGCTTTTTAAAACTTCTTGCGCTGTGATTGTTTCTGTCATATTGACCTCCTTTTATATCTACAATCACATTAATCGCTCGAATGTACGGAATTGGAAGTCATTGCTTTCATTCCGTATCATTCAGACACAATTAAGAATCGCTCATATCAATACTATATGGGCTGATTTCTTTTAAGTTATTTAATTTTGCAATTCCATGAGGAACAACGCTATATCCACCTTTTGGAGATTTTACTATACTAGGGTGGTCTCTATATGCTGTACTAACCAAATTTTCTCTTGCTTGATCGTAGGCTTTTCGTGCATTTTGAGGGCTCTTATATACGGTTCTTACACCATTTTCACCCTTGTATTGGTATGTCCTTGGAATATCTTGTATTTTTTTACTTGCTAACTTTGAAGCTTCTGTTTTAAATTTTTTAGACTGTGCTTTTGCTTCATCGGCTTTTGCCTGTGCCTCTTTTGCGTATTGTGTATATTTTTCCGCCAATTCTTTTTTACCGGCTTGTTTATACTTTCTCGCAATAGCTTGTTCAGAGGCAGCTCTTCTTGAGAATTCGTAGGCATCATCATCGTATTTATATGATTTATTTAACAAGTAATTTAATTCGTTCTCAGTTTTAGCATTAATTGATTTACTTGCTCCGCCTCCGCCTCTGCTACCGCCTGAGCCACGTCCTCCCATATATTAATCTCCTTTCATTTTCGGAATATCTACACCAATCCAGTTCTTCTCTTCTTGCGACCAAGAAAGTTTCCTTCCTGATTTTTTGGCTATTCGATTAACTACTTTGTCGATTTGAGCACGACTTGATTTGTGCAGGACTTGCCAATCATAATCTTCCTCTCCTCTTGCATCAGAAGGATTTTTCCATTTTCCGAGGCTACGAACCGATACGTTTATAAAGTCTCCGTAATCTTCAACCCTAAAGTCGCTACGTCTAATGTATCCATCAGTTGAAACTTTACTTATCAATTCGTCTTTCAAATTAGAAACTGTGCTATCCATAGACATTTTGGCTTTTGGAGTTCTTGGTTTCTTTTCAGGTTTTACACCATTTTTTAGATTTTCTGCACGTTTAGCACGAGCTTTAGCAAGAGCATCAAGACGTTTTTGTTTTAAATCTGCGGCTTTTTTAGCATCAAGTTCATCTATTCGTTTTTTTATAGATTCCATTGCTCGTACTCTTTCTTCGGCTGTATAAGCTGTATTTCCTGAAATACTGTTATATAATCTTATAAGTTCGTTTTTATCGGTAACACCTTCCCCGATATTTTTAGGGGCTTTTGAAGCAGCACCTCCGCCACCTTTTCCGCCTCCTGAACCACGTCCTCCCATTTTTACCTACCTTTCTTTTCAAATTTATTCATGTATGGTTCAAACCACTTGAGGTTTTTATAACCTTCAAGTTCGGTCAGTTTGTTTCCATAAATCAAAATCTGCTTTGGTTCAAGTTGTTTTATCATTTCTTTAAAACCTTGTAAGAACAGCCTTTTAGCTTCTTTTGAGTTCAGCACCCCAACAGTACCCACTGCAACGATTGAGCCTTTTGGAACACCTAAAAATGCGTATTTATAACTGGATTCATCTGACCAACTTATTGATGGTATAACTTTAATCCCAAGCATTTGCCAGTAACGAGCGCACCAACGATTCCTGTAAACCTGCCAAATTTGGAATGCTTCAGGATAGTTTGTGTACATAGAAAAGTCTGGGGATAAGACTCCATCATATTTTTTTAATTCTTTAATTTGAGAATCAGCGTTTTTCCAACATCTTTCAAACCTATAATCATCTAAAAAGAAGTGGGCTGTGCCATTTCTGTTAGAATCTACCCGATATGGGATGAGTTCTTTAACTTCGAACTCATCCTTTTTTATATCAGGTATGCCATAGGAATTAGAGGAGGAAAAGAAACCTTTTTCAATATTTTGTACGTTTAATAAATTTCTCCAAGACATAACTAATCTACCTTATTAAATTTTTTAATTAACGATTTTAATTTTCTTTGATCTCTCTTAGACATAGAGGATTTATATTTTTGTGCTATTTCAATAATTTGTTCTGCAATATTTCCGGCTTTTTCTAAGTTTTCTTTATCTTCTATGATTGTTGTTGTTTCTTGATTTTCAATCTTTGCCTGACCATATTTCGCAAATTGCGAAATACAGTCAAGAAAAGATTTAATTATTGCTGATAGTCCAAGCATTAAGCTCTCAACTTCTCAACAGCCTCTAGAAGATGTTTGGCAAAGGATTCTATTGCGTTAACTCCTTGATTAAAACAATAATCGTCCAATGCATTTGGAGAAGTTTTAATTTTCTCCTTTAACTTATACAAGCTGTCTATTGCAGGCTGAGTAACCTTAGCAAGGTTCTCATAGAGTTTTGTAATATACTTTGGGACATTCTTTTCAGCCAAATTTATTACGAATGGCTCAATAACATTCCATAGCTCATTCAAAACTTTCCAATCTTTAAGCCACGAGAATAAACTCATAGTAATCTCCTTTCTTAATGAACTTGTATTTGTTGGCTTTTATCTTGTCTCTATACCAAGATATTTTCTGCCGGAGGTATTCTCCAACACTGTAAGGGGATAAATTCGGCAAGTAATGAAGATAAGTAATATCTATCTTGCCTTCACGTTTGTTTTTGGCTCGTCTTTGGTCGAACTCATAATGCGTAAACACTGATTTTTCAGT
>CASDOW010000043.1 GCA_949282195.1 uncultured bacterium | reverse complement strand
GGAAGTATTTAATTATGAATTGATTCACAACATGACGCATAAAGGTGCATCTTCAGGTTATCAGCTCCGGCTGCATTCGGACAAATGGTTCAACGGTATGGCTGCCAACATTAATCGCTTGTTAGAACTGAAGGGAAAGTATTTACAGTAAATGAAATAACGGCATAAAACATCAAAAATCTCCAGTTAAACTGAAGCTTTTTATATATAGCTATATATTCGTATCATTCTTATCCTTACAAGCAGGATTGTTTTCTAGCATATAATCTTGGATATTGAGGGAGAATTCTGGCGTAAATCTGGCAGCAATTATCCAGTTAAATTTATTCATAATAAATTTCCTTATTTGATTGATTTATTGAAATCTTATCATAATCCAGAAATCGGTCAATATATAATCATAATTAAATATAGGGCTTTTTGATGCAAAAGTTCGAGAATTACCGGCTTTTTAGACGACCGATAAGCGGTTTTTACTCACGAACCGATTTTAACTATTTTCCCCTCAACACCAATAAAACCGATGTAGGGACACTGTCTAAGGTGTCCCTACATAACGTAGACTTTTTGCCCATTTAGACCGAAATTTAGCCTTTTAAGGCGGGACTCCTTAGACTAAAATCCCGTCTTTCACTCTCTCAAATCCCCTGATTTCCTAAGTCTTAGCGCACAAAAAAATCTCTGCATTTCTGCAGAGATTTCGTTCATTGGTGATGCGGTTTGCGAACCCATCGAACTAGTCTAAATGCTCGCAAAACGTTATCTACAAATACTTACAGTAAGGAATCTACTCTTGAAAATAATTAATTTTCCGCTTGGAGCACTTTCCTTTCATCTCGAACTTGTCTAAATCATGAAACAAATTTTTCAATTTGTCAAGAGAGAAATATTTACAATTTCATCCCAAATAATTCTTGGCTAAATATTCCAAAGCTAAGGAGGGAATCTGTCTTAGAGTATCAATACCAATGTTTTTTATGCCAGCAGTAATTTTGTTAAATAATGTATCATTATTTACGCTTTCTAATAGTTGGTATCCTCTCATTGTAAGCCAATATTTAGTGTTTCCAATAGTCAAGATATTTCCGTCCATGGTTTCTTTAAACCCTAAACTATTTGTGGTTGCTTCTATAAATCCAGCTTCGTATAAAAGAAAAAGATGGTGTCGTAATTTTTTTTTCTAAAGGACAACTTTCAGAATCAGAAGAAAGTTGTAATGCAGTATATAAATAATTTAATTCCACCCGGTCATCATCACAATCATTCAAAATATTGAGCAATTTTTTAATATAATCAAGATCCATTTTCATAATATCTTCTCTTACCATTCCAAACACTTATCTATAAATAATTGTAAAAGCATATAAAAATCTTAGTTAAGAGTCAATGCCATTTTTTGAATAAGTTCCACTTTTTTAATCCCATGTTTTCAGCTGGTCTGCCGTAACCTAGCAGTGGCATAAGCCATCATTAATTTTAATTTTTAGAAAAGGAAATTAATATGGGAATTCGTACAAAATTGACTCCTCTAGGAGCTAGTAGGAAAAGCATCTATAAAAGGAAACAAGTTGTTTTTGAAGCTAAAGAACCTGGAAATTATAATCTTGAATTACTTATTCCGGGACGTTTTAAATGTTACTGTATCAGCGGCGGAGCTGGAGCTTTAAGAAATAATCTGAATAAACATTACACGTTCCAACAAGTAAGTATTGGTGGTGGCTCCGGAGCTGCTTTTATCGGTATTATCAGAATACCGGCTGGAACTATACCGATAACTGTAGGAAATGGAGGAGTAGGACAATCTTTTACTAATAATTCATTAAATTATGGTGTGAATTCTCCTGCTTTGAATGGAGGTACTTCATCCATAGGTTCACTGGTAACTGTTCCGGGAGCAACTGGCGGAAGTACAGGTAGAGACCAAATGAATGTTAGCCGTGGCGGTTCAGCTCCGATCATGACAGCAGAAATAATCTCTGAAGAACTAAATTCCGCCGGAAATAATGGAGAAGCCGTCAATCGAACGACATCGTCCGTTAACGGAGGTGCTTCTCTATATGAAGATTATGGAAAAGGAGGTGATGTTATAGGAATATCCCCGCAACACGGAACTTCAGGATATGTAAAAATAATTTATTTAGGTAAGTAGGATTAATTAAAATAACAGAGCTTCAAATTTCTTGAGGCTCTGTTATTTTATTATAAAAGCTTAGTCGATTGTCGTTTAATCTTCTAATAATAACTTATTAAGTTATAGTGATAGATTTCGCTATCAATGATTTTATATTTCCTATTTTTATTGACTTTCAAGTATTGATGGGTTACAAAAAATAAATTTCAACAGAGTTTAAGAGGTTTTTTATGTCAAATATTTCATGTGGTATTGACTTCGGTACTACAAATTCTGCTGTGTCAATTGTAAAACCCATGGCTGTTCCAGAACTTGTTCCTTTAGAAGGGAATAATGTCACAATGCCTACAACGGTTTTTTTCGAAGAAGATACTTGGAAAACATCTTATGGTACTGAAGCTATAGAAAACTATATAAATGGAACCAAAGGGCGTTTTATGCGCAGCATGAAAAGAGTTTTAGGTTCTAATCTTATGAGCGTTGGAACAAGGATCAATAACAAACCTGTTAAATTTGAATTTATCTTGGGTAAATTTCTGAAAAATATAAAAGAAAAATCGGATATATTTGCAGGTAGAGAAATTGAAAATGTCGTTATGGGACGACCTGTTCATTTTAGGGATGATGATCCCAAAGGAGATATTAGAGCTCAAGATGAACTGAAAATGATAGCGCAG
Organism: uncultured bacterium; assembly: GCA_949282195.1. Lineage (GTDB taxonomy): Bacteria > Cyanobacteriota > Vampirovibrionia > Gastranaerophilales > Gastranaerophilaceae > RUG14156. The sequence continues at coordinate 7,035 of CASDOW010000043.1, read as the reverse complement.
AGCGTGGGCTATAAAAACATTGAATTCCAGTATGAACCCATTGCAGCTGCGTTTGCTCATGAAACTAAAATTCCAAATGAGACATTAGCCTGTATTGTTGATATAGGGGGTGGTACCTCTGATATCTCTATTGTTAAATTAGGTGAAAAGCTCCAGAAAAAATTAGATCGTACTGATGATATTCTTGCTAGTACAGGTGTAAGGATTGGCGGAAATGATTTTGATAAAAATTTATCAATTAAAACTTTTATGCCAGAATTCGGTATGGGAACAACATATAGTGAGCGTAATTTATCCGTTCCTACACACCTTTATTTTAGTTTATCAGAATGGAGCAGTATTAACAGTGAGTATAACTACAAAAATTTAAATATGGTAAAAAAAATATTGGCTCAGTCTAATGATAAAGAGCGTTATAGCCGTCTTTATGAGTTGATAGATAGGCAGACAGCACATACACTTTTGAGCGCTGTTGAAGCAACAAAAATGCGTTTAACTGAAAAAGAAATGGTAAACATTGCTTTGAATTTTATGAGTAAGCCTTTTTCTGTAAATGCAAATCGTCAAGATTTTGAAGCATCTATAATGCAAAATATTAATAAGATTTCTGATTCTGTATCTGACTGTGTTAACCAAGCCCAAATAAAGCCTGAAGATGTTAAAATGTTGATTTTAACAGGAGGATCAACTGAAATCCCTTATGTTCAAAAAGTGATGCAATCATATTTTCCAACCGCAGAAATTTCACAGGAGAATAAAATGTCTTCAGTAGGTTTGGGTTTAGCATATGATGCTAAACGTAAGTTTTCTGGGGATAATATGGAAAATATAAATACACTGTTAACTCAACATACACGATAAAATTATTTTTCCGTTTTATATTTGTTTTCGATTGTATTGGTTCTTTTTATTGTTTTGTATAAGCAATAGAATGGGCCAATACAGTGAAGCATATAAGCAATTATTGAAGTTCCCAAATTTCCGGGTGCTTTTTTATAAAAGGCTGGGGTTATCTTTTGTATTATTTCATATGCCAATAAATTAAGAACAAAGCAATGATAAATCGCCAATAACAGCCAAAAAAGCAGGCTGTATATTTCATTATTACAAATGTATATAATAGGAATGATAAACCAGATCAATAATGGTCCTAACAACCAATACACTGCATGAGAAAATAATTTTATTGTTCCTATTAATGCAAATGCAGTTGATTCTTTTATTTTGGTTCTTTTAAATCTCCCATTATTTTGACATTTCAAAATCCTATATAAATAGCGAAATGCAAACAAAGGTCCATTGTACCATACAGATTGCTGCTTTATATAAATTTTTATATTTTTTGCCGTCTCAGCATATTCAAGTTTAGGAATAGATTCTAAAGAAAACCCATTAAGATGAAGCATTAATCCTAAAAAGGCGTCTTCATTCGGTTCATCCTGAGGAAATCCAGATATGCTAAGCCATGTTTTGAAATGCATAAATAATCCATGGCCAATTACATAATGAAAAGGTCTAAATATATTAAAAATTGGAAATAGTTTATATATTTTTCTAAAAAAATATTGGTCAAACAATAGCCGTCCTAATTCAAAATGTAATGCCCATCTTGTTTGCCATAAAGAAATATGTGATAAAATTCCAGAGCTGGGTAAATCATACATCGTGTATTGCTGAATTACTTTATCTCTTTGCCGTGATATTCGCTGTTGAACATCCTGTAATATATCTGGTGTTATACGAGAGTCTACATTATATATTCCAAAAATAAAATCGTCTCCATATTGTTTTTGTAATTGAACCAATGCATAATTAAGTTGGTGAGCCATTACAGCGTTTTTCGTAATTGGACAATTTATAAGTTCAAAACAATATAATTTTGACATTTTCTCCAATAGTTCTTTTGTCGTTGGGAAATTATGAATGCTCTTTTCTCGACTTGTCGTTATATATACTATTTTAATATAATTAGAAGCAAATTGCGAAAAGTGTTTGACACTATCTTCTATTACTGTCTGCTCGTTGAATACTGGGATCAGTAAAAATAATTTTTTACCATTAGAATTTTTGTTCTTTTGAATCTTTTGACGTAAGAAGCGATAAGAAAGATACATTCTTATTGTTTGTAAACAGCAAATTAAAAAAAACAAGAAAAGCAACATTATACTCGTATCCTTCCTGAACGGGTTTCTAGACATCGACCTGTGTAGTTTTTATCTTTTATCGGCTCTGGATTGCAATTACCACTAGCAATCCATTCTAAAGGGTTATCGAAACCGATATTTTGAGCAGAGATAATGAGGGTATGCCAGAAATTCTCTAGTGTTTGCCAAAAAGTAAAATATTTTTTATGTTCTTCTTGCGTATTAATTACTTTACCCTCAATAATATTCAGACAAAGTTTCAGAAAATCAGTAGAATATTGTTTTCGATAAGTATTTATTTGATTCATGTGTTTTTCATACTCATCTGTTGGAGTATAATTTCTATAAATAAAATTATCAATAAATTCGGCCGTGACAAAAAGGTATTCAATCCGTTCTAATAAAGGAACATCTATATCATTAAAAACTTGACGAAATGAATTAAATATTTTTTGAACCTGCTTATCATAAAATGAATAGGAGAATTTAATTCCATCTGTACTGGTTAACAAACCATCGCGCAACGTTTGAAAATATAAAGGAGTATTATAAATCACTCTTGTGGGTTCATATATAACGCCAAAACGATGGATTTCGTCATTTTCATATAAATAAGTTAGATTAGCTCGTATTTCTTCTATATTCACATAAGGGTGAAAAACCATGAAACCAATATGAGGGACAATACCGTGAAACTTAAGTTCTTTCTTTAATTCATGATAATTATTAACATTAATAGCTTTATGAAAGGCAGATAAAGTTTCTTTTTTAGCGCTTTCTATTCCAACGAAAACTCTGATGAAACCAGCTTTTTCTAAAGTCTTAATAAAGTCTTTATCTGTTAAATCATTGAGGGTTAAATATGCCATAAAAAAAATATCTGGATTATTTTTTAATAATTGGGCAAATTTCTTTACCCATGTCTTTATTTTTAGGCCGCCACCACAAAGGACAGGATCGTTGAATATAAAATATTTCTTGCCGATACTTTTCAAATACATTATTTCATCAACAACATCTTCCGGTGTACGGGTATAAACTTTTCGTGCCGCTAATTTAGAAATTAAGCCAACATGGCAAAAAGAACAATAGTTTTTACACCAGCGCGAAGCTTCAATATTGGCAATTTTTAAATTCTCTGATATTTCGATATCTCTTGCTGGTAGGCATCTATATATATCCACATCTTTAGTAAAGGAAGAAAAGTAAGTGTGCGTTTTAGTCGTTAATGTCTCAAAAATATCTGAAGTATTAGTCCAAGAAGCTTCCATATCAGGATTTAAGATGCCTGCAATACTAGGATATTTTTTCAAAATCTGGTTTGCATTAATATAAGCTAACGGCCCAAATAAAATAATTTTGGAGTTAGGAAAGTTTTTCCTAATATCTGAAATATTATATTCCAATCTGTCAACATCTTTAAAATTGGGTTTATAAAAAATAATATCCCATTTTATTCCTGAAATTATCGGCGCAATATCACCTGAGGAAGCTTCTTTTTTTAATAAAAATAATGAAACATTATGACCTAATCTACGTAGATTTGATGCAATATAACCGGCAGACACAGATGCTGCCGATTGAGAAGATAATGTCCTATAAAAAATTACAGCTATATTCATTGAGCCTCCACCGGACATAATTTGCAACTTCTACATAAGAAATTTTTATCACTGTCTAACTTCCCATTAACCATCATTCTAAGGCGAGTATAATTTTCACTCTCCCAAATATCATGAAGAGAACTTGTGTTGATATTCCCCACAGAGAAACGTCTTCTCCAATCATGACAACAGAGATATGCTTCTCCGTCAAAATATAGATACATCCTTTCGTTATGGCGATTTAATTCACATCCATATGGTTTTATATCAGCATTTCTCTGGCAATTTGTGCCTATATTTCCTGCTCGATCTAAATATCCATATTCATATACAGAGATCCCATGATCTTGCCAAAAACTTTTGTTTTTAATTATGTCTTCCTGAGATGTATAGGGAGAATTAATTACCTTAACAATGGCCAGATTTTTATGATTTCTTGTTTGATCAAGAGCTTTTTTTAGTTGCAATACATTATAAACGACCTTTTCATAGGGAACATTTTTTCCCATAATCCTTTTTTGGCTCTCACGATCATGGCCAAATACACTAATTAAAATATCATTTAAAGGTGATTCTACCAATTTTTCTATTATATCGGGAGACATTAATGAAGCATTTGTCGATAATTCCATTGTACAATGAGGAACTGTATTTTTCAGGACTTCTATTTTGGAAAAAATGTTTTTATCGAGCAATGGTTCATTATTTAGGTAAGGGATGATTCTATCCGGTTGCATATCCTTTAACCCAGAGAGTAAATTAGCCCATTTACTCCGACTTTATAATTTTTAATGAAATAAGCTTATTATCATGTAATAAAGATAATGTTTCTCTGTAAAATTCACGTAAAATATCGTAAGTAGATTTCTTTAACAGAAAATCCTCACAACCACGTTCGTTATCTTTTGCTCTTTTCAGAATTAGAGAATAATCGGTATCAAGCCAAATTATTTGTGCTGGAATTTTTATTTTTTTTTGCTTAATCGCTTCTGCCAAGATACCCAAAACAGAAAGCCAAACTTCTTTAGAGGAAGATAACAACAAAGTTCTAGCATATAGATAACCAATAATAGATAAAACGGTCCTGTCAAAGATTTTAATTTGAGATATATTTTTAGCAAAATTCCAACGTTCTTGTTCCAGATTTAAAAAATATGCCTGACGAAAAATCATTGCATCAGGATAACTTGGCCAAGGAGATGTAACAAAGCTAGGTACAGTATTCTGAAAAAGCATATGTTCAGATAAATTATAAAATTTGTTACAATTATAATTTTTATGAATGTAAAATGTTTTTCCAGAAAATGGAACTCCTTCTATTCCTATGGATGTTCTATCTACTGTGATTTTCTCTAAAGTACGTATCAATTCGCCTATCATGCATAGTATCTTTTATAAAATTAATAAGGTTTTCAACTTTGATTGTTTTTTGCTCTTGAATTTTTTCTACTGCAGAAAAAATATGCTCAGTTGTTGTATCCATATTAAAATCAACCCATAAGGACGGAATAGCTTGCAAAGCTCCTTTATAAAAGGTTTCCATATTTCTTGAGAATATAGGGTCAAAAAAACAATTATCACGAATCCTTTCAGGATCAGATTGTTTTCTGCGTATCCTTTCATCAAGAGATACATCCAAAAATATATGTAAATCAGGAATAATAAGCTCTTTATGCTGCAATGCTTTACTGTAGGCTTTTATCATCCATGGATATACGCTTGTTTCAGGAAACTGTTGATGAACAGCATAATTGTGAGCTAAAGCAGATAAGAAGTCTCGATCACAGAATACCAATTTTCCTTCATTCTTTGCATTCTGGGCAATTGACGAGACTCTTTTATCCAATTCAAAATAATATTTCTGTTTAACAATATTATCTTCTAAACTATCAGAAATATCCTGAAAATTTTTGTTTTTATCCCTTAGTGATGACGCCGAAGGAACTAAAAAAGCGCCATATCTGTCTCGAAGCTTTCCTAAAAGGGTTGTTTTTCCACAAGCAGACAATCCGCTAATAGTTATGATCTTATTGTTGTTCATCATTTATTGTATCTTTTAAAGAAATAGAGAATTTTTCCAAAATTTCTTTTGGATTTTGAGTTATCGGCGTCTTTCGAATAATATTCCATAAATCTGCCGCAGCCTCGTCAACAGTTTTATTATTTTCATACCAAACCGAAGGCAAACATTTACGGGGTGATTGATCATTGATCATTATATAGTGAAACCGTCTCATATTTTGGGGAAAGGGCTGCGTAAAAAACATATCGTTCCGTTTACGTCCTGTTCTTTGGAAATCTTCTTCTCTATGTTTCAAGCGCTCTTCAAAAGATACGTCTAAGTATATATAGTAATCAGCTAATCCGAGATTTTTCATTTCTAATTGATGAATATATTCATCAACCATCCAGTTATAAATATTGAAATCAGGAAGTAGCCACCTTTCAGCGTAATTATGTGCCAGAGGAGATGTAAAATCAGTATCAGAAATAATTATGTCTGCCTTGTCAATATGCTCCATAGCCCAATTATATCTGGCTATATCTAAATTTAAAAAAAACCGTTGTTTTTCGATCTTTTCTTCAATATTTTCTGGAACCTTAGGAAATTTACCTTTAACCCATTCATTATGTTCTGGAACAGTAATGATATTATATTTTTCTTTCAGATTTTTTATTAAGGTCGATTTTCCACTTGCCGGAAGCCCCGAAATAACGATTAATTTTCCCATGATTGTTCCTTTAAATCAGTAATTAAATTTTGTTTTTCTTTTTTGTTCTTTATTATAATAATTTTATTATCAACTTTGCTTAAGAGTTTCTTAAATTTTTGATCTTTTTTATAAAATTTATATTTTAGACAATGCCTCCAGTGTTTTAAAGCCATTATTATAGGTTCTGGATTTTTAGAATCATATCCGCTCCATCTTAAAATTGAGCGTTTGATTAAACGAACAAGACAAAGCACAATATTAGTCTGCAACCAAATAATAACATCCGCCTGATCTTTGAATTTATTTAAAGTAATTTCAGAACCATCCTCAACAATCCAAGTATCCATTGAAGCACATTTATCTAAATTTGATTCAAAAGTTTTCTGAGAAACTCTAATCCAATTTTTTTGCCACCGAAAGTTATCTATCTCATAACAAGGAATATTTAAGGCACTTTCAAGTTCCTTCGCTAATGTAGATTTACCACTACCGCTATTTCCAAAAATTAGAATTCTATTTATTTTATTCATTTTTGAAAACACGTCCCTTAATAAAATCAATTAGCAACAGTGA
>CASDOW010000042.1 GCA_949282195.1 uncultured bacterium | reverse complement strand
ATTGATGATTAGGCATAATTTAGGTGTACAAGTTAAAACTAAAATCGAAATCAAAAAAATTGATGAAGATTTCTTTAGTGAAGAAGGATAAGACATATGTGTTTTAGCGCAAATAGAAAAGTCTATTTACAAGATGAAATAAATACTTTAACAAAAAAATACAAAGATATAAAAGAAGTATATTTATTTGGATCAAGAGCTTATGAAACAGGATGTTATAGATCAGATATAGATTTGTTAGTTGTAGCTGATCGATATATAAACTTACATGAAGAATATATAGTAGATGAATCTATTGATTTATTTTTTACAATTAATAAACAAGATGTAACTAATTATATGAATGGTAGTCGTTTAAATTTAAACCATGATAAATACAATAATATTATTGATCAAATTGATGCAATATTGCTTTGGGACAGCAGTAATAAATTTCATGTAGATAATATTAATAAATATAATATACAAACAATGAGAACAAACGTAAAATTTGAACCTAGTGTGTTACCAAATTATTCAGAATCAAAAAATAATCTATATAATGAATATAAAATTTATTTAAATCAGCATAACATTATTGATACATCATTAGGTTTTACAACATTTCAAGTACTAGACAATATTTCTAAATTGATTAAAAATAGTATTGAACATATAGAAGATTCTACCTGTAAATTCAAAACTGAAAATTTGGCAAAAAATATTAATAAAAATAGTTTTTTAATAGATAGTGAATATGATTTTCAGAACTATATTCATTTAATTTTGAAACCATGGATTCCAAGCCTAAAAAGAGAATCGTTTGTTATTAGTATTTTTGGAAATAACAAAAATGTTGATTTTTCGCTATCAAAAAAAAATAATTTGATTATAGAAGTTAAATATATAAAAAATACAAATACCAAAAATGAAATTCAACAAGATATTTTAGCATTAAAAAATTTCTATGAATTGAACCCTACAGTAGAAGGTTTATTATTTTTAGTATTATATGATAATGCAATCAATCTTGATATAGCACAGTATTCTGATTATATAAATGATAATAGAACAAAAATTTGTTTTATAGAAAATAAATTCAAATCTAAAGAAAATGAGAATTAAATTATTTTCTTATTCAAAGATTTTAAAATTCCTCAAAATCATCTTCAAACCCTCGTATGTTATCAAGCTCTATATTGTATCTTTTGCCTTGCTTATCAACGCAAGTCGCATAATATTTGTTTTTCCAAATACAAATCAGCAATCCGATTTCTTGTGTTTTTAAATTCAAAACCTTTGTTCCATAAAGTGCATAGTCTTTTTCTGTCATTATTCTTTCCTTTCAAATATCAAATCTGAATAGATATCATCAGACTTTTGTGGGTCTATTAAAAACTCTTTCATAAATACAAACCTTTCTCCGCAAGTGTTTTCACAAATTACAGTGTCGAAATTGTAGAAGCCAATTACTTTATAATACTCGTTATCAGAGCTCTTAAAACCTTTAATCTTTTTAAGCTTGTATTTTTTGCCTAATTCAATCATTGTTACCTCTTGTTAACAATGACATATATCGCTCTCAATAGGTTAAATATCAAGCAATCTATTTAAAAACTTATCAATTAAACATAATTGATAGCCTATTAGAATGGAATTTAAGCAAGTCTTTTTTGGGGTATATAATTTTCTACTATTTTTTACAATAAAATTCAATACAAAGCTTTTTAAACAGCTTTTAAACAACATTTTAATTATATTTAAAAACTTTCCGGATAATTTATGAAATAAACATTTAATTTATCGGAATCGCGTCTAAGGTTCTCAATAATTGGTGTTATGTTTCTAAGCTCCTCATATTCTTGTTGTTTTTGACAGAAATAATCAATTACAACAACTGTATTATAAATCCGCTCTGCTAATTTTTCAAACTCCCTAAAATCTTTTTGTTTAATCTTATATTTCTTGCTTTTACTCATACGACCTCCTTGCGCATACAATACATTAGCGTGAAAGATTGAAAATGGTATCAAAATATTTACATAGCAACATATTGAAATTATTTAATTGCCGATTATAGATATAAGCTTTTTACTTAAAGATACATATTTGTAACATAGTAGATAGCTTACACTTGTTTAAGTTATAATAGAAAAGGAATTATGCAAAATTTATTAGAAAATGAAATAAAGAATAATGTTTTTCAAAAGGATGCTTTTAGTACATTATTTGAACAAAATAAAAAGCATGCCGATAGAAAAGAGTATGCACAGTTTTTTACTCACAAAAGTTTAGTAAAATACATCCTTAATCAGTTAAATATAAATCAAACTTCAAGTGTATTGGATCCCTCAAGTGGGGCTGGAGCTTTTTTATCTCAAGCTCGATTTTTTACAAACAGAATATATGGTATAGACATTGAAGAAGAGGCTGCCAATCTTTGTAGGCAAAATTTAGACTATAGTTTTAAAAATATCATAGTAAAAAACACGTTGAAAGATTTTGATTTAAAAATAGATTTTCCTGAAGTATATGAAGAAGGTGGCTTTGATTTTGTAATAGGCAATCCGCCATTTCAAAACTTAAAAAAAGATATAGATTACGACTCAAAAAATGAAATTTATAAAAAAGTATCGAGCGGAGTTGTTAATTCTGCAACTTTAATGATTGCAAAATCAATTGAATTATTAAAAATCGGTGGATATTTAGCTTTTGTACTGCCAAAGAATATTCTTAGAGTAGATACTTTTACAAATTTAAGAAAATTTTTACTTGAAAATACTAGTATTATCAGCATAACTGATATTGGGCATTTCTTTAAAGATGTTCGAGGGGATCAGATGGTAATGGTGATACAGAAAAAATTTCCTAAATATGATCATATAATTCAAGTTGCATTTTTAGATAAGTCTTATTCTTTTGACAATTTAAAAAAATATCAAATATTTCAGAGTAAATATAAAGAATACGATATTTATCCGCTTTTTTATGATAGGGGTTTATTTAGGGTATATGAACAATTTAAGAAACACAATAAAACTTTAGAAGAAATATGCAATGGCAATATTTTTAGAGGTGTTTCTTTAGATTTAAAAAAATATTTGTTTGATGTTAAAGTGAATTCAAGTTCTACAAAAGTGTATAGAGGAGCCTCTATAGAACGATTTGGGATAAAAAAATGTTTCTATATATCAAATGAAATAGCAAATGACGAAAAATATAATCGACTTAAGCAAAATAAAATAATATTACAAAATTTGTGTTCAAAAGAGGGTGGTATATTTGCAACCCTATCAAATGAGAAAGAACTAAATATTGATACGGTTACAAATGTAATTCCTACTGAATACAATTATAAATATATTTTAGGAATATTGAATTCTAAAGTTGCAAATATCTTTGTTATTTACTTAACATTTTTGCATTCAAATTTTACAATGCATACTGACAAAGCATATATAGGGAAATTACCTATTGCTACTCCAAGTAGAAAACAAGAACAGAAGGTAATTAATTTTGTTGACAAATTGTTATTGATAAAAGATAAATATTCAAAAGAATTTTTTGAAATATATAATCAACTGAATGACTTGTTATTTGATATATATGGTTTTGAAGAAGATGATAAAAAATTAATAAACAAAATTTTAAAAGAAGGAATGAGTAAAAAACAAAATGGCTGAAAGAATGAATAATTTTAATGGAAAAGAATGGTTACAACATTCATTTACCATTTGGAGAGAGATAAAAAAGACACAAGAAGAAAACAAATTAAAACATCCTGCAATGTTTCCATCTGCATTAGCAGAAAAGTTGATAAATATTTATACAAAAGATAATGGAGAAGTTATTTTAGACCCATTTCTTGGGATAGGTTCAACACTGCTTGCGGCAAAAAAACTTGGGAAAAAAGGAATAGGGATAGACTTGAACCCCAAATATATAGAAATAGCTAAAGACAGAATTGAAGAATGCAAATGTGAAATAAATAATTATAACATAGGTGATATTTCTTCAGATATACTACTTGGAGACTCAAGAAAGGTTTTGAAAAAAATTGAAGATAATTCGGTTGATTTGTGCCTAAATTCACCGCCTTACTGGGATATTCTTAATATGAAGAGAACCGTAGATAGTGAAAAAGATATTAAAGGCTATTCTCAATTTGATGAAGATTTGGGCAATATATCCGATTATGATAAATTTTTATCCGAATTAAAAGATGTTTATAAAGAGGTTTATAGAGTTATGAAACCCAATAAGCGTTGTTGCTGTGTTGTTATGGATATAAGAAAAAAGGATAAATTTTATCCGTTACATATGGATTTATCTAGAATTATGACAGAAATAGGGTTTGAACTAGAAGAATTTGTTATATGGGATAGACAACACGAGTATAACAATATGAAAACCCTTGGATACCCTTGGGTATTTAGATTTAACAAAGTTCATGAATTTATTTGTATTTATTGGAAAAGAGACGCAAAAAAGAAAAGATAATTATCTTGGGAAAATATGTAAAACTCTTTCTCCATCAAATTTTCCAATTTTTACAAATTTATCCTGATAAGAAAGTATATTCGTCTGCATAGCTTTATCAAATAATATTAAATTCACTTCATTTGCTAAAGCTTTTGGAGAAATCAAAAAAGCTTCTTCAGGATTTGCAATCCTCGAATAACAAATTATTTCCCCAATTTCTTTTAAAGATAATGAACTTGTGGATCTATTAACAAAAATAAGTTTTACTATATTAGGATTTTCTTTTGATTGCAAAATCCCTAGTATATCTGGCTTAAAATCAAAAGAAGTATAATTTGGAATTTTTTTAATACTATCGTTTGGAAGTTTTGAAATATATGACTTTGGAATAAATACTTCAATTAAATATTTAAAAGAATATTTTTTTTCTAGATATTTATTAAGCCAAAATAATAGTTTCTCAGAAAGAATTTCCTTTGCAGATGCCATAATTTTAGTACTCCAAATATTTAAATGTATTATCAACCCACGTTGCAATTTTTATTCTTAAATCTTGCCCATATTGCAAAAATGAAGAATCTGCCGTCAGTAGCAATTTAAGAGCCATATTTGGCTCTTCTGGAGAAACAAGAATAGCTTCTTCTGGTTGTGCAACAAGACAATATCCTAACAGTTGACCAATACTTTGAATCGTTAATCCTTCATCTTTAACTTCTACAAATACTAATTTCTTAGAAACTCTCAAAAAACCAACTATATCCGGTTTGATTTTAAAATTGTCACAAAACTCAAATTCTTGTTCTAGACCTTTTTGAACGATAAATTTGTCAAGATAAAAAGCTGAGGTGTCGTGAACAACAACATCTTGCCTATATTTTTCGGATAAAAATTTTTCCAAGTATGAACAAATCGGTTCATATAACTGCTGTTCTGGGTTTGTCCTGATTATTGTGCGTTTTTGAGCTTCCTTTTTTTTAATAAGCTTTATGCCGCTTTCAATACTTTTCTCAGTATTCGCTCTACGAATATTATCAAAATCTCTTAAAATTTCATTAGCATTTTTACAATTTTTAATTCCTGTTAAATAATAATTTTCGTCCCCATTTAATTCTGCTATAGCATATTTGCATCCCATATTTGCACATACTTGCCAAAAGGCATCACAATGAGACCTTGTACATTCTGGAATTTTTTTACTGTTTTCTTCCTTATGATAGGCTTTCAATTGTTTTTTAGTAATTGAAGTTGGCGCATTACAATTTTCATCAGAATCAAAAATAGCATTTTTATTATGAGTCGCCAACTCTTCAAACATTTTTTGCTTGTGAAGCAACCTAAGTTTGAAATAATCAATGTAATATTCAGGCAGAAATTTAACTTGGTGTTCTCTACTCCAACTTGAAGTATTTGATTCAAAATAATCCTTCATTGCCCCATCTCGTATGTTTGGGTGTCCCCAGTCTATTGTCTGAATTGGAAGTTTAAATTCAGATTTTATAAAATTGCAAATTTGAACAGGCATTTTCCAGTTTCTTACAATTTGAAAATATGCTCTCATCCTTGCTGAACTATTTTTACCATTTCTTGGATACCACCCGCCAGAATTAAAAAATCCTGCTGCATCTAACAATCCATTTATAAATTCTTTCTTAAGTTCAATAGGCATAGAATAAATAATTGCAGGGATTTCGAATGAATCAAATCCAAATTTATTGTCCATAATTTCAAGAATTTGGTTGAATAAAATTTCATTATCTTGAAAATCGATAATTAAGCAGGTAATGTGATCATTTCCAATTAAATCATAATCTGCATTTATATTTTTATTTAAAAACGGTATTATAATTTTTTTTAACGACACTATCGTTGATTCTTGTTGTTCATATACAGGTTTGACACTCTTATCAACAATAGATTGACAGCCTTTATTTTTACATATTAAATAGTCTTTACCTGCTGGAGATGTAGCCATTTCCCCACATTTGGGACAGTACGCAATACCCTCAATAGTTTTATTTTTATGGGCAAATTCAATTACAATTCTCTTTGATGTCGGATATATATGCCCTCTCGCACATAATAACCCTAATATATAGGCTAAACTGTCGTTCAAAATCATGTTGTCCATTTTGTTATTGTATCAAAAAAATCTTGTGTATTTTATAATGTTAAGCATGCATACGGGAATTTTTATTAAAGAAGCCAAAGAAAGGTTTATTGGTTACGTTAAAATTGGTTCTCAAATTGAAGAATGTTATATATCCAGTTCTTCTCATCTTAATAAATTGATTAATTTAATAAATAAAAAAGTTTTGCTAATTGAAAATAAGGGAAAAAATTTACGAACAAAGTATACCGTTCAAGCTGTTGTTGATAAAAACAACACTATATTAGTTAACTTAAATTTTGTTAATAGTATTGTCTACGAATATTTAAAACATGTATACAAAAACATAGAAATTAGACGGGAATTTAATATCCAAAATTACAAATCAGATTTCTATTTGCCTGAAAACAAAACTATAATTGAAGTAAAATCTCTTTTGTCAGAAGCAAATATTGTAACATTCCCATTAATACAAGGAGAAAGAAGCGTTAGACAATTAAAAACAATACACGAACTTCTAAAAAAAGGTTACAACGTTGATTATTATGTAATTTTACTAAACCAATGTATTCAAAAAATTGTACCAAATGATAAGTTTAATGATTTTAGCTCTTTATTTAAATCTTGTATTGAACGTGGATTAAATGTAAAATATTTCAATGTTAAATTTATAAATAATACTTTTAAAATAAAAGAAAATAAAAATAACAATATGCAGAAATGCCTATTGCATATTTGAGTGTAAGCTTTTTTTACATAAAATATCTAAAATCATAAGATTTATTGTATAAAGCTTCTTTTTGTTTTGACATTCTTGAAAGAGTTTTAGCAAAATCAAGAGTTACAGGCATATTTTTGTATAAATTGTCTCCACTATTCCAGTTCATTTTGGTTAGCATCAAAATTTCTTTCACAATAGTATCTCCGGAAGCTTTTCCGTAGAATCTTTTTACTAATACAGGGATAGGAATTCCACGACTTCCTTTATAGTAATTATTTTTCCCGTTACCTATATCATTGCCTACAACGCAGCCATGTGTCCAAAGTAGAAAACTATCATTGGACAATTCAATTGTAGTTCCCCGCTCGATAGGAAATCCGTTTGGAATAGGTTTCCCTTCTTTTATCAAATATTTTACAGCACGATACGGAGAATATCCTTGAATTTGTAGTAGATCAATATCTGCAATCCCTTCTAAGGCTTCTGTAAAACCTGCAATTTCCTGATGTGTAAAAGGTGTTGTTTTATGTATTACAATTCTTCGTAATTTTGCAACAGGATCGCACTTGTAGTATTCTTCCCTCAATTTGCTTATTGTTGTTCTTGCTTCATCTCGTTTCATATACGGATTTTTACCTATATATTGAGGATCTTCAAGTTTTTTCAATATTAATCTTATACCAGTTCCGGTAGAATCGAATAATTGGCTGCAACCTATACATATTCCTTTTGTATTAGATTTCGCATAACTAATCCCAACAAAAGCAGTTTCTTCATCCAAAACTACAGGATGCCATAAGACTCCTGACGCTTTTGCATATATACTTGTTGATAATGCCCACATTACTTTACATTTATCATACGCACCTAAAGATCGTTCTTCTATAAATTGAATTTTTACACCTTTATTGGTTCCATATAACTTAATAGAATCATGTAAATTAAAATCAGGATCATAATTGCTATCTTCTCTGAATTTTGTAAAAGATTTCGGAATATATATAACTAAAATATCAAAATCAGAAGCTTGAGTTTGAAAATAGTCAATTTGTGACTTTATATGTTCAACAAACGTTTTTGTTTGTGCACGAAGCATATTGCTTTCATCGTATGTTCTGAATAATTGAGGGTTACTTTGTAATGGAATATTTAATGCTCTTTTGTATATTTCATAAAATCCTTCATAGTTTGGAAGAAACATTTCATTGCTTTTGGCGGCATGTCTAGTATTTAGGCTATTTAAATGCCTTATAATATTATCTGCTTGCTGAAATGGCGTTAAAACAGCAAGTCTAATAGGTGATTTTTCAGTAGTTTCATAAGAAGAATCAATCGGGGCATATTTTTGTAATCCTTTTAACTGGTTTATACTTTTATGGTTTGCATTATTTACATCAAATAACATTTCGGGTTCGTCAAATTTATATGAAGATACCTGTGGATATTTTGAATTTGACAATAATTTGTATGAAAAACATACAAAGTTAAATTTTATAGAAAAATCACCATTTGTGAATACAATTTCATTACTACCTTTTGTGCGAAGAAATGTATTTAAATCTTTTAGGATCTTACCATAATCAGCATTATATATGCTTGACATTATGCTATTTATTTCAACTTGTTTGTATGATTTATTGACTTCACTGCCATTTTTATTGGTTAAATAAACAGTTGGTATTATAGATAGGTAAATTTTTTCATTTAAATACGACAATTGAACTTCAAAAGCAGAATATCGTTTGTATGTGAAACGAGCTTTATTTTGATGGTCTGATATAGAATCTACAAAGTAGTATTTATTTCTTCCAAAAATTTGTATATTTGAATTTTGCAATAATGAAACTTTTATTAGTTCATATAATAATCCTATATATACAAAATTCGGTTTACTTAACAATTCAGTTTCAGGAAATTCAATTGAAATTTCTGATTTTATATGATTATTGAAGATTGCTTTTAATTTATCATCCTTACAAAAAGAATATATTTTTCCATTAAATAACCCTG
>CASDOW010000041.1 GCA_949282195.1 uncultured bacterium | reverse complement strand
TTTTGATTTTAGGGTTTTGTCAAAAAGAAGGATAAGTTCAAACTGATCTAAGATGTTTGTTTTGTAAATCAACTGCCCGTTTTGCTCACCAAACCCGAACTTCAGCATTTTTTCTTTATCAAATGTTTTATATTTAAAAATTTTATCTATAAATTTATCCATGTTGACCTTATAAAAAGGAATTCTAGCATAAAAAAATTAATCTATATTAAACATAGGATAAGAAAGTGTTTTCTCGGTAAAAAGAAGTATGTACATTGTTTGCAGCGTTTCTTATTATTAAATTAAAATGAGGTGAAATATGGGTTTTGATTTGAAAGAATTTGAAAATAAGCTTTGGAAAACGGCAGATGACCTGCGTGCTAATTCCAGTTTGAAATATAATGAATTTTCTACTCCTGTATTAGGATTGATATTTTTACGTTTTGCTGATTATCGTTTTCAAAAAGCAAAACCTGAAATTGAAAAGTTAAAATCAAATTCATCTCGCAGAGCCTTTGATGAGAAAAATGCTTATCAAGCAAGAGGGGTTTTATTTGTTCCTGAAAAAGCCTCTTTTAAATATCTTTTAAATCTTCCTGAAGGTGAAAGTGCAGGTAGTGCATTAAACGAAGCTATGTCGTTAATGGAAAATGAAAACCCTATATTAAAAGGAGTTTTGCCTAAAAATTATTTAAGAATTCCAGATGACTTATTAGTTTCAACAATGAAAATCTTTAATGATGTTGAGTTTGACCGCAACAATGGTGATATCTTCGGTAAGGTTTATGAATTTTTCCTCGGAAAATTTGCAAGCTCGGAAGGTCAAAAGGGCGGAGAATTCTATACGCCTACATGTCTTGTTAAACTTCTTGTTGAAATTATGAAGCCTTTCCATGGAAAAGTTTATGATCCTGCATGCGGCTCTGGCGGTATGTTTGTACAAACTGCAGAGTTTGCAAAAAGAGAAAATAAAGATTCCGATAAATCGGTTAATGACCTTATAACCGTCGAGGGGCAAGAGAAAACAGAAGAAACAGTGAGATGGTGTAAAATGAACCTGGCAGTCCATGGGCTTGAAGGGGATGTTAAGCAGGCAAACAGTTTCTATGAAGATGTTTTTGATTCTGTCGGAAAGTATAATTTTGTGCTTGCCAATCCTCCTTTTAATGTTGACGGGGTTGATAAAGAAAGATTAAAAGGCGATAAAAGATTTCCTTTCGGTTTACCAAAAGCAGATAATGCTAACTACTTGTGGATTCAGATGTTTTATTCGGCGCTAAAAGTTCCAAAAGATGGCGAAAATTCCCGTGCTGGGTTTGTAATGCCAAATTCAGCAAGTGATGCAAGACAAACAGAACAAACTATTAGAGAAAAGATTATAAAAGATAATGCAGTTGATGTAATGGTATCAGTCGGTTCAAACATGTTCCACAACGTAACATTGCCTTGTACTCTCTGGTTTTTTGATAAAGGAAAGAAAAATACAGATAGAAAAGATAAAGTGCTTTTCTTAGATGTAAGAGAAATTTATACTCAAATAGATAGAGCCCATAGAGAATTCACCGATGAACAAATAGAATTTATTACAAATATTGTCAAATTATATCGTGGCGAAAAACCTGAATACAAATGGGGCAGCAAAAAACTAACCCTTGAACATTTCCCTGATAAAAAGTACCGAGATGTAAAGGGGCTCTGTAAGGTTGCAACAATTGAAGATATAGAAAAACAAGGCTGGAGTTTAAATGCAGGGCGATATGTTGGAGTAAAAGAAGTTGAAGAAGAAAATTACGTTTTTGAAGAAAAACTCCAAGAACTAAATACAGAGCTTGAAAAACTGAACTTAGAATCCAAAGACCTTGAAGATAAGATTGCACATAATATAAAACAGTTATTGGGTGTGTAAGATGAATTGGATAAAAACAACACTAAATGATATTTCTATAGATGTATCATATGGATATACAGCTTCTGCACAAGTTGATAAATGCGGACCAAAATTTTTAAGAATAACAGACATTGTTCCATATTTTATTGACTATAATACTGTTCCTTATTGTCGCATTGATGATAGCAAATATGAACAATATAAATTAAAAAAAGGGGATTTATTAATAGCTCGAACAGGAGCGACTACTGGATACAACTACTTATTTGATGATGATATTGATGCTATTTTTGCCTCATATTTAATTCGTTATAGATTGAATTCTCAAAAAGTTATTCCCAAATTTGTCAAATATGTTTTGAAAAGCAAGAATTATATGGGGTTTATAAATAATTATATAAGTGGTGCTGCACAACCAGGCATAAATGCCCCCACACTTGGTAGTTTTTCTTTTTTAATGCCAAAGGAAAAATTCTTGCAACAAAAAATAGCCCAAATTTTATCAAACTATGATGATTTGATAGAGAATAACAACCGACGGATAAAGATATTAGAGGAGATGGCACAAAAGATTTATAAAGAGTGGTTTGTAGATTTCAAATTCCCCGGCCACGAAACCGCCACATTCAAAGACTCCCCTCTGGGTAAAATCCCAACCGATTGGGAAGTTATTTTAGTTAAAAGTATTTTAAAAAGATTAAATGCTAAAAATAAATATACTCAAGATAACGTATTACACAAAGGGAAAATTATTGTGATAGACCAATCTACGGATGAATTTTTAGGGTTTCATAACAATGAAGCGGATTTTATTGCAACTCCGCAATCACCATTAATTATTTTTGGAGACCATACATGTAAAATGCAAATGATAGTTGAAAATTTTTCTATTGGACCAAATGTAATACCTATAATATCAGAAACTGTTCCTATTCCTTTTTTATATTACTTAATTGACAGTTTAATTGAAACTAAAGAATATAAAAGACATTGGAACGACTTAATATCTAAAAAAGTCATTTTACCTAAAAAAGAGCTAACAGAAAAGTTTTCATTAGATATAATACCTATGATGACGATGATAAATCATCTAAAACATAAAAATTTGAATTTAAAACAAACCCGAGATATATTGCTTCCCCGCCTAATCTCCGGCGAAATCGATGTTGAAAATATGGAGATTGCGTAACGGAATTTACTATGTTGGACAAGCGATTAGAAGTAATATTTTTTTACATGAGAAATAAACGATATGCTGTAAGCCGATTAAAAACATTTATTCCGCCTTTAGATGACATGCGATTGGCTGAAATGCAAGTAGCATACGGCTTATATTTTAATTCTCTTATATCTGTAATTGACTATATAAATAAAGATTTGGCTCAAGCCAAAATAGTTAACGATCTTATAACAATTGTCGGTGGAGAAGAAAATTACGGCTACATAAGGGAGTTAAGAAACAGTATTATACATAGAGGTTTAGACGTATCCAGTGCAGGAACGGCTATTGAAAATTTAAATATTATTGTACCTTTTTCACCTTATCATGTGCAAAATCAATCCGGAAATAAAAAATATTACCCATTTACAAATAACTTATTGCAATTAGTTAAGAAAACTGAGTCAATAAATTTATTTATATTCAATATCTGTAAACAATTACAAATTACAGAATATAAACCAATGACAAAGGAATCTTATAAATTGAGGATAATAAATGATCCATACATGCCAGATGATGTAAAAAGAATGGCATTAAAAACAACTATGAATTTTGATAAGATAAATCAAGAACTTGAACAAATTCACAATCAGAGACTAAAAACATATTTTAATACCGAGGATCTATTATAAAATCCCTGTAAATTGACAAAACAGATAAAAATGGATATAATCGGATAAAAATGGGTATAAATGGGTAATGGTTAAAGAATCTGATATTAAAATTCCTAATCAAATGCTTACAATTATATCTGAACTTGACGAGTTCAAAGGCAGTTGGAAACTTTTAGGACAAATGATGCCTGAAAGGTTAAAGACACTCAAAAAAGTAGCTACTATTGAAAGCGTCGGTTCTTCTAACCGTATTGAAGGAAATAAGTTTACGGATAAGCAGGTTGAAAAACTTTTATCAAATATAAAAAAACAATCTTTTGCAACCAGAGATGAGCAGGAAGTTGCAGGATATGCAAGATTAATGGATACAATTTTTGATGACTATGAAGTTATTCCATTGACAGAAAATTATATTAAGCAGCTGCATAAAATACTTTTGCAATATTCAATAAAAGACGAAAAACAGAGAGGCGAATATAAAAAAATCTCAAACGCTGTTGCTGCTTATGATGAAAAAGGTCAAGAACTTGGTATAGTTTTTGAAACAGCTACTCCTTTTGAAACACCTTTAAAAATGGAAGAACTTGTTAATTGGACAAGAAAAAACCTTGAAGATAAATTTTTCCATCCTTTAATAGTAATCGGGATTTTTATTGTTGAGTTTTTAGCAATTCACCCGTTTGAAGACGGAAATGGCAGATTATCAAGAGCGTTGACTTGTTTATTGCTAATGAAATCCGGCTATACTTACATTCCTTACTGTTCAATGGAAGCAGTTATTGAAGATAACAAAGAAGGCTATTACAGAGCATTAAGGCAAACCCAAACAACATTGCGCAATGAAAAACCTGATTTTGAACCGTGGCTGTTATTCTTTTTGAAATCATTACAAAAACAGAAAATAAGGCTGGAATACAAATTAAATCAAAATAATATCAGTGCAAATTTAGGGAACTCTGATTTATCAGAACTTAAATATAAAATCTTAAAATACTTTGATGAAAATGAAAGCGGAACTATTTTAAAACTTGTCGAATATACCCAATCAAACAGAAATACAATTAAAAAAGCCGTTTCAAGTTTGGTCGATAAGAAATATTTGATTTTACATTCAAAAGGACGCGGAGCCTGGTACTCAAAAGGTGATAACCATGCATAAACTCTCAGAAGAAGCTTTTGAAAAAGATTTAATGCAAGAATGCAAAGACCGACTCGGTTTTGACCTTTTTGATGCAACTAATGAAATCGTTGGTTCTAATGATTCAACTTTTGGAAGACAAACGACAGAAGAAGTTATTTTATCTAAAAATCTTAGGAATGCTTTAGTTAAATTAAATTCGGATTTACCGCAAGAAGCTCTTGATAATGCCTATTATGAATTAACCCAAAATTTGTCAAATAAAACACCAGTTGCCGCAAACAAATTTATATACGAAATGCTGAAAAATGGTGTAAAAGTTCAATTTAAAGATAATAACGGCATAGATACAGAAGACATTGTCAGAGTTCTGGATTTTAATAAGCCAGATAATAATGAATTTCTTTTAATCCGGCAGTTTAAAATTTCCGGCGAACATTATAATTGCATGGCGGATTTGATTCTGTTTGTAAACGGTTTGCCGCTTGTGTTTATTGAATTAAAAGCAGCTGATAAGCATATTGAAAATGCTTTTTATAACAATATTACTCATTATAAAAAAGAAATTCCTCAGGTATTTTGGTACAATGCGTTTATTATTGTTTCAAACGGAACCGATGCAAAATTCGGTACGATAACGTCTAAGTGGGAACATTTCTCCGATTGGAAGAAAATTGATGATGAAAACGATAAGGGTATAATTTCTGCCGATATACTGATGAAAGGTATGTGCAGCAAGAAAAATCTGCTTGATATTATAGAAAATTTTACCCTGTTTCAGGACACAAAAGGCGGAACAATAAAAATTTGTGCTAAAAACCATCAATTTTTAGGGGTAAATAATGCAATCAAAAATTTTGTAAACAACAAAGACGGAAAATTAGGCGTATTCTGGCATACTCAAGGAAGCGGCAAAAGTTTTTCTATGATATTTTTTGTTCAAAAAATCCTCTGGAAAATCAAGGGTAACTGGACATTTTTAGTTGTTACAGACAGAAAAGATTTGGATGAGCAGATTTATAAGAATTTCACCTCAACAGGTGCTGTTACTGAACAAAATGTTCAGGCTGAATCAAGAGAACATTTAAAACAATTATTAAAAGAAGATCATAGAACTATCTTTACTATGATTCAAAAGTTTGGCACCGAAGAAAAAGGCCAAAGTTTTGAAAAGATTTCTGACAGAGATGACATTATAGTAATCACTGATGAAGCTCATCGCACACAATACGGTACGCTTGCACTGAATATGAGAGAGGCACTGCCTGAGGCAAAATTTATAGCCTTTACCGGAACTCCTCTTATGAAAAGTGATGAAAAAACAAAGAAAGTTTTTGGTGATTACGTAAGTAAATATACATTTAAACAGTCTATTGAAGATAAAGCCACAGTTCCTCTGTATTATGAAGCAAGAATCCCAGAAATGCAGATTACAAATGACGAACTAGAAAAAGATTTGCAAAATATTATTGATTCTGCGGATTTTACTCAAGAGCAGGAAGAGCAATTTGAAAAAGAATATGTAAATTTATATCAGGTGATTACAAGGGATGAAAGGCTTGATATTATTGCAAAAGATGTTGTAGAACATTTTATGAACCGCGGATTTATGGGAAAAGCAATGTATGTTGCAATTGATAAAGCAACTGCCGTAAAAATGTATGACAGAGTGCAATTTGAATGGTCAAAATATATTAAAAAGCTTGAAAATAAACTTTTAAAAGCCAATTCTGATGAAAAAGATATCATCCAAAAAGAGATTGATTATATGAAAGAAACAGATATGGCTGTTGTTGTTTCGCCCTCTCAAAATGAAATTGAAAAAATGAAGCAAAAAGGCGTGGATATTCTTCCTCATAGAAAACGAATGAACGAAGAAGAATTAGCAACTAAGTTTAAAGATAAAGATGATAAATTGAGACTTGTTTTTGTGTGTGCAATGTGGGTTACAGGGTTTGATTGTCCTACGATTTCGACTTTGTATCTTGATAAAATCTTAAAAGAACATACTTTAATGCAAACCATTGCAAGAGCAAACAGAGTTGCGGAAGGGAAATTTAACGGGCTTATTGTTGATTATATAGGGATTTTTAAAGCTCTGCAAAAAGCCCTGGCAATTTATGGCTCACCGGATGATAGTGTTGAAATTCAAGAAGATGATCCCGCAGAAACAAAAGCCAAACTAATTGAACTTCTAGATAAAGAAGCTAAGAATATGAAAAAATTTCTTGAATCTAAAAAGATTGATATAGATAAAATTTTTGATACGAGGGCTTTAGAATGTATAAAAAATACGGAAGATGCCGTAAATCGTTTATTGGAATCAGAAAAGGATAAAAATGAATTTTTAAAATGTGCACAGAATTTAAAAGTCTTATTTAAAGCTATATTGCCGGATGCAGAAGCTCGAAGGTACGCAAAAATTGTTTTTGTAAGCACTATTTTATACTCAAAGATAAAAGAAGCCCTTGCAAAATTTGTTGATAAAACAGAAGTTAAAAATCTTGCCATGCAGGTTGAAGAACTGCTTAATGAATCTATTACGCTTGCCTCTTATCATATTAATGAGGGAGAAAAACTGGATTTAAGTAAAATTGATTTTGAAGAATTACAAAGAAGAATTTTAAAAGAAAAGAAACTTGCTCTGCTTGAAAAACTTAAAGCATCAATTAGTTCAAAATTATCTGATATGATTAAATTAAACAGCATGAGAAAACATTTTCAGGAAAAATTTGAACAAATAATTGATGATTATAATAGCGGGAAATTAACAATGGAACAAATGTATGTTCAACTTGTTGCCTTAACTAAAGAATTGACACAGGAAGAGAAACGCTATCTGGATGAAAATTTATCAGAAGAAGAACTTGCAATTCTTGATATTTTAACCAAACCCGAGCCAAAACTTTCCAAAAAAGAATTTGAAACCGTTAAAGCTGCCGCTCAGAAATTAATAAAAGTTATCAAGAAAGAAAAATTAGTCTTAGACTGGCGTAAAAAACAATCAACCCGAGCCAAAGTAAAAGAGGCTATTGAAACAATTTGTGATGAAATATTGCCCGAAATATATAATAAAGAATTATTTCAGGAAAAATGCAATGCATTGTATGAACATTTTTATGATTATTATAACAATGCCAAAGACAATATTTATGATGTTGCATAGTAACAGACAAAAAATTTACATGCAGTTTCAGCATGTCAAAAAAAGACGTCGATAATAACAGATTTTTATAAAGCATATAAAATACTTGACAAACAGTAGCTACAAAAATATTATATGGTAGTTGACAAGCTAACATAACATGATATACTCTTAATAAAAGGAGGAAGTATAATGCCGAAA
>CASDOW010000040.1 GCA_949282195.1 uncultured bacterium | reverse complement strand
TCCGGCGAGCCTGTGTTTCAGCCACGCCGCCCGAACAGCCGTTTAGATAAGGTTCGCCATATGTTTCAGAAGATAATGTAATGTCTTGCGCAATGCAAGCGTTCATTGCTTGCTATTGCGCAATATCATTGATAAAATCAGTATTAGAGAGGAGGAACTATTTTGAACTGGAAACAGACGGATATTACAACAGGAAAGCAAAAGTTTTGCAGCATTACAAAAAAAATAAAAGCCTATACCATTTTGGGAAGAATAGATATATAATAGTCGAGGCGACAACGATCAGAAATTATGGAGGGTAACAATGGAATATAGTAAGGAACATATATTTCATACCACATGTCCACGTTGTAAAAATGAAGTTTATTTAATAATTGGATTTAAAAATTAACAAAAGAAAATCATAGTAGGCCCTAGTGCTTCAAAATAACAATTTTGTCGCATTAGGGTTTTTTCATTTAATAATCGACAAAATAAGACAAAACATATCAATCTATTTAATTTTAAAATAATAAATTGTTTACTTTTATATTTTAAAATTAAAGTATGATAGAAAAAAGTAGAAATTGGTTTTTATATAAATATAATATATTTAATTTGACCACCTTTTTTGAATTTTGTCTTTTATTGTCTACATATTTAAAGACCTTAATGCTACGGGTAATTGCCCGAAAAACGCATTAAGGTCTTTTTTTTGAAAAAAATTTTTAAAAAAATTAAAAAACTTTTCTCGCGTGTTCAAATGGTGAACACGCGACATTGCTAAGATATGCGTGTCAAAACAAAAAGAAATTAAAAGGAGGTGATAGAAGGTGGACTTGAAGAAGTCAAGCATAACAGCAGATATATTAAATTTATTATCTGATAATAAAGTGCATACTTTGCAAGAAATTGCAGATGAAATTGAAATATCTAAAATGACTGTTCGAAGACATATTCAATCACTTTCTTATCGCTATCCGATACAAACTTTTTGTGGTGGCATAAATCGTGGTGGAGTTTATTTAGATAAAGATTATATTTATCAAGGTAAAACATTATCAATTGATGAGCTGCAAATCATCAATAATGCACTTTCGCTTTTGCAGAAGCAAAATGCAAATGTTGACCAAAAGTTATTACATAGTCTTTTAAATAAATTTTCTCTACCAAGCAATAAGGAGAGTTTTTATGAACAATGAAAATATAAATAATAAAAATAAAATAGATGACAGTAAAGAAATTGTAACAATAGACTATTTCGATAGAATTAACAGGAAGTGGATTAAATTAGATGTTACAAAAGAAGTTGCTAAATTTTTAGAATCAAATAAGAAAAAATTAAGAAGAAAACAAAATCAATATAACTATTTCAATAAACCAATTGACGCTATTTTTAATGAAAGTAAACCAGAAAATGAACATTTTTTGATAGATGAAAATCAAGATATTGAAAAAAATATGGAATTAAAAGAATTAGAAGCAATCGAAAAGGCAGAAGAAAATCATAAAAGGACATTGATAGAGAATTCTTTATATGAATTAACTGAAAAACAAAGAGAAGTTGTAGAAAAAATTCTTTACGAAAATAAAACTAATAGCAAGATTGCAGATGAATTAAATATTAGCAGACAATCTGTGGGAGAAAGATTAATTAGTGCAAAGAAGAATATAAAAAATCACATAAAAAATACACAAAATTAAAAAATTTTCAAACTTTTTTTCAAAAAATTGCTAATTTATACCTGACAAATAGAAAAAACATGTCCTTAATAAAGTGAAGGGGGTATGAAGTTTTATGGAGTTTATAAAAAATTCAAATTGTAAAAAAAGGAGGAGAAAAAGTGAACGAACAATACACAGTTAGAGTTTACAATTCAAGAGATGTCGAAAAAATAGAAAGGGTTTATAAAAGGTGTCGAGATATTTATAATACTAAAAATCCATTTTTTGTTGACTGTATAAAACGAGGAATGGAAGATATTGAAAAAGAATATTTTGGCGAAAAGAAGGTAGAAACACTTACTGAAATTTATGACGAAATTGAAAAGACAGTTAAAAGGCTTGATGAACTTGTAAAATTGTCAGAAAAAAATGCAAAAGAAAACTATGCTAACTTGCTAATTATACAAAAATTGTTATCTGCAAATTACAATATGCTTTTAGGAATTTCGTCTGAAACACCAAAACAAGAGAAATATGTAGAAGCTGGAATGTATGATAAATTGCCAGAACGATTAAGTGAAATACTTGAAGAAATGTTGAGAGTAATTCTGGAATAGAAATGAGTGTTCCTAATGTAAACTTTTTTATCAACTATGTTGATTGCTTATCTGGTAAATTTGAAGATAAAGAATTTATGGAACTAAACAAAGAAGCACGTGATTTTTATGGAAGTAAAAACACATTTGACTATGTGGGTTATGTAAATAAGGGAAGTAAAGAAAAAATCGATTTTGTCGCATATTCTGGGAACAACGAAAAAAGTCATGGTGTCTTTAACCAAAATGGACTTTTAAATGACGAACAAATAAAAGAATTAAGAACAAAGTTAAGGCAAACTAAAAGTGTTATATGGCATGGATTAGTTTCTTTTGAGGAATCATTTGGAAATACGTATTGCGATACAAGTGAAAAAGCAATTGAACTAATGAAATATGAATTTCCAAAATTTTTGAAAGATGCGAGATTAATACCTAGTAATATTATTTGGTTTGCCGGATTACACGAAAACACTGATAACAAACATATTCATTTTTCTTTTTTTGAAAAAGCACCATTAAGATACAAACAAAATCAAGATAATAGAGTTTATTCAGATGGGCATATAAGAGTTGAGGCAATACGAAATGCAAAAGTTTCAATTGAATTAAAGCTTCTAACTATTTCTAAGGATTTAAAGGCAAGTAGAAATAATTTGATTAAAGAGTTCAAGGTATTTAAAAATCAAGAAATAGGAGCATTTATGAAAAAAATAAAAGAATTACTTTTAATAATCCCTATATCCGGGAGATTATCCTATGATAGTGAAAATATTTCAAAATATAAACCTAAGGTTGATAATATCATTAACGCATTATTGATGAGTAATACAAAACTAAGTCAACAGGTTAATGATTTTGACACAATTTTAACAAAACGAGATAACGAGATTAAAAATATCTATAAAAAAATGAAATTGGATTATTCGGACAAATTGATGAAAGACAAATATATGAAAGATTTGTATAGACGTCTTGGAAATATTGTTTTAAAAGTTGTAAGAGATATTAGAATACAACAAGAAAAACTTGATTTTGAAACAAAAAATTACAAAATAAAAAAACGAATTGAAAGAGCCAAACGGAAGGCGCTTTTTAAAAATTGTGCAAGGTTAAATGAATTAGCCACAAAAGAAGCAGTAATTGCCTTTCAACAATTCCTACACAAACTTGATGAAATGGATTATAAGAGACAACAAGAAGAAGGTGTAATTGATTGAAAGTCTTTAAGAACCCTATAATATTATTTATTATAATATTATTTTCTTTTTGTGTAGGTTATTTAATTAATATTTTTGTAAGTAATAATTTTGTATTTAAGTTTAGTATATCAAGTGAAATATTGTTATCATACAAGACGTATTTGTATGCTTTTGAGGTCTTTGCAATTATTATGCTTATTTTTCTTTTTGTTTGGTATAAAGGAGCTTTCAAAAATCCAAAAGCACTTATGAGCACAAATGAAAAAGATGTAATTTACACTGGACTTGAACAAGCTCATTTTCAAACAGATGAAGAAATAATAAAAAACTATAAAACAATTTCATATAACGATTTACCAAATATTGAAGTAGAGGGAATACCGGTTAAAGCAGAAGAAACAAAAAAAGATTTTAATATAACACTTGCAAAACCAGCCCATACTTTGATTATAGGAACCACAGGTTCAGGTAAAACAACCACTTTCATAAGTCCAACAATTCAAATATTGGCAAATACAAAAAGTAAACCAAGTATGTTGATTTCTGACCCAAAAGGTGAATTGTATGCTTTGCATGCAAAAAGCTTATTGAAACGAGGATATGATGTTAAAATTTTAGATTTGAGAAATCCATATTGTTCAATAAGATGGAACCCCCTTGAAAAACCTTTTGAGATGTATCAAGAAATGTTATCTCTCGATAATAAAGTTAGTGTTAATGAAGAAGAAGGTTATTATATTTTTGAAAATAAAATTTACTATGATAAGGACGAACTTAATGCGGTTATACAAGTAAAAAAACAAGAATTATTTGATGAGGTTTACGAAGATTTAAACGACATTTGTTCGGTGCTATGTCCGGTTAAAAACAAAAGCGAACCTATTTGGGAAAGTGGTGCAAAGAATTTTATTCTTGCAATCACACTCGCTATGCTTGAAGATAGTGAAAATCCAACTAATGAAATGACAAAAGAAAAATTTAATTTTTTCAATATTATGAAAATAGCGACAAACACTCAAAATGATTGTGAGGACCTTATGGAGTATTTTAAACATAGAAGTCCAATTTCCAAGAGTGTTAGCTTATCTAAACAAGTTTTAGATGCTAGTGACAAAACAAGAGGTTCATATTTATCTACAATTTTTGATAAATTGTCTATGTTTAGTGATATGAGTATTTGTTCTTTAACAAGTGCCAATGAAATTGATTTTGCGGAAATATCAACAAAACCAACAGCATTATTTTTACAAATTCCAGATGAAAAGGAAACAAGACATACCCTTGCTGCAATGGTGATATTGCAAGCATATAAGGCACTTGTTGCAAAGGCAAACACATATCCAGATTTATCTTTACCAAGAAGTGTATATTTCTTACTTGATGAATTTGGAAATTTACCACAAGTTCATAAATTAGAGCAAATGATAACAGTTGGTAGAAGTAGAAAAATATGGCTTGCTCTTGTAGTTCAATCATACGCACAACTTGCGAAAGTTTATGATGAAAAATCTGCTGATATTATTAAATCAAATTGCAATATTCAAATCTTTATTGGAACAACTGACCAAAAGACTATTGAAGAATTTTCTAAAAAATGTGGTAACTATTCAATAATTCAAAAAAATGTTAGTTTTTCATCTTCTAATGACGGAGTAGGGAGTTCTGTCTCTGTTAAGGAAAGACCACTAATATATCCAACTGAGCTTGCACAATTAAACAATAATCAAAATATGGGAAATGCAATTGTATCAATTTTTGGATATTCACCAATTAGAAGTAAATTTGTTCCTAGTTTTAAAAGCAAATATTTTGTGTTAGAAAAAACAAATCAATTATTATCTGCCGGAAAATATTTTAATGAAGAAAAAGTCTTTTATGATATGTTGAAAAGAAATGAGCAATTTAAACGAAAAGTAGTTAAAGTTAATCCAAAAGAAATAGATGAATTTATAAAGAGAATAGAAATAGAAATTGATAAGGGTATTGATTTTGAAATTATGCCAGATGATGATTATAAGATAAAGATGTTAGAGAAATTAAACACAAAAGATTATGTTGGATTAAAGGATATGTGTGATGAATTACAATATCAAGCAGAAAAAAAGAAAATAGAAAATGTAAATATTTATATAGAATTAAAGAATACAGTTGAACAATTAATAAGGTTGGTGAGAAAATGACAAAAGCCCTAAAAAAAATTTCTCTACTAATTCTTTGTATTGTATGTTTTATACCATATCTACTTGTTCTCACAGGACATGCTCAAATTATAAAAGGTAGTGGCAGCTCTACAATGGGAGTTATTATTGGACCTATTATTCTTCCGGGTGATGGAGGAATAGTAATTGATAGCGAGATACCTGTTCAAAATGATTGGAGTGCTGTTACTGGTGTGATAAAAAACACCCCTTATGAAAATGGAGCTCTTAGAAGCTATAAAAGTTTATATGTTGTTAATGATAAGTTTACTAAATCATATAAAGCTGATAGAAAATATGCGTCGTTTGTTAAGTATTTCAAAGTTGTGAGAACAGATGGTCGGCCAATTTATGATGACGATGGTGTTTTAGATGTTCGTTGGTGGAAAAATGGAATTTTCACTGAAAGTGATGAAATTATAGATTATGCTGCTGACCTATATGTGAGCACACAAATGTTAGATTATGATTATAGAGGATTTTTAGGAACAGTTTTATATTCAAAATTTGAAAGAGGTGAACTTTTAACAACATTTTCAAGGGAACAGGACCCGGAAGATGTTTTCAGTAGTCCATTACATGATAAAAATCCTAATAATTATGGCGCAGGGTCATATAAAAATAATGGACTTAATCCGGGTTTTGAATACTACAAGTTGGTAGATTTACACAAAACTAATTCCCCTTATGTATTTGTTGAACTTAATGCAAGAGCTTATTGGGAAAATTGTTTTTGGGGAGGTTGCTATGACTATATAAACATTTTGGATTGTTTATCTGGCTTTATGCCACGAGCTAATAGAAATTGGGCAAACGAACTTATTACAAAAGAAGTTGTCGAAGAAGGATTTTATAAAGGTTGCACAACATATTATTCGCCAAAAGATTTTACAGTTATAGCAACAAATTTAAATAATCTTCTCAAAGTTAATGATGTTGAAACAAGTCCAAAGTATGGGACAAGTGTAGTGCCATATAAAGATGGTCATCATATTTCAATTAGCGAGGAAGGTTTGACAAAAGTCCAAATAGAAAATGGAGCAGAAGGTCGTTACACAACTTACTATTGTTTTATTGATGAAACATTACCAGATATTAATTATACTTTTCACAATGCAAACGCACTTGAAAAAAGAGTGGTCGGCAATATTATAACTAACTCTAATGGTTCAAAATCTCAAACTATTTACGAAGGAATTTTTAAAGACCAAGTTCAAATAAATTTTGGATATGATGAAAATACAGAAAGTCCAGAATTTGCAACTTGCACATTTAATGGAAATACTTTTGAGATTGAAAATGGACAATGGTTTAATGAAGAAGGTGAATATACAATAACAATTAAAGACCTTGCAGGTAATACAACTATTAGTAAATTTACTATTGATAAAAATACACCAAGTTATAATTTAAATCGTTTGCAAAGTGATAAGACATATAAAATTTCAAAATGGTATTTAACATCAATTCCTTATGGTTATACAAGTTATGGAACATACTCTTTTAAAGAACAAGCAGATGCTTTAAGCTTTGCTTGTGAAGTAGAGAAACAAAACAATGTTACAAAGTATTATCTAAATGATGTTGATGATTTCATAGATACTCATCTTGTGGCTAGTGGAAACATAGTAAAGGCTGGAGATTATTGGTATTACAAATCACGAGAAAATCCAGACCTTTATGTTTATTATTTTGATAAAAATTCATTAGAAGAAGTTATTGAATATTATGCACAGGATTTTGTTTCTGATGAGCAAATTTATAGATTAAATTCTTCTATTTATCCAAATAATTATGGCAATTCACTTGATGATAGTATGTATGACAACATTATAGAAAAGAATGGAATCAAAGCATATATTGTAAACAATTTTACTTTTAAATATGTAGATGATGTTGAGGCAAGTAAAATTTATTATGATTATGCAGAAGGAGAGACACAAGAGAATTGGATTGAATTTCAATTTGATAAAAGTTTTGCAAGTCAAGTTAATGCACATGGATTATATAAAATAAGAGAAGTTGATTTTGTCGGGAATAAAATAGAATATTATGTTTATCTCGATAAAGAAGCACCTATGTTAGATATTCAAGTAAAAGTATATGGGAAAGACAATCCATTTACACAAACAATTTCAGTAAATGATATACCAAACAATGGTGAACTTGTTTTATATTATGAAGATTTTAAAATCCTAAATATTATAGAAGATGACAAATGGTATGTGTTAGAAATCAAAGCACCAGACGGAACAACAAAAAGATATACCTATTTAGATAATTTACCAGATTTCTCATCAATTGGCGCAGGTGAATATACAATTACAATTGCTGATAGATTAAATAACCAATTTAAATTCAAAGTTAATTTGTTAGGAGAAGCACCAAAGGCCAATTTTGAAATAATAAATGCGGGTAATCAATTAAAGGTTAATATAACAACAGGCGAAGATTATAACACATTAACTGACTTGAAAATTTATAGAAATGGAATTTTGCTTAATAGTGAAATTGGATATGATGAATATCCAGATGATGAAAATAATTCTTTAATTTTTATCAATACAAACACTTTACAATATATCTTTAACAAAGGTGGAATTTATAATGTTGAGTTAAGTGATAATTTTAACAGAACATTATCTTATGAATTTAAGTTTGAGAAAGAACTACCAACAGGAATATTGATAGGAGTAGAACACAATGATTTACGATACTAATAAATATTTTGCAGTAGTTTATAAAAATAATCAATCAATTATAGTAGAAGAAAACATAAAAGATAATCAATCTACTATTAATTTTATTGCCGAAGAAAATAGTGAAAACAAATTTAACATTTATCTTTATGATAAAACTGATAATGAAAACTATAACTTATATACTTTTACAATTAAAACTATTAAA
Organism: uncultured bacterium; assembly: GCA_949282195.1. GTDB lineage: Bacteria > Cyanobacteriota > Vampirovibrionia > Gastranaerophilales > Gastranaerophilaceae > RUG14156. The sequence continues at coordinate 288 of CASDOW010000040.1, read as the reverse complement.
CCAATCATCAATCTTTATGGAGTAGAGAATGGTGGTAAAACAGGTGGTAGTGTTTATGCAACTTGGGAGAATACTGATGAGCAATACACATCAAATTATATTGTAAATGGAAATAGTTATGAATATAAAAAAGGTCAAGTTTTATCAGCAGAAGGTGAATATACGATTAATCTAATTGATGAAATAGGGAATACCGGGGTTGTTACATTTGAGATTGATAAAACGATAGATTTTGCTATTGCAGATGTCAATGGAAAGACATATACATTAGATGAAATTTCGTTAATA
>CASDOW010000039.1 GCA_949282195.1 uncultured bacterium | reverse complement strand
TTCGTTTAATACTGTCTTGTCCAAGTTTTGAAGAAAATCATTTCCCATATCCCATTGTCCCTTTTCAATAATAATATTGTTATATGTAACGACAGGTTTGTGTTGTAAATTTAAAAAAATGCAAACTATTTTTACAATTATTTACATTTGACTTAAAAAAAATATTTTGATAATATGAATATATTAATATTTGAATATATAAGGAAATTAATATGAAGGTAATTATAATCGGCGGCGGTGCATGCGGAGCAAGCTGCGCAACAAGACTAAGAAGATTAGATGAAAATTGTGAAATAATAATTTTAGAAAGAACAAGCGAAGTTTCAATTGCAAATTGCGGATTACCTTATTATTGTTCTAATGTAATAAACGACAGAGATAAAATATTAGTTTCCACAGCAAAAAAATTCAAAGACCAATTTAATATAGAAGTTAAACTTAATAGCGAAGTAATTGAAATCAACAGAGATGAAAAATTTGTATTAACAGTAAGTAATGAAAAATATTATTACGATAAACTGGTTTTAGCGCAAGGTGCAAGCCCAATAATTCCGCCAATAGAAGGAATTAATAATAAAAATATATTCACAGTTAGGACTCTTAGTGACGCTGATAAAATTAAAAATTATATCAAAGAAAATAATATAGAAAATGCGGTAGTTATAGGCGGAGGTTTTATAGGCACAGAAATGGCAGAAAACCTTTCTATGCTGAATATAAATACCAAATTAATAGAGTTATCAAATCAAATCTTAGCGCCCGCAGATTTTGAAATGGCAGCTTTCATTCAAAACGAAATGAGAGATAACGGAATTGAATTAATACTTTCTGACGGCGTTAAAAGTTTTTACGAAAAAGAAATTGAGCTATCTTCAGGAAAAAAAATTCCATATGATTTAGCTATTTTAGCTATTGGAGTAAAGCCTGAAATAACTTTAGCAAAAAACGCAGGTCTTGAAGTAAATAGAGGTATTAAAGTAAATGACAATTTGCAAACATCAGATGAAAACATCTACTCAGGAGGCGACAATATTGAAGTTAAAAGCTTTATATCAAATATTGATACCTTAATACCTCTGGCGGGCCCTGCAAATAGACAAGGCAGAATTATTGCCGATAATATCTGTAATATAAAATCAACCTATAACAAATCTCAAGGAACATCCGTCTTAAAAGCTTTTGACTACACTTTAGCTGTTTGTGGCTACAATGAAAAACAATTAAAAAGAGAAGAAATCCCATATTGGAAAATTTACGCTTTTTCAAATTCCCACGCAGGATATTACCCAAACGCAACCCAAACACTATTTAAATTGCTTTTCAATAATGAAGGTAAAATTTTTGGAATACAAGCAGTCGGTCAAGAGGGGGTCGAAAAAAGAGTAGATGTAATTTCATCTATTATGAGAAATAACGGCACCATTCAAGACTTGCTGGATAGCGAACTTTGTTATGCTCCACCTTATTCATCCGCTAAAGATGGGGTCAACATTTTAGGAATGGCAGCAGATAATGTTTTAAAAGGATTTATTAAACCTGCATATTATGAAGATATAGAAAATTCATATCTTATAGATGTAAGAATTCCTGAAAGCTACAAAACATCCACAATTGAAAATTCACATAACATTCCTTTGAATGAATTAAGAGAAAGAATAAACGAAATTCCAAAAGACAAAAAAGTCATTCTATTCTGCAATTCTGGCTATACAAGCTATCTTGCTTCAAGAATTTTAATTCAAAAAGGATTTAATAATGTCTATTCTCTAATGGGCGGAATTAAACTATATAAAGAAATTAAAAAGGACAAAGAAAATAAAGAGATAAAAAAAGCAAAAGTTTTAGCACTCAATTCTGAAATTGAAGATAATTCAATTTTAAAAGTGGACGCTTGCGGGCTATCTTGCCCCGGTCCCATTATGAAACTGGCAGAAAATATTTCAAACATAAACCATGGAGAAATTTTAGAAATTTCATCAACCGACAAAGGATTTTACTCAGATGTCGAAGCATGGTGTAATTCAACAAATAATACTCTTTTGAGCCTTAATAAAAAAGATAAAAAAATCATAGCAACTATTCAAAAAGGAATGTCATCCGAAAACAAAAAACAAACGCAAAACAATCAAACAATTGTGGTTTTTTCAAATGACCTTGATAAAGCCCTTGCTGCTTTTATTATAGCTAACGGAGCAAAAGCAAGCGGAAAAGATGTAACGCTATTTTTCACATTCTGGGGCTTAAATATTTTAAGAAAAGAAAATATTAATGTTAAAAAATCCCTTATAGATAAAATGTTTGGTTTTATGATGCCAAAAGGAGCAGATAAACTAACTTTATCAAAAATGAATATGAACGGAATAGGCTCATTTATGATAAAACAAATTATGAAAAATAAAAATATATCATCTTTAAATGACTTAATTAAACAAGCCCAAAAACAAGGAGTTAAATTTATAGCTTGTCAAATGTCTATGGATGTTATGGGTCTAAAAAAAGAAGAATTAATTGACGGAGTTGAAATTGCAGGAGTAGCAAAATATATTGCAGAAAGTAACAATTCAAATCCTAATTTGTTTATTTAAAAACTTACTAGCAAAAAATAATTATTACAATACTTATATCTGTAAAATAATACATATATAGGGAGATGACTATGCAAAATATCACATTTGGAAAATTACACATTCCAAATTATCAAGCAAATAAAGAAAATATAAATTCAGTTATTTCAAGCCCTGAAGCTAAAAAAATAGCAAGACAAGCTCTTGATAACATTGACAAAAAAACAGGTAATCAAGATGTTTTTTTACATGTTACAAAAGAAGATGAAACTGATTCAACATTAAATAGCCGACTAAACTGGTATACATTTGAAATTACTGATAAAAACAATGAAACCCTAGCCCAAGAAACAATGTTAGGCGGTATTAAAGACTCTTATTTGGCTAATTTCAAAAGACATATGAAAAACTTAGAAAGCCAAGTTCCTCAAATGGTTGAGGTTGAAGCGGATAATTTATTCGATACTTTTGTTTAATTCAATTAAACCTAAAATCAACAATAAATTAATGAGATATCAGCATAGACTAATATCTCATTTCATATAAATCATAACTTTATGCTGCTTTAAATACAGCATCTCGCACCATGTTAATCAATGCCGTAATATCAGTCAATTGTTCTTTATTTAGTCCTTCAACAGATGCTACATCAGGATGTACCATTGTAACCAGTTTACGATATGTCTTTGTGTCCGTAGGATTTAACATAAATTTCTTAATTGCCTCTTGCAAAGTTTGAATCTGTTCAGAGCTTGCAATATCATTTAATTGACTCAATACATCGTCTAAGGGTTTAACCTGTTCAGCATAAGGGGTTTGCTGCCATTCTGTAAAACCTGAGCCATTTTTTGTTCCTGCCGCCTTGGCCCCGTCATCAGTTGAATTTGCTGCTGCTTGAGCGGCTGCTTTAGCTCCGTCATCAGTTGAATTTGCTGCTGCTTGAGCGGCTGCTTTAGCTCCGTCATCAGTTGAATTTGCTGCCGCAGCTGCAGCACTAGCAGCACTTTTTGCGGTTTTTACGGCTTTAACTGTTTGAGCAGCACTCATAGCAGCTAAAGCGGCACTTTCACCAACTTCCAGTGCACTTCCGCCCACGTCTTGCATGGCTTCAGCAGCTTGAGCGTCAGTCGTTGCATTATTATAATTATTCATGCCTGTTATAGTTGCGCCAATTGCCTTAATACCACCATATATAGCAGTACCAAGACCAAATAATCCAACTCCGGCTACAACAGCAGGTCCTCCAATCACGCATGCGCCTGTAATAGCACCGGCTACGCCAAAAGTTGCAACAGGATGTTCAGTTACAGCCGAAACAACTCCGGAAACCTGTTCTTTAACTTTATCTGTAACACCTGTTACAAAATTACTTGCAGTGTCTTGTATGCTTAAATCACCGTCATCCCAGCCTTTGTATTCAGTTTCTCTTGCATTTTGATAGGCGGTTTGCAATCTATTTATATAATTTTGTTCTGTTTTACCGGAAAAATCATTTTCAATATCTTTATAAATTTCAGAACCTGTAACAGCATTGTAATTATCCATTATGTTTGCAAGATCTTCATCTGTTGCATTATTAAACAAAGATTCTACAAATTCATCCGCTGTTCCCAATTTTCCTGCTGTTGCATTATACATCTCAGAACATAAAAGATTTATTGCATCCTGATTACCTTGCTGAGCAGATTCAAGCAATTTTTGTGTCATTTTGTCATATATTTTTGTTTTATCGGCGCTTGAAAGAATAGCGTCAACATCTTGAACAAAACTTCCGTCATATTCAGAATTATAACAATTTAATATATTAACCCAATCATCATTGGTTAACTCGGAATTATCCAACATTTGGTTAATACCTGTCACATCAGCAACAAAAAGACCATTTGCAGCGTCATGCAACTGTTTAGCATATTCTTGAACTTGTTCATCTGATAAAGTAGTTTCTTGAACATATTCTTGACTATCTTCATCAGTCACGGTTTCATCAGGAGAAGTTGCAGTTGGTTCTGAAATATCTACCAATACTAATTCTTGATTTGGATGTATAACTGTTTCATTGTAATCTTCGAGCAATACTTCAGGATTTGCCTCTACAAGCTTTTGGTAAATTTCTCTACCTTCATCAGAGTATAAAGACACACCATAAATATTATAAACTAATCTTGATATACAATCGATATTATCATCTTTGTCGGAATCAAATTTATCAACAGTTACATAATATTGACCTTCATCATTTTTTTGAATTTTATCAGCACTTTTTCCTTTAAAACACTCAGGCATTTCGTCAACTTCATCAGTTGTGACATCATACATTTCATTCAAATCTTGATATGACACGCTATCAAGCACACCGTCACGCGCACTTATTGACCCAACAAGCGTCATTAGTTCTTCATCATCAGGATCTAAACTAAAATTTTGCGATAATTCCTGAACTAACTTATCATTATCAAGCACTTCTTTGCCGTCTTCAAGAGATTCGCTAAATATTGAATTAATATCATCTTCAGTTGTCTCTATCCCTTTAAGCTTTAAAAATTGAACTAAATTTTGAACGCCGTTAACTGCACCGGTTTCACCAGACATTTCACACCACACCTTTGCTAAAAACATATTATGTTCTAGCAAACGGCATTTTGGCATAAAAACTTTAAGAAAATTAAAAAATAGTTACAATATGTTACAAAATACTCAACAAAAAACGGAGAAAGAGGGATTCGAACCCTCGAGGCAGATTACTCCACCTAACACCTTAGCAGGGTGCCGCCTTCAGCCACTCGGCCATTTCTCCATGCGTTTATTAAATAATAACACAATCGGATTAAAATAAGCAAGTAAAAATCTTGAGAATATTCATATATACTACATTTATAACATTCTAAAGTTATTGATTTTATTGACTTTTAGCCATGTAAAGGCGCGCTCATGTTGCAAAAATTAATATTTTGTGGTATATTAACTGTGGACTTAGGGTGTGTGACTTATTTATCAAGCATAAACGAGTTTTTTACCCGGTTAATAGAAAAATGAGGATATTTTTTATGACGAAAAAGCTAGTCAAAACTTTGTTAGTCGCTTTGTGTATCTTAACTATGGCTTCTAACAATGCGCAAGCGGCCCAATCGCACCATGAAAGTACCAAAAAACTAATCGTTCAAACTGCTCAAAAACTTGGTGTTGACCCCTATATTGCACTAAGTATCGCAAAAATCGAATCTAATTTTAATGCAAGTGTTAAAAGCCCCGCAGGCGCAATCGGTTTATTTCAATTAACTCCCTCTACTGCAAAAAAGCTTGGAGTTAATCCTTATGTAGCTCGCGAAAATGTTGAAGGCGGACTAAAATATTATCAAATGTTATATAACAAATATGGGTCTATGGATTTAGCCTTAGCAGCATATAATGCAGGCCCTGGAAATGTTGCAAAATATAACGGAGTCCCTCCGTTTAGCGCAACAAAGAATTTTATTAAAAACATCAAAAAAGAATATGATACTTTTAAAGCAGATGAATATACACAAAATATCGTATCAGATATGATTTAGTTTTTTGAATTTAAATTAAAGCCTCTCAATTTGAGAGGCTTTTTTGATTTTATATAATTGCCTTATGGAAAATTTTCTTTCCTTTTTTGATTTTTATTCCTTCTTTTAATTTTTCAATTGGAACCTTGTAGTCAATTGAATTGATTTTTTCTTCATCAACACTAACTCCGCCCTGTTGGATTAATCTTCTTGCTTCGCCTTTACTTTGAGTCAAATTGCATTGAATTAAAATATCTATAACACTTATCTCGTTTTCATTTGTTTCAATTTTAGTTGTGGGCATATTAGAGTCATCGCCGCCTTGAACAAACAAAGCCTTTGCACTTGCTTGCGCTTTTTTTGCTTCATCTTCGCCATGGACAAGGCTTGTTAATTCGTATGCTAAAATTTCTTTAGCCTGATTTAATTCTGCCCCTTTTAAATTTTCCATTTTTTCAATTTCATCTAACGGCAAGAATGTAAGCATTCTTATACATTTTAAAACATCTGCATCTTCAACATTTCTCCAATATTGATAAAAGTCATATACTGAAGTTTTGTTCTTATCCAACCATACAGCACCTGAAGCAGTTTTACCCATTTTTTTACCTTGTGAATTTAACAATAAAGTTATTGTCATAGAATGAGCGTCACGTCCTGTTTTTTTCCTAATTAAATCAGAACCGGCAAGCATATTAGACCATTGATCATCGCCGCCGAACTGCAAGTTGCAGTCATGGTGCGTATTTAAATAATAAAAGTCATAAGCCTGCATAATCATATAATTAAATTCAAGAAAACTTAAGCCTTTTTCCATTCTTTGCTTATAACATTCCGCTCTAAGCATATTATTAACAGAAAAACAAGCGCCAACCTCTCTTAAAAGCTCAACATAATTTAATTTTAAAAGCCAATCAGCATTATTCAGCATAATTGCCTTATCTTCACCAAACTCAATAAAACGCTCCATTTGCTTTTTAAAACATTCACAGTTATGGTCAATCATCTCTTTTGTCATCATAGAGCGCATATCGGATCTGCCCGAAGGGTCGCCGATATGACCCGTACCCCCGCCTATAAGAACTATAGGGGTATTTCCTGCCATTTGTAATCTTTTCATTAAACACAAAGCCATAAAATGACCAACATGCAACGAATCAGCTGTCGGATCAAAGCCTATGTAAAATTTAGCTTTCCCTGCGTTAATAAGGTTTTTTACTTCTTCCTCATTTGTAATTTGTGCAATTAATTGTCTTTTTTGCAATTCTTCAAATATATTCATTTTCATACCTTACATTAATCATACATACAGATTTTAGTGCAAAAATAATCCAAAAACAAACATAACTTACTTTGCGCATTGTTTTAAAATAGTTTTAATGGCAGATTTCAAGGAAGAATTTGCATTTCGCCAAAGTTTAATTAACTCTTGCTCTGATTTTGCAAGCGTTTTTATATCAGGAGCAGTGTTTGTATCTAAAAAAGCATTTAAATCGGCGATTTTATATATATCACACAATTTTAAAAGTGTATTAACATCGGGCAAAGCCTTACCTGTTTCCCAGAGTGTTATAGCACTAGGGGTTTTATTTAACATAACACCAACTTGGGCGGTTGTAAGCCCGGCAAGTTTTCTAAAGGTTTTAAGTTTTTCAGGCAATATTTTTTCTATGGCTTGAGCCGTATATATACCATTTTTGTTATTCATAAACAAATGTCCTGAATTTTATCATAACCCATTTTATTAGTTTAATCAAGATTTACTTAATTTAATTTATAAAACTATTGACAAATTAAAAAAAATAAAACATAGTATTATTATTCATAAATTTAATTTATAAAACTAAATTAGATTTATATAAGATTAAAGGAACACAAAAATGAAAAAGCGTAACTGCGCAGAAAACGTCATTAAACAGATTCTGTTTAAAAGAGGTTTGAAGTATGATTTTATCTGCAAAAATTTAGGTTTTACACTTGGTGATTTTAGCGCTTGTATGTCAGGCAAGAAAAAACTCAATGCAGCCGAATTTATAGCCCTTTGTGTTTTTTTAAATCTGTCTTTGGAGGATTTTAAGGAGTGCATGGGGTGCGTATAGATAATAAACCTAAAGGGTTTTCTTTAATTGAGCTATTGATAAGTTTAATTGTAATTAGTTGTATCACGGCTGCTTTTACGCCGTTAATTACAAAGAAGTTTTCTAATTCAATCTTCGGCGGCGGCGGTTCAGTTTCTGATATCACAAATGAATGTGATGAATTTAGTGAAAATTGTACATTGTGTACAAGTAATTTTTGTATTGTGTGTACTGGTTTATCTTGCGCAGCTGATGAATATAAAGATACAAAAACCTGTTCTTGTAAAAAATGCACAGATACTTATGGA
>CASDOW010000038.1 GCA_949282195.1 uncultured bacterium | reverse complement strand
TATTTTTTTAAATAATTAATCTCCCAACAGCCATTCCAAAACGTTAAGCCTTTTTATGCCGTTGTAATCGGCTGTTCCGTAATCTCGGGTAAGGATAAATTTCGGATAATGGTCGCGGATGGATTTGAGCGGACGCAATTCTCGCTGCAAAACCTCGTTGTCCATAACCGTATTGGCAATTTGATAATATTCCGTGCCGTTTTCATTTTCAGCCACAAAATCAACCTCCAGCGCCTTAATTTTCCCGTCTTTGTCTTTTATATCGACTTTCCCGACATAGACAGTATAACCGCGCCGCAAAAGCTCCAGATAAACGATATTTTCCAAAATATGCCCGTCATCTTTGTCCTTATTGCCAAGCAGATGCTGACGTATTCCCATATCGACAAGATAAAATTTATTCAAGGTTTTCAGAAGTTTCTTGCCTTTAACGTCATACCGGTCGGCTTGATACAAAACATGTGCGTTTTTAAACCCGTCTATGTAATTTTCAACCGTTGCCGGCTGGATTTTCATGCCGTCGGACGTTATGGTGTCGCTGATTTTCTTGATTGATATTTCAGAACCGATACAGCTGGCCATAAATTTAATAACTCGTCTTAAACGGCTTTCCTCGCTTATGCCGGAATTTTCCATAACGTCTTTTAAGATTATGGTGTTAAAAATTCCCTCTATGTAAGTATGAATTTGTTTTAAGACGTCTTTTGTACCCTGCTTAAGGAAATATGTCGCATACGGAAAAGAACTGTAGGTCAGGTAATCTTCATATATTTTATCGGGATTCTGCTTTGCCGCTTCCGAATAAGTTTCATAAAATTCTTTGAACGAAAGTGGATACATTTTTATTTCGACATATCTTCCGGCCAGAGAAGTTGCCCATTGTCCGGATTGCAGCTTGGAGTTTGAACCCGTCAGATAAAGATCAATGTTGCCTTTTTCAAATAGACTCCTAACTGCTTTTTGAAAATCCGGTACGTTTTGAATTTCATCCAGAAAGACATAATTTTTCTTACCTGGCGCTAAATTATCCAAAACATGCTGATACAACTTTTTATAGTCCAGCAGACTTTCGTTCTCTATCTCTTCAAGCTTGATTATCTGAACCTGTTTTTCATCAACGCCCAAACGAAGTAATTCCTGTTTATATAAATCAAACAAAGTTGATTTGCCGGAACGACGAACGCCGGTAACAATTTTTATCAAATCTGCGTCTTTAAACGACAGTAATTCTTTAAGATATTGCGGTCTGTTTATCATTTAGCACCTCTTTACATAGATATTATATAACAAAAACTAAAGAAAAGTAAACAATTTTTATATCGCGATATAAAAAATATGAAAATATATGATTTTTTTAAATTATGACTATCCTAAGTTTTTTGTTAAAGCCTTTTACGTACGAGTAATAAAGATATACAAGCTGTCTTTTTCATTAACACTTTTTAAAACAGGAAGATTTTTTGCGCAATCTAATACAACTCTTTCGGGTTCTTTTTCACTATCCCAAACTAACCCATATTTTTTTCGAGCAAGTTCTTTGTCTTGCTTTTTTAATAACTCTATTAATTCTTCTTTAGAAAAATTAGACGGTCAATACATATATAATAAGGCTTTATGCCGCAAGATGAGGGGGTGAGTGTTTGCCCCCATTATTTTTTAGAAATAATCTGAATCAAAAACTTAGTCAACAAATTTAGACGGGATTGCTAAGAAACAGACGGAATTGATGAAATGTGGTATATTTTTTTTACAAGCTAAGCAATTTTAGTTCAAAATTTTCTTTTACTTGTTTCCAATTTGGCATTTTTAAGGCTAAAAGATTATAAAAGTCGTCGGTGTGTTTATCAAAATAAGCATGGCAAAGCTCATGATAAATTACATAGTCTATTGATTGTTTACTGGCTTTTATCAACTCCGGATTCAGCACGATTTCATGTTTTTTAAGATAACTCCCCCAACGTTTTTTCAATTTTCTGATTTTAAGCGTGGGCATTTCTAAATCAGGAAAAGCTTTGATACATTCTTTCAATCTTTCTTGGAAAATAACGTTTGCGCGACCAAGCAACCAAATTTCAAAAGCTTTGTTAATTTCATCAATCTTTTGCGGTGCAGAAGAAAGAATATAAATTTTGTTTTTTAAAACTTTAACCACATTTTTGAGAGCGGCTTTTTCAATAATTATTTGGTATTGTCGTCCTAAATAAAGCGCAGAACTTCCCGACTCATAAATTTTGCTTTCAGGAGCATTGAACTGCTTAAAATAATCAATCTGTTTGTTTATCCAAAGCTTTTTGCGCTTAATGAAATCATCAATTTCAAAGTCTTTTGCCTGTTGGGGTGCTTTTATTATCACCTGAAAATCAGGATATACTTCAGCAGCCAAAGATTTTCTGTTTTCTTTAATAATTTTGAAATCATTCATCAGAGCAAATCCTTATTTTGTACGGCTAAATTCCATGCCGTATTAACAATTTGCTCAATCGTATCGGCAGAAAGTTTTTCATCAACCTCATCAAACAAATAATCTTCAATCGCAAAAAAAATCTCTCTTTTAACGGATGTATTGTTCTGAAAGTCAACAATCTTATGCGCTTTAATAATTTGAACAATATCTTCAATGATTTGAGAATAGTCGTTTTCGTCAGATTTAAAAAACTTTTTAATATTACGATAAAACGGATGATAAATTTTATTTCCACGCAATTTTTCGGGAATATCAGAATCTTCATAATCCGTGACAGCTTGTTGGTATTTTTTTGCCTGGGTTAATAAAGCAGCTAAATCTTCCTTTTTAGCTTGTTTAAGTTCTTGCAAGATTTTATCTATTAATTCGCTAAATTTGCCGTAAAAAGCTTCGTCTTGCTCATAACGTTCTTTAATTACTTTCTTGGTTTGAGCTAAAATGGCATCAGCTTTTGATTTATCCGATAAGCCATTTTTGTCATCTTCAATATATTGGTTAAACTCCCTCATATCGGAAAGGCTGATTTCTTTAGATAAAATCTCAACATCTTTGGCGGTAACATATTTATCCAAGAGTTTCATAATTTGGTCTTTATACTTGGAAAAATCTACTTTCTCGGCCAAAGAAAGTTGGGTTGTCTTTTTTATCTCTACAAAGCGTTTCAGGTCTTTCTTATATTCCAGAAGTTTGTTTGTATCCATTTTATTGTGAAAGTCGTAAAGAGAATAGCAAACGGAAAATTGTTTGATGAATTTATTGACATCATTATAAAAATCCTCACGAACTTTTTCATTATTTTTCAAATATTCAACATAATCATTCGTATTTTGCTTATCTTTTATATCCTTAAATGCCGCGTGTAATCTGTCATAAATACTATTTAACAGGTTGATTTGGCTGTCGGTATCCAATAAAGCTCTGTCAATATCTTGCGGATCATAATGAGAGAAAAGCTCTAAGGCAGATTTTAGATTTTTCGCATTTTTAGAATAATCTACAATCAAACCTGCGGTTTTGCTTTGTTTGCCATCAGCTCCGTCATACACACGGTTAACACGGGCAATTGCTTGCAACAAGTTATGGTCTTTGAGTTGCTTGGCTAAATATAAAACCGTATCGCAAGGCGCGTCGAATCCGGTTAAAAGCTTGTCTACAACAATCAACAATTCACAACCGTCAGGATTTTTCTTATAATCGCGAATAATTTGCTTTTCTCGGCTTTCTATCGATCCGTAAAGATGTTTTTGCTTAGCCATATAATCGGTTACAATTTTTTTATGCTCAGAAAGTGTATCATCTTTACCTTCATCCGCCAAAGTATCGGAAATAATCACCTCTGCTCTGATTTCTCCCAATAAATCCAGAGCTTGTTTGAACATAACCGCCGCATATTTACTCGGGGCGACAAGTTGTCCTTTAAGTCCGGTATTTTGAAAGTTTTTTACAAAATGGTTGTTGACATCCAGGGCAATCATTTCGATTCGTTGAGATGTTTCTTCCAAAACCGAAGATGAAATGCACTTCTTGGCAAAATCTTTACGTTCACTTTCAGAAAAGCGACCGGCCAAACGTTCATAAAACTTATCGGCAATCTTATCAATCTTTTGGTCAACAAATCTTCCTTGGTAAATCAACGGCAAAACAGCACCGTCTTTTTCTGCTTCGGAAATGGTATATTCATCAATCAATCCGCCAAATTTTTCAATTGATTGAGATTTAGACATTTCTTTACCAACCAATCTGTCTGGAACTTTTTTCATCAAAGGCGTGCCGGTAAAAGCAATTTGGCAGGCTCGGGGCAGAATTTTGTTCATCATCATATTGGCGTCACCGCTCTGGGTGCGATGTGCTTCATCAATCAAAACAAAAATATTGTTATCATTGTCTACAAAATCGGTTGGTTTATCAAACTTATGCACCAAAGTTGTAATAACGTCTTGCGGATTATGTTTAATCAGTTCAAGCAGGTTTTTACAAGAAGTTGCCTGTACAACGCCTTTTTTGATATTACAGGCGGCAAAGGTATCTCTGATTTGAATATCCAAATCCGTGCGGTCGGTTACTACAATTACGCGCGGATTTTTAACCTCTTCAATCAGATTTTTTACTAACATCACCATGGTTAAAGATTTTCCGCTGCCTTGCGTATGCCAGATTAAACCGCCGCGCCGCTTGCCGTTTTCATCAAAATTTTTAATTTTTTGCAAAGTCTTTCTAATGGCAAAATATTGTTGATAACGGGTGATTTTTTTGATTCCGTTGTCATAAATAATAAAATTACGCACCAAATCTAGCAATCGAGACGGAGAAAGCAGCGCATAAATTCCCAAATCCTGGGCGGATAAACTTTTTTTTGCGTAATGAACATAGTCTTTGCGCCGGAGGTCTTTGCAAATTTGCAAAACGATATTTTCGGCAATCGGTTTATTGATATTTTCAAGCACTTTGGTTTCATAATCTGCCGGAGCGTCTTTTTCTTTCCAAACCGAATAAAATTCAAAAGGCGTTTGCATTGTGCCATATTTAATTTCATTGATATTGGTCGCAATCAATATTTGCGGAAACAAGAAAAACTTTGGTGTCTGGGCATATTTTTGATTGCGAATCATCTGATAAACCGCTTCATCAACCGGCACGGAAGCTTTTTTACACTCAATCACGGCAAACGGAATACCGTTGACAAACAAAACAATATCGGGACGGCGGTTTTGGTCTTCTTCTATCTCAAATTCAGCTACAACGTGATAAACATTGTTTTTGGGCTCTTGCCAGTCAATAAACTTGAGTTGAGGAGAAGTCTTTTTGCTATCTATAATTTCCGGCACAGAGACCCCGCCGAGCAGGTTGGAATAAACATCTTCCGAGGCTTTAACCATGCCATCGTCAAGTTTTGTCTTTTCAAGGGCATATAAAGCTTCATCAATGCTTTTATCCGAGATAATATCTTCATTGATGTTTCGCAGAGCTTTTTTAGCAATATCGTGCAAAATATACTGACTTTTGCTTTCGCGATGATTATTCACCTCATTTCTTGAGATATAATCGTATCCGAGATTGATTAACTGCAGCAAAGCAGGGATTTGCGAACTGCTTGCTTCATCAAAATCCGGAAGTTCATGCAAAATATCAGTCATCTTTTTAATCCTTAGTTCACTTTCACTCTGATTTTGCCGGTGAGGAGTTGTTGCATCAGGGCTTTTTTCTCTAGCTTAAAAGCCTCAAGCTTTTTGTTTAAGAGCTCAATTTCTTCGTCAGCTTTGGATAAAATCTCCGCAATCGCCTTTTGCTCCGCAAGGTTGGAGGGGATATAAAGTTTCCATTTTGCTAATGGTGTTCGAACTATTTGTGGTTGTCCTGAACCTGACACGATTGATAAGAAATTTTCATTTAGCAGTTTAAAAAATAAGAATAGTTTATTGTTCTTGTAATTATCAACATTTACAACCATTGCATTACCTGTTATCCAAGACTTTCCACTTGTCCTATTAACAGTACCACATGTTGAACCTCTACACGTAATCATAATTTGCCACGTTTCATGATTAAATTTATGATAATATCCAATTAGTCCATTGGCTCCGTAAACTGGATAGCCGTCTAATTCTAAATCACTTTGAGATATTGTTTGAGGTTGATATAAATCAGCTATATCACCCAACTTAACTTCATGCCAAGGGGAGGAGAAGCCTTTGAGGCGGTGTTTGCCGGTGAGAAGTTGTTGCATTAATGCTTTTTTCTGAATTTTCTTTTTTTCAATCAAAGCCGATAATTTTTCAATCCCATCATCCCAACAGCTCAATATCTCCGCAATCTTCTCCTGCTCCGGCAAAGGCGGAAGAAGAATTTTTTCAATATGTACATCATTTCTATTTAACGTTGGAACACCACTACCTGAGTTAAATTTTGCATAATTTAAATTTTGCAGCTTATAAAAAATAAACTTTGGAATGTTATCCTTAAAATCAGTTACCCATAAACTGGTGTTATGAGGCCAATAGTTTTGTTCAATATAGGTCACTTTTCCGATAGTACCTGAACGTCCCATAACAACTCCAGGGGCTGTGGCTTTATATTCATTGTGCGTTCCTTTAATTCCGTTAGAGTATACGATTGGATAATTGCCTTTTTTTATATTTTGTTCTGGCAAATCAAAACCTCTTTGTAATGGGCATACATCTATAATTTTCTTAATACTCCACCCTTCAGGTATTTTCTGCTCAGTTTTCATTTTTGTATCTCCTTAATTTATTTAACTTTTCGAAATCTCTAAATATGTCTAAAGGATTCCACTTGTAAATAAGGGATAACGATATCCATAATCTCATAATAAATGCTATCTAGTTTTTGATTATGTTGCTCTATTACTGTGAAGTCAGCCGGATTAGAATTTCTATTGTCATGATATAACGAGTGTCCTTCTTTTACATAACTATCAATGAGGTTTTTAATTTTATTAAAATCGGATTCTTTTATTAAAAAACGGCTATAATTTAATTCGTTATAAAAAGATGAGATATCAAAATTATCTAGAATCTCTTGATCGCTATTATATTTTAATTTTAGTCTGTATAAAAATTCTCTTAATGGTATATAAATGTGCTTATATCTTTGTTCGAATAGAGAAAACTTTTTTTGTTTTTCTTGAATTGTTCCTTGCCACCAAGCAAGACCACAAGCAATTAAAGCAGCTGTTAATGGTCCAAGGGTTGCTAAATAATCTAACCAGTCTCGAGAGGATATATCTACACAAAAAAGCATTATTTTTCTCCCAATTTAGTCTTTATATCTTTTTTCAAGTTCTTTCCATAAATAATCAGGAAAAGTTGCATAATTATCTTTAACTGGCAAACAGAAGTGATTAATAATTCTTCGTTGTTCAATATTATCTTTAAGCTTTAATTTAAGCGTTTTCTTTCTATTGTGGATAATATTTTTTAATTCCTTTTGAGCTTCAGAAGTTAGAATGTCAATATTTCTAATCATTGCTTTTTTATATAAATACTCGTTTATCCAATCACATATATGCTGTATAGACAAAGACAGAGACAAAATAGCAACCAGTCCAACAATCCATCTGTTTTTTTCTTCAAATCCTAGCCATTTAAAGATTTCTTCAGAAAATAAAGCTATTAAACTAAAAACAGATACAATCAGCCAAAACCATACTTTTTCGCAAAATACTTTTATAAATTCCATAATATTTTCCATTCTCTACGCTCCCAGTTCTTTCCTTATCTTTCCTTATCTTTCTTCTCTAATTTCTTTTCTAACTGCTCAAGTTCTCTATCAAAGTCAGAAATGTAATTGGCGTCTTGAATAACTCTGAATTTTTCATATTCTTGAGTAGCCAAAGCAATTGCAACTTCGTGGCTCACTTTTCCGGCATTGTTCAAAATATCGTATTCACTAAACTTGAGAAAGGCATTTAACTTTTCTACCCAATCAGCCATTTTCATTGGTACATGCCTAATTGCTTGTAATTCGGCATAATCAATATACATTGAAACGATGCGATTCAAATGAGATATTTCTTCCTTTTTGAGATAATTTTTAGCCACCCCTGTATCTGAAAGCATAATCTTGCCTTTAGGAGCTCTTTTCCACGTGGTTAGCCCCATATTGGGTTGGGTACTGTCTGCTCGTTCTTTAATAATTTCCGCCGCAGTATGTCCGGTAATGGCAAAATGTAATTTATTTTGGACCGTGGCAAAAAATGTTTTTGTCATCTCTACATCTTTGGAGTAGTCAATACTTGTGGCATAAATATCTGTTATTTTTTGATAAGCCATACGCTCAGAAGCGCGAATATCACGAATTTCTTCTAACAGTTCATCAAAAAAACGAGTACTGAATTTGGAGCCATATTTGAATCTGTCGGAATCAATGACAAAACCTTTATATACATACTGATGTAATAAATTTGTTGCCCATTGTCTAAATTGTGTACCGCGAGGAGAATTAACCCGATAACCGACGGCTAAAATAGCTTCCAGAGAATAAAAATTGGTGTTATAGGTTTTGCCGTCTTCCGCAGTATGTGCAAATTTTGCACGTACTGAATCTTCAATTAATTCAGAAGCTTCAAAAATATTTTTTAAATGCTTGGTTACAACACTTCTGTCAATGTCATACAATTCTGCAATTTTCTTTTGTGTTAGCCAGACATTATTATTTTCATAAAGGACGTCAATGGTCACACTACCATCTGGAGATTGAAATATCACCAGCTGATTATCAGATATTTTTTCCATCATCTACACTCCCAATTCTTCCAGATAATCTTGCATTTGGGCTTGGACTTCCTGGAGCTGCAGCTCCAAATCGGCGATTTCGGCTTTGACGGCTGCCAAATCAATCTCTTCTTCCTCTTCAAAGGTATCTACATAGCGCGGAATATTTAGGTTGAAATCGTTTTCTTTAATCTCG
>CASDOW010000037.1 GCA_949282195.1 uncultured bacterium | reverse complement strand
TACAATATCTTTTCTCTCAACAAACAATCAATGAAACAATCAAATACATCGAAATAACCAACCCCTCTCAAACTTTTATTACAAGGGGGATGAATTTATAGGTGGTAATTATGAATAATGCTACTCAAACAAACACTGTGTCAAAAATTATAATTCAAGCCGGCGGCAGAGGAACAAGATTGGAAGGATTAACCAGAAACAAACCTAAATGTTTGGTGCCCGTTAACAACTTACCAATTATTTTTTATGTATTTCAAAAATTTAAGAATGCTGAATTTACAATTGTTGCCGACTACAAAACCGACGTTTTAGAAAAATATTTAAAAGCATTTGGCTCAAAATATAACTATAAAATTATAAAAGCCACCAAAAAAGGTACAATTTCAGGTATTAAAGAAGCAATTGCGCCATATGATAGTAATGAATCTTTTATGATAATATGGTGTGATTTAATTTTATCCGACAATTTTAAAATTCCCGAAAAAAAAGGAAACTATATAGGTATTTCAAAAGATTTTGAGTGTCGTTGGTCTTATGTTGACGGCGAATTTGTCAAAAAACCTTCAAAAGAAAATGGTGTAGCCGGACTGTTTATATTTGAAAACAAAAAAGTTCTGGAAAATATAGAAGAAGAAGGCGCACTTGTCGGCTGGCTTGAGAAACAGAATATCAAGTTTAGCCGCCTTGATTTGTATGGTTCAAAGGAAATCGGAACGCTTCTTTCTTACGCAGACAATACGGATGATGCGCCGAGATGCAGACCATTTAACTCCATGGAATTTTTGGGTGATGTTATTATCAAGCGTGGTATTAACGAGCAGGGTAAAAAAATTGCGGTTGATGAAATTGCTTGGTATAAACACGTTAAAGAACTCGGATATAAGAATATTCCCGAAATATATAATTATCAGCCTTTGACAATGAAAAGAGTGCAAGGGAAAAATATTTTCGAATATGACTGCTTAACACGCTCACAAAAATGCGAAATTCTAAGAAAACTTATTGAAGCCTTAAAAGAATTACATAATCTTGAGCCTGTACAACCTGTAAATAGTGCCGATGTTGAGGACAATTTCTTAAATAAAACTTTCGACAGACTTTCAAAAGTAGAACACCTTGTTCCTTTTGCGGATAAAGAGTTTATTAAAATCAACGGTAATTATTACAAAAACGTATTTTTTAATAAGGAAGAATTATCGGAAGCTGTAAAAAACATATGTCCGAAAGAATTCAGGCTAATTCATGGAGACTGTACGTTTTCTAATCTCATGTTTGATACATATAATATGAAAGCTGTACTTATCGATCCCAGAGGATATTTTGGCAAAACCAAATTTTATGGCGATGTGGATTATGACTGGGCAAAACTTTATTATTCACTGAAAGGTGAATACGACCAATTTAATCGCAAAAAATTTACTCTTGATATCAGAGAAAAAGATGTTGAAATGGCTATTAAACCCAATAATTGGGCAGATATGGAAGAATTTTTCTTTGATTGTTTGCCTAATGTAAATAAATACAAGATAAAACTTTTGCATGCAATTATTTGGTTGAGCTTAACCACATACGCTTGGGAAGACTATGACAGTATTTGTGGTGCGTTTTATAACGGATTAATAAAGCTTAACGAGGTATTGTAGGGAAAAATGCTTGAATTTTCTTCATTAAATAAAATCTGGATACTGGATGTGGACGGCACCCTTGTAAAACATAACGGTTACAAGATTGATGGCCATGATACTTTGCTTGATGGTGTTAAGGAATTTTTTGAAAAAATATCAGCAAAAGATAAAGTCGTTCTTGTGACCGCAAGACAAGAGAAATATCTACGGGCGCTTAAAGAATTTTTAAAGAAAAATAATATCCGTTACGACTATCTTTTAGTTGATATGCCTACGGGTGAAAGAATTTTGGTTAATGACAGAAAACCAAGCGGTTTGGATATGGCTTTTGCCGTTAATAAAGACAGGGATAAAAGGTTAAATATTCAATTTAAGATAAACGAGGATTTGTAATAATGCTATTAACAAAAAATGAACCGAAAATTCAGGAAAATTTAGACAAAAATTGTGCAATTCAAACAATTAACAGCGAGATTGACACAATAATAAAACTTCGCGATAGTCTTAATGATACCCTTACAAAGGCTCTTGATGCAATGCAAGAATCAAAAGGAAGAATTATTCTTACGGGAATGGGAAAATCCGGTCATATTGGTAAGAAAATTGCAGCTTCTCTTGCATCGACAGGAACTCCGTCTTTTTTTGTGCATCCTGCAGAAGCAAGCCATGGTGATTTAGGAATGATAACTGAAGATGATGTCGTTATTGCCATTTCAAACAGCGGAGAATCCAGAGAACTTGTTGATATTCTTAATTACTGCAAACGATTCGGAATAAAACTTATTGCAATTACAAAAAATCCTGAAAGTTCACTTGGTAAGACCGCCGATATAGTATTAAAGCTCCCGAATAACGGGGAAGCCTGTCCTTTAGGGCTTGCACCTACAAATTCAACAACGGCAACTCTAGTGTTAGGCGATATATTAACAGCAGGACTGATTCAAAGAAAAGGATTTACAAAAGCAGATTTTAATGAAAGACATCCCGGCGGGAAACTGGGTTCAATATTAAAACGAGTATCTGATTTAATGCATACAGGCTCTGAAATACCTATATTGGAAGAAAATTCAAATATGCAGCAAGTATTACTTGAAATGACCTCTAAACGTTTAGGGTGTGTCGGTTTTGTAAATCAAAAAGGCGAATTAACGGGAATGCTAACCGATGGGGATTTAAGACGTTGTTTAACTCCTGAGATATTAAATAAAAAGGCAGTCGAGATAATGACAAAAAATCCTAAGACAATTGCAAAAGATGTCGTGGCATCAGAAGCTATAAAAGTAATGCATGAAAAGAAAATTACAAACATTTTTGTAATAGAAGATAAAATGCCAATCGGAGTTATACATATTCATGATTTGTTAAATAACGGGGTTGTTTAATTTGATGTTGTTTGAATATAAAAAAAACAAAAATAATAGAGAACTAAAATTTTTAGGAATAAAAATCTATGAATACAATTCCGACTATTTAACAGATAAAAGATATCAAAAATTTCTATTTGGTTTAATTAAGACATTAAGAAGAGATAATTTTTATAAAAATTATTCAATTAAAATATTTAAATTTTTGAACATACCTTTTATAAAAAGAGTCGATAAAGGCAATGAAAGAAAATATTATTTTTTTAATATATTGATTAAAAAAGATAAAATTTCCGCCATTTTTAAGAGAAGATATTTTCATTTAATTAACGGAAAAGCTGACAGTGTTTTTGTCTTAAATTCAAATTCCGGTGAAGTTTGCTTGTTTTTAATGTATGCTATTGATGTTTTAATAAAAAGAGATAATATAAAAAAGCCGCTTATTATTGCAACA
This sequence comes from uncultured bacterium, assembly GCA_949282195.1. Lineage (GTDB taxonomy): Bacteria > Cyanobacteriota > Vampirovibrionia > Gastranaerophilales > Gastranaerophilaceae > RUG14156. The sequence continues at coordinate 7,483 of CASDOW010000037.1, read as the reverse complement.
AAAAAATATCATATTGATTTAATAAAACTTATTTGCCCAGAAATTCCGTTTATCTATATAGGCAAAATTCGCCCCATGTTAAAAGCAGATTATTTCAACATTGAAGACATTAAGTTTTATACAATATTTACATACAAGCATTTTCTTGAAACAGAATTAGATATTAAAAACGACAGAAGCGCCCATTATTTTAAATCAATCTTAAATCATTCAAAAATTAATGAAAACGAAATAAAACAGAGAAAAATTAAAATTCCTGATGAATTTTATAATTCATTGTATAAAAAAATTAGAAAAACTAGTTTAGATTTAAACAACTTTGTTTTTATATCACCCGAGGCTGCATCGTGTGTGCCTGTTGATAATGAATTCTGGATTAATTTAATTAAAAATTTAAATTGCAAAGGGGTTAGTGTTTTTGTTAACCAAATAAAGAATGATAGTGGATTTGAACAATCGGATATTCATTATATAAATACTCCTTTAAGCTTTGGGGAAGCTGTTGCATTGGCGTATTTGTCAAAAAGAATAATAACTTTAAGAAGCGGGATTAACGAATGTCTTATACAAGCGAATGTTCCGACTGAAGTTTATTATACCTCTTTTAAACCCCGCCCTGTCTTAAATGATATGAAAGCAGATGATGTAAAAAGAGGCTTTAGTTTATTAAATTTATGTGAACAAGATAATAAGATTAAAGAGTATATATTTGAAAATTGTTAAATATAAAATTGTAGTTTGTTTGGAGTGAAGATGAAATTTTTAAACATCAAAAAAAATGACAAAAATATCAATAAAATTAATATATTTGGAATTACGCTTTTTAAAAAATATTTTTATGCAGACTATTGGCGAATAAAATTGTTAGAAGGTGTAATATATCTAAAATATTCAAATGACGGACATTTCAGACTACGATTATTTGGTTTTTCAACAATAAGAACAAAGGTTACCGATTCAAAAAAATACAGAATAGTTTATTTATTGTTTTTACCCGTTTGGATTTTAAATAATCAAAAATATACCTGTAACAGATTTTTAAACGGTGTATTAAAAAACTATTCAAATTATGATGAATACTATATATTTTTGTCCAGAAGCGGCGAATTTTTTCTATTGATGCATCATCTTTCACAATGGATTAAAGACAACGGCTCAAAAAATTATCTTTTAATTGTTTGTGCCAGATACCATTTAGATATTTGTAAAATGTTTTATCCTAATATAAATATTGCATTTTGTCCGGTTGATGTATCTCTTATTTCGCGGCAGGTTAAAAATGTAAAAAATTCATTTAAGGGGAAAACTATTTACATTCCCACATATGAAAAATATTTTCAGGAAGTAGAAAACGATATAAGACTGCACGGGGCACATTATTATACAAAACTAAAGAAACATTTAGGACTGAATGATTTTGATACAACCAACTATACAATAAGTCCAAAAGTGAAAAATAAAATAAGAAAAATTGCAGAAAAACTTTTAAATAATAACTTTGTAATCGTTTCACCCGAGAGCCTGAGTAATGAAATGCTTGACAGGCATTTTTGGGATAAGTTGTGTAAAAGGCTGAAACTAATCGGATATGAGGTATTCTGTAATTGCATGGATTTTAGAAATTTAATTACCGATACATATCAATGTTTTTTAACATATGAAGAAACAATTGAGCTTGCAAGGTATGCAAATGCTGTTATTGGACTTAGAAGCGGTTTTTTAGAATGCATTGCAAATAAAAAAGTTCCAACATTTGCAATATATACCGATTTTCCCAAGCGCGGAAATTTTGCCAGATTGGAATCAGATAAAATCATGGAAGGTTTTTCGCTCAAAAAGCTTCCAAATATTAATAAAGATTTAGTTTTTGAATACGACATAAATAAAATGGGTGCGGAATCGGTTCAAAATGATATTTTAAAAATCATAAAATTAAAAAATGCAAAACAGGAGGAATTATGTATATAGAAAACCAATGCGAAAAATGTGCAGGCTGTGCTTCATGTGCCAATATATGCCCGTGTGGCGCAATAACAATTAAATGTAATAAAAACGGATTCTATGTGCCCGTAACAGATAAAGCAAAGTGCACAAAATGCGGACTTTGCACTAGAGTTTGTCCACAGATTAATAATGTAATTAAAAATACTGATAATCCTTCTGTTTTTGCAGTGATGGCAGATAATGAGCTTAGACTCAAAAGCTCTTCCGGAGGCGCCTTTAGTGTTATTGCAAAGAAAATTTTTGAAAAAAACGGAGTGGTTGTAGGCGCTGCATTTAATGATAATTGGATAGTTGAACATATAATAATTGATAATGAAAAAGATTTAGATAAGCTGCGCGGTTCAAAATATGTCCAAAGTTTTATTTCCGAACATTTATTCAAAGACATAAAAGATATTTTAGAACAAAATCGCTATGTGTTGTTTACCGGATGTCCGTGTCAAGTTGCGGGTTTAAAGGCTTTTTTAAATAAAGATTATAAAAATTTAATTTTAGTTGATTTAATTTGCTCAAAAGTGCCTTCAAAAAAAGTTTTTGACAAATTTATAGACGACAATTTTAGTCGCAGTGAAATAGAAAATATAAAATTTAGAGATAAACAAAATGGCTGGAATTGTTCAACCATATATACATATACTACTACTACTACTACTACTAAAAGCCCTTATTGGTTTAAAATGTTTTTAAATTCTCTATCAATGAATGATTCTTGTGTAGAGTGTAAATATATGTCTATTGATAGGGTAGGAGATATTACAATAGGTGATTTTTGGCGAGTTTCGAAATTTGCTCCGGAACTTGATGATAATTTAGGAACTTCAATAGTTATTGTTAACAATAAAAAGGGAGAAGATTTATTTAACGACTTACTTTGGCAAAAAAAACAATTAATGACTAAAGAACAGGCAATATATGGAAATAGAGCATTATTGGTTCCTTTTCTGCCGCATAACAACCGACAATTATTTGCTTCAAAGATATCTGAAAATCAACAATCATTTAATAAAATTGTTAAAGATTGTTTATCGGATAAATATAATATCGGTATTTTAAATTGGTGGTGGAATTCAAATAGAGGGGCAATATTAACTTGTTGGGCAATACAAGAAGCCGTAAAAGAACTCGGATATAACCCGTCTGTTATAATGCACATACCGTTTGATTATTATAATTCGACATACAAAGGAAGTATTTCGGAAAAGTTTGCAAATAAATACCTTAATTTAACCGAGTGGTGCCATTCAAGAATTGACATGAGAAGATTAAATGATAAATTTTCAACTTTTATGGTCGGCTCGGATCAGGTTTGGAATCATGAATTGAATTGGTTTTTACAAGATTTTTATTATTTAAATTTTGTTCAGTTAAATAAGAATAAAATTTCTATTGCGGCCAGTTTTGGAAAACCCGTTTTTACGGGAAATGATACCGTAAAATCAATGGTAAGTTATTATTTGAGAAGGTTTAATTCAATTTCCGTGCGCGAATATAAGTCTGTCGAAATATGTAAAGATGTATTCGGAGTTGACTCCGAATTGGTTCTTGATCCCGTTTTTTTAATTGAGAAAGAAAAATATGAAAAAATTATTTCTGACAGCACTAGAAAAGATAAAAATTATATAGCTTATTATTTCATCAATGAAGACAAGCAAAAAATTGAAATTATGAATGAGATTTCCAAAAAATATAATCTTCCTTTAATTGATATAAAGGCAAAAAACGATGTAACAGATTGGCTTTATTTAATAAAAAATTCAAATTTTGTTGTATCGGATTCGTTCCATGCAACTTGTTTTAGTCTTATCTTTAATAAACAATTTATTACGTTTGATAAGGCTAAATATAAAGATGCACGCTTTGAAACGCTTATAGCGCTAACCAAACTGGAGAAAAATTTTGTCAGGGCTTCTGATTTTGATATAGACAAAGTTGATTATTATAAAGAAATAAGAGATTGGGACAGCACTTTTGAAGAAATTAACAAGAAAAAACAAGAAACGATAACGTGGTTGCAAGGCGCACTGGGAAAAGATGTAAGCAAAATAAAGTATGACAAAAACCAAGAGTTTGCGGAAGCATTTTATGCAAGCATGGATGACAGACTAAATTATGTAGAAGCTGCATGCAGGGCAAAACCACAAGTGAATCAAGATGATAATTTTAAACTTTTACTTAATAGAAAAAATATTCTTTTTAAATATTTTTTCTATAGAATTATGACCAATTTTACCTTCGGAAAAACAAAGATGAAATTAAAATTTAAAAAAATAAAATATGAAGAGAAGTTTATGAAAATAAAAGAAATAATGACTGCAAATAACATTAAAATAAAAACTTAAAAATCCTCGGGGGGGGGGGGTAAATAAGCATGACCTTGAATTTTAAAGGGAGAGGATTATATGGATAAAATAAAAAACATAGAATTTTTAAGAGTAATAGGGTGTGCAGCGGTAATTTTATTACATCTTTTTACAAAAATGCACATAGGCGCGCTTGATGATATTGAAATTTATAATAAATTATACGGAATGACAAGAAACGGAAATAAGGCGGTTGATTTGTTCTTTATTTTGTCGGGGCTTTTCTTTTGCTATAAATTAAATTTAAAAGCTTCAATGTTTGATTTTATTAAAAATAAAGTTTTAAGGCTTTGGCCCGTTTTGATTTTTGTCATTTCTCTGTATTTTGCAGCTTCGCTGTTTGGGGCTGTAAAATTTGATATTTATCACCATCTTTTATGTTTTTTGGGTTTAAACGGCACAAATTTGGTTTTGATAAACGGCGGAAGCGTGGTTTTTTGGTATGTTTCTGCTATGCTTTGGGTTTTAGCTTTTTATTATTATCTTTTAAAAAATTATGAAGAAAAAAACGTTAATTTAACAATTGCTTTAATTGTTTTCTTTTCATACGGGGTTTTAATTCATGCGCTAAAAGGCAATATATATGGTCATGATAAAACATTGAATTACATTATTAATATCGGTATGTTAAGGGCGCTCGGGGGAATCGGCGTCGGATATTTTATCGGGTTATGGTATAAAAACAATTTTGAAGCGATTAAAAATTTTAATTATAAAATTTGGCATATTCTGACGCTAACTTTTATAGAATTTATTTCGTTATTTTTTATTATCAACAATTTAATGCTCCATAAATTGAAATTTAATAACCAGATTATTTTCATTATTGCATTTGCTGCGGTTATTATTGCTTTTTTAATTAATAAAGGGTTTATTTCAAGATTTTTAAATAAAAATTGGTGTGTAAATGTTGCAAAATATACTTATTCTTTTTATATGACACATATTTTTATATTCAACGTATTTAAAAATTCAGTCTGGAAAAACCATGCCGAAATTATTATTACACATCCTTATCTAAACCTTTTTATCACATTGGCTTTGGTTTTTATTTTGGGGATATTTACTTATCATTTTGTTGAAGCACCTTGTGCGAGATATTTTAAAAACAAAAACGTTAAAAACCTCGGGGGAGGGGGGTAAAATAAACTTTACCTTTGTTAAGCCTTATTTTTGTGCGGTTTAAAATTATGCAACCTGAACCGTATAGCCCAATTCTTTAATAATTTTAAGCGCTGTTGTTAATTGCGGCTGCTGTTCGCCGTTAAAAATTGCATATAAGTTACTTCTTGAAATACCCGTTTTTTTTGAAATTCCCGATATTGTGTCTTTTGCTCGTACTGCATATTCAAGGGCTTTAACAAAAGCATTCAGGTCGTTATCTTGTAAAAATTCCTGAAAACCTATATTTAGCCATTCTTTTATGTCTTCATCCGTTTTTAAATCCTTTAAAATATATTCACTAAAAGATTTTGAATTATTCATTTTTTATTCTCCATTGTTTAAAAAATTTTGAAGCTTGTGTTATATCTTTTGTTTGGCTTGATTTATCGCCGCCAGTTATAAGCAAAACAATCGTGTTATCAATTTTTGCATAATAAATTCTGTATCCTTTTCCAAATGCAAAGCGAAGTTCAAAAATCTCGTCCGATAATTGTTTATGGTCGCCAAAATTACCGTCTTCAATTCTTAAAATTCTTTGAGCTATTCTTTTTCTGGTGATGCTGTCCAGAGAATTTAACCATTCTATAACCGGCGCCTTGCCGTTTGGTAAAACCAGATACTCGATTTTATAGCAGTTCATATTTTTATTGTACTGTAAACAGGACAGTTTGTCAATCTTTTAAAATTTATGTAACCGTAAAAACTTTTCTATTTTGCAGCGGTTTACAAAAACGGGCAGAGAAGATTTTAAATAAAAGATTTTAAATAAAATTACAAATTTCTTATAATTTCTTTTGTAAATTCTGTTGTGGTTGAATTGCCGCCCAAATCTTTCGTTAAAACTTTTCCTTCTTTTATTGTTTTATAAACCGCATTTTCAACTTTTTTTGCAATTTCAAATTCATTTAAATATTTCAGCATTTCAATTGCGCACAACAGAAGCGCTGTCGGGTTTGCAAGATTTTGCCCCTTAATATCGGGCGCAGACCCGTGAACCGGTTCAAAAACGGCGCAATCAACGCCCATGTTTGCCCCCTGTGCAACGCCCAAGCCCCCGATTAAGCCTGCCGTTAAATCGGATACTATATCACCGTATAAATTCGGCATAACAAGGACATCAAATTTGGACGGGTTTTGAACCAATTGCATGCAAAGCGCATCAACCAAAATTTCTTTATATTCAATTTCGGGGTAATTTTTTGCAACTTCTCTTGCGCAATCTAAAAATAATCCGTCGGTTAATTTGCAAATGTTTGCTTTTGTAACCGCCCAAACGGTTTTTCTTCCCATTTTTTTTGCATAATTGAAGGCATATTCAACAATTCTTGTTGAAGATTTTCTTGTAATAACTTTGATTGCATGCATTGTATTTTCGTCAATTTTTTCTTCAATGCCTGCATATAAATCTTCCGTATTTTCCCTTACGACAACCAAATCAACATTATCAAAAGGTGTTTTAATTCCTTCAATGTTTTTGCAGGGCCTTATGTTTGCATATAAATCAAGCTCTTTTCTGAGCCTTACGTTAACGGAGCGGAAACCTTTTCCGATTGGCGTTGTTACGGGCGCTTTAAGTGCGGTTTTATTTTTTTTAATGCTCTCGATTACTCTTTTTGGCAGCGGGTCGCCTTCCGTTTCGGCAACGTCTGCGCCTGCGGTTTGTATATCCCAATTAATTTTCGCGCCTGCTTTATCTAAAATTTCAACAACCGCATCCGAAATCTCCGGGCCTATCCCGTCGCCTTTTATAAGAGTAATGTTGTGCATATATTTTTCCTTTAAACCAAACTAAAATCGCCGTTTTTCTTTATATGTTCGATTAAACCGCCGTCGTTTAATAATTTAATCATAACATCGGGAAGCGGCATAATTTCAATTTCAATATTTTTTGTTAAATCTTTTAAAATGCCTTTTTGAACGTCAAGCTCAAGCTCATCGCCCGCATCGATTTTATC
>CASDOW010000036.1 GCA_949282195.1 uncultured bacterium | reverse complement strand
TCCGTACGCGTAAACGCCCGGCTAATCCCTGCAAATTTATTGATATAAGAATGAACGGGCTAAAGACATGGCTTGAAAAGGAAATAAATATAATAAATGAAACGCTGGAAAATAAACTGTTGGATATAGAGAAACGGATAGATCATATTTCCTTGGTATTAAAAGAACCGAGGGTTGTCAGGGAAAATGAATTTAATGTGCTGGCTCAAAATATGGAGGAGCAAAAGAAACAGATACTGGATAGTATACAAAATCTGCAAAAGAAAGCTCAGACACAATATCAAGAGCTGAATTTCGCCGATTTGTTGCACGACAGCGCCGCCGGAAGCCCGTGGCTCAAAGACAAGTCCTTCGCGCTTTACGGCTGGGCGGCGAATTACAGCTTTATCTACACGCTGTTTCGCATTTTGGATAACGTCCGCCCGGCCAAAATTTTGGAAATGGGCTTGGGACAAACCTCGCTCGTAACTTCGCAATACGTCGCGCATAACAATCCGGCGGCGGAAGTGGACATCATTGAGAATGACGCGAGTTGGATAAATATTTATCGCCCGCGCCTCGCTGCCGGCGAAAATATACGCTTAAACCAATGCAATATAGAGTTTTTTGACGAGGAGGGGCAGAACCGTCGCTATAATCGTGCCGCTTTGTCGCAAATAACCGCGGATAAAAAATATAACCTGATTATCGTAGACGGGCCGATGGGCGGCGGACAAAAACACCCACGCTCCAATATCTTGGATTTGGTGGAAAAAAATCTCGCGCCGGATTTCATCATCATTTTTGATGACACCGAGCGCCCGGGGGAACAGGCGACTATCGCCCGCACGCAGGATAAGTTAAAAACGATGGGAATTGCCTTTGCCACCCAGCAACGCGACGCTCTTAAATCACAATTTTTAATCTTTAGCCAATCTTACGAATTTGCCAGATATTTATGAAGAAAGGAACTTTGATGAGAAAGTGGATGTTAAGGGTAATCGGTCTGCTGGTAGTATTTACAGCCTATCTTTTGTTGGAAGAATATGTGATGCAGGTTCACGGAACATCTTTAGCCGGGCGCCTTTCGCCGAAAGATGAGAAAATAACCGCGCGGATAGATGTTTCGGAAAAGACCGCCAACGCCGCGCCGTGTTTCCGCCTGATAGATAAAAATACCGGGAAAGAGTTATCTCAGGCCGGCTGGATGCCAAAATGGGGAAATCGCGGCTATGTCGTAGAAAAAAGAGATATTGTAAAATAGATATTTCTCTAAAAGGTCCCTGGGAATTAAAGGACAAAAATGACAGGAGTAAAGGCCTCAAAGAACATTGGGTTGAATATACCAAATTTACTGTAAACGGCAAAAGTGCCATCCGGCAATACACCCCCGCCTGGCATAATAAGCCGATACGCCATACCATAACCGCCCAAAAGGGCGACACGCTTAACATCGCCGCAAAATGGCAGAAATATGCCGGATAAACAAGGAAAAGGACGACAAAGATGAGAAAAATTTTAGGGCTTGTAATATTATTGTTTCTTCTGTTTATCGGAAGGGACGCATTGATAAATTCTTCTTCATACGCCACCGCGCGGATAGATGTTTCGGAAAAGACCGTCAACGCCGCGCCGTGTTTCACGCTGATAGATAAAAATACCGGGAAAGAATTGCCAGAGGCCGGGTGGATGTCAAAAGGTGGAAATCGCGGCTATGTCGTAGAAAAAAGAGATATTGCCGCAGATTTGCAAATCAACGTCGCCGCAGATAATTGTAAAATAAATTTTTCCCTTCGTGGTCCCTGGGAATTAAAGGACAAAAATGACAGGAGTAAAGGTATCAAAGAACATTGGGTTGAATATACCAAATTTACCATAAACGGCAAAAACATCGTTAATCAAAATACCCCCGCATGGCATAATAAGCCGATACGCCATACCATAACCGCCCCAAAAGGCGAAAATATTGCGGTATCTGTCGCCTGGAATCCCAAAACTATTAAGATATATCTATGGGGGTTCTATATTGCCGGCATTATCTGCGCCGCATTGTTCTTTTTAAGAAAGGATATGGAGGCCATCTGGCAAAAAATAAAAAAACGGGATGTAAAATCTTATCTGCGCGAGCCCAAATTCTGGCTAATTACCGTCTTAGCGATGTATCTGGAAATAACCTATATTCTTGAACTGATTAACGTAGACCAAACGCTGGCCATATTATCAGCCATCGCGGCATTATTACTCAATATATTGATTTCCGTATTGGCGTTGCGGACAGCACTTAATATTGCGGAAATAAACGGGGGGGGGTATTGTAAATCCCCTTGCTTATATTCTTTTATTATATTTTTGGCGTTGTTCTGCCTGTTGCTGATATATCATCTGGCATATTGGCCAGGAATGTGGAGTTATGATGTCGTTAGAGACTATTTACCCCAGGGCTTGGGCTTTCACCGGTATAATAATTGGCATCCGGTTTTGCACAAATTCCTGTTTGTTGCGTTGCCGGGCAAAATATTTTCCCACCCGGCGGATTTTATTATAGTGCAAAATATTTGGCTTAGTTTGGCCGTTGCTTATTTATTTTATACGATGTTAAAGTATAAAATGTTCTTTGGAGCAAAACTTTATATTGCCTACATATTTGTCAATTCATTATTTTTGTTGGGAATGCAGCATATAATAAAAGACAGTAGCTTATGTGTTTTCGCCATAATTTTGTGGGCGCAGTATATGAATATTATTTTATCGGAAGGTAAATGGTTAAAATCCAAACTGAATATAATTTTCTTTGCCGCGGTTATGGTCTGTACCGGTTATATGCGCCATAATGCCGTATTATTGACCTTCCCGATGTTGTTGATAGTTTGTTTCTATCATAAAAATTTGAAAAAGGCCAAAATGTTATTGGTTCTCGCCATTGTAATAACGGTATTGCTGGTAAAATCATTGTATGCGCATCTGGAAGTGCAAAAGCCCGGAGGAAGAGTAACCGAGACAATCCTTTTTCCGATGACAATTGTGTCAAATGTAATGAAACGCACGCCTGAAAAACTTCCCGCTCAAACCAGAGATGAAATGTATAAATTGGCGTCCAATAAGGTGTATGAATTATACTACATTCCCGGCAATGTAAATAGTATAAAATGGAAGCCTCAAAAACCAGAAAAAGCGTTTAACCAAACAGAGTTTGGCAAGATGACATATTCTAAAGCATTTAGATATTTGTATGAAAGTTTTGTTTACGCTCCGTCTGCCGCTTGGGAGGCTTTTGCCAAACTGACCAATATCGTCTGGAGTATGAATGTGGCAATAAGGATGCCTAACGGCATAAGTGAAAATAAATTCGGTTTAAAGGCAAATTATCACCCTTTTTATCATAAACTTGTTTTACAATTGTCAGCGCCGGAAAGATGCAAAATTATCAAGGTGCTGTATGGCAGTGTCGGTCTGTTTATGTTCATAATGTTGGCATTTGCCCTGGCAATGATAGCCAGACGAAAATATTCGTTTGTGCATATATTGCCTCTTTTGACGTATAATCTGGGAACAATGTGCTTTTTAGCCGGGCCGGATCATCGTTTCTTTTTCTTAAACATACCTTTGTGGCTACCCGTCATATATTTGATGTTGGCGGATAAAAAAGGTTGGAACAAAACATCTGATAAAGGAGAAAATATATGAAAAAAGTAATCATCATCGGTGCAGGTCCTGCCGGTATTACGGCCGGATATGAATTGTTACGTCAATCCAAAGATTATGATGTAACGATTTTAGAAGAAACTGATGTTGCCGGGGGAATATCCAGAACGGTAAAATATAATGGCAATCGTATGGATATTGGCGGCCATCGCTTTTTTTCCAAAGATGCCAGAGTGACGGCGTGGTGGGAGAGCCTGATGCCGACACAGGGCGCGCCTTCGTTTGATGACAAAAAATTAAACCGCGATGTTCACTTGTCCGAAAACGGGCCGGATCCTGAAAAAACAGATGTTGTAATGTTAAAAAGAAAACGCGTTTCACGAATATATTACAGGCGGAACTTTTTTGACTATCCGGTAAAAATGAATTTCAATACCATAAAAAATATGGGAATAATAACAACAATGGAAGCCGGATTTAGTTACATAAAATCATTGCTTCTGCCCAAAAAAGAAGATTCGCTGGAAAATTTTTACATAAACAGATTCGGTAAAAAATTATACACAATGTTTTTCGAAGGCTATACGGAAAAACTGTGGGGAAGGCATCCTCGCATAATCTCAGCGGACTGGGGTGCTCAACGGGTAAAAGGATTGTCAATTACGGCAATATTAAAAGATATATTTTCAAAACTTTTGCCGCATAAACAAAATCGTAAAGTAGAAACATCATTGATTGAGGAATTTAGCTATCCCAAATACGGACCAGGACAATTATGGGAATTAGCTTGTACAAAATTTACGGAAATGGGAGGAGAAATAAAATATAACAGCAAGGTTGTAAAAATAAATAAAGAAGGAAATAAAATAAAGTCGGTAAGCTATGAAAATAATGGTAAAGAATATACCGCAGAAGCAGATATTGTTATTTCCTCAATGCCTCTGAAAGATTTAATTGCCGCAATGGGGGAAGTTCCGGAAAATATAGAAAAAATTGCCAACGGATTGCCATATAGAGATTTCGTAACCGTTGGGTTGTTGCTGAATAAATTAAATTTAAAAAATACGACAAAATTAAAAACGCTGGCAAATATTGTTCCGGATTGCTGGATATATGTACAAGACGCAGGCGTAAAATTGGGACGTATCCAGATTTTTAATAATTGGTCTTGCTATATGGTAAAAGAACCCGAAAAAACAGTATGGATCGGGCTTGAGTATTTTTGTAATGAAAATGATGAATATTGGAAGATGGATAGCGCCGAATGGAAAGATTTGGGTGTGAAAGAACTAACGTCAATGGGTGTAATAGATGCAGGCGATCCGATATTGGATTATCATTGCGAGAAAGTAAAAAAAGCCTATCCGGCATACTTTGACACATATTCGCAAATAAACGAACTGATTGCATACTTAAATCAATATAACAACTTGTATTGTGTGGGCAGAAACGGCCAACACCGGTATAATAATATGGATCACTCAATGGCAACTTCGTTTGAGGCTGTTAGCAATATTATCAATTCAAAACAGGCGAAAGATAATATATGGTCAGTCAATACAGAGCAGGAATACCATGAAGAAAAGGAAAAATAATAAATTATAGTATCATCAAAATAAAAGGTAACCAAAATAGGGCAAGAAACGCACTCCTGCCCTTTTTATTAGTTTGCACTATAAAAAACAAAAAGGGCTTGAGAAACCTCTCAAACCCTTGATTTTATTGGTGATGCGGTTTCTAGTCATCGCGAACTGGTCTAAACTGCAGGAAAACCAGGCTTGTCAATGCTTTCAAGATGGAATTCCGGTTCGCGAATCACAGTGTAACTCGAACCTGCCACCGAACTCCTCTTTTCCAATTTTTAAACAATAATCATTAAAAACAATGCCCCATTTTTTTACAATGTGATAAAATAGTATTAAAACCTGCATATTTTAGTTGATTCAAACATTTTTTATCCGGATGTCCATAACGATTATTTTTTCCCACAGAGATAAATGCTTGACAGTTCATGGCTTTATTATTAGTTACAATCGGGCAATAATCAGGAATACATTGATTAGTCATTTTATATAAAAAATTTATATCTTTTCTATGTAATCTGTATAAAAAAGAGCAAGATATTCCCGTATCACTGCCATGGTGGCTAACTTTTAGCACTACTTGTTCATAAATGCCATTCAAATCCTCAGCTTCTAATGTTTCACATCCCATATCTCCTGTTAAATAATATAATTTATTATCACAATATATCTGAAGTAATATTGAATTATCATTTTCATCTATATTTCCAGAATGAAAAGAAAAATACAACTTCGTACTTCCATCGCAAATTGTTCTCTGGCCAGTTGAAGAAATAATACGACACCCTTTCTTCTCTGCCATATGTAACAGCTTATCAACTTGATTAGGTTTTGGATCAGTAAGAAACGATTGATTTACTATCAAATGTTTAATATTAAATTCTTTATCGTTTAGTAGCATATATGCTCCAAGATAATGATCGTAATGCCGATGAGTAAGAATTAATGCATCAATTGGACGTCCCTCTAAAATTCTTTTTAGTTCAGTAAGTATATCTTGTTTGCGAGAATTTGTGATATAAGTATCTATGATAAAAGCATGTCCTCTGGAAGAAATAAATAAAGACATATCTCCTTGGCCAACATTGAAACAATATAGTTTAGGGGGTATTTCTTTAATCGTTTCAGTCAATCCAAAATTAAAATCCCAAATCTGTTCTTTCTTTTTATATTTTTGTCTTTGTAGTTCAGGTTGTTTATCAACTTCTTCATCTGGATACACTTCAATATTTTCATCTTCTAATTGCAACTGCAATAGCATTTTTTGTTTATATTTTTGACTTTTTTCATTTAAACGTATAAAAAAACCATCATGGAAACCATTTTGTCTTCCTTCTGTTATTATTCTGAACTTATCTTTCTTTTTTTCTCTATTATACAGAAAAAGCCGTTGATCAACTAATTCAGGCAATATTTCTACATAAACTTTTTTTGCCACATAAGAATAAGGCGTTTGATCTAGCAACCGGGCAATAAATTTTTCTCCATGATTAATCGATTTAACAAAATCTACATAATACAATTTTTTTGATTCTTTTTCATCACTCATTTCATAATTCCGTAATTGCTACTAAAAAATAACTTATTCTAAATATTCCAAATCATGTCCCAGCCCCAAACTTTCCTTTTGAGCTATATTATCAAGAGCTTTACTGTGTTCTAACTCTTAACGTCGGCAAAGTTGCTTAGCTCTAGCTTTTAAATTCTTAATATACAGAGAAACCACCATTTTAAATCCTGTCTAAAAACTCAAGGCTTGATCCAATACCCGTTGTCTGAAAACCCTGAAAAGGTTTAAACTGAACTTGAAAGAAAATGGTTGCCACACATTGAGGGGTGCGAAATTGCAGGTAGAAAGCTCCAACCCAGCCTATATCAATATTCTATTGAGACTTGTAAATAAATGTCAAGCCTATTTTTCTGATATTAATTTTTTTCTAAAACATCGAATTATTTCTTTTAACATATTTATAATATCTTTTTTATTTATTTTTGGGTTATTAAAAAAGCCGTTCAATAGGTTCCTATCATTGCACATTAATTCTATAATAATTATTTTGGCATGTTCATTAATGTCCTTATTATTTATATATTCTAAAGCTTTTAGCTTATTTGATTGAGTGGTAAGTTCATTTTGAAAATATTTTACTTCATTTAGCCCATCTCAATACATAGACAAGAAATAATAGGAAAAATACTCAATAAGAAGCACAATGGTCAAACGTGAAATAAAATAGTTAATAAAATCATTATCAGCAGTTTCTTTTGTGACGATAAAGTAAACTAAAATAATTAATCCAATAAAAAAAGGACATTTCACCAATAATTAACTTTCATTTATTTTGTGCTTTTAAATTAGTAATGTAATCTTCTACCGAGGCTATGGAGTATTCTTTATTTTTTAATTTACATAAGATATTTTGTCCAATGTCAAAGGTGTATTATAATAACTTTATTTTAGTATGGTACTAATGTACTGCCCCTCCCGAAACTTGGGCAGTATAAAAATCCCGTCTTTCACTCTCTCAAATCCCCTGATTTCCTAAGTCTTAGCGCACAAAAAAATCTCTGCATTTCTGCAGAGATTTCCTTAATTGGTGAGCCCGACGGGATTCGAACCCATGACCATTTGATTAAAAGTTTAAATTCTTATATACTTCATTAGCTTATAAAATATTATAGAACTATATGATTTTGCTTGATTTTTATCGAGGGTTATGTTATAGGAAAGTATAAAATATTTTAGGGAAATATAGCAAAACTCACTACTATTTCACTACTAATCCACCTCAAAAAAGGTAGTATATATGAAGCTGAAACTAAATAAATCAAACATTGATAAAATAAAATATTCAAAAGAAAAGCCGGTTTTTTATTATGACGTTGATTTAATCGGGTTTGGAATTAAAGCAAGTGCAACAAGAATTGTTTATTTTGTTGAAGACCAAATAAACGGCCGGACTATCCGTAAAAATATTGCCCCCGTCGGCACATTAACGCCAGACGAAGCCCGCAAACAAGCCAAAGTCTTGTTAGGGGAAATGGCCAAAGGCGTGGATGTGGTCGCTGTTGCTAAAAAAGAAAAAATAAAAAGCGTAACGTTATCAGAAGCTTATGAAGAATTTAAGCGTGTTAAACAGCTCAGGGCAAGTACAATCACCGGCTACAACACCGCCATATAAATATCTCCTTGCAGCTAATTTTGGTTGTAACCGATAATAGGAGATAACAAATGAATCCTAAATATCAACAAGAGTTTATCAACGCTCCTGCCGAAGCATTGTTAAACTCAAAAACAGTAGCGGCTTTCATTAACCGCTCTGTATCATGGCTGAATTGTAAAGTCGTATCTGGCGGAGGCATCCCATACACCAAAATAGGCAACCGCCGCCTATATCTAAAACAAGATGTTTTAGATTGGCTTGCAACTAATAGCCAAAAAGTAAATTCAACCTCCGAATATGAAAGAATAAAAAATGATGAATAACACAAATACAAAAAATATGTCCTCGTTAGATCACAACGAGGACTGTCAATATCAAAATACTAACATCAATACAAATAACTCTGTTTATGAAGAAAATCAAGAGAATAATGCGAAGTGCAAGATTTATAATCTAAATCGTTTTATGTCGCTTGATTTACCCAAAGCAGGGATGATTTTAGACCCGATTATTACAGAGGGAAGTTTGTCAATGTTGCATGCTTATCGTGGTGTTGGTAAAAGTTTCTTTGCGATGTCATTAGCATTAGCGGTGGCAAATGGAGGCAAATTTTTGCGGTGGAAAGCACCACACCCCTCAAAAGTATTGTATGTTGATGGAGAAATGCCAGCAAATTGTTTGCAAGAGCGCTTTCAAAAAGTAACAGGAAAATCAATGGTTGACGAAAATGTTGATTATACTGAAAATTTAGAGCTATTTGCCGCCGATATGCAAACGTTTAGCACCATAGATGTTGGCAATAAAAAAATGCAAGAAGAAATCAGCCGAATTATCCAGGAAAAGGGTATTAAGTTGTTAATTTTAGATAATTTGTCAACCCTTACCACAATAGATGAGCTAGATGCAGCATCTTGGGGAATAATTCAAAGTTGGTTGATTTCTCTTCGCAAAAGAGGTGTGGCTGTTCTTATCATCCATCATTCAGGTAAACGAGGTAGACAACGCGGGATTTCCAAACGTGAAGATATCCTTGATTTAGTTATAAATCTAAAAAATAAAGCCAAATCTGAAAAAGGTGATGATGAAGATGAGGTTATGTTTAATGGTAAATGTCAAGTAATGTTTGAAAAGAATAGAAATTTGAGTAAAAAGCAAATTTCAAATTTTGGGGTAGAACTGCTTGATATGGATAATGGTTTTGTCTCTTGGGTGGATACGTATGCAACAGTTATTGACCTAAAAGAGCAGGGCTATTCATGTCGTGAAATTGAAGCCATTACAGGTATTTCAAAATCACGAGTATCTGAAATCTACCGAATGGCTAACTAAAAACAGCTAACTAAAACTTGTCCGCCTGCTTACATATATAGTAGGCGGACAAGTAAATTAGCTAATATGTTGTAATTTTAGAATGAATAATATACAATACCAACAAAAGAATCCTATGCAATACATTTTGTTATAGAATTTGTACAAGTGATTTATTGTAAGGAATATGCTAGTAAAAAGTAACACCGCCAATATGAGGACATAAAGTATATGAAAACTAACGAAGATGAAATTTTATCAGAGATTGAGTATATTTTTTCAACATATAAAGATGAAGAGTATAAAAAATCTATTTTTATTGATGGTTCATGGGGAATAGGAAAAACATATTTTTTTAAAAATACTCTAGCTGCGAAATTACAAAAAATAGGGTATTCAGTAATTTATATATCTTTATTTGGAGTGTATAACATAAAGGATTTACATGAAACAATAAAAAGTAAATTGCAAAAGACAGGAATATCAGAAGATAAAAAAGAGTTATGTAAAAAAACTCTGCCAAAAATATGGAAAGATTGGAAAAAACTACCAGGACAAATAAAAAATACATATGAAACTTTCAATATAGATGGTTTGCTCTCCATTCCCATAGATGTATATTTAGAAACCATAAAAAAAAATGTAGTATTTTGCTTTGATGATTATGAAAGAGCTATTGGAGAGCAATTTTTTTCTGAATTTTTAGGCTTTCTTGACCATATTAGCCAATATCCGCCGATAAGTTGTTTGGTTATCGGAAATACAAGACATACAGCTATATTGCAAGATACATATAAGGAAAAAGTTTTTAACAGATATTTCACTTTAACGAAGAGTGCGGATGATGCTGTCAAAATATTGTTAGATAACTGTAATTTATCAGAGAAAATAAAAAGCGAATACTGTACGACTATTAAATATATTTTTGAACACAATGATATTCATACAGATAAGCTAAGTGAAAAAGAACAAGAAGTTTATGAAAAATCAAAAGATGTTTTTACTAATATCCGAGTTATAAAAAAAATTACAGAGGGTATTGAGCGTGCAGAAAAATGTATCAAAAATAAAAATATCAGCAGAGAAGGAATAGCGTATTGTATTAGATCTTTCTTTTTCTTTGGGTTTATAGGTAATTCAGCAATAAAAATGGAAGATTATGATAATTATACGAATATTTATGGCTATGTTAGCTTAGGTAAATCAGATGAAGCCAAAGCCCAATATGCGCAATTAGTTGCAGAAAGAGTAAATGATGAGTTCATTAAATTTAAAAGTGCTTATACATATTTTAAAGAAGGATATTTAGACGAAAAAGAGCTTAAAAATGATATAGATAAGTATCAAGTATCTGATTTAATAAAATATTTAGAAAATAATATAGGTATAAATTCTTTTGTTTCCGTATTGTTAATGAACGATGAAGAAATAAAAAATAAAAGAGAAGAAATTACCCGATATTTGCAAGGTAATCAGTCTCCAATACCAATGCCTTACGTAAATACGTTACTGCAAATAATGGCACAAACCTCATTATTAACTCACATTAAATATGATGATGAAAGTGATATAAAAGCAATAGTAGAACATATGAGTTATGATAAAACAGATATGTTAATGGATGATTTTTTTATGATACGATATGGAGATGATAGCTGCCCGTATATGAAACAATATGATGATAAAATGATATATTTAAAGGAAAAATTAAAGAGATTGATTGAAGAAAAGGAGATGCAGAGCAGAAAAGAAAAACTCCAGAAAGGTATTGAAGATGAGGATATTGATTATATTATTAAATTAATCAACATCAAGCCTAAGTTACAAGAAGATGAGTTATTGAATATAGTTAATATGATTATCAATAGGCTTCAAAAAAGTCCTAAAGGAATATATGGCATACAAGAATTATGTTCAAATAAAGAATTTAGAGAAAAGTTTATTGAAAGATTAGACAATGATCAACCTAGTATGAATTTGAGACCTGAATTTTGTGAATGGATAAAATTTATTTTATGCAGGTAACGTTTATGATTTTTAAATTAACCCAATTTTAACAAAAAATCCATTGACAAATTCCACTTTTGTTCTTATCCTACCCTTGCACTTTGAGAAAGGTGCGGAGCTGTCGTAAGCTTCTTTATATGTCGCGATGTCGGATAACATCGTTAGTTATCTTTATGATAACATATATCCCCGACTGTAATGATCTGTCCCCCAGAAAGTGGAGGAAAAAAGAAAATCCCCTTTGAAAAAAAATTTTCAAAGGGGAATTTTTTTGTTAAACTCACACTACAGCAAAG
>CASDOW010000035.1 GCA_949282195.1 uncultured bacterium | reverse complement strand
CTTATTTGAGATTTTAGGTAAAATTTCGCGTGGAAGTTTACATCGTTGGTACTCAATGCTCAACGGAACGGAAGATTACACAAAACTTCTTCCACAATACAAATATGCAACCGTATGAGAATATCGTACAGTTCTAATGGATGAAGAAATAAAAAATCTTTATGGCTTTGCTTTTACATCCAAATAGACTTTCGATTGGAAAAGCAATCGCATTAACAAAATACAAATTGCGTGAACAAGGTCAAAGTTTTATCCCTGCAGATATTACCTTTAGACGTTACGCTAAATGGTTTAAGGACAACAATTATGACAAATGGGTGTTAGCACGCGACGGTGAAAAAGCACTGTCAGACAAGGTCGAACCGTATATCATAAGAGATGCAAGCCTGATTGATGTCGGAGATATTTTAGTTGCAGACGGTCATAAACTGGCGTTTCAAGTGATTAATCCGTTTACAGGCAAGCCTTGTCGAGCGACTTTAGTCGGCTTTTTGGACTGGAAATCAACAGCACTTGTCGGATACGAAATTATGCTTGAAGAAAACACCCAATGTATTGCAAGTGCCCTGAGAAGCGCAATAATAAACCTTGATATGATACCAAAAGTCGTTTATCAGGATAACGGCAGAGCATTTCGAGCAAAAGGGTTTGTATTCAAAACTCGGAATAGAAACAGTTTTTGCAAGACCATATAACGCAAGAGCAAAAGTTATAGAAAGATTTTTCAAAGAATTTCAGGAAGGCTTTGAAAAACTAATGCCAAGTTACGTCGGGAGTAATGTTACAACTAAACCTGCCTATATGATGCGGAATGAAAAGTTTCACAAACAACTACATAATAATTATATTCCGACAATTGAAGAAACAATCAAAATGATTGATATGTGGTTGAGTTTTAAGAATTCTCAATCTTGCCCGAATGCTCCAGATAAAAATATTGTAGAAGTTTTAGCAGAACGAAAAACTCAAAATATTGATATTAATACGCTTGATGATTTAATGCTTGCTACAGAGGTCAAAACAATTCAAAGGAACGGAATCAGGTTTTTGAATTGTGATTATTTTGATGAAAGATTATACGGATTTAAAAGTAAAGTTTTAATAAAATACAACCTTTTTGATTTAACCAAAATAAAAGTATTTACCTCGAAATGTGAGTACTTATGCACGGCAGAACGAGTAACTGAAACACACCCGATGGCAAAAATCTTAGGAAACGTGAAAGATTTTGAGGATTATAAGCAGAAAATCGTAAAACAACGGCAATTAAAAAAGAAAACAGTTGAATCAGTTAAAAAATATCTGGCAACAGAAGATATAAAGTTACTTGAAACGCAAATTGAGTCTACAGAAATTCAAATGCCATTTAAAACTGATTCAAAAAGAATTCAAACACTATTCAAAAACAATTCAGAAAAATATGAATACCTAATAAAAAATAATCCGCAAGATAAATGGATTGCTGAATTTAAACAAAAAAAGGAGTTCAAATTGCTTTATGAATAAGATTTTTGTAAAAACGCAGAACGTGAAAAACTTTATCGGACTTGTTGACAATCTACAGAATAAACCGAAAAATATTCCGAAAATGGAACTGGGTTATGGCGAACCGGGGCTTGGAAAATCTCAAACGGCTTTATGGCTTGCGTGTATATATAATGCGAAACATATTTAAGAGCAACTAATTTGATGACAGGTCGGTGGCTGTTAGAAGAATTAGTAAAAGAATTAAATCAAATCCCAAGATATTTAACTTCCGATAATTTCAATTTAGTGGTTAAAAAACTAAAACAAAATCAACAGATAATTTTTGTTGATGAGATTGATTATCTGATGAATAATTACAAGACTATTGAATCTTTGAGGGATATTCACGATAAGACCGAGTGTCCAATAATCTTTATCGGTATGGGGTTGGCACATAGAAAACTTGAAAGATACAAGCACCTGTATGACAGATTTAGCGAGATTGTAAAATTTGAAACCTTTGGAGTAAATGATATTGGGCAAATTATAAATCAACTATCAGAAACACCGTTTACCCATGATGCTGTTGAATATGTCCATAAAAAATACAACAGATTCAGACAGATTGTTCAGTTGATAAATCAAATGGAAAATTTTGCAGAAGACAATAATTTAACCGAGATTACGAAAGAAATAGCGGAGCAAGTATTATGAATATTGAGAAATTAACAAAACATTTAAAAGAATTTACGCTTGATGAAATAGAAATGATTGCAGAATGTGATTGTAAAACAGAGCTTGAACAGCTTCTGAACGAGGGTAAATTGGTCTTTGAACAAGGGTTGTATAAATATGTAGAAGTTTTTAAAGAGAAAACTTTTAAATTGTATCCTAAACCAACTTTTAGAAAAAAGAAAAGTTTTTTATTTTGTGACTTGGCACATGATTATCTTGCCCATAGAAAACTGACAAAAGATACCTTGAAGGGTTACAAATCACAGCTAAAATATAATATTCTGCCATATTTTGGCGATATTCAAATTAATAAAATCACTTATGAAATGATTGTTGATTTTATGCAGAAAATGAAAGATAGATACAAACCCAAAACCGCAAGCAATGGCGTGACATTACTAGGAAGTATAATGAAATATGCGTTTTTTGAAGGCTATATAAAATACAATCCATACTTCGGTATTCTCAATGCAA
The DNA here is from genome assembly GCA_949282195.1 of uncultured bacterium. Classification (GTDB taxonomy): domain Bacteria; phylum Cyanobacteriota; class Vampirovibrionia; order Gastranaerophilales; family Gastranaerophilaceae; genus RUG14156. The sequence goes on along the minus strand of CASDOW010000035.1, from coordinate 9,589 downwards.
AGTGTAAATAAGGAGAAAATATGACTAAGTACAACCAACTAACACAGGCTGAACATATGTATGTTTATGAAAAACAACCACTTGATTTGATTGGTGTAAAACTTGGCATTTCACGCAGAACTTTGTTCTATTGGAAGAAAGAATACAATTGGGATAAAAAGAGGTTTGAAGTCGAACATACAAAATACAGTTTTTGCGAAGAACTTCCTGATTTTGCCAGAAAAATGATGCAGAAAATTTCAAACGACATTGATAAAAATCAAAAAACTCCACCTCCGGAGATTTATTCGCTCATTAACATCCTAAAAGAAATTCCTTTTGTGAAATAATATACCGATTCTCTGCAGCAAGAAAAAATTCCTAAACAAAAACCAACAGGCTGCTTATCTCCTGATATTGTTCATCAAATTGAAAGAGAAATTTTAGGAATGGAATAAATTAACATGTCCGTATCTGACATAGCTCTCGTTTATGATAATATTAAATAGAGGTATTTTAAATGAAATTATTTGATGATTTTGATGCGGTAAAATTTCCTGAAGAAAATTTGATATTTATAACTTGTGGGGAATATCTATACTACATTTATAATCCCAAATATGATAGTTGGAAAAAACATAAAAATGCAGGAAATGATCATATAACTGTTAGTAATTATCCTGATGTTAGCGAGGAAGAACTTACAAAAGCATTGAATGGTGTATTTCCGAAAAAAGAAACTGATATTATGAGGCATTGCCATCCTTCACAATTAAATATCTGGAATTTGCTGAATTTACTTAAAGACGATTATTCTAATTTTTTGTCAGATGATGAAATCTACGATACTGTTGATAAATTTCTGTCAGAGTCAAATATTCCTTATAAATCTTATTTGAAATTGAAAGAATTATTTGATAATGTACTTATACTTAAACAAAATAATGAGCAAATTATTACCAGAATTAAAGAACTATCCTTTGATATTATTGGAAGAAACATCTATAAAAAGGAAATTGGCATAATTGACGGTCATAATTGTTCATCTTATTTTTGGATTCAGCCCGTAAGAGTTATTGATTTTTCAGATACAAACGGTATAGGCAATGTTGCAGAAATGGAAAGTGCTGAAATTTCAATTGAAGAGGATGATATTGACCAATACCTCACACCATTTCTTTATAAGTACTTTGATGATGAACTTGAAGCCAATAAAAAAAGGGTTGATAATTGTAGTGATGATGAACAAATCTCATATGTAAATGGATTTGAATGGTATTTAACACACAATTTTTATACATATAGTTCTATCGCAGATATGTTAAGAGATATCAAGGATACAATAGATGCATTATCTTCAGGAAGAAAAAATGAATTTACAGATAAATTAAAAGAAAAAAGAGGTTTTGCTACCTGTAAATTGATATATGCAAAAAATCTTACAGATGAACAGATTAAAGAATACAATGATAACAGACCAACAGAAGATGGTACAGAAACTGAACTGATTATTGATTTTTATCGCCGATTCATTTATAGAATGGAATACATGATGAAAGTTGGCAAAGAAAAAGGATATAATCTGATTTCATTTATGGGTCCATAAGAGAAGTTATATAATGGATATTATAGATAGACTTGCAAAATCCAAATTCCAGAGCAGATTTAAACTTCGGACAAAAGAACTTGAATACATCAAGGATAAAAGACTTGATACAATTGACTCACTGCCTGTGATTTTATAAGAGATTGAGTTGCTCCGGCAGAACCTGTAAACGATGGCAAACAACCCCCAATGCATGGACATCCTATGTTTATTGTTCAACATGCAAACAGCAATCTGCTGCAGCAGATACGGGTTCTTGTATTATTTTAGAATGTATGATGTATCAGAACCAACACAATATAAAAATATTTTTTCAAATTCTGAATTAAACCTGTGTTTAATTAATTCATTATCAAAAGAACAATAATTTCCACTATACGCATCAGGTAAAGTTATCAATAAATAGCATTTTGAACATTTTTTGTTATATGCTTTGATTTTTTTATTCTTTTTATCAATACAATTTTGTAGTTCATTTATCGGATTAATCGAAATCATTCCAAAATTATTAACATGACAATCATATTTCCCTGTCCAAGGACATGCTATGTGATCCATTGATATTTGAAAATAATCATTTTCGACTTGAATCCATTCTTGAACAAGCAAGCCCTTTTTTAATTTTTCTATATTATTTTTTAGAATATCTTGTAGTTTTTGTTTAAAAAGTTTTGTATTTGGAACATTTGAAAATCCAGGATCGCAAGCCAAATCCAAGTGATCTTTCCAATGAATACTAAACTTTCTTTTATCATATTTGTCAATAAGTATATTTATACGAAGATTATATTCCTTTTCTGCTTCTCGGCAGATTTTATTACCAACAGTAGTTAATGCCTGTGAAAATTTGAGATTTTTGTTTTCTGCTATAAATTTTGTTATTTCCAAGGCTATTATTTCATTATCTTTTGTTTTCATAATGAAATCAGGTGATTCGGATTTTTGATAATCAATAATCCCCAGCTCTTTAAACCATTTTTCTCCTATTTTAGTTGCGATAAATTTTTTGAGCTGTTCTATTTCTTCTTGTTCTTTAATTTCTACTTTATTCATATTACAAGTATATAATAGATTTTATATAATTAATTACAGTTGCTATATTGAAAATATTCTTAAACTATATGATTAATTGCTTAAACTCTTTTTTGACATAGTATTTAATCTGGCTTTTTCCATATACTAGCTTCTTTTTTAGGTGTCGTATTCATCACTATCAAAATAGTAGCAAGTTAAATCAAAAATTGAAGTTGTATTTGAATCCAATATGGGAATGTTTGATAATTCTCTTTTAAAATTGTTTTTATGTTTTCTTCAATAGTATCATCAGAAAAATTTTTATTTTTAAATATAGAAGTATTTAAAAATAATGCACATTCTCTAGGAACACCTAGCTCAATTAATTTTTTAGGAATATCACTATATGCCCCAGCTTGCATACAAGTTAAAAATGTACTATCAGGATTTTTAATATCAAAAATAGGTTTTAATAATAATGGAACATTATATGATGCAGAATTTTGTAAAATTTCTATAATTTCCTCTATTGTTTCTTCTGGTTTTTCTACTTTTTTCAAACTTGTAGTTAAAATGTCTGATAAAGGAATGCCTATCGCCCATTGATAGCAAAGACTACACATAAAAGTTCTTGCTTTCCCTTTTCTGTATTTTTCAGGAATATAACGATTATACATAGATTTTGTTCTTGTATTATCTCTTAAAAATTTAAGCATATTATTGAGTTTTGTTTTAGCACCACGTTCTAATGGAAAAGTCGGTACCTCATCAGTATAATTTCTATAGATAAAATCAAGTGCAAATGGATCCCAATATCTATTTTTATAACAAAGTTCCTTTGGTATCACTAATTTATCTAATTTAAGTTTTATTGCAGCAATTTGTTCTTTTGTAAGGGATATTCCTACTTGTTCCATTTTTTGCTTAGCTTTATCACCATTTCTTAATATGTTTTGGCGAATATATATTTTTAAATCTTTATAGTGTATTTCATTTTTATTTTCTTCTAAGTCAACATCAATATCTTCATTTAACAATACGTCGATTATTTCATCTTGGTATTTTTCATACCGTTCACCATAATCGGTTGGCAAATCTTTAGTCACATTATTAAATAAATTTTTTTCTTCATATCCATCTACAACACTAAAAGAAGTTTCATCCAATACCAGAGTTCTTCCAATAAAGTCTTTTAGTAATCTTCCAGCTCTACCTCTTAAATTTGCCATTTCATAATTAGTTAATTCAACAGTTTTTTCTTTATCTCTCTTTATATATAGATTTGGATTTCTTATAATAATATTTTGGGCAGGTAAATTAATCCCTTGTAATAACGTTGTAGTACAAACTATATCAGTTATCCAATTTTCTTGCATAGCTTTTTCTAAAGTGCGCCTAACATGGTATGGCAAACGCCCATGATGATAGGTAATGCCTTTTTCCAAAACTTTACATAGAGAATAATTTTCATTTACCGACTCTTTATAATATGCTATTAATTCTCTCATGTGTTTATTGATCTTATTTCTTTTGTTTATTGAACAGGCAATTTTTCTCGCTGTTTTTGTAGTAGGTGCAAATATTATATTTTGATTATTAGAGAAATTGTTGAGAAGCAAACTTAGATATTTTAAAAAATTAGAATCATATGCTTTCTTACCATACCCATTAATAAAGGTATCATTTACTATATCAATAACTATAGGTTCATTTATTAAACTACAATACTGTTTTAATTGATATTTATTATTTGTTTTAGAAATACTATATGTTAAATTTAAAACTGGACTATCATTAGAAGAAATTTTTTTTGCTTTTTGTCCAAATAATGCTGTTGCGACTTCATCAATCTTATTAATTCGTGGTCCTGATAAAATAATTTGTTTTATATTTTTTTTATCTCTTAACTCATTTAATGTATCATATAAAACTTTTGAACGCTCATCATTATCTTCTTTGATTCTTTCAATATTTTGAATTTCATCAATAACTAATATTGTATCTTTAATGAATTTATTATTTTGCTCAGAAAATATACTTATAGTTTTTTCTTGTGTTAACACAAATATATTATTTGTATTAACGTTATTTTCCTCATATGTACTACTTATTTTAATTTTTTTTATTCCTAATTCTTTAGTATATTTATTAAAATCACTTACTACCTGATTGACTAAACTTAACGTAGGTACAATATATATAATATCAAAGTCATTCCTTTCTAATTTTTCTAGTAGCTTTAATAGAATAACAAAAGACTTTCCAGCAGAAGTCGGTGCTGAAATACCTATTAATTTATCATTATCCATGCTATTCCATATATCCATTTGGAATTTAGTTAAAATAAATTTCTTCTTGCCAACAGAAACATAATATTTTTCTTGATTTAAACTTGTAAGAAGTTCATCTATAGGACTTTCTAAAGAAGAAAATTTGCAATTTTTCTTATCGAAATTATCATCTGTTATCATTGCAGATGTTGCATAACCAATTCGAGATAAAAATTTAACTGCAATTTTTTGCAAATTATACTTAGAATGATCAATATACTCCCATATTAATGCAAAAATTGTTATTATGTAGTTTATATCAGGATTTTCAGACATTGTCGTTTCGTAATCTAAACATCTTATAGTATTAGTCAAAAGATCTCTTGTGACTTTTTTATTATTACCTGATATGAAACCTAACTTAAGTGCTAAATTGTAACAATCAAGTTTTAATAATTCTTCTAAAATATTTTTCCTTAAATCTTTCATTTTATCCTTTAAATCATTTTTTGAAAAGTTTTTGCGAGTTCATTCAATTTCCATATAGGAAATACAATATATGTAATACGTTTTAATATAGTATTGGTCGCAACTTCAATTTTATTTTTGTCAAAATTAGAATACTTGTTTTTAATTATATCAGTAATTTTTTGCTTAATTTCTTCTTCGCTATTACCATTAATATCAGAGGTTTCATTGTATACAACAATACATGTCAAATGAACTTCAACATTTTCTAATTTATTATTTATGTATTGTTCAGCAATTTGATCCATTTCAGGAGTTAAAAAATCTTCATGTACATATAAATTAATTTCATTCCTGTGTTCTTTATAAGTTTTTAAAATGCTTTTTATGGATTCTTCAAAAGCTGTATTAAATTTGTATTTAGTTATATAGGTTTTTGCTTCTCCTAAAATAATTATTGGCTTATTATTATTGAATTTAAAATGGATTGCATCTGCCCCATATCGTTCATGTTCTGTTGATGTTGTTATTTTCATCTTTCTTAATAAAGGAATAGCCTTTTGTAACCTTTGTATAAAATGAAATAACAGTAATTCTCCAAGCTGTCCTTGGATAAGGATATCATCAGCGGTCCTATTTGACCTGAATTTATTTCTTGCTCGCCGAGAAATTTCCTCCGCTGCAGCGGCTTCAGTTTTTCCTCTATTTTGGGCTATGTTTTTTAATTCATTAAATTTTTCACTATTGTACACCCAATCTACAATTGAATCATATAATTCGTCCAAAAAATCTTGTCTTAATTCTTTTATGTCTTGATAATTAATACTTGCACCATAATGATTATGTGCATCAGGAATAATATCAAAATTTTGTTCAATTACATAAATATAATTAAACAATGAATCATTATTTATTAAATGAGTTTTTATATATTCTTCATCTATTATTTCACTCATCTCACTCCTTATTCTCCTCAAAATTTTCAACTTGTTCCATAACTTTATTAAATACTTCAGGGCTATATTGTGGCGGATAGCCGTTTTTGACCAGGCAAATTTTTATCTCAAGTTTTAATTGATTTCTTACATTTTGATTATTCAACCAATCAGCAAAAGAGGATTTTGTATCAATTATTTCTTTAACTTTTTGTGCTAATGATTTACATTTATCATTAATCACTACACCGTCCACTTCTCTATCAGTACCATATTCAAAATTATGCTGATTTCTTAATGAAATCAATATGTCATAGAAAGCTTTTTCTTCAAAGGTTAATCCTATTTTTCTAAAACTTTCTCTGCTTTCGTTCATCTGGCTTAATATAGATAAAGCCTGTTCTGTTGCAGTTTTAATAATATTTTCAGACGCTTGTTCCTGAGTCTCGCCGGCTTCTTCCTCGGATAGGTGTTTACGGCGTTCATTATATTCTTCAAGAGTTTTTTCTAGCATTTCATGAAAAGTTTTTGAAGCAACTTGATTTACTTTTCCATATTCTTTTATTTGTTTGCGGAGCATTTTCACAAGAAGCTCCAACTTTGTTGCAGGCATTTTGACATCAGATAATTTTTCAAAATATTCAGGAGAAAAAATATCTTCTTCCTCGCTTGATTCAAGAATGCTTTCAACCTGATTATATTTTAGTGCTTGTTCAACCATTTTTGAAACAACGATGTTCATAGATTCCGTATCAACTTCACTTGTTCCGCTCATTTTACGTACAAAGCCAGCGATTGCCATAAAGCATTGTGCAAGTGCTGATTCTTCTTCGCCAAGTTCTCCTGACGGCTGACAAACATCGAATGCAGCCCTCATTCTTTTGACTGTTTTTAAGAAATATGTTTTAAATGAAACTTTTTTAGAGCCATTTCTACCTTCAGTTTTTAATTCTTGAGTTGAGACGAAAACAAATTCAGCGGCTTTTGCCAGTAATCTGTATCGGACTGACGGGTCGCATTGCGGATTTAAAAATGGAGATAAATCATAATCACCGAATAAATTTTTCAATATTTCTAAATTTTCTCTGAATATTTTAGTTGCCTGTTCGACATCGTCTTCATTAGGCGCAACTGAATTATCTCCGCCGTATATTTTCATTGCTTCTCGCATATTATCCCGAATGCCGATATAATCTATAATCATTCCATATTCTTTGTCGGGATATTTTCTGTTCACACGACTGATAGTTTGAATTAACAAATGTTTTTTCAAGGGCTTATCATTGTACAAATATGTAAGAGCAGGAACATCGAAACCCGTAATCCACATATCTACAACAATTGCAATTCTAAAGTTTGATTTTTCTTGTTTAAATGAGGCGTCCAATTCTTCGGAGCGTTTGTCGTTTTTTGTTCCTCCGAGATAATTATACATATCCTCTTTGTCATTGCTTCCCACGCTTGCGACCATTGCCATAAACGGCAAGGGTTTTAGTTCGTTAAGTTCTTCTTGAGTTGCTAAAATTCCATCAGGAATTTTCTTTTCTTCAAACCATTCAGGATATTTTTCTTTGAATTTCTGCAATAAATTATAAGCTATTTCTCTTTTAGAGCAAACAATCATTGCCTTTTGGATTCTTTCAGGATCATTGGCGCAAGACGAAACATAATGTTCATGAATATCTACAGCAAGCCGCTCCAGACGTGACGGCTCACCGAGGATAATTTCCATAGATGACATGGCATTTTTGCTTGCCTGAATATCTTCTTCGGTTGCACCGTCATCTGCACATTTATTATAGTAATCTTCAATTTCTTTAATTTTTGATTGTTCAAGCAAAACTTTTGCTATACGAGGATGATATTTTATAGGAACTGTAAGTCCGTCAGCAACCGCCTGATCCATTGTGTAACGGTCAATTTCATCACCGAATGTTTGATATGTTTCGGCAATAGGGGTGCCTGTAAATCCAACAAAAGTGGCGTTTGGAAAAGCTTCTTTTAAAACTTTTGCATAAGGTTTTGAAAGAAGAGCTTTCATATTTTCATCAGCATCTTTGCTGAACTTAATTTCTTTTGCATGTTCAATTTGGGTTCGATGTGCTTCATCAGAAAAACAAATAATATTGGAACGGTCATTTATTAACCCTATTTTATCGTCTTTTCTATCACAGAATTTTTGGATGGTACAAATATAAAAACCGCCGCTTTGCCTTGCTTTTAATTCTTCTCTTAATTGAGCCCTGCTTTTTACGACAGAGACTTCCCCGAGATTTAAAAACTCTTTACTCTTTGTAAATAATTTGGCACCTTGTTTTTGAAGCTCGTCTCTGTCAACAATTAAAATAATTGTCGGTGACCCAATTTGAGGAATATTTGTACATCTTAGTGCAAGTTGCCTTGCTAAAAATGCCATTGTATAAGTTTTTCCGCATCCGGTTGCACCAAAATAGGTGCCGCCTTTGCAGCTGCCTGTTTCAACCGAATTCACAATACTTTCTTTTAATAACCTTGCCGCAAAAAATTGGGGATACCTGCAAACTATTTCTTTTTCATCCCTATCATAAATACTGTCTTGAAAATAAATATAATCTCTGAAAATTTCAAGAAAACGCTTAGGCTCATATACTCCTTTTATCATTGTTTGGGTTTCCGCAAAGGGCAGTGTTGAAACTTTGTCATCATGATTTACTCTTCGCCAGGCGTAAAAATGTTCATAAGGAGTTCTAACCGTTCCGAGTCTTGTTTTTACTCCGTCTGAAATACACGCTAACGGACAATAATGCAATAAATGCGGAATATCTCTCCAATATCGGATATTAATCTGTTCCCAGGCATTAAAAATTGTGGCATTTGGATCTGCAGGATTTTTAAGCTCTATAATACAAAGAGGCATACCATTAACATACAAGATAACATCCGGTCTTCTGTTTTTGTTTTGTCCGTTGTCTGTATATTCAATGACTAATTGATTAACAACTTTGAAAATATTGTTATCCGGCTTTTCAAAATCGATTATCGGCACAATTCTTGTTATTCCGCCCTGTAGTGTAAATTTGACCCCGTCAACCATATATGTATAGACTTTGTGCAATGTTGCGAAATCGCTTTCGCTTCCTATAAGGCGGATACTGTCAAAAATTTGAGCAACTTCATCTTGAGTTAAATCAGGGTTTGTTCCGGCAATAAAGTTTTTAAAATCATCTTCAATTAAAACCTCTCTTTTGTTAACACGCCTGACATTATTCCCTGAAAGATATTTCCAGCCTTCATTTTGTAAAAAAGCAATAAAAGCACATTCAAATTCAGATTCACAA
>CASDOW010000034.1 GCA_949282195.1 uncultured bacterium | reverse complement strand
TTGGCTAAAGTCGCCAAACAGCCTCAATTATCCTACGGCGATTTCGTAAGGTTGCAACAAAAGCAAGTTCAACACTTGCTTTTGTTTTCACACACGGCTCACGCATTCTTCCGCCTGTGGGTATTTCGGCTCTGTTTGGCTAAAGTCGCCAAACAGCCTCAATTATCCTACGCCGGCTATCAATTGCTCAATCATTAAGGCTCAACGCCTTAATGATTTTCACTCTGGCTTACGCGTTTTTGCTCCTGTAAAATTTGCACTGCGTGCAAATTTCTACGTCGCCTATCAACAGTTTCAGCCTAAAAAGCCAATGCTCAACGCATTGGCTTTTTTTAACGGCTTTCACTCTGGCTTACGCGTTTTTCTAGTCGGTTCAGGGTGGCAAAAATATTTATTGTGCTAAATTTGTTTTGATATGATACTAACCATGCAGGATTTGCTTATAACCTTATAAAATAAAGTCTTATGACCCATAAGTAAAAAATATAACCTGATTATATTTTAATTATCGCTATCCCCTATACTTATTACTTCAGGGTTTATTGCAAGCCAACGATATGCGTCTTCATCAGCTTCAGGCATTTCTACAATAAAAATACCACCCAATTTGCCTCTTTTTGAAACAAGATGACCGCTGTTAAATAATGTTGTTAAAGCGCGTCTTATTGTATTTGGGCTAACATTTAAAATTGAAGCAAGTTCTCTAATTGGTGCAATTTTATCTCCTTCTTCATAGTTTTCTATAATGTATTTTTTTAAATGCCCCAATGCTTTTTGCCAAGAATAAATATATTTTTGACCTGAATTTAATTTTCTTCTTTCGCTACTTATAAATGTAGTTTTAGAGGGTTTATTTTCTCCTAAATATATTGTTCCGTATCTTCCTCTGCGAGATAAGATTATTTTTCTAGCGTTTAAAATTTTCATAGCGTCGTTAACTGTTTTGATACTAACCTCAAACATTGCTGAAAACGCTAAATTAGGAAGAATTTTATCGCCTTGCTTGTATGTTTTTTCAATGTATCTTTGAATTTTTTCAACTAACTGATGAGTTAGGGTAAAATCTTCATCCTCAATTCCGTTTAAGATTTCTTCCTTTGTTAACTCAAATTCTTTTTTATATATCCAAGAATATTTATTTCCTTTTAGGTGAATTTTTTCTAAAAAACCCCTTTGTGCTAATTTTTCAAGTGTAAATCTTATTGTATTTTGAGAAATATCTGTTCTTCTTGATAATTCCGAAATTGATAATATAGGCCTATTTAGCTCAATTTTCTCATCTAAAACAATTTTTTTAATTTTACATTCTGCAATAGACCCATGACATAGTTCATCTTGAGGTTTTATGTCTTTAGAATAAAAATCAGCTATACAAGTGCCTAAAGATTGTTTTGAAGTAAAATATCCTAAATCTTTAACTTGCCTGATTGAATTTTGCACAGTTGCGCTCGACACCCCCAAGAAACCCGCAAGTTCTTCTTTTGTGGGTATAAAATCTCCAATGTCCGCTATACCATATTCAAGAGAATGTTTAATCCAATCTATTAACCAAGCTGAAACAACTTGACCCTTTGGCGTTTTAGAAACACCAAAGTTTGGTTTTGGTATTTTTATATCATTAAGCGTCAAATGTTTCATAATAAACTATTTAACCATGGAAAAGGATATTTTTAAGTATTTTTATTTTTTTAAGTTTACAATTTTTAAATTATTTCAATTTTTTAATGTCATAAATAACCCTGCTTGAGGTTATTATTGCTGCAAAAAATAAAGCTAGTGCAAGCCCAAGCCAAAAACCCTCTAAAATTATACCCTTATGAAATGCAAGATAACATCCCAGAGGAATTGCAATAATTAAATACCCAAAAAGCATTGTAAACATAATTATTTTAGTATCTTTTAAACCCTTTAAAATACCCACACAAGCGCCTTGGATACCGTCAAAGAATAAAAATGCCATAGCGATTTTTAATATTCTTTCGCTCAATTCAATAACTTTAATATCACCGGAGAATATTGAAATAATATCCCTTGACCATATTTCCAATATTACGAACGTTGTCAAACAAACAAATATTGTCATTAAAATGTTAGCTATAGAATATCTGATTATATTTTGCTTATCATTTTTGCCGTTAAAATAGCCTATTTTAACGCTTGCAGCGTTTGATATTGATAAAACTATCATAAAAGTCATATTTGCAATACAAAGAATAATATTATGAACTCCTGCGTATAATGCGCCAAATTTGCCGATTAAAACAGCAGTCAAATTAAACCCTAAAAATTCGAAAAACATTGCAAATGAAATAGGAGCACCCATTTTAACCAAATCTTTTACATATTTTTTAGAACCCTCAAAAGGAGTTTTAAATAACGGCAAACAATATAAAAGCATGAAAACCGCAACCAAAGTTTTAGATAACAATGTTGCAATTGAAAGCCCCACAACTCCAAGAGCTTCTATATGAATAAACCAAAAATCAAAACCGAAAGTTAAAACAATATTTAAAATTAAATTCAATACAACCATAAAAAGCATTAATAAATTTGCAAAAACAACTTTTTCATAGGCTTGTAAAAATTCTTTTAAGGCAGTAAAAATTGCCGAAGGAAATATTGTCCAAGCGCAAATTTCAATATATTGTTTAACAGGATGTATAATATCAGGACTTAAACCAATTAAATCAATATTTATTAATAAAACTTTTAAAACAATAAAAAATGGAATTGAAGCCAAAAGCGCAAATAATAAAGTTAATTTAAAGTATTTTTTTGAAGGGATTTTTTGCCCTCTAAAATTTGCAATAGTTGGGCTTATGCTCAAAATTAAACCAATAACCCCTATTGTTATAGTCATTACAATAGCGCTTGCAACGCTTATTGCGCCTAATGCCATAGTTGAGTGTCTTCCTGCAACAATGGTGTCGGCAAAGCTTACTAAAATTTGTGCTAAATTCCCGCCTAAAATAGGCAAAGATAATTTAACAAGACTTAAAACTATTTCCTTATATTCTCTTAATTTGCTAATCATAGTGTTTTATTCGGGTTTAAAATATTCTTTTTGTCTAATAAATCTTTGATTTTTTTCATTAATTCATAAGCATTTTTTTCAATTGCCTGATTAATATATTTCTTTTTGTGAGTGCCGACACCATGTTCACCCGACAAAGTTCCTCCAATAGAAAGGGCATAATAAAATAATTCATCTTTTAATTTTTGAAAATTATTCTTTTCTTTTTCTAAGTCAAGCGCAAAATTAGGATGAATATTACCGTCACCTGCATGCCCCATGGTGGCAGTCATTATATTATATTTTTTTGCTAATTCCTGAATTTTATATATTAAATCTACTATTTTATTCCTTGGAACAACCATATCTTCCGTAATTACAGAGGGTTTTAATTGTGTTAAGGCTGAAAAAGCACTTCTTCTTGCTCTCCAGATGTTTTCATTTTCTTCATCATTTTTTGCTTGAATAATATTTTTTGCGCCTTGTTTTTCTAAAATCTCTTTTAAAATTTCAAGTTCATATAAAACGCTTTGATTAAATCCGTCTAATTCAATTAAAAGCATTGCTTCTTTATCAATTAAAAGCCCGCAAGGATTGAATTTTTCTATTGTTTGAATGGTGTATTTATCTAATAAATCCAATGTGGAAGGAATGAAACCCTGGCTTATAATCTCATTAACACATTTAGCAGCCTCAATTAAACTGTCAAAATATGCCATGGTTATAAGCCTTGTTTGAGGCTTTGGAATTAATTTTAAGGTTGCTTTTGTAATTAGACCAAGCGTCCCTTCTGACCCTACAAAAAGACTTGTAATATTATATCCTGTAACATTTTTAGATAAATTTTTCGATGTTTCAATTATTGTTCCGTCAGATAAAACAACCTCAAGATTAATAACATAATCTTTAGTATTTCCGTATTTAAAAGTTCTCGGGCCTCCTGCACATAAAGCAATTGCACCGCCTATTGTTGAAACAGCTAAATTAGAAGGATCAGGCGGAAAAAAAAGATTTAATTTATCTAATTCTTTGTTTAAATTTCCGATTACAACATTAGGTTCAACCACTGCAATTAAATTTCCTTTATCAATTTCAATTATTTTATCCATTTTAGAAAAATGAACCACAATAGATTTTTCGCTTGGTCTTGTGGCTCCGCAATGGTTTGTGCCCATGGCTCTTGGAATTAGGGTAATATCATTCTCATATGCAAATTTAGCAATTTTAGAAACTTCCCAAGTATTTTTGGGAAAAACAACCGCTAAAGGCATAATTATATTATCAGGATTTTGCGATGTATCATAAGCATAGACAAATATATCTTCTTTTTCATAAAGAAGATTGTCAGGACAAATTTTTTTCAATTCATTTACAATATCCATAAAATTATTCTATTATAAAAATAAGGTAAGATTTTAATTTTTGGTGAAAAATGAAAAAAATTCTTTTAATATTGCTTCTTTTATTGTCTTTTAATTTAGCTTATGCAAAAAACTCCAATCAAACAATAATGCCAACTGACGAACAGATAAGAGCCGTTATTGATAAATATGATTTTAATGATGAAGAAAAAGAATATGTTTTTATTCAAACAAAAGAAAAACTAAAAGAAATTTATAACAGCAGAAATATTTTGCCTGAAGTTGAAAAAACAGATAGAAACATTGACATGCCTGAACCTAAATTAGATAAAAAAGAAAACTAATCCTATTCAAGTCCTATATAATTTTTCAAATTAACAGATAAATTTTTATTTCTGCATAATTTCTTTAATTTTGCAATTGCTCTTGTTTCGATTTGTCTTATTCTTTCTCTTGAAACGCCGTAACGAGAGCCGATTTCATCAAGTGTTTTCTTTTGACCGTTGTTATCTAAGCCATAGCGCATAATTAAAACATCTTTTTCTTTTGGATTTAATTGATTTAACATTTTTTGAACATCTTCCAATAAATTTTCCTGAGTAACTTTACTGTCAGGTGTTAAATGTGTCTCATCCACAATAAAATCCGCTATTTTAGATGTATCATCTTTTTGGTTAGCCGGAGTTTCAATTGAGATTGTGCTTTGAGAACTTTTCATCAATTGAACAAGCTTATTAACAGGCATGTCAACACGAGAAGCAATTTCTTCTTTGGTTGGAATTCTGTTTAATTCTGTTGATAGTTCAATTGTGGCACGTTTAATTTTGCTTAAGGTTTCAATCATATGAACAGGAAGTCTTATCATTCTTGACTTATCGGCAATTCCTCTTGTTATTGCTTGTTGAATCCACCAAGTTGCATAAGTTGAAAACTTATATCCTTTTGAATAATCAAATTTTTCCGCTGCTTTCATAAGCCCTAAGTTGCCTTCTTGAATTAAATCAAGAAAAGAAAGACCTCTGCCTATATATTTTTTGGCTATTGAAACAACAAGTCTTAAATTGGCATTGATTAAAATTTCTCTTGCTTTTTGAGAATGGTTTTCTTTAATTTGTCTTGCAACTTCTAATTCATCTTCAAAGCTTAACAATGGAATTTTACCGATTTGTTGCAAATACATTTTAACTGAATCATCAGCTGTAATTGATTTATAATCTTCATGGGAGTTTTTTTGTTCCTCTTGGTCGTCTTGAAGATTTTCTTCTTGAGAGGCTATATCGTTATCAATCTGAAGAAGCGTTTGTTCGTCTAAATCATCATATAAAAAATCGTTTTGAGTATTTTTATCCATTGTTTTTTGTTTCATTTCTCCGCTCCAAGAATAAAGTTATTATACAATATTTTTCATTTTTTAGCTATTTGATTTTGCTTTTGCTTTGTTCTTATTTGCCTTAATGCTTCATATAAAATTACTGCTGTAGCATTAGAAACATTCAAAGATTCAAAATTGCTTTCCAATTTTACGGTAAAATCCGCTTTGTTTAAAATTGTTTTAGATATTCCTTTACCCTCTGAACCCATTACAAGCGCGAAATTCATATCTGTATAATCAATTTCATAATAATTATCTTTTGCCGACATTTGTGTTGCAATTACCCAAAAGTTTTGTTTTTTTAATAAATCTATACTAGCCGAAAGACTGGTTGTTTTAATAATTTGTATGTGGTTGATTGCACCTGAGGAAATTTTTTCAACAGTGGCATTAATAGGACAGCTTCTGTGATTTGGAACCATGACCGCGTCAAATCCGACAGCTGCAATTGTTCTTATTATTGCCCCTAAATTATGAGGATCAGATATTTCATCCAAAATTACTATTCTTTTAAAATCGTCTTTTTCTTGCGCCAAAAAATCTTCTAAATCAATAAAATCAACACTTGCAACAGAAGCAACAACTCCTTGAAAATTAACTTTCTCTTCAAATTCAGAAGCAAATTTTTGCAAATTAACATATTGAACTAAAATTTTATTGTATTTTGCAAGCTCAATTATCTTTTTTAATCTGTTGTCGAAAGAAATTCCGTTTTGAATGTAAATTTTATTAACTCTTTTTGGGTTTTTTTCTAAAACTTCCCAAACGGGGTTTTTCCCATAAATCAAATTATTGTTCATTTTTATAAATTCTCCTACACTTAATTATGTATATAATTGTAAAGTTGTTTTCATATTTTATTTACTTATTGTATTATAAATAATAGTAAGGGAAGAATAAGTTTAGAATTTATAGAGATGTTAAATTTTTTATCACAAAGTAATCAAAAGCAAATTGTCGGAATTGCACTAACCCCCGGTATCGGATTAGAAGTTGCAATTTTAGATAAAACAAATTCAACAGTAATAAACTACGGAAGAAAAAGAGTAGATTATAATTTCTCAACAAGAGAAATTCAAGACTACGTTCAATTTAAAACGGCTTTGGTAGAATTAATTGATTTAATGAAAATTCCGCCAAAATCTCTTACTTACATTGTTTTACCCAATGTATTTTTCGATTTTATTGAAGTTCCGCAAGTTGTTACAAATGCGGAAATTAAAACCGCTATTCTTTCTAAAGCAGAAGAATTTTACATTTTCAAAAGAGAAGAGCCACTTTCAGGTTGGTGTGAAGTTGGAATTTCAGAAAATACATCCCAAAAGAAAATAGTATATTCTTCATTCCAAAAAAGTGCCGTTGAAGAATTAAAAGAAATTATTTCAGATATCGGACTTCAATTAGTAGGCATAGAAACATCATATAGTGCTACTTTAAGAGGTTTATATCTTACAGGACAAATTGATGATGTAATTTTAGAAAAAGCCCCATGGACAACCATGATTGTGGGTACAAACAGCTATACACTTCTTCAAATGGAAGGCAATAGCTTAATTGATTATAGTGAGGTGCCTCTTGCTATTAAATCATTCTCAACTGAAGAAGCATACCAAGCAATTGTTTCAAGTTCTGCCCAATTATTAAATAATCATGATTCAAATAAACTTTTCATAATCAGCCAAACTGATGATATTTGCGCTGAAGTCTTAAAAAGACAAATGCAATATGATAGAGAAATTTATGCAATTGATTCAAATAAATTCTCTAAAAAAACCTTACTTGAAGTTGTTTCTACAACAGACTATTCACAAGTAAATTCAATGACATTATCTGTTTTAGGTGCAGCTCATTTAAAATCAAACTTCGGAGTTATTTTAAATGTTTTAGCTGATGACCCAAGTGCGTCAATGGGAGTTTATTTTACAACTAACATCCTTGGAACGCCTGTTGATGTTACAAGTGAATTTGTATTAAGAGCTTCAATTCTGCTTTCAGCGGCGTTCTTTATAGTTTTTGGAGTTCTGGCCGGAATTTGTGCAACAATTGATAGCAAAGAACAAGCAAGAATTTCAGATCTTACAAATCAAATAAGAACGGTAGATTCTCAAATTCTGACTGAAACAGACGGCAAAAGTAAACAAGAAATAGATATGAATACAATCATTGATGAAATTGCGTCAATGAATGTTACTGCAATTAATTTCTATGATTCAATTGCTACCGATATTCCAAAGAATGTTTGGTTAACTCAATATTACAATAAATCAGGGGATAAAATCGCAGTTAGAGGCGTAGCTCAAAGTATAGTTGATATTTATGAATATTATAAAAATTTGAGAATTGTATCTCCTCAATCAGATATTAAATTAACCGAATTAAAAGTTATAACAGAAGATTTATCTCAAGAAAACAAATATCTTTCTGATATTGAGCTTAACAAAGATACAGAAAGATTATACAGTTTTGAGATTGCAAACACTCAAATAGAATTTGAAAAGAAACCAAAAAATCAAAGCAGCAGAAATGCAAATAATAATCAACAAGAAAATTACATGAAGAGTTTACAGGAAGACGAAAACGAAATAATTAAAATTCCGCTTAACGATATTGAAAATACTTCAGGTATGAGGCCTGCAAAATAGGGAAGAAAATGGAAAAATTAATTAAAGAAAATATAACATATTTATTTTTAGTTGTGTTTGTTTTAGTTGGCGGGCTGTATGCAACATATCATTATGGTTCATTAGCAATAACAAGCTATAGCGAAGCTAACCAAAAAAATGAAGAGCTAGTTGTTAAACAAGAAAAACTTAATCAAATAAAAAGACAAAAACTTGCTTCAACCCACAAAAAAGAAACTACAAGCGGAAAAGTGATCTATGAAGTTATGGGTCAACAATTCAGTCCTGAAGCTTCTTTTGGTATTATGTTTGAAAATATCCTTTCAAACATAACAAATAGCGGAGTGAGAATTCGTTCAATAGATTATAATTATCAACCTGTTGACGATAAAATTTTAATGACAAAAACGGCAGGATACAATGCTTGTGAACTTTCTTTCATAACTGTCGGCAATTATACCCAGTTGCAAAATTTCTTTAAAAATATTGCAAAAGAAAAATATTTAAGCAGTCTTTATGAAATATATATTGAGCCTTATGACAAGGATAAAACAATTTTAGTTGCCAGATTTAAAATTAGACTTTATACAAAAACAATTTAAAAAAACCGCCTTTAAAGGCGGTTTTAAATTATAATAATTTATTTCCTATTTTTTCACTATATACAACGCTATCAAAATCTTTTCTTATTTTATTTGCTGGAGTTTCTTCTTTTGCATAGCCTAATGTGATTATAGTTATTAAAACTTGACCGTCTTTTAAATTTAAAATTTCATTAGTTTTTTTGAAGATTTCTGGTTTAATAACTGTTGCCTCATTTGATATTGCACCAATTATACAAGAATCAATTCCAAGCTCTTTTGCTTCTAACATCATATATGAAACAGCATAAGTAACTTGTTCTACTGAACGCATTAAAACTTTATCTTCGCCCAATAAAACAGGGTAAAACATAGGAATTGAAAATATTTTTTCTCTGCCTGATTCTCCAATTCCTCGAGAAGCTAATACCTCTCCAAATTCTTCTTTAGACCAACCGTTTTTATCTGCAACACAAACAATCAGTGCTGCCGCATTTTTTACATGAGGCTGATTTCCTGATAACTCACATAAAATATTTTTTGTTTCTTGATTTTGAACTAAAATAAATTTCCATGGCTGACTATTCATCCAAGAAGGAGCTAAATATCCTGCGCGGAGTATTTTCTTTAAATCTTCCATGGGAATATTTTTGTCTAAATATTCTCTAACGCTTTTTCTGTTTTCAATTAAATCTAAAAGCATAAATTATCCTCCATATTTAATATTATTTTTATAATATCATATTTAATTTTGTTTAGTTCTTTTTTCAAGATAATTTTTTGCAAAAGACAACTGGGGGTCATTGTTTGTTAATAAATCGCTATGTTTGAAATTAACAATATAATCAGGTTCAACTCCTTTTTTGTTTATATCAATTCCTTTTGGAGTTAAATATCTTGCTATTGTTAGATTCATACCTGATTTATTGGGAAGCGCGAAAACCTTTTGTACTAACCCTTTTCCATAGGTTTTTGTGCCTATTAAAACGGCTCTTTTATTGTCTTTTAGGGCTGATGACAAAATTTCTGAAGCAGAAGCAGAATTTTCATCAATTAAAACAACTAATGGGTTATTATATATACAGCCGTCGTGTTCTGCTGTGTATGTATTTTTCTTTCCTTGACGAGCTATTACATTAACAATAGTGCCTTCGTTCATAAATAAATTTGATATTACAATTGCATTTTGAAATAGACCGCCCGAATTACCCCTTAAATCTAAAATCAAGCCTTTTGTATCTTTAAGACGATTTAGCGCAATAATAAATTCCCTCGGTGTATCCACGCCGATAAAGCTTGAAATTCTGATATATCCGATATCATTTGCAACTTTTTTATATTCAATTGTTTTGACTTTGATTTCTTCTCTTTTAACACTGCATGAAAATTTTTCATTTCCTCTTAACAATTCAAGATTAACAACCTGATTTAAATTGCCTCTTATCAATTGTGCAACTTGATAAATGGATTGCCCGTTAACATCTTTAGAGTTTACTTTTAATATAATATCTCCGCTTCTTATTCCACTATTATAAGCAGGAGCATTTTCCAAAACATTTACTATATAAATTTTTCCTGAAATTGAAGCAATATTTATCCCAATTCCGAAAAGTTTTGAATTAATTGCGCTGTTTTGTTCCTGAAACTCTTCTTCGGATAAAAATTTTGAATATGGATCATTTAGGCTTGCAAGCATTGTATTTATTGCAATATAAGCGTCTTCTTGAGTCTTAATTTTATTTATATATCTTCTTTTCCACCTTGCCCAATTCTGTTTATTAAGGTTTTTTGAGTAATAATTTGCCTTAATTACTTGCCAGCTTTCAAGAAAAAGTTGTTTTGGGGAAACTTCTTTTTGATTTACAACATTAATTGATGAAACATTATTTATTCTGTTTAGTTGGCGTATTTGAAAATTTTTATAAGTAATTAAAAACAATAAAAAAACACTTATAAAAAGTATTATAAATTGTCTTATTTGAATTTTATTTAATTTAAATTTCATCTTATTTTTTTTCTACACCGGAAGCTAAAAGCCTATATCCACCACCATATATTGTCTGAATATATTTATTTTTTTCAGAAGAAATTTTATCTATTTTTGCTCTTAAATGTGTAATATGAACCCTAATTGTGTCCACATCATCCCCCTCATTATATCCCCAAACCTCTTTTAAAAGTTCTTTAGCAGAAACCATTGAGCCTTCTTTTTGCATTAAAACATTTAATATATCAAATTCAATCGGGGTTAACTGAGTTTGTTTATCTAAAATTCTGACACTGTAACTTTCAGGAATTAAAGTTATATCTCCTCTGGATAAAACCTCTTTTACTCTTAAAGACGGCAATTCTTGACCTGAACGATTTAAAAGAGCCAAAACTCTTGCTTTTAATTCTTCTATTTCAAAAGGTTTTGTTATATAGTCATCCACTCCGGAATTAAACCCTTCAAGCTTATTATTTAATTCACCCAAGGCGGTTAACATTATTATGGGAGTAGATGAAATATTCTTTGTTTGACGGATTTTTTGAGCTATTTCATAGCCATTTACTTCCCCCATCATGACATCTAAAATAACTAAAGAAGGTTCATCCTGTTTAACAAGCGCAAAACCTTTAACAGGATCTGTTGCATATTCGCAACTATAACCCTGCAGCTCCAAATTTACCTTTATAAGTTCGCAAATTGCTATGTCATCATCTATAATTAAAATCTTATTCATAATTAAATTTTATATCTAAAAATTTTAATGAATAGCATAATTATTTAATTCTTTTACAAAATGAAATACTAGCCCCAAAAGCAACCTATAAGCCAAATTTCAGCTAAAATAAAATTATTCTAAATATCCTCTTACAATTTTATAAATTGTGTAGATTTTGTCTTCATTTTTATTAATCAAGTCAAATAATTTTTCTTTTATATCAGCCGCTTGAAACATATCTTCATCAAAATCGAACAGTTTTTTCATTGAAACATTAAGCGTTTTTGCAATGTTTGTCAATGTTTCGGCTGTAACAAAATTAGAACCTCTCTCGATTAAAGAAATTGAACGACTGTTTATTCCGACTAATTCAGCCATTTGCTCTTGAGTTAAATCGTTTAATTCTCTGTAATATTTAATTTTTTTACCTAATAATTTTTTAATATCTGACATAGCTCACTACCTTATTCATATTTTGAAGTAAAATAACTCACTTTTAAACAACTTGAAATATCCAAAATTCCATGTTTAAATATGAAAAGTAGAAATTAAAATGGTAATAAAGATATGAAAAAAGGTTTCTCGCTTGTTGAACTTTTGATAAGTCTAATTGTAATTAGTTGTATCACAGCTGCTTTTACGCCGTTAATTACAAAGAAGTTTTCTAATTCAATCTTCGGCGGCGGAGGTTCAGTTTCTGATATCACAAATGAATGTGATGAATTTAGTGAAAATTGTACATTGTGTACTAGTAATTTTTGTATTGTGTGTACTGGTTTATCTTGCGCAGCTGATGAATATAAAGATACAAAAACCTGTTCTTGTAAAAAATGCACAGATACTTATGGA
>CASDOW010000033.1 GCA_949282195.1 uncultured bacterium | reverse complement strand
TGGAATGTATCTTCCAAAGATACATAAATTTATTGGAAGTATTTCGATAGGCACACTTCATCGATGGATTTGGGCATATGAAGATAATGAAGATTATAGAGTGCTTTTACCTAATTACAAATATACAAAACAGGGTGAATATAATACAATTTTAACTCAAGAAATGAAAGATATATTTATTAAATTCCTTCTACATCCAAATAAATTCTCTGTTACAAAAGCGATAAAATTAACTCAACATATACTAGAAAAGAAAGGAATTGAAAATATTCCCCACATTATTACATTTAGAAGATTCGCAGAGCACTACAAAAAGAATAATTATTCAAGATGGATTTTATTTAGAGAAGGTGAAAAGGCATACCACGATAAAGTGGAAGCATATATTGAAAGAGATATTTCAAAATTAGAAGTTGGTGATGTACTTATTGCTGATGGACATACTCTAAACTTTCAAGTAATTAACCCTTTTACCGGTAAACCAACAAGAGCAACTTTGGTCGGTTTTTTAGATTGGAAATCAACAGCATTAGTCGGATATGAAATTATGATGAGTGAAAACACTCAATGTATAGCCTCAGCATTAAGAAATGCCATCATTAATTTAGGTATGATTCCGAAGGTAGTTTACCAAGATAACGGTAGGGCATTTAAAGCAAAGTATTTTCAATCTTGTGATTTTGATGAAGAAGGGTTTAATGGAATCTATGCAAATCTTGGTATTAAATCGGTGTTTGCTAAGCCATACAATGCAAGAGCAAAAGTTATTGAAAGATTCTTCCTTGAATTTCAAGAAGAGTTCGAGAAGTTAATGGCAAGCTACATTGGAACAAGTATTGAAAATAAACCCGCTTGGCTGAAACGAGGAGAAAAACTCCATAGAGATATGCACAAAAAACTTACTAATAACTACATTCCGACAGTTCAAGAAACAATAAAATTTATTGATTGCTGGCTTGAGTTCCACAATTCAAAGCCCTGTCCGAATGACCGTTCAAAAACTATTCAAGAAATGTTAAAGGATGTTCAAAAGCGGAGGCGAGCAGAGGGTGAAAGCGATAGCGATACCCGTTTAGTGCGAGCCCCCAAGCAACAAGAAATCGATAAAAATATCTTAAATGATTTAATGATGAAAACTGAAGTTAGAACTATTAATAAGCACGGAATAACATTCCTTGGACTTCATTACAGGAGTGATTCAATTTTAGGTTTAAGAGATTCTGTTTACATTAGATACAGTCTATTTGATTTAACTAAAATACACGTTTATTCAACTAAAGGCGAGTTTTTATGTGTTGCAAGACAAGTTGAAAAAGTTCACCCAATGGCAAATCATTTAGGCACAGTAAAAGATATGGAGCAATTTAAACAACAAATTCAAAAACAACAAAGACAATTCAAAAAAGCTAAGAAAGACTTTCTTAAATACTTCCCTAAAGAACAGGCTGTAGTTATTGAGATTGAACATGAATCTATTTTGGAAAATAAAAAACAAGAGCAAGAAATAATTGAAAAACCAAAACGGGAACGAAAATTAAGCCCTCGTGAAAATCAAATGTATAGACCTATTTTTAATACAGATTATGAAAAATACGAGTGGTTAATGACAAATGGATGTACTAATCCTGAAGATAGAAAATGGCTTACAAACTACATTCGAAGTGATGAATACTACAATTTATATGCGGATTGTGAGCAGAGGGCGGAAAACGGAAACGATGAGTTTTCGTTTGTAGACCCGTTTAATGCGAACAACCAAGAAGGAGATTAAATTATGAAAAAAACTTTTATTAGGACAAAAAATGTCAAGCAATTTGTATCGTTGATGGACGAATTGCAAAAAGTGCCACCTAATATTCCTAAGATGACATTAGTTTATGGAGAACATGGGCTCGGAAAATCGCAGACGATTCAGTGGTGGGCAGATAAAAACGATTCAGTGTATGTAAGAGCCTCCCAAGGAATGACAAGTAGATGGCTTTTATCTGAAATTGTAGAGGAGCTTGGAGAAGAAGCATACTGGCACCTTCATGATAATTTTGAAATAATAGAAAATATTTTAAGAGAACATTCAAAGGTAATTATTGTTGATGAGATTGATTATTTAATTGATAAAAATATTATTGAAACCTTAAGAGATTTACACGATAAAACAGCTTGCCCTGTTGTTCTAGTTGGTATGGGAGCAGCAGATAAGAAACTTGCACGTTATCCACATTTAATGGATCGGATTTATAAAAAGCTGAAATTTGAAAAATTTAATTCAGATGATATTAAAGAAATTCTCACAGAGTTAACGGATTTGAAGTTTAAGGATGATGCTATTGAATACCTTGCGACTCGTACAAACCAATTCAGACAATTAGTTAAACTTATCAATAGAATTGAAAAATTAATGAAAACCAATCAAATTGAAGAATTAGATGAATACACAATGAAAGGATTATTAAATGCAAGACCAGATATCAATGCGAATATTAAAGCTATGCAAACGATTGGATAAATTCACTTTTGATGATATTTTAATGATTGCAAGCAATATTGATGAATCGGTTTTAAAATTACAGCTTATTAAATTTGTTCAGGACAAAAGGCTTGTCCAGAGAGGCGATTTATATTTTTATAAGAAAAGAACACCTCAAAAAAATAATTCAATATTATCATATTATCCTGCCAAAACTATAGATATAATTATTCGAGGTTTTTGTTGCTCCATTCCTGGTTACAAACTTTCTTATATTCTCGGAGTTGGAGAAGATCAAGTAAATAAAATCTATAATATATTTAGAAATTTAATTTATACTAGACAGCCAGAGGTTTTATTTACTTATTATAATAATAGTCCACAACAATGTCGAAACAGAATTTTTTTTAATTTAGAAACTTATTTTTATGTATTTAAAAATCAAATATTTGTTGCCGAACAACCTATAAATTTAACTAACGAAAAAAAGTTTACTAAGTTTGAAGAACAAGAATTTAAGAGAGTATATAGCTATTTAACAAGATTTGTTAATCATAATAGTTGTAAATCTGATTTATTTCAAAAATTAGCCGAAGGTATTTGGCGAAGGAATAAAAATACAGAAGAACTATACGATAATTTAAAAGTTAATTTACTTAACATTTTTAATATAAACAGGACAATTTTTTAATTATTTTTCTTGTAAATAAAGGGGTTTTAAAATTAAGAGAAATTTAAAAATAAAGTTGAATATAACATTTTAAAATCGTTTTAACCCTTTTTTTAAATCTGTCCTATTCAGGACAGAGCTTAATTTTTATGTATTTTCAATCCATATCAAGTTTTTGTATTTCTTTTGATTGCTAATTATCCTATTAAAAAAATATTTAAAAATGAGCGAACCAATTGAAATAAAACTTGATAATAAAGAGGTTGAGTCAAGATTACTTGATTTGGCAAAACGAAGCGAAAACCTGCGACCATTAATGAAAAACATCGCAGGTGTTTTTGCGTATTCTACTGAAGAAAACTTTAAAAAAGAGGGTAGACCTGATATGTGGATAGATTTAGCTGAACCTACTAAAAGGCAAAGAAAGAAAAAAGGACATTGGCCGGGGCAAATTTTACAAGTAAGTGGACAACTAGCATCATCTATAAGTACTTATTATGACAATGATTCTGCTGTTATTGGCTCAAATCTTGATTATGCAGCAATTCATCAACTTGGAGGTCAAACCGGTAAAAACCAATTTGTAACTATACCTGCAAGACCTTATTTAAAACTTACAAATGAAGATTTTAAAGAGATTGTTGATTTTATTAATTTTTTTTAAAAAATAAATTAATTTTTAAGTAAATAAAAGTATGGCGCAACTACCAATTGGGAAATTATCAAGTTTTATTTTATTGTTTTTTGGTATTGAAAAATTGATTTTGTCAAAATCGCTAAATACGTTAGAATATAAACCTTTTAAGAATTTGTTTTGACAATTATTGCTCAAATTAATCTCTACTTCATTTTTATCAAGTTCCAAATTAAAGCAGAATAAATACTGAGGGATAGAATTTTTACCACAATACAACCAAGCTAAACTGACACTATTTGTATTGCATAACTTTATCATTGGCTCGCTTATTTCCTCTTTAATTTTTGCAAAAATTTCTCTCATTTCAAATACACTAGATAGAAATTCTTCATTTTTACCCCATTTGTAAGGTTTGTCCATTTTTTTAATATAATTAAAACTGTATTCACTTTTCGTTTTCGGTAGTAAATTTCTTAATTCATACCCCATACCCATATAACTTGGAAGCTCAAGAAAATATGCACAAAAAATCCTTATTTCGTTTGCTAAAGGCGATTGATAAAAAATATTATTTTCTTTTTTGTCTGCATCATTTGTAAAAGTGCAAATACAAGGTGCAAAGGTAAAATGTTGCGGATAAATTTGAATAAAATCTTTTATATGGTTTATGTAATCTTGATCTAAAAACTTATAATTTAAATTACCTAATACTACATCAAAATCTTTATTAATCATATCCAAATATCCGTCAATGTAGTAGGTGTTATAGAAGGCTTCAGCGAGAGTTGCAAAATGAGGAGATTTTTTTTGAATTGAATGTTTTAATTCTTTCCAAAATTCTCGTCCGCATTGATTTTCAGCGTTTTTTGATGAGTGAGAGATTTGATTGTGTGCCATATCTGCTCTAATAAAATCAAAATTAAATTCTTTTTGAATATTTTTATATTTATTTATAAAATAATTCCAAACTTCATCCTCAGGCTTACTTGTATCAGCAAAACCCTCGGAGTCAATTTTGTACCATTTATATGGTGTTACACATCCTAAGATAATAGCATCCCTAGCTTTGTTTTTAACCCTAAATTGTGCCCAATTATGATTTGAGTTTTTGATTATTTTTTCAAAAGTTATTGGGCGAGTAGGTGCATGTT
Source organism: uncultured bacterium (assembly GCA_949282195.1). GTDB lineage: Bacteria > Cyanobacteriota > Vampirovibrionia > Gastranaerophilales > Gastranaerophilaceae > RUG14156. Next base: position 17,635 of record CASDOW010000033.1, on the reverse strand, counting down.
CAACTACAGGAAGTGTCTCGTACCCTTTTGAGCGAATATAGTGTAATAATTCAATCCTTATTTCTTCCCATTTGGTTGAATCATCGCCAAAAATAATGGAATGACGTTCATCTTCAGACGTATTTTTTTTAAACAAAGTATCAATATCTGAATTGTGCTTAGGTTGTCTATTTTTAACAAAATTTTTTATTTCATATTCAACTTCTAAATATATTTTATTGTAATCAATTTCAGGTGCAAATAATTGCGAACTTTTGTCATTGTTTAATTTTGCCCACTCGAAGTACTTGGGATTTAAAAATACAATCTCTGAAAAACTGTCAACATGTGGCAATACATCAAAACCTACAGCTTTACCCATTGCGTGTAGAAGATTAATCGTTAATTTTAACTGTTTTTCGGAAGTATCAAAACCATCCTTAAATAATTCTTTGTCTAAATATTCATCTGATATGCGCCAACTATTTTGCACATATAGACTGCCTTGATGTCCTGTTTCAAAAAATGGCATTATATGAATGGCATTTTCATTAAATGTTAAGGCATATTTGACTATATTAATAAAACTGCCCAGTGCTCTTGGGTTAACCCCTATAATTTTGGATTTTTTTAACCAATTTGAGTTTTTAAATGAACTAATCGGACTTTTTACAAGATAATCACATTGATATGCTTGGCGAAATGTGTCGTCACCAAGCATATCAATTAATAATTCCTTAAGGGTCTTGCAATCTACATCTAAAATATCATTTGGAGAAATTAATTCAAATTTAGTGCAGTTTTTAAAATATTGCATAATTTTAACTTTAGCCAAATAATTCTTCTTCTTCGGCGGTTAAAATATCAATATTTATCTGGTGCACCTTGCTTCTTATTGTAGCAAGCATTTCAACAGCCTCTTTCTTTTTGGCATCAAGTTCTTTTATTGTTGCTTGTAAATCCTTATATTGTTTTATTAAATCTCTTTTTGTATTTGTCAATTTTTTCACCTTGTCACTACTATACAAACCATCAATATCAAAATCGCTATTTACAGTTTCAGCTCTCCCAATTGGCTGAGAATCTTGTACTCTCTGTGATGCAACGGTTGGTTGAGCTTTTTGTATTGTTTGACTTTGCTGCGAACTTTGCACCGAGCTACTTGTGTTTGATGAGTAGCCGCTATAACCACCGGAACCAAATGAAACAGCATTAGAAGTTCCTGCAAAAGATATATTCGATAGGAATGAGCTTTTTAATTTTGCAGAATCGATTTTACTTTTTTTCCCTGTTTCATAAATACTGGTTCCGCCAAAACTCTGAATATCATTTGTTTTGACCTTAGTGCTTTTCTGACTAAGCATTTGCTTGGGATGTTTCTTTGAAAATAATAAATTTTCACGTGTGTTAATTGCCATTACTGTCTCTCCATTTATGTAACCTTATTTTATAACATTTGATCGTATCTGCCAACTATAACATTATCTTTTTCTATTCTTTTTTCTTGTCTTTGATTATGCACTGTATAAGGTATAACAGGCGTTAGATCCATTTGCATGTCGCTCTCAAAAACAAAATTTGAATCGTATATAAACACTCCGTCTTTAGCAGCAGTAATGTAATTCAACACTTCTGGCAAAAGGAGTCTTTGACCATCGTTTAATTCAATTATTTTATTAGGCGCAACCAAAAAATTGCTTTTGTAAAAACAGCAACACCTTGAACAAACAGGAAATTTACCGTGCTGTGCGAGCTTTTTTCTAATTTTGTTTGCTTTGTTGTTATTAAAAATTGTCCAAAAATCATTTTCCCTCAGGTTCCCAATTTCATTACAAATGCAATTTGATACCTTACCGTCAGGAGTTATTGATGGTGACATCCAAGGTGTTGTGCATATTCTGTTTTTTCTAATTAGGGATAAATCTTCTTCAAGGTAATATTTTTTCATTTCCTCAAATGATAAGTGTGGAAAATCATAAACTTTTGTTGGACTATATTTTTTGCGTAATTGTTCAATTTTGGAGTACAATTCCTCTACATAGCATTCATTGAATTCATACGTGACTTTTGGTTTTAAAGTTGTTGTATATTTTTGCTTTAAACATTTAACCCACTCTTTATTATTTTGAGCATCTAATTTATCGGAGGAAAACTGTAAATGTTGAAATCCTATAAACGCGGGTTCAAATTGCCACATGTATTCAGCAAAATCTAGTATTTCATGTATATTTTCTGGTAGCATTACATAATTTATGCAAGTTCTTATAAGCCTTTTTGGTTTGTTAATTTTTTGTATAAGCTTTAGACATTCTACGGAACGCTCAAAGCTTCCTTTTGTATTTCTTATTTTATCGTGTGTTTCACCTAACCCATCAATACTTATGGATAAGCTTGCTTTTGATTTTGCAATTATATCTAAGTGTTCCTTTAAAAGATAACCATTGGTTACAATATGCACTTTTAATTTTTTTTCTGTAGCAGACATTAATATTTTATCAAAATCTTTATGCAAAAGAGGTTCGCCACCCATTAAAGTAACTTGAGGTTTTGGACTTACTGATTTTATACTATCAAAAAATGTATCCCATTCTTCAAAAGTCATTTCATCCAATGTATTATTTTTGAATGTTGCTCCATATTGCGTGCACATATTACATGTCATATTGCATCTATGAGTTAAATTTACAACAAATTCCATTTGAAATGGTAGTTTAAGCATATATAGTTTCCTTAATTTTATCAATTTTGCTGAATAGGGCTTTTATTTCACTAATTAATTTTACACATCTGTCTGAAATAAAATTGCTAGATGGTTCTATTTCGTTTAGAAGATCTTTGCCTAATGCATTTTTATACATTTCGTTTCTTTGTGAAAAAATATGCATTGCTTGTTTAATGCCGTCTAACAAGATCTCTCCTTTTTCATAATTTACAAAAACAGTGCTTTCTATGCCATATTTACTTAATAGTTCTTGATTTTGCCTTATTACCCTTAAGTCTTCCTTATTGCCTGCAACAATTGCCATAAAAGGCAGTTGTTTTAAAAGATCTCTATTATTGGGGTCTGACAAGAACTCTTCATATTTGTTTTTCGGCGGTATTTGAAGACCTAGAATATCTACATAATTGAATATATTCAGCATATCTTCATCATTTCCAGCATCTCCGGCAACAATGACTAGGTCGTTTGTTCTATTTCTATATATATCTTCAACTTTCTTGTGTGTGTCAATAAGTTTATTTATTTTTTTGTCCTTCCAAAAACCATTTTTGGGGCGAGGTTTTATTGATAATGATTGATATGAGCCACCTTGTTTGATATCCCAATCTCTTTGACATAAGCTTACGCTTGCGTTTATATTTTCTCTTCTAAAAAGAGCCTCTAATCTGCTTTTTGTCCTTTCAAGGTCTGCATTGTTTGAAAAAACTATATATGGGGAAAAATCATATCCCTCGTTAAATGATGCAAAATTTCTTTCTAACGTTAATCCATATTTTAATCTATATTCAAGTGATATTTCGCCGTAATCCTCTATACTTTTATTTATGGGAGTTTCTATTATATGGACTCTTCTATGGTCAGTCGTTGGTGTTCTTAAAATTATATCCCTTATTTGCGGTATTAGTATTTCCGGTTTCCAGTTTAACATTTTGCTTAAGGAACTTCTTTTACTTAAATCAACTGTACCGCTTGGAAATTGCCCATCTTGTTTATAAAAAATATCTTTACCATCGCATGTGATTAATGTGTCTGGTTTGGGTAAATCAGCTCCTTGACTTTTTAATTTGTCTAAAAAGTAATTAAATTCGGGCCTATTTCTTCCAGTTGTGATTGTGAAATCGAATTTATCGCCAAATCTGTTTAAAAAATCTTTAAATGGCAAAAAACAATGTTTAAATAATTTTCGAGCTCCTTCATTGTTTTTATAGGCATCAAAAAAACAGATATCCTTATGTTCAAACGGCATATATGTACCGTCAAAATCAGAGTAAAGAAAAGATTTTCCGGTACCAAATGCAACATTTATGTTTGATGATCTTATATTAGCAATACGCAACCTGCACCAACAATTCTTTATTAAACTAATTTTTTAACTTTTTAATAATTAAAACCCAGTAAAAATTATTTTTAAATAGTATTTATAGTACAAATTAATAAATATTTACGAATTGCTATCAAAAAATGTTTTTTTGTAGTTTTATATAGCCGTAGGGATATTATGTGTTGTATTTAAAAATAGAAAGTTTTAACAATGCAAATTAATGCAATAAGTTTGAATCAGGTTTATTCAAATCAATATAAAATTAAAAATAAATATATTAATTTTGCTCAAAAACGAACTTCTTCCTTAACTAAGGATACTATATGTTTTACCGGAATAAAAACGCCAGTAAGAAGTCTGTCAAAAAATGACTTTGAGCAATTTGCAACTTTTTTGGAACCCATATATCAAGACTTAAAGAAAATCACTGATGAACATTTGCAATCAACGGGAGAGCAAATGAAAAAGGATGATATTAAGGAGATTTTACAAAAATTTGATACAACTAATTATCAAATTATGGGTGTGGGGACAAATTCAATATGTTATAAGGTTAAGAATCCAAGTGGTAGTAATGCTTATGGCATACGCTTTTTCAGACCTGATGCAATGAACTATGGCAATGATTCAACTTATGAAAAAGAAGCTTTTGCACTTAGAAAAGTTCAACAAACTGGCATTGAAGATGCTCAAGAATTAGTTGACCTTGTTGAAAAAGACGGAAGACATTACATTATTACAAATCTTGCACAAGGTATCCCGCTTAACGCACAAGAAGGCAGAATGCTAAATCCAAGACAGGCAAAAGATGTTTTAAAAAAACTGACCCAACTTGATAAAAGTGGTTTTGTGCAGTATGATGCACAGCTTGAAAATATATTTTTTAATGGTGATAAGGCTGAATTAATTGATTTTGGCGGTTTTAGTGTTTCGGCTGAGAATAAATCAGTACTAGATGCACTAAAACAAATGGGTGTAACTGTGGATTATGAATCCTTTTATCCTAATTTTAGCGCATTAAGGGAAGGTAGTATTAAAGAATTTAATTTAGAAGAACTGCTTAAAAGTACAAAACCATATTTAGGATTTTCCGATATAGATACAACTTTTATCTCAAGAAACTCAAACCCATACTTTAGCGCTTTTTCAAATGTTGCAAACTTTGAATACAGAAGTTTATTTTATCATTTGCAAGATACAATAAATGCAACAGGCACAACTCAAACAGCAGAAGATATATTTAAAAGTTATTTGCATCAAAAAGTTTTTGAGCACCATAAAACAATGTCGGATTTTTTTGAAAGTCTTAATCCGGATGAAGTTGCAAGTGCTTGCAGGGCCGATAAGGGGACTATTCTTAAGAGAATTAAGGATGCTACCGAATACGAAAAAATGCTTACAGGATTATTGTCAAAAGATGAAATTAATGAAAATGTTTTAAAAACAGAGCTTGCAAAAATTCAGATGAGATGGGTTGCTCTTAACAAAAAAGAGGCGGCTCAAACTCAGTTTGAAAGTTTAACCTCAATGATAAAAGAATTCAGGGATCAAGATTCTTTGGCGCTAAGACGATATTATGATGATTCATTGTCATTCTTTGATAAACTAAAGGCGGGCATCTATGCTTTGGCTGAAGGAAATAAAAGAGAAGTTTTAGATTCTAAATATAATCTTGTTGAGAAATTATTTATTAAAACTGTTCGGAGTACAAAAGAAGAAATAAAACCGGAGGTTTTGCAAACGCAAGCAAAAGAAAATGTTAAAACAGGCTCTAAAAATAATAAAATTATTGCAATTATTTTTGGTATTACAGCTTTTGTCGGTTCGATTTTTGCATATATTACTTACCGAAAAAACAAAGAAAAGCTTAATGAATTACGTGAAGCTCCACAAAGTCAAACTACTTCTTTAAATGCCGCTTTGCAAAACAATGATATTTCTGGTAGTTCAAAAGTTTACAATCCTTTTTCCATGCAGGATTTTTTAAATACAGTTAAGTAGTTGCGTGCCAATCAAGGAAACTTTTGCAGTATTTTTGCATCTAATCTATAAAATATAAAAATTAATTTAATATTATTTATATATTAAACTAATTTTTTATTTAGCTAGTAATGCTATACATTTATCATGTTTAAATGTGTGATATAAAAATAAAAATTGGTAAAAATATCAAGAAGTTTCGCAAACAAAGAAAACTAAGTCAAGAAAAGCTTGCGGAATTATTGGATCTATCAGTTATATACCTTGTACAACTACTCCTCTTTTTTGAGCATTGATTAATGCATTCATTAAATCATCTTCACCAGAAAATCCATAAATAGCAAAATTTATTGATGTTTTTGCAGTGTTTATTAATGATAATAGACTTGCTGTAAGTTCATTTACGGAATTATTTTGAGGTCTTTTGAAACGTAACGGATCAACAAAAAATATTTTAATGTCACCTTCTTGCATTTCTGAAAGATTGTAATAATTAATTTTTTGCGGTGGCAATAGAGCGTCATCAAAACAACAGGTAGCTTTTTCAAAGTTTTTAACTTGATTTCTATCGAAAATTTCACTTTGAGTTGCTAGCCAACCATACTTGCAGTTTATTTTATGATATTTCCCATTTTTTTATTTAATATAACCAAATCGTGCTTATGTGATTTTTTCGCATAAGCTTTTATTTTATCTAAATTTTCATAAGGCTTTAATTTATCTGCAAGGTTTGATATTGTATAAATTGTTGCTAGACCTGCTTTTAAGACCTCTTGCTCGTAGTTCTTGCACTTACCATGTCTGTTGCGGTCATAATATATAGACATTAAGTGTCTATTGTTATTATCAAACTTCTCTTCTGCTGTATATTCTGCTTTTACTGATTTATTCAACAATTCCTTTTTGGCAAACTCTTTTCCATAATAGCCCAAACCAAGTGCTTCATCTTGTGATAAACCATAAAGTTTCATTTGCCATTCTAAACCATCATTTAATTTAGTTTCAAAGGTATCAATTCCGTTAATTCTGACTTTTTCATCTTGTTCTGGGATTCCGTTATCATTGAAATCAATATATACAGTATCGCCATCAATAACTTTGATAACTTTACTGTAAATTGTTTCTGCAGTTGCGATATTAAAACTAAATACATATATTAATAATAGCGAATATAACAACTCTTTTTTCATTGCAGATATTATACATCAAAATATATATGTTTGTCAGAAAATTAAAATCAGTCTCTATATAAAAGGTTTATTTTGGGAAAATTCAATCCTAAATAATTTGCTGTTTCAATCAACAGACTAAAAAATTTTGCTTGTCTAGGAATTTTGAATCTGCCATATAATGTATCAAATATAATTTGATATAAAAGAAAGCAATTTTTAAACAAACTTTGCAATTCCTCCAATCTTTGTTGAGGTTTATAATTTTTCATTGATGTTGTTAATGTGCTTAGCTTATTATGGCATATTTGAGAATAGTAATTATAAAATTCCATTTTTAATTCATATAATATTTTAGAGTGTTTAGAATTATTTTTCTTTAATTCGTCTATTAATTTATTTGTTTGTTGGCTTAATGGTTTATAACTATTTCTGCCTCCTCTAAAATATTCTTCTAACTTCTTTGTATTGTATGTAATAATGCCATAACTAGTTGTTTCTTCAAAAGGAATAATATTTCCAATTTCATTGTATAGTTTATTATATGCTTCAATTAGCTCTTTCTCTGTTAATTAATATTGTGTTTTTTAACAATTTATTTATAATTAGTTATTTTTGCAAAATTTAGTAACCATCTTTACTAAAATTATCAAACTAAGCGTACACAATAATCAAACCATGTGTTTCTTTACAATTGCCTTGCAATTGCCCTCTCATAAAAATGCTCAACGGTAATTGCCCTCTCATAAAAATGCTCAACGGTTCGCATTTTTATTCGGCAGAGTCCGTGAGGTCGAGCGGAGTGAATCTCTCCCTTGCTATTTTATTATCATTGGGCGCATTTAGCGCTGATTGTGTCTATTATGGTTAGATAATTATACCCTCATAAATTATTCAATATTACAATTTGTAAACATTTTTTATCAAAAATCTTTTTTTGTTAAATTATTTATTTTTTTTTGCCGATAAATAAATCGGAAGAACTGTAAAGGAGAACTATGCATACTAATTTTTCGGACGTTAAGGCGGGATTTCAAGCATATCTTGAAAACCTGTACGGGAAGGAGCAAATAAATAACGATAATGCTCAAGGGGGTGTTAACCTTTTTGATTACAACGATGAACTTAAAGATTATCTTGAAAACGAATTAAATATCGACGTTGATTCAATTGAGGGGTCATTATCTGAAATCTTGGACAGGGCGCTTATTGCAAATATTAATGCTGTCAATACAAATCAAGGCAACAACAACGGATTTGTTACGGAATATTTGTTTGACCTTTTAAGGGACAATGATTTTGTTAAAACAATTGATTTAAACGGCGACTCTAAACTTGATAATGACGAAATTAAAGAGTTTATGGAATACATAAGTTTAAATGATAATAATGCTGAAAATGTTTCGTATAAAGATATTTATGACGGTGTAAACAGTGTCAAAAACGGTGAATATATTAAAGACCAGCTGGATGCGGGAAATACGACTTTAGACGTTGCAAATCAAATTTTGGATAATTTGTCTGAAATTCAAGCTGAACAGGCAGGAAACATTCAACAGACCGCTACCCAAAATATAAATGCAAATACGGGTGCTTCCGGTGCTTCCGGCGGTTCGGGCAGCGGAGATGATACGGATGAAGCCATATGGGTTTCAGGGCAGACAAGTCTGGCAGGGAAAACGGAAGAAGAACTTCTTGAAATAAAAGCTGAAAAACAGGAAAAAGCGGACGAACAGCGAGAAAGATTAAATTCTGTCTATGACGGTTCGGATTCAGGAGTAAAAACAAGAGAACAAAACGTTCAAGCGGCGTATGAATTATATATGCGCAGACTTGATGAAGAAAAAGTTGACAAAACAAGATTACAGGAAAAGATATCGCAAATTGACGCAAAAGAAGCGCAGATTGATGCCCAGGAAATCAAAATTTCAAATCAGGAAGCTAAAATTCAACAAAATGAAAACGCTTATAACAGTGCAAAATCAACAAGAGAAAATCTTGAATCCGCACTAAGTGCGCTTCAAGGTGCTAGTTCGGATGATCCTGATGAACAAGCGGCAATAGAAGCTCAAATTGCATCTGTTACATCAGCTCTTAATGCCGCAAAAGCAAAAGAAGAAGAAACCAAAAAAACGCTTGAATATTCAAAACGTGTGCTTGAAAAAATGGAAGCAACAAAAGAAACATATGAATCCGACCTTGCAGCTTTGAATAGCGAAAAAGATCAAATTGAAGCGGAAATTCTGCAGACAATCGGACCCAATATAGCTGAAGCAATGAACGGGTATAATAATGCGAAAGAAAATTTAAATACTTATAAAGAAAATACTGCCGAAAATATTAAAGCGCAAATTGACGCTTCCGAAAAAGAAGTAAGCGAAATTGAAAAAACAATTACAGATAATAAAAACAGAAACGATAATATTGAATATTCGCCAAATCTACTCTCAAAGGCAATTGTTCAAGAAGCGCTTAAGTATTTGGGAGATAATGAAGCTGATGCCAGTGCGGATAAGTTCTTATATAAATGGCACAGTTCATCTCGTCAAACCGGATGGTGTGCGGCTTTTGTCTCTTATGTAATGGAACAGGTTGCAAATAATACGGATTTGGATATTCCCGATTGGTATGAAGAAATTAAAAACCAGTACTGGCAGGTTAATGTCCACAGAGCCGCAGAAAAAGAAAATGAACTGATTGAATCAAATCAGGCGCAGCCCGGTGATATTGTTCTTTTTGACTATGACGGCGACGGCACAATGCAGCATATAGGAATCGTTTATGCAATTGAAGGCGATATGATGTATACTATTGAAGGAAATTCAGGCAATTGTGTAAAAGTTAACGAATATGACCTTTCAAATCCGGTTAACCAAAATATTACTTATGTGAATATTGTCGATAAAAAATAAATTCTTTTTTTTTTTTTGATAATACAAGGGAGAATCCCTTGTATTATTCTTTATTTTGTTCATTCCAAGCTTTTTCAAGGATTTTTAATTTAATTGCAAGATTCGGGTTTATGTTAATTGCCTGGAATACTTTTTCCATAACATCGGTTAATTTGTATGAGAATATTTGGCTTTCATCTCCTCCGAATTTGTGTGTTAATTCATGCAATGATGTTGCAAATGCTTTTGAAAAATCGCCGCTGTCTATAAGTTCTTTATCCATCCAGAACCCTAACGATTTTCCTTCTTCGGTTATGGCTTCACCCGATACGTTTTTGTATGCCTGATTTTCATCTTTTGAATTTCTGTCATAGATAAATATTTTTGTGTCCAATTCGTCTTTATCAAATAAATCATCACTGCATAATACATCTTCAAAAAGCATAAGTGCTTCTTTTAAAATTAATATTTTATTTTTTTCGGACTCCGTCGGCTCAAGCGGTTTATGTTCTCTTGATTCGTTGATTACATCTTTAACGGAGGGCATTCCCATATATTTAAAACTGCTGCCGCACAGTCTGTATCCGCTTTTTATATACATATCTTTTAATTCGCTTGTTGCAAAAAAGTAATCCGCTATACATTTGTCCGGAAATTTTATATTTAGGTCGCCTCTGTCTGCCGCACCCTTAAATATGCCGCTTATAAATGCCGTTCCTCTGCCGGAGTGTTTAAACATGGCTTCCGTTGTCCCTAAATCCCAGAATTCTTCAAGACTGTGGATAAGTTTTACAACGTCATCTTTAGACATATTTTTCTTTGATGCAACCCATTCGCCCAGTGTCGACATATTGTCCGAATTCAATGAGGTTCTGTCTCTTGAAGGATCAAATATAAATTTATACTCATGCTGCCGGGGCGGTCTTTTCTTGATTAAAATGTCCATTCCTTTAATATTTTCATATTCGCCGTCTGCTTCAAAGGCTTGTCCCGCTATAAATATATTTCCTTTTTCGTTTTTATTTTTTAATTTAATTGCAAGTGTATCATTTTCAAAATCGGGGCATTTAAATGCGGGATTATTGTAATGATAAAATCTGTCAAAAGATTTTATGATTGATTCTATAAAATCGGTATCCGTTGTTTCAAATTCCATATAGTTGCCGTCTTTTTCGGGCACTTTATCTAATTGGTATGATAAAACCCTTTTATTTAATCCGTTTTCATCAAGATTCCAGTTTACTCTCCAATCCCCCGATGATATATTAACGCTATTTGCGCCTTTTTCTTTTAAGAGCTTTAATACGACCATTTTAAGACCTTCGCCGTAGTTTCCCGCTGCGTTTTCGTTATTTTTCTTTGAGCTTTCGCCTAGAAGAATGGCTTTATCGGGTGAATAAACCGATTTTCCTTCAAGTCTTACTTTATATTTTCCCTTATCCTGCGGTATTACGCTGAATTTAACACCGTCAAGCGTTTGATTGTGTCCGTCAAAAAAGTTTTGAAGAAGATCTCTTGCGATTTTATCGTTATCCCATTTAAGAGAATCGGCGTAATTTTCGCTTATGTTTGTATGAGTTCTTTCAATCGGTTTAAATGTGTATTGTTCTTTTGTGATTTTTATTTCATCAGATTCGGGGAACTTAAATTCATAAGGTTCTCCTTTTTTAAATTTCGGATATTTAAGCGCCTTTGCATCGCTTCTGTTTGTTGTTTTTGTGTAAGTTTCGGGAAGAATTGTTACGGGATTATCGTTTTTAGATTCTCTTTTTTCTTTATCTTTTTTATCCGTTTGTTTTATCGGATCATAATTTAATTCGGATGAAGCAAGTTTTTTTAATTCATCGTTTAATTTTTCATCGGCATTTTCAGGCAGCGCAATATTTTCCAACTGTTTATTAAGTTTATTATTTTCATTTTCAAGCTTTTTATTTTCTTCGTTTGCCGCTGTCAGCTTTTTTGAAAAATATGCAAGAAAGCCTATTGAAGTCAAAATTGAAGCACCGAGCGCCGCAAAAAACGTTTTAAATCTTTTTATAAACGGTTCTTTTTTCTTTTCTCTTTTAGACTTTATTTCTACCGTGTCGTTTTCTTCTTTAAAAAACTTTCTTTTTGTTTTGTTTTCGCCTTTTGTATTTAAGTTAATTCCGCCCGTGAAATTTACTTCCATTTATTGTCTCCCGTTTTTGGTTTAATTAAATCAACTCCATATATTTAATTGCTTTATTTTATTATTCAACTTTTGTATTTTTACAAAACTAAACAATGACACATTTGCAGGCTGCCGCCCGTTTTAAATTGTTAACAAATGTAACAAAAAATTTTAAATTTGAAATTATAGCTTTTATATATACTTTATATATATGTAGGAAGCAAAAAACGAAAGAAATAAAAAATGTCTATTAACTCCATAGTAAACCAATACAATCAATATGCGGGCGCAAACGGATCCGCCGTCCAAAGCGGTAATGTCGAAGTAACATACGAAGATAATATTTTGACATTTACAAGCGATAACGGCGAATATACAATTAATGCCGCAAACTTAAGCGATTATGATCTTGAAATGCTCTCAAACCAATTGGGCACGGATGTCGTAAAAGAAGATGACGAAACAAAAACCGAAGGCGACCGTAAGGGCGAATTAAGAGAATCTGCCGAGAAAAAAGAAGTCCAGATGGATAAAGTCAGCGATGAAATCGGCGTGATTTATGATGAAACTCTAGCAGAACAGGAAAAAGTAACCAAAAACGAATATCTTCGTATTTTGGATGTTATTGAAAATTCCGTTGCCGCATTCCTTCAGGCAAGAAAAAACGGCGAACAGGTTGAGATTTCCGATTTGAATGCTCAAATTACGGCAGGAGTTGATAACAGCACCTATGAACAAGATATAGCAGAAGTATTCAGCGGTCTTGACAGAGCAACCGGAAAAATTTCCGAAATGTCCGATTTAATAAGAGAATATGCTTCAATTTCCGATGAAATAAACTCTATTGAAGCTTCTGAACTTGAAGAATTCAAATCAATTCCCGAGGCTGAATTAACGGCAGATGAATATGCTATTTTGCAGGGCGGCTCATTCGGGTTCCTGTGCAAATCTAACCTTGAAAATTATGAATTGAAACTTGACGGACATAAAGAACAATTCGGAATGATTTCCGCTTTCAGACAATTGGATGACGGAATTATTCAAATGTACCATGAATACGCCGGTTCAATAGGCTCTGCCGTTCAGGATATGATAAATCAGGATGAAAGACTTCAAATTCAGGAGCCTGATGAAGAAGATAAAGATAATAAAAATGTAAAAGAAAAAGATAAAACAAACCCCTTTGATAACGATAGAGATAAAGACGACGAAGAAGAATATGAAAAAGACGGAGATTTAGCTGTTGCAGCTTAAAAATCCAATCAGCTTATTTTATTAAAACCGCTTTAACTTAAAGCGGTTTTTATTTTGTTTAAAAATAATTTTTACATGTTTTATTTATGTGTAATTAAAATACGGACTTATAAAATGCATATTGCCCCGATTTCATATTCATCCCCTTCATTTAGTGCCAACAGGGTCGTATATTCAAGAAAAACCCATGATAATGAATTAAAACAAGTATCTTGTTATACCCAGTTTTTCAGACCCGATATCAAGTGGGACAGTTTTTCTTCCTACCTTAAAGAACGCTATCATGGTGTCAGAAAAGTAAATGTTATAAATGCCGCATGTTCTGACGGCAGCGAGCCGTATAGTATTGTTATGGCGCTTAAAAAGAATTTAGAAGATGATGCGCTTAAGTTTTTCCCCATTGATGCGTTTGATTACAATGAAAGAATTATTGCGGGCGCAAAGAGAGGATTGGTTAATTTTTCTTTAATGGATTATGCATATTTTATTCATCAGGGAATTAATCATGAGGATTATTTTGAGCCTGTCAAAAACCCCTTATATTCTAACTCGATTGAATATACGTTATATCAGGCAAAAGATAATCTGAGGGAAAATGTAAATTTCAGACTCGGAGAAATTTTGAACGTGCTTTCAAAAATGGATGATAAAACGCCAAATACCGTTTTATTGTGCAGAAATATGATTCCTTATTTGAGCTTTAAAGAAAGAAACGCACTTTTTGTTTTAATTTCAAAAAAACTCGGGAAAAATTCCACCGTTGTATTCGGTGCTTATGATTATGATATGAAGGGAAGTTTTATAAACCATAAAATGGTTACATCTGGCTTTAAACCGGCGAATCTTTCTTTCGGCTCTCCCGTCTATCAAAACTGATAAATTATTTTGTCGTTAGTGATTTCCGTATATCAAAATTACAAGGTCGTTATCCTGCGCATATTTTCTTAAGAACTTTGGTATATTACCGAATTTGGTGTCGTATGCAAAAACCCCCTGAACTTTCGGTCTTGATACAAGCATTTCGTTGTATTTTCTTCCTCCGCTTCTTTTACCGACATCCATTGCTTCAAATACTCGTTTTAATCCGTCTGCGATTTTAGGGTCTATTTTTTCAACATCCGTTATTGATTTTGCAGATTGAATTTTTTCAATCATTTGTATATATTCTTCATCGCTTAAACAGAGTTCTTTTTTGATTTGATTTGATATATAGTTTCTAAATGCCGTTCTGTCATCTCTCCATTCGTCATATCCCAGCGTTTCTTTTCTTCTTCCTCTGAACAGGTAGTCCGATTTTAATAATTCAATTTCTTTTGAATATCCTGTTCCAAAGTCTCTAAAATATCCCGCATGGATATCGTTTGTTTCAACATCCAAAACAAGCCCCTGCGGTCTAAACACCCTGTATTCTCTCGGGTTCATATATGAAGTTGAAAGAAGCGCTTCCGAGTCGATTATTGAAAATGCATCAACTTTGCTTAAATCTTCCTCTTTTGTGAGCGCATGAACTAAGCTTGCAAGATTTCCTTTTGTGGTTCCTTCTTCAAAGCCGTATTTAACAAGGTCATTATCCGCTTCATTCATATATATAACGGTATTTGTTATTCCGTTTTTATTTATTATTGTTCCGTTTTTAATTTCGGATGCTTTCGGGATTTTTGTTTGAGGCAGATAAATTTGTGTTCTTTTTAACATTTTCAGATATCTGTCAATTTTTGCGCTCATTTTTTCAAGTCCGCTCTTGTGGGCTTCAAAAAATCCGTCGTCTTTTTTTACCGATTTTAAATCTGCTTCGCATAATATTTTTGCAAGTTCAAAAGTGTTTGTCCTTCTTGTATCGAATGCAATGTCCTGTGCTATATTTTCGACCATTTCGGGGTCTTTTTCATTATTAAGTCTTTGAAGCCAGTTATGAGTTTTGATTAATTCATATATTTTTAATTGGTCTTGTTCTTCAAGATTTAATTTTTGAATAATGTAAAATGCATCAAATGCTGATTCTTCCGGGTGCTGGGAATCAATTTTGCCTTCCGCTTTTGTTATGTCATGCAAAAGGGAAGCAATCGACAGCAGTTTCTTATCTTTTTCTGGCAGCTTTTCAAAATTGGGGTTGGTGCATACGTTTTGTAAAACTTTCAGTGTATGAATATCGAGCGTAAATGCGTGTGTATTATGCTGCTTTTTACCTATTATGCTTCTCAATTCCGGAAATGCTTTTAAAATTTCATTTATGTCCTCACTAAATTGTTTACTTGCGCCTATAACACTTACTTTGTTTAGTTTTGCATCGGCAAATCTGTTTACAACAGGTCTTAATTTTTCTATTACTTCTTTTGTTTTCTCATCTTTTATCTCCGATAGCTTTGCACCGTTATTTATATCTATCGGGTAACCCTTCAGAGTTTCGTCCGTAATTTCAAAGCCGAAATAGTCGCCTACTTTTCTTATTTCTTTTTTATCAAGCCCTTCGCATAATTTCATTACTTTTTTTACGAAATAATCTCTGCCGATTGACATTTTAATCGATGCTTCATTCAAGTCCACATCTTTTATATCGGTTATTATTCTCTCAAGCGCACGGTTTAAATTCTCTATTCCTTCTTTTGAGAGCGGCTTTGTGTCGACACCGATTGAGCGGGAAAGTTTTTCCAGTAATGCATGGTATTCTTTTACGGAAGTCGGTTTTATGGCGCTGAACTTATTTCTTTTTTTGATATCTTTTACTTTCTGCGTAATTAATTTATGCATCAAACTTTTCTTTTGTGCGATTGTAAGCTCGTTGACGCTTGTTATTCCGAGAAACTCCCTGTAATCAACAAAATCAAACAACTCTCTGCCGTTATTTATTTTTTTTAGCAGACCTTCAGGTATTGAATTTATGTATTTTGATGTTTCGACCGAATTCATTTTATCAATTGAAACCAATTTTTTTATGTTGTCAAAACCTATGCACCTAATGTGGTTTTTATCTATTCCTTCATAGAATTTTCTTATTTGGCGCATATTTACGTTTTTATCGCCGATTAATTTTTGCAATGAGAATAATTCCGCAGAACGTGTCAGTGTTCCTTTTTTGACGGCAGATAAATATTTTGTTATTTCTTCACTTTGCATAAGCAGATTTCTGATTTCGTCCGGGTGCCTATATGCTCTTATGCTGAGATATTTTCCGCCCATTAATTTTTGTCTCGGAGTCAATTTTCTTCTGAATTCACCGAATAGTGCTTCCAATCGCATTATTTTTCGCGGACTTACGGCCATATTTGCAACCGAAAGGCTGTCTACATGTCTTTTTCTTCCGTATGCCAGCAGATATTCAAGGTGTTCAATACTGTATTCTTTTGTACTTTGAGATGCAATATTTGTGCATTTCGCATTGTATTCTTTTCTTGCGGCATTATTTTTTATTTCTTCTCCGTATCCCCGCAGAAGATTGTAGATGTGCAGTTTCTTTTTATCCGCAAAGATTTCTTCCGCAATTTTTTCGTTTTCTTTTCTGAATATTCCCGATAATATCGAATTACCGTATTTTGGCATGCCTTCGCAAACCATATTTATTATGTCGTCTTTTGTAACTGTCGATTCGTCAAATGACAGTTTGTTTTTTATATTTTTCAAGTTTGATTTTACAATTGTGTCAAGTTCTTCCGAGGATGGGGTTTTACTTAAAAGTTTATGCTGATTAAACGGCAGATTTTTCAGTATTCTTCCGTCTTTTATTGCAAGAAAGGAAAGCCCGATTATGCCGATTAGTCCCGCTACACATGAAAAATAATATTTTAAGTATGCTTTTTTATTAATCTCGGGTTTTTGCCCCGTTACGATTTTATCCGGGATTGTAAATGTGTCAATTCCCATATAGCTTGCCGATTTATCCCCATTTAGGGTAAATGCCCCTTTATTCTTTTGGATTGCATAATTAAGCAATGAAGGGGTGTATTGGGGCTTATATGTTATAAAAGAATTCAGCTGTTTATTCATTCCGGTTTTATAAAACCCAAAGGAAAAATAAATTGCCTATTTATATTTCAGAATATATTATTTTGTTGTTCTTGCGATTGAGCAGACCTGACTTTCATTATACGTTTTATTTTGCACCGTTCCGCCGTTTGATTCGATTACATAAACTTTTCCGTCTTTAACTTCTTTAATGATTACAGTATGGTC
>CASDOW010000032.1 GCA_949282195.1 uncultured bacterium | reverse complement strand
CAAACGCCAAAGCTCAACGCTTCGGCGTTTTCGGAACACACCTCTGCCCTAAACGTCGTTCGCTAAGCCAAGTCTGGCTAAGCTCACTTGTTTAGGGTAAAAAACAAAGCGGATAAAATCCGCTTTTGACCTAAAATCTATCTAACCATTTCCACTACTTCATGCACTGTTTTAACTATTTCATCATAACTGTTCTTATTGTATAATTCTCGTCCTATGCCGACTGCAACAGCTCCTGCTTTTAAGTAGTCATCTATTTCGTCAATTTTTACAAATCCGCATGGCAATAAATTTAAAAATGGCATAGGTTTTACCATGTCTTTAATATATTCAGCTCCGCCCATTTCTGCTACAGGATATATTTTAATTAGCGGCATTCTGTTTCTCCAAGCATTATATGCTTCATTCGGTGTCGTTACCGAAGGAATTAAAAAAGCTTCGTAACAAGATGCAAATCTCACG
The DNA here is from genome assembly GCA_949282195.1 of uncultured bacterium. Classification (GTDB taxonomy): domain Bacteria; phylum Cyanobacteriota; class Vampirovibrionia; order Gastranaerophilales; family Gastranaerophilaceae; genus RUG14156. The sequence goes on along the minus strand of CASDOW010000032.1, from coordinate 12,917 downwards.
AGATTTGTTTGAAAAATTGGGCTTGCAATTATTTTGGCACCACATTCGAGCGCTTTATGTGCTTGTTGAGTTGTTATAATTCCGCCTTGTGCAATTATGGCATCATTTTTTTCGGTTATTTTCTTTGTAACTTCTAACGGGGTGTTTAATTCAATAAATTTAATTCCGCCTTCAATGTATGCTCTTGCCAGCTCGTATGCATAATCGGCGTTATCTTCTCTTATTATTCCGTATATTTTTTCTTTCTTAATGCCGTTTAAAATATTCATGAAGCAATAACCATTCTATTTGTATTTGTTTCGCATACTTTGCTTTCAATATTGTTTAAGCGAAGTATGTTGATTGCTTTTTTGATTTCTTCGTCAGCCACAAGCCAACAAATTTTCTTTTTAAAGTTATTTATAAAGCAATATGTAGAACACAAAATGGCGATTTTTGTTGCATTAATTAAATTCATGTTGGTGATGTCAATGATATATTTCCCATCTTGTGTTCTATAATCTAATTTTAATGAGGAGCTGCCATATTCGACGATAAAGTCGCTTTTAGACAATTTAATTTGTTTTACGATGTTCATATTTTTTCTTTTTTTACTACATTTTAATTTACGACATATGATTTTAAATTTTGATGAGAATTTTTTAAAACTAGTCCGTTTGATGTATAATTTTATAAAATATATTTGGAGATAAATATGAAAAAAAATGATATTGAATTGCGTTCGATTGCAAAAAATATTAAGCTTGTTGCTTTTGATGTTGATGGCGTTATGACTGACGGATCTTTGACATTTTTAGAAGACGGCAGAGAAATTAAGACTTATAACGCTAAAGATGGGCTTGGTGTTGTAATGCTTTCAAAAGCGGGTTTGATTACTTCAATTATTACGGCAAGAGAAAATAATGCAGTAAAGCTAAGAGCCGAAATGATTGATATTAAAGAATTGTATATGGGTCAAAAGAATAAAATTAAAGCACTCAATGAGCTTATTGAAAAATACAATATAAAACCCTCTGAAGTTGCATATATGGGAGATGATTTACCGGATATTTGTGTTTTAAGGGAAGTCGGTTTAAAATGCTGTCCTAATGACGCTGTTGGAGAAGTTAAAAGTGAGTGTAATTTTATTTCTGATTTTAATGGGGGAAGAGGTGCTGTTAGAGAACTCTGTGATTTTATATTGAAATCACAGGGGCTTAATTATGAAATGATTTCAAAGCCTGTTAGACAGTAAAAATAATAAAAAAAACCGAAGATTTCACTCTTCGGTTTTTTGATATTCTATATTATTTATTTAATATTTGAATATGTCCAAGCATCTTGGTTTGGTGCTTCAAAAGATGCGGAATTGTTTCCGTTTGTTTCTTCTTGAACGCCGCCGTGAGCGATTGGTTTATAAATTCTGTTGAAGTATTCAATAACCATTCTGTCTGAATTGAAGTAGCCTTCAGCAGTTCTCATAGCTTGACGCATTAAACGAGCCCATTCTTGTTTGTTTTCATAGTATGTAGGAATGATTTCGTTTTCAAGAGTGTTCATCATACATCTGTGGTCTTTCCAGTGTCTTTCTTGCCATGGAATATCATCATCTAGGCCGGGATATTCGATTGTATAACCGTTAATTCCTGGGAATGTACCTTCAACTGTCCAACCGTCAAAGATTGAGAAGTGAACAGCACCATTCATATTAGCAGACATACCTGATGTACCTGAAGCTTCAAGAGGTCTTGTCGGTGTATTTAACCAAATATCAGTACCTTTTTTAAGTTTAGCTGATAGTCCTAGTTCATAACCAGGTAATACAACCATGTTTTTCATGTTGTATGATTTTTTAAGAATGTTGTTGAATGTTTCTTTACCCATTGTATCATCAGGGTGGAATTTACCTGCGAAAATAAGTTGTACTTTGTTTTCGTTTAATAGTTTTGAAATTCTATCTTCATCCATTAAAATCAACCAAGCACGTTTGTAGTCAGCAAATCTTCTTGCCCAAGTGATTGTTAATACGTTTGGATCAAAGCGTTTTCCTTGAGTATCTGAAATGTATTGGAATAATTCTTTTTTCATTTCATATTTAACATCAAGCAATTCTTGGTCAGATTTTGCTTTTGCCATTCTTTCGTCTTGCCAGTAGTGAAGATTAACTGCATTTGTTATTGCTTTAATAGGACATCTGTCTTTAACCCATTCCCACATTTTATTTGCAACTAAGCCGTGAAGTTGTGAAACGGCGTTTGCAATTCTTGACATTCTAAGAGCTGCAACAGTTAATGAGAAGTTTTCGCCGCCTAGTTCAACAGCTGTTTCTCTTGAACAACCGCTGAAGAAGCCTGCATCAACCAATGTGTCAACCCAGTGTACTTCGTTTCCTGCCGGAACCGGAGTGTGTGTTGTGAATACAGTTTTTCTTCTAACTGCTTGAAGATCGCCGTTGTATTGTCTTAATAATTCAAATGCAGCAGGTAGAGCGTGACCTTCATTTAAGTGGATGCAATCGAAGTTGTAGCCAACTGCTTGAAGAACTCTAACACCGCCGACACCAAGAACTGTTTCTTGAGCTACACGGATTTTTTCATCTCCGTCATATAGTTTGTGTGATATTTTTCTTGCCCATTCTGAGTTTCCGTCAACATCAGTTGTTAATAGATATATTGGGCAAGTTCCAAATAGTTCGGGTTCAACTCTATATGCTTTAACGATAACATCTTCGCCAAAAACTTTAACAGTTGTTGAAACATTTAAATCTGTTAAGAAATCGTAGTGTTTTCTGATGTATGCTACATCTACATTGCCGCTTTCATTAATTCTTTGATCGTAATAACCAAAAGACCATAACATAGTAACACCAACCATTGGCATTTGTAGGTATCCTGCTGATTGCATGTGTGAACCTGCAAGAAATCCTAAACCACCTGAATATGTTGCTAAGGATTGGTCAATTGCAATTTCCATTGAAAAATAAGCTACGTTTGGTAAAGCCATAATTTAATCCTTATAATACTAACTACGTTGTTTAATTAAATATTAACACAAATATAATTATATCCAAGAAAATAATTCTAAGGAGCTAATTATTTTGCCTTATTAAATATATCAAAAAAATTTTTTGTGTAAAAACTTTTGAGCTGCCATGATACAAAACTTAATATTAATTATATAAATCTGCTATGGCAATAATGCTTTTAACCCATTCGTGGCAAGTCTTTTCGTCTGTTGAATTGATTTTGCCCCCGCCTCGGTCTTCATGTCCTCCGATTGTAAAACTTGTATCTGCTATTTTATTGAGAGTCAAATCATACAGTTGTTTTAAATTTTTTTCTTTTGAATGAACGCTTAATCTGTATGTATTATTTGCTTGATAAAATGCGAATACGGTTTTTATATTGTTATATTTTTTAAGAACTGTTTGGCGAAAATGATTTAATATTGCGCTTGTTGTTGAATTATCGCCCCCGAGTTCATTCCATGTTTTGTCGTTTGGCGGTATTTCAACATAGGCAATTGTACCTTTTTTATTGTATTTTATTTTTTCATAAAGTGAGTCGCTGAAAGCTTTTTCTTGTTGCGACAAGGAGCTTATTATGTCAATTTTTCTTGCTATTGATGATACTTTTTCAGGAGTTAATTTCTTTAATAGGTTTTGATATATTTCATAAGCATTTTTATCTTGCATCATTTCTTTGGTTGCATTAATTGTGCCGTTTTTCCCGTCACATTTAACAAGACCTTTCTTGTTGCAATCGCTAATTAAACCGAAGAATAAGTCATAAGCGGTATCATCTGATATTTCTCTATCTATTGCTTCAAAAAATCGATATATTACGCTGGTTGCGGATTTCGCCGTAGTGTCAATATAAAAAGAAGCTGTTTTATTTGTTGAATTTTTTTCTTTTGTTAATGTTAGACTGTCTTGAGTGATATCAACTCCTAAGTGGTGATCAAGTCCGATTATATTATTTGCCTTTTTTATGTAATTACATACGTTTGGCGCAACTCTTTCTTTTTTGCAGAAATCAACACATAATACGGTATCGGGCGTTTCGTCATCTTTTAAGTTTTTTGCTTGTATTATATTTTTATCTTGTGCTCTTAGGGTTAAGCTTTTTAAATCTTGAGAAAGTATTATTCTTGCATTTATTCCTTGTTGCTCTATATAATCCGCCATTGCAAGGGCAGAATTTGCAGAATCTCTGTCTGTTGATTCGTGGCATATAATATCTATCTTTGAGGATTTTTTAATTGTGTTATTAATTTGCTGTGCTTGTTTTTGCGACATTTTGTAAGCTTTAAAATTAATGTTTGAATTATTAATTTTCATTATTTTAAAACCTCGTTTTTTATAAAGATTAAGTCTTTTTTAAATAAATCTCTCGGTGAATTTTCTTCGGTTGAATGGTATCTTAAAAGGTAAGAGGGGTGAAAAATCGGAATAAATTTTCTGTTGTTTATTTCAAAAATTTTTCCTCTTGCTTTTGTGATAGTCAATTTTTTGTCTGTAATAAAACTTTCAAGTGCTGTTGAGCCTACAAGCACGATTATTTTGGGGTTTATTAATTCAATTTGTTTATCCAAGAAATGTTTGCAAGCTGATTTTTCTTTTGATGTTGGTTTTCGATTTTTTGGCGGACGACATTTAATTGTGTTTGCAATATAGATGTCGTCTTGTTTAATTCCAATTTCAAATAAAAATTTTCTTAAAAGCTGCCCTGCTCTGCCGATAAAAGGAATTCCCGTTTCATCTTCATTTTGTCCGGGGGCTTCTCCGATAAACATAATGGGCGCATTTTCGCACCCATCAGAAAAAACTATTTTATTTCTTGTTTTAAACAGCTCACAATTTTTGCATTCAAGCGCTTCTTTTTTTAAATTATTAAGTTGAGCTGAAATTTTTTCCATAGTTAATCTTTTTTGTATTCTATTTCAAAACCAAATAATGATGAAACTGATTTGTCGTCATGTATTCTTGAAATTGCTTCTCCTAATAGAGGAGCTACGCTAACTTGTTTGATTTTGTCAGGAATTACCGTATCTTTTAGTGGAATTGTGTTTGTAACAATTACTTCTTTAATCGGAGATTGCTCCAATCTTTCAAGAGCCGGACCTGAAAATACCGGATGAACAGCGCAAACATAAACATCTTTTGCACCTTGTTCTTTTAACATTCTCGCTGCTTCACAGATTGTTCCTGCTGTATCAATAATGTCATCAAACATTACGCAAACTTTATCTTTAACATCGCCTATGATGTTGCAAGCAATTGCGCTGTTGTGCTTATCGCGTCTTTTGTCGATAATTGCAATAGGTGCTCCTACTTGTTTAGCCAGAGCTCTTGTTCTTTTAACGCCGCCCATATCAGGAGAAACACAAACTAAATCTGAACCTTGGGTATCTATATTTTTAACGTAATTTACAATAACAGGTGTTGCATAAATATGGTCGACTAAAATATTAAAGAAGCCTTGTATTTGACCTGTGTGTAAGTCCATTGCAAGAATTCTTGTAGCGCCTGCTTGGGTTAATAAATCGGCAACTAATTTTGCTGTGATTGCTTCTCTGCCTGAGGCTTTTCTATCTTGTCTTGCGTAGCCGTAATATGGAATTACTGCTGTAATTGACTTTGCGCTTGCTCTTTTAAATGCGTCCAATAAAATCAATAACTCAACCAGATTTTCATTAACAGGGTCGCAAATCGGTTGAACAATAAAAACATCATCTCCGCGAACGGAATCTTGAATTTGAACGTAAATTTCGCCGTCTGAAAAGTTTTTAATGGTGATTGGTTCTAAACTTGTACCTAAATATTGGGCAATTTCTTTTGCAAGTCCATTGTTCGAACGTCCTGAAAACAGTTTAATATCGTGAGTGGGTAGGATTTTTTGAATTTCTTTTAGTTCTGTTTCAAGTTCAAGGCTCATTTTATTTTTTCTCCTTCATATTTTTTACCCAGTTTTTCATTTCTTTTTGGGGACTGCGTGACATTGCGAGTGATTGACTTTCTACATCTTTTGTTATGCAGCTTGATGCTGCAACAAAGGCTTCAGAGCCCACTTCAACCGGCGCAACAATTACGGAATTTGACCCGATTGAAACACCGTCATGGAGTGTGGACATTTTCTTTTCTTTTGTTATGGAGTTATAGTTTGCAAAAATCGTACCTGCACCTATGTTAACTTTGGAACCGATTATTGCATCTCCTACATAACTTAAATGACAAACATTGGTATTTTTTGCTATTTTTGCATTTTTTAATTCAACAAAGTTACCTATTTTGCACCCTTCTCCTACCTCGCAATTCCCTCTGATGTGCGCCATAGGACCAATTTTACAATTCTTAGCAATTGTATTTTTTCCTTCGATATAAGTGTTGGGGTAAATTGTTGTATCTATATCAATTGTTGTTTCAGGAGATATATAAGTCGATTCAGGATCGACAATGGTTACGCCATGCTCCATTAATTGTTTATTGTATCTGTCTTTCATTAATTTTGCAGCATGAGCAAGGTTTTGTCTTGAGTTTATTCCATATATTTCATCGCTGTCTTTATTAACAAATCCTAAAACCTTATAAGCATTATCTCTTGCCCATTTGATGATGTCTGTAAGGTAGTACTCGCCTTGTACATTGTTATTTTTAAGTTCCGTAAAAGCTTTTCTAATTTTTGCCCAATCAAGACAATAAACGCCGGTATTTACTTCTTTAATTTCTTTTATGGTGTCATTTGCGTCTTTTTCTTCTATGATTTTTATGATTTCATCTTTTGTATTTCTGATAATTCTTCCATATCCGTAAGGATTATCAAAAAGAGTTGTCATAACAGTCAAATCTGCTGCATTTTCGTTGTGGTATCTTACTAAATTTCTTAGAGTTTTTGTTGAAATTAAGGGAGTATCTCCGCAAGTTATGATGACATTTCCTCTAAAATCATGTAATAAAGGCAATGCTTGAGCAACAGCATGTCCTGTGCCTAATTGTTCTTTTTGCAAGGTTGTTTTTACGTATTTGTAATTTTTGTTTAAATATTCTTCAACTGTTGGTGCACCATGACCAATAATTACAATACTTTGAGTTTTAGTATGCAACCTTGCAATAGCTTCAACTACCCAGCCTAATAGTGGTTTGTTAAAAATTTCATGGAGTACCTTTGGTTTTGCTGATTTCATTCTTGTTCCTTTGCCTGCGGCAAGGACAATTGCTCTTACTTCTTTTTCCATCAAATTCCACCTTGCATTATTGAGTTTTTAATGAGATTTTCTCACAAACATCTATGTTTTAGAATATGATAAAGGTGTTTTTTATACAATTTTTTACATTTAAATAAAATTAGTTAGATGTATAATGGATTTATGAAAATATTAGATAAAATAAAAAATAAAATTATCGTTTCGCTTCAGGCAATGCCTGATGAACCTTTGTATGATGAGAATTGCATTATTGCTTTTGCTAAATCATTAATTGATTTAGGAAGCGTAAATGCTCTAAGATTGGCAGGCGCAAGAGATATTAAAAATATCAAGTCGCTTTATCCGAATTGCGTAGTCATCGGGATTACAAAGCCCGATAAAATTCCTGACAATTATAAAGAATTAGTCTATATCACCCCAAATATCTCTGATTGCAAAAGAATAATTGAGGCAGGAGCAGATATTGTGGCGCTTGACGGAACTTTGAGAAAAAGACCAAATAATGAAACTCTTGAAGATTTATTAATGTATATCAAACAAAATAATAAGCTTGCTATGGCTGATGTTGCTACATATGATGAAGCAAAAAACGCATGTGAATTAGGGTTTGATATTGTTTCAACAACTCTTAGCGGTTATACTTTAGAAACTGAGAATATGCCTAATACTCCTGATTTTGAATTAGTTAAAAAAATAAAAGAAAATCTTGATATTTTTACTATTTTAGAAGGAAAAATCTGGGAAAAAAATGAAGCAAAAAAAGCATTTGATTGTGGGGCAGATGCTGTTGTTATAGGTAGTGCTATTACAAGACCGCAATTGATAGCAAAAAGATTTAAAGAGGTTGAAAAAGGGTTATAAATGAAAAAAGCACTTGGAATTGACATAGGTGGAACAAAAATTTCTTATGCAATTGTTGATGAAGAAGGAAATTTTTTAAATGAAGTTCATAAAATAAAAACTCCAAAAACAAAAGATGAAATTTTTGATACTTTAGCTTGCATTGTATCTGAAGCAGAAAATGATGTTGATTTTATTGCAATAGCAACAGCAGGTGCTGTGAACAATGAAAACACAAAAGTTATAGGTTCAACTGCAAATCTGCCTTCCGGCTATAAAGACATTGATTTTTCTTTGTTATCAAATAAAAAAGTGTTTATTGAAAATGATGCAAATTCGGCGGCTTATGCTGAATATAAGCTTGGTGCCGCTAAAGGTTATAATAATTCAATTACTTTAACATTAGGAACAGGGGTTGGAAGCGGAATAATAATCAATGGTAAACTTTTGAAAGGCAAGTCTGGTGCAGCGGGCGAAATGCATTTTATGTTAGAAAGAAATGAAAAAAGACTTTGCACTTGTGGCTCATACGATTGTTTTGAAGCGTATGCAAGCGGAAATGGCTTAAGAAAGACGGCAGTTGAAATTTTTAACGATAGCTCAATAACAACTTATGAAGTTATTGAAAAAGCTAAGAATAATGATAAAAATGCACTTTTAGCTCTTGAGGTTTGGCAAAAAGATATAACACTTGGCATTTTGGGGCTAAATAATATTTTTGATACGGATTGTTTTGTTTTATCCGGCTCAATGGAGCAATTTGTCGATACAAAAAAAATAGAAGATTTTGTTAATTTGAAAACCGTTACAACTAAAACCAAAGTTTTCCACGCTAAAATGGGAAATTATTCAGGCATGATTGGAGTTGTTTTATTAGGGTTTGATTTATTAAATTAATAAAATTTTTATATTAAAAAAAGACCTGAAATTTTATTTCAGGTCTTTTAATTGTTTTAAAACTAAATTATAGTTTAGAAGCAACCATATATGTAGTTTCAGCTAATCTTGTAGAATAACCCATTTCGTTATCATACCAAGAAACAACTTTAACCATGTTGTCGCCCATTGTCATTGTCAATGCAGCGTCAACAGTTGATGATTGAGGTGTTCCGATGAAGTCAGAAGATACAAGCGGTTCTTCTGAGTAGCATAGGATATGTCCGTCTGCTGCTTCTTTTAGAGCTGCATTAACTGCTTCAACAGTAACAGGTTTTTCAGTTTCAACAACAACGTCAACAACTGAAACATCAGGAGTAGGAACTCTCATAGCAAAACCGTTTAATTTACCTTGTAATTGAGGTAATACAAGAGCAACGGCTCTAGCAGCACCTGTTGTAGTAGGAACGATGTTTAGCGCACCTGCTCTAGCACGACGAGCATCTTTGTGACCTGCATCTAAAATTCTTTGGTCGCCTGTGTATGAGTGAACAGTTGTCATTAAACCTTTAACGATACCGAATTTTTCATCTAAAACTTTTGCAACAGGAGCTAAGCAGTTAGTTGTGCAAGAAGCCATAGAAATGATGTTGTGTTTAGCAGGATCATATTCATTATCGTTAACGCCTAAAACGATTGTTTTGTCTTCGTTTTTAGCCGGTGCAGAAATGATAACTTTTTTAGCACCTGCTGTAATATGAGCAGCGGCTTTAGTAGCATCAGTGTAGAAACCTGTTGATTCAACAACAACTTCAACGCCTAATTTTGCCCAAGGTAGGTTAGCAGGATCTTTTTCAGCAAAGAATAAGATTTTTTTGCCGTTGATTACTAAACCGTCTTCAGCAACTTCAACTGTGCCGTCGAATTTGCCCATAACTGAATCATGTTTGAATACGTGAGCAGCATTTGCAGGAGTTAAACCTGGGTCATTGATTGCAACGTAATCAATTTTTTCATAAATGCCTTCTCTGATAGCTGCACGTAGAGTGTTTCTTCCGATTCTACCGAAACCGTTAATTGCAACTTTTGTCATATAGTTTCTCCTTCTAATATGTATTAGTTAATACTACATCTTTTATTATCGTACAAAAAAATTGACTTGCAAGAATTTCAATTTTTGTCAATTTTTTTCTTGTTTATGTTTTATATAGTTGTGTATTTTTGGAGCAAACTATGGAAAATATTTCACAACTTAGCAGCGCAAATAAAACTTACATTGAAAAATTAAAAAATAATTCAAATAACCAACAAGTATCTAATATTAATTTAGAAACAAAATCTGATAGCGTTGAATTGAGCACAAAAAAACACCAACAATTTAAAAGGTCAATGAAATATTTAGCAATAGGGACTGTCGCTGCTCTTGTAATAGCTTTTCTTGGCGGACTTTTTTCGATAGGTAAATAAATTTAAATTAATATTAATTATATAAGTCTAAAATTATCATAATTAATTTTGTATGGTAATATTTAATTATGGTGAGGAAGTTTGTATCAGTTTTTTTAATTTATTTAGCTCTTTTCCCTTGTGCAATAGCGCAAGAGGTAATTGAGCTGGATAAAGTAAAGGATTTCGATATTGAATATAAAGAGCAAGTTGAAACTCTTAAAGGATCATTATTTATTGATGATACACTTAGCGCTCAAAATCAAATTAACGAACAACAAAAAGCAGATTTAGAAGATATTGAAAATCTTTGGAATGCAACTGTTTCAAATAATCCTATGATTGGTTTTTGTTTAAAAAAGCTTGCAATTCCGGCAGAACAGCGAAGAATACACTCTTCAATGCTGGCTAAATCAATGAGTGCAATTATTTCAGGAGCTGCACTATTACCTTCTTTTTTGGGCATGAATTATGGTATTCAATCGGGAGCTTATGCAGCAGGAAGATTAGCTACAAATTTAATTAATAAAGAAAATAATGAAAAATTAAGAAATCCTTCAATAACAGACACAGAAGCAATTGAGCTTGCTTCTTTAATTGAAGATTTGCAAGATGAAATCATTGTTGACTATTTTAAATATAAAGGAGCTTTGACCAAACTTAAAAAATGCCGAGAGCAATTGCTTTTGCATAATAAAAATTATTCTGAAGCTTTGGAAAAAAATAATTCACTTGATATCGCAATAGCGTCTTCTCAATGGGAAGAAGAGCTTGTTGAAGAATATAAATTAAAACAAGAAGTGAAAAAATATCAGCTTGCGCTTACTCGTTTAGCAGGTAAAAAAACAGTCGAAGATTTAAATGTAGCCCAGTTTGATTTAACATTTCAAAATGTTAATAAAAATGACTTAAATTACGAAAAGAAAACGCTTAATGTCATAGATAACAGCAATGAGGCTAAAAAATGATAAGAAAAATAATATTGTTTTTATTATTTATAACTCAAACCTCTTTAGCCTTAACTCTTGATGAAGTTAATATCCCAAGAGCCCTTGAAGGTAGAATGTCAAATACCGATAAAGTTGAGTCAAATAAGGATATTAAAAAAGAATTAAAAACGCAAAAAGCTCAATTTGTTCAAGACGTTGATAAAACAGATGACGAAATAAAAGCCGAAAATGACAATCTAGAAATTGAAGCAAAAACAGCCAATACTGCAGGAGCAAATTATGCGGATTTGAGCCTTAAAAGGCTTGCGTCTGATGTTGCCATTGAGCTTGACATGGACTCAGGTAAAATTAATTCCGATTTATCTATTTTATGGGCAGCGACTATGGAGCGCTCTGAAACAATGAAATATACTATATATAAGCTTTCAAACCCTGATGAAGATAAGCCTGATGAATCAACAATTAAAAAAATAATTAAGCCTTTAGCTAATATTTCTTCTTTAGCAGGCGCAAGTTTGTCTGCCGACCCTTTTGTTGCAACAGGAGCTTTAATCGGGGGCGGATTGATTAATGCTTTTACAAAGGATGACAAAGAAGTTAACTATCGTTTTTCAAAAGTGTCTGACGCTGATATGGTTTTATTAATCAGAAAAATTGACGGGCTTCAAAAGAAACTTTTAGATTTATATATAGATTATAAAACTAAGCAGCAGCTTGCAAATATGACTGAAGAAAATTTAAAAAAAAGAGAAGATATATATAAATTATCTCAAAATAAATCAAAAGAAGAGCTCGTTATAGCTGATGTTTATTATAGAACAGCTAAAACAAACGCTCAAAGAGCACAGGATGAATATCTGACTTCAAGAGCAATTTTAGAAAATCTGGTTGGCTTAGAAGCATTAAAACAAATTGAAGAAGAATAAATTAAAATTCTAAAACTTCCATTATTTTCCATAGAGTTCTTTTTTTCTTTTCATCCATGGATTTAATTTTTTCTTGAATTTGTTTATTTATTACATTAATATCTTTAAAATTAACAGAATCCATGTTTAATATTTCATTGGGTACAATATTAAATTTTTTTTGTATTTGAATAATTGTTAAAGCCGAAGGAAAGCTTTTGCCGTTTTCAATGTTGCTTAAGCTTGAGGGTTCTATTCCGATTTTTTCAGAAAATAAATCTTGAGTTAAGCCGATTTTTTTTCTTATTTTTCTTATGTTTTCACCCAAAACTTTTTTGTATAAAATTTCGTCCATATTGCACCAATGTTATATTTAACACAATTAAGCATAAAACATAATTATTTATCTTGACATAATGTATACATAAAAAAATAACTTGATTTTTGATGTATACACTATATAATATAGTGTATAGGCAAAAAATAATAGGAAAATTTTATGTTTACTAGATATTTATCTACCCTAAGGGGTAAAATTGTGCTGCAAGGTTTCTCTTTAGTCGAACTTTTGATAAGTTTAATTGTAATAAGCTGTATCACGGCTGCTTTTACGCCGTTAATTACAAAGAAGTTCTCTAATTCAATCTTTGGCGGGGGCGGTTCTGTATCAGATATAACAAGTGAGTGCAGTAAGTTTGGTGAGAATTGTAATTTATGT
>CASDOW010000031.1 GCA_949282195.1 uncultured bacterium | reverse complement strand
TAAGGCATTTAAATAGCCTGAATACTAGACATGCAGCCAAAAGCAATGAAATGTTTCTACCAAACTATGAAGGATTTTATGAAACATACAAAAGAGCATTAAATATTCCATCACAAAATGACTCTCAACTGTTCAGAACATACGATGAAAGCAATATGCTTCGTGTTAAAACAAAAACGTTTGTTGAACATATAAAATCTCAAATTGATTATTTTCAAACTCAAGCTTCTGATTTTGAGGTATTAGTTATATATATTCCGAAATCATTTACAAAATTCAGAGAAGATAGCAATTATGATCCTGATTTTAATTTACATGATGCTATTAAATTATATGGAACCAATAAAGGTGTAAAAATTCAATTTATAGAAGAACGATCTTTAGATGCGTATGATAAATGTAAAGTGATGTGGGCATTGTCAACAAGTATATATGCAAAAGCGTCAGGAGTCTTATGGCATCCTGTAGTTTTGGATGAAGAAACTGCTTTTGTCGGGATTAGTTATGCAAAATCCAACACAAAGGGAATATGTATAGGTTGTAGCCAATTATTTGATTCAACAGGAACCGGAATAAGATTAATATTGAAAAAATTGGACGATCCTCAATATATAGGTAAAAATCCATACATGAAACGAGATGAAGCAAGAATAACAATAAGCAAGTTGAGGGAAGAATACTACAAGTGCGATCCTGTTGCTAAATTACGAAGAATTGTAATACATAAAACAACACCTTTTACGCATCAAGAAATTGTAGGATTTACTGAAGCCTTAGAAGGGATTGCTGATGTTGAACTACTACAAATTCAAGGATATTCTCCGTATCGTGCTGTGAAATATTTGATAAAAGAAGGGAAACCTTTTCCAAACGGCTTTCCTATTGAGCGGGGAACTGCAATAAAATTGTCTAATGATACTTTTCTGCTTTGGACACATGGCTGCGTTGTAAGCAATGATATAGGAAATGGTAAAAACAATTACTATAAAGGAAGTCGAGGAATCCCTATCCCTGTATTGGTAAAAAGATTCTACGGAAAAGCATCAGGAGATACCATTGTGCAAGAAATTTTAATGCTGACCAAAATGAACTGGAATAGTGGAGACAATTTATACAAAAATATGCCTGTAACTCTTGATTTTGCTAAAACTCTTTCGAGAATGTCTAAACAAAAAGAAGCTTTGTACAATAAATCATACGATTTTAGGTATTTTATGTAATGTAATTTTTTATTTTGTTACCTTAATCAGGTTGTTTATCAATCGTAATAAACTCAACATACAACATAGTATTTGGTATTTTTATGATAAAATTATATTGGGAAGGTTTAATGAAAACAGATTACCATGCTAAATATTACGCATATGAATTAACTAAGAGGTGTTCTTCTGAAACTATTGAAAAGTTTGTCAGAACACTATCTGAAGCTCAAGTGCAATTAAATCCTCATCAAATTGACGCAGCGTTATTTGCGTTTAAATCTCCACTATCAAAAGGTGCGATATTGGCTGATGAGGTTGGATTAGGGAAGACCATTGAAGCAGGAATCATAGTTTCTCAATACTGGGCAGAAAGAAAAAAGAAAATTCTGATAATTATGCCGTCATCACTTCGAAAACAATGGCAGCAGGAACTGGAAGAAAAATTCTTTTTACCATCAGTCATATTAGAAGCAAAAGCATTTAATGACGAAATAAAAAGCGGTAACTTAAATCCTTTCGATCAAGATAAAATTGTTATTTGTTCTTATAATTTTGCTAGAAACAAAGCTTCACATATAAAAGCAATTACTTGGGATTTGGTTGTAATAGATGAAGCTCATCGTTTAAGAAATGTTTACAAGTCTTCTAATAAAATTGCAAATGCTATCAAAAATGCTTTAGGTGAACGAAATAAAATATTATTGACCGCAACACCTCTACAAAATTCACTATTAGAATTATATGGGCTAGTCAGTATTATTGATGATTACACATTCGGAGATTTACCAAGTTTTAAAGCACAGTACTGCAAAGCCGGACAACAAATTGATTTTGCAGAATTAAAAGAGCGAATAGCACCAATTTGTCAAAGGACTTTAAGAAAACAAGTTTTAGAATACATAAAATATACTAATAGAATTGCAATAACCGAAAAATTTGTGCCTACACAAAAAGAGCATGAACTTTATCTAGGTTTGACCGAATACTTAAGCCGTCCTAAATTATACGCATTACCTCAGAGCCAAAGGAAATTAATGACATTAATCGTTCGCAGATTATTGGCATCTTCAACATTTGCTATATCAGGAACGCTAGGCAGTTTGGCTCAAAAATTACAGAATATATTAGACAACAACCATACTGAAGTTAATGTAGAAGAGCAAGAGTTACAGGATAATCTAGAAAATTTTGATGAGTTAAAAGATGAATGGGTTGATGACGATGAACAAGATGCTGAACAAATCCCTCAAGAAAAAGATTTTTACACACCGGAAGAATTAAACGAAATAAAAGAAGAAAAAGAACTCTTAACTAAGTTTTATGAACTTGCGAAAAAAATTGACAAAAATGCGAAAGGGGATAAGTTATTCACTGCCTTAGAAAAAGGTTTTTCTGAAAATACAAAAAACGGAGGTAATAAAAAGGCTCTTATTTTTACGGAATCTACAAGAACTCAGCAATACTTGCAAAGAGAATTGGAAAAGACCAAATATAAAGGTAAAATAGTCTTATTCAACGGTTCGAATAATGATGAAAAATCTAAAGAAATTTATAAAAAGTGGTGTGAAAAATACAAGGGCACAGATAAAATTTCAGGTTCTAAAACAGCAGATAAAAGAGCTGCATTGGTTGAATATTTCAGAGATGAAGCAGAGATTATGATTGCAACGGAAGCTGCTGCGGAAGGTATAAATTTACAATTCTGTTCGTTGCTTGTAAACTATGATTTACCTTGGAATCCGCAAAGAATCGAACAAAGAATTGGCAGATGTCACAGGTATGGTCAAAAACATGATGTTGTTGTTGTGAATTTTTTAAATACTAAAAACGCAGCAGATATAAGAGTTTTTGAGCTATTAAGTGAAAAATTTAAATTATTTGACGGCGTCTTTGGTGCAAGTGATGAAGTTCTCGGTGCAATAGGTTCAGGTATTGATTTTGAAAAAAGAATTGTTGAAATATTGCAAAATTGCAGAACTGAAGAAGAGATAAACAAAAGTTTTGATGAACTTCAGAAATCGATGGAATCAGATATAGATGAAAAAATGCTTGAAACAAGAAAAAAACTTCTTGAAAACTTTGATGTTGAAGTCGCTGAAAAACTTAAAATCCGCAAAGACAATACTGAAAAATTTCTTGATAAATTTGAACAAAAATTATGGGATTTAACAAAATATTGTTTAGGTGATTGTGCAACTTTTGATGATAAAAATAAATTTTTCATGCTTGATAAAAATCCGTTTTCTGAAATTAATGTAAACAGAGGACCTTACAGACTCGGAAAAAATATTGAAGACGCAAATACTTATCGTGCAGGACATCCGCTGGCACGCTGCATATTGAATAAATATAAGCATATCAACTTGCCAGTAAAAGAATTGGTGTTTGATTATACAAACGATAAGACTAAGAAAATTTCTATTTTAGAAAATCTGGTCAATAAATCTGGCTGGTTAATTCTAAAGTCCATAACGGTTAATGCTTTTGAAAACGAAGATTATTTGCTGTTTGCCGGTTATCAAGATAACGGAGAATGCATTGACGACGGCCAGTGCGAAAAATTATTTATGCTTGATGTTTCGGAAATTAAAGAAACCGACAGTACTCCTGATTACAATAAATTAAATACATATCTTTCCAGCAGAAAAGCAGGATTGTTAGATTTTATATCACAGCGAAATTCACAGTTTTTTGATGAAGAAATGACAAAACTTGATAAATGGGCAGAGGACAGAAAAAATAGTCTTGAAATAGCCTTGAAACAACTGGATAAAGATATAAAAACTCAAAAAACCGAATCTAAGAAAATCATACTGCTTGAGGATAAAGTTAAAGCACAACGCCAAATAAAGGAGATGGAAGCAAAACGAAACAAAATGCGAAGAGAACTATTTGACTCTCAGGATATGGTGGACAAACAAAAAGAAGAACTTATCGAAAAAATTGAAGCGAATATGAAGCAAAAAGTTGAAGAAAAAGATTTATTTATTATTCGTTGGAGGCTTATATAATGAATCCAAAAGAGTACAGCGAATTATTAATTAAATATTACACAGACAATAATAGTTTTATTGAAAAAGCTGTTTTTACAGTTTCAGCAGGAGCAACTACTTTCTTACTGGGTTACAGCGATAAAATCAACCATACAACCTTGTATCATATTGCAATATGGGGCTTTGTAACTACTCTTATATTACAACTAATTTCAGCAAGAATCTCAAAAGAAGGTTGCGATAGAGGCTTAGATAAAGAACACCCTGAAAATGGAAACATCTGGTTTAAATGTTCAGAAATTATAAACAATATATTTTTAATAACATTTATACTTTCAATAATATTGGCAGGTATTTCTATATTAAGCAATCACAATCAAAATATACAAACACAAATAAAAGACAATACTGTAAAGTTTGAACAAACAATAAAAGCGAAAGATTTTGAATATTGTATAAAGAAAGAAGGTAATAATGAGTAAATCATATGGACAAGATGGCTTTACACCGCCGAAAACAACACAGCCTAATAAAGCAGTAAAAGGAGGAGCAAATCCACCAAAAACAACTCAGCCAAGTAAGCCTAAGAAATAAAGGAGCAAAAGGTATATGAAATTCTATAAAGCAAATAATGGTTTAAATCCGCCGATATCATTACAAAAAGATTGTATGAACGAAGGTTTTAATCCTCCAAATTCAATACAGCCAAATGTTGAGCAGAAAGGATTTAATCCTCCTAAAACATCTCAACCAGCACAGCCCACTCAATCGCAAAGTGCTGACAAAGAATAAAAAAACAATCAAAACCGAAAAGGATAATATAAATGAATAATAAAAAGCAAAAATTGGAATTAACCTGGATAGGAAAAGATAGGGAAATAAATCTTGAACCGAGAATTTTGGTTGAAGTTCCCGAAAAGAATTACGGTGATAAAAACACAGAAAATATGCTTATCCATGGTGACAACCTTCTTGCTCTCAAAGCCCTTGAACAAGAGTATTCCGGTAAAATCAAATGTATTTATATTGATCCTCCTTATAATACCGGTAATGCTTTTGACCTTTATGATGATAATGTTGAACATTCCACTTGGCTTTCCCTTATGAAAAAGAGATTAGAAAGTTTAAGAAATTTATTATCTAATGACGGATTTTTTTGCTGTCAAATTGATGATTCTGAAGGACCTTATTTAAAAGTATTATTAGATGAAATTTTTGGAAGAAGTAATTATTTAACAACCTTTTTTGTTCAAGTTCGCTATTCAGATAAAACATTAAAACAAGATATGGACTTTCATAAACAAATTGAACAGATTCATATTTATAGAAAAGAGTATGGTGCAAAACCAAACTTAAATATAAAAGAAAAAAGTTTTGACAAATTTAATTATTATATAAAAGAATTGAATGAAGGAAACGAAATAGAATTAGGCGGCAAAAAAGTAATTGTATTTAAAAATGGTGATTACGAGATTATAAAAGATGAAGGTTCAGAAGATGGACTAAAAGAAATATGGGCTTCTGGCACAATTTTGGACGGTAATTCTTCAGGAAGATTTTTTAGAGACTATTTAGACGGCAGGGTTAAAAATGACGGATTAGGTGCTTTATATAAAGTCTATGGAATAGGTGATGATAAATTGCCATATAGATACTTTACCGGACCTAAAAAGGAAGGAGCAACTAAAGGGAAATATTATCAAGGTGTCCCTATTGAACAATTAGAAAATGATGATTATGTTCAAACAACTCCAATAGAAAACTTTTATGATTTAGCAGGTGCATTTGGAAACTGTCGCTTAGAAGGTGGTGTAGAATTTAGAAGTGGTAAAAAACCAGAAGCATTACTGCAAATAATATTAAAGCACTTTTCAAATGAAGATGATTTGATTTTAGACTCTTTCTTAGGTTCAGCTTCAACCATTGCAACGGCTCATAAAATGGGCAGAAGGTGGATAGGAATTGAACTCGGAGACCATTGTTATACACATTGTGAGTCAAGGCTGCAAAGAGTTGTTGACGGGACAGATCAGAGCGGAATTTCCAAAGCCGTAAACTGGCAAGGCGGCGGAGGCTATAAGTTTTACGAACTTGCTCCATCATTACTCAAAAAAGATGAATTCGGAGAATGGATAATTGAACCTAAATATGATGCAGAAATGCTCGCAGAAGCAATGGCTAAAAATGAGGGGTATAAATATTCTCCTGACGGAAATAACCCATACAAACAAGGGTATTCAACAGAAAAAGATTTTATTTTTACAACTACTCAATTTATAACGGCTGAATTATTAAATAAAATCAAACACGAATTAAAAGAAGATGAAAGCCTTTTGATATGTACAACTCACTACGAAGAAAACTGTATTGATAAATTTTCTAATATTACAGTAAAGAAAATTCCTCAGTCATTATTGAAAACTTGTGAATTCGGTGCTTTAAATTATAATCTGAATGTTGTTGAAACTGAAATAGAAGAAAATTTTGAGGAGGAAGAATAATGAACTTATTTGAACAATTCCGAAATCATGAAATATTTCAAACATTAACAAATAAATTAGATGAAATAGAAAAAGCTTTAGTTAGTGATTCATATAATGAAGCACAAAAAGAATCATTGTTGGCGTATCAACAAATACTAACAATAATAAAAGCTAATTTAGAATCAAAAGCATTACCAATGATTCCCAATAATGTTTTAACAAATTTGAATTCAGCAGTTGCAAATTTATCAATATCAATTTTAACAAATATCGACAGTTATATAAATCAATATACTAATTTACTCGATTGGTATAAAAGAATTCCTACAATTGAAAAAAAGAGTGAAATAAAGGAAAGTTTTAATACTCTAATAGATAATTTCATACGAAGTAAAGAAAAAATATCCTTTAATATAGATGAAGAAATAGAAGATTTTAAGAACAGACAAAAGCAGCAATTTGAAGAATGGGAATCTGAAAAAACAAACATGCAGGAAGAAATAGATGAATTAAAGAATCAAAATGATGATTTAAAAAATAAAATAACTACTTTTGAACAAACTATTCAAGAACAACAAACAAAAATAAATACCTTAATAGAAAAATTTCAGACTGAATATGATGAAAACACAGAAGATTTTGAAGCAAGATTTAGCGAAAAAGAAACAGAACACAATAAAAAAATTGAAGAATTATTGACTACACAACAAAATAATGCAAATAAAATTTTAGAACACATGGAACAAAGAAAAGAAGATGTAGAAAAATTATGGGGTATTATTGGACAGGCTGCAATATCAGGAAATTCACAAAATTATGCAGATAAAGCTAAAAAAATGGCGGATACAATGATGTGGATAACGCTTGGAATTATGCTTGTTGTAGTTGCAGTTCTTTCAATAACAACAATAATTGATTTAATTTCCGGTAAATTCAATTATATTCATTTCATGTATAAAATAATAGGTTCAACTATTTTTCTTGTTCCTGCTTTTTATTGTTCAAATATATCTAAACGGCAAAGAGATAGAGAGTTTCAGCTAAGAGATTTTGAAGTTAAAACAGCAGCATTGGAACCATTTATGGAAAATATGGTTTTGGAAAATGATAATTCGGATAATCAAATTAATAAAGATCAAGTTAAATTAGAATTAACAAAATCGTTCTTTTGGCAACAATTTTCAGAACAAAATAAAAATGACTGTGTTTTAATACCTAAAGAAATTGCTAAAATACTTAACACATTTGCAAAGAAATGTAACTTAAATATTAATCTTGGAGATGTAAATGAACAAAACAACAAATGAAATAAAAAACAGATTGAGTTTAAGACCGCCTCAGGCAGAAAGTTTAGAAATACTTTCTGCAATTGCTGATGTTTTGGAACTAAAAAAAGATACAAATTTACAAGACGCAAAAGCAAAAATTAAAGAACTCGGTTCAAAGTTTAAAGAGGTTAAAAAGTTCGCCGATTTTGAAAGAAAATTTCCTAATGTTTGTTTTTCTCTTGCTACAGGTGTAGGTAAAACAAGATTAATGGGGGCTTTTATTGCTTATTTACATATAGAAAAAAAGATAAATAACTTCTTTGTATTAGCCCCAAACTTAACTATTTATAATAAACTTATTGAAGATTTAGGTAATCCGAGTAATCCAAAGTATGTTTTCAGAGGAATTTCAGCATTTGCAGTTAGCCAACCTCAAATTATTACAGGAGATAATTACAACAAGCATCAAAATATAATAACTAATATTCAAAATACCCTTTTTAAACGTGTCAGAATAAATATTTTTAATATTTCAAAAATAAACTCTGATATCGATAAAAAATCAGGTTTGCCAAGAATTAAGAGATTATCAGAATATTTAGGTGAATCCTACTTTGATTATCTGAAAAACTTGCCTGATTTAGTTTTGTTAATGGATGAATCTCACCATTACAGAGCAAGTGCAAGTGCAAATGCAATTAATGACCTCAATCCTATATTAGGTTTGGAATTAACAGCAACACCGCAAGTCGAAAGTGGTTCAAGAACGATTAAATTTAAGAATGTTGTTTATGAATATTCATTAGCAAAAGCAATGCAGGATGGTTTTGTAAAAGAACCTGCTGTTGCAACAAGAAAAAATTTCGACCCTAAACAGATGAGTGTTGAAGAACTTGATATTATGAAACTTGAAGATGGTGTAAAGATACACGAAAATACAAAGGTTGATTTGGATGTTTATGCAAGAACAAGTGGCAAAAAACTTATAAAACCTTTTGTTTTAGTTGTTGCAAAAGATACAAGTCATGCGGAATGGTTGGAATCTCATATTAAGTCTGATGAATTTTTTAATGGGTATTATAAAGATAAAGTTATGCAAATCAACTCTCAGCAAAAGGGGACGGAAAAAGATGAAAATATCGCAAAACTCTTAACCTTAGAAGACCCGAATAATAAAATAGAAATTGTAATCCACGTAAATATGCTTAAAGAAGGATGGGATGTAACAAATCTCTATACGATAATCCCTTTAAGGACAGCAACTTCTACAACTTTAAGAGAACAAACTATCGGCAGAGGTTTACGTTTGCCTTATGGAGAAAGAACAGGGAATCCGAAAGCCGATAAATTAACTATTATTGCCCACGATAAATTCCAAGAGATTATTGAAGAGGCTCAAAAAGAAGGCTCAATAATCAAGAAAGAAAACATTATTGAGATTGACGAAGAAGAAATTAGCCATAAAAAAAAAGCTGTTACAATTGTATCTAAAATTGAACAGGAGTTTATTGAAGAAGAAAAACGAATTGAGCAAATTGTTAATAATATTGAAAGGGAACAAGCAAAAGAAAATCTTGAAGCAAACAAAGCGATAAACAGAGCAACTTTTGAGCTTGCAAAACAAGGTAAGAACATTGCAATAATGTCTAAAAAAGAAATAGTTGAAGTTGCCGTTAAAAATCAAATAAAAGATATTGAAAATAAAACTCAGCTCGGAATTTTTGACAATGCAGAAATAGAAAAATTGAAGGCAAAAATAGAAGAAAATGTAGAAAAACAGGTAAAAAAAATACAGGAAACAATTATTGAAATTCCAAGGATAATGATTGTTCCTGCTGATACAAAAGTTTGGTTTGAAGATTTTGATTTGGATTGCAGAAACTTAAATTATCAACCCGTATCAGAAGAAATTAAAAGAACAACTTTAAGAGAAATGGAAACCGATATTATTCAGAGTACGGGAACGTATGTAAATGATAGATTGGATAATATCATTGTAAATGAACTAATTAATATTCCCGAAGTAAATTATGATACAACGGCAAAGCTGCTGTTTAAACTTGCAAGACAGGTTATAGAAAAACTCAACTCTTACTTGAGCGAAGAAGAGGTTAAAAATGTTGTTCAATATAAGAAAAAAGAAATTACAACATTTATAAAACCTCAACTTATGGAACATTTTAAGAAAGAAGTAACAAGGTATGAAGCCCCTGATGTAAGAGGTTTAACCCCGATTGTTAAATGGAATACTACAAAGTATGCCGAAGACGAAATTTATGACTATAAAGCAACAATAGAACCTACAAGTAGAATAAACTCTCTGATATTCACAGGGTTTAAGAAGGCTTGCCATGGCGAATATACCTTTGATTCTAAAACAGAAAAAGATTTTTCTATTATTTTAGAAGATGATTCTAATGTTATAAAATGGCTTAGACCTGCACCAAGTCAATTTAATATAACTTGGGATAATAACAAACGCAATTATGAACCAGATTTTGTTGTTGAAACAGCAGATACGATATACTTGGTCGAAACCAAGAAAGAAAGTGATATTTCAACCGAACAAGTCCAACAAAAAGCAAAAGCAGCACTGGAATATTGCCATAATGCAACCGAATTTACAACTAAAAATAATGGCAAGCCGTGGAAATACTTGCTACTTCCGCATAATTCGGTATCCATAAATTATGATTTTAACTACTACACTAAACAATATGAATATAAAATATAATAGAGGTTATTATGTCAAATGAAATTTCTAAAATATATAATGATATAGCAGAGTTACTTAATATTGCCCGTGCAAAGGCATATCATACAGTCAATTCCATTATGGTTGAAACCTACTGGAAAATCGGACAGCGTATTGTTGAAGAAGAGCAGGGTGGTGCTTCTCGTGCGGAATACGGAGCGAAACTTATTGAAAATTTGTCAAAATACCTCACCGATACTTTCGGTAAAGGCTTTTCGGAAGCAAATTTAAAGAATATGCGACAATTCTATCTTGCATACCCGGAATTCGACACGCAGTGCGTAGCGAATTTATCCTGGACAAATATTAGAATAATTATCAGAATAGATAACAAGCAAGAGAGAGATTATTATTTAAAAGAGGCAGCAGAGCAGAATTGGACATCACGCCAACTTGAACGCAATATCAAAAGCGGGTATTATCACAGGCTTTTATCAACTCAAGCAGGAGTAAATAACACTGAAAAATGTTTGCCTGCCATTATTGATACAAAAGAATTCATTAAAGATCCATATGTCTTGGAATTTTTGGATTTACCTGAAAATATTGAAGGCAAAGAAAGTGCTTTAGAATCAGCTTTAATCAATAATTTACAGAAGTTTTTACTTGAACTTGGCAAAGGTTTTTCTTTTGTTGCCCGCCAATTTAGAATCAGCACAGAAACTGACCATTTCTATGCGGATTTGGTGTTTTACAATTATCTGTTAAAATGCTTTGTGGTTATTGATTTAAAGACAACAAAATTATCTCATGCAGATATAGGGCAAATGGATATGTATGTCCGCATGTTTGATGAATTAAAGCGTGGTGTAGACGACAATCCGACAATAGGTATAATTTTATGCACAGATAAGTCTGAAACAATGGTCAAGTATTCGGTATTACAGGAAAGTCAGCAGATTTTTGCGAGCAAGTATAAAACAGTTCTTCCTACAGAAGAAGAACTTGCGGATATGATTGCTAAGGAAAATATAAAATTATTGACTGAACAAGACTAATCAAACCCCGTTCAAAAAGTGTTCAACCGGTCGGTTAAGGCGGAGTGGATATGACTTATATAATAAAACCATCATCAAAATCATTTAAGGCTTTAAAAGGGCAAATTAAAGAAAATTACTCTTCATAAGTTATGCCCAAAATTTTTTCTTCAATTTCTCTGATGGTTTCAGGAGATATTTCTCGAGGGTTTGCTTTTTTGGGGGTGTGTTTATCGTTTAAAACTTTATCCTCATATGTTTTTACGTTTTTAAGCAACGTCATAATTTTTGTTACTGTATGCAATCTTGATGATTTAACCCTTTTCCCGTTTGATATATCAGCTCTTATTGTTTCTACAAGGGTTCTGCCGAAATTATATAAATCTTCATGGAAAGTTGTTTTGGATTTTATGTACTCAAGCCGTTTATTTTTCCAATTATCAGTAGCTTTCCAACGGCGAAGAGTTCTTTCATTGACATTTAATTGTTTTGCTATACTTTCTAATGTCATAAATTTTTCAATATAAAGTTTTGCGGCAGTTTTTGCTAAAACGTGTTTTTTCATATTTTGAGTCCTCCGGCATACACAAGATAACTCATTTTTCAGCATTTTCAAGTTCTGTTTTATTATAAATTTCATCAAGCGGGTTATAAGATTCTTTTTCCTGATTTTCTATTAAATTTTTGTATATTTTAACAAAATTGGCTAAACTGTAATACCCTAATGATTTTTGGATAAATGTGATGGGAATATTTTGTTTCAAACATAAATTGGCAAAATTGTGCTGTAAGTCGCTTGGGTATAGTCTTTGAACTCCAAGTTGTATGGATAAACCTCTTAAAACCACTCCTTCAAAATACTGCTGAGAGGATTTTGGAGAATTGAATTTAAAAACAAAATCACTCGGAGCAGGGTTTATCTTTTTTAATTTCTTTTGCAAAATGCCTGCTATTTTATTATCAATCTTCAGTGTTCTTGCTGCAGTTCCGCCTTTATTTACTACAAGGCGTTGTTCATAAAGAAAATATTTCAGACAAATAGTGTTATTCTCAAAATTTATCCTATCCCATGTTTATCCTAATAACTCAGGCACACTTGCACCTGTTGATAGTGAAAGATATAAAACAGGATATGCAGCAGGATATTTTAATTGACAAATCTGCAATAAATAGGCGATTTCATCCTCTGATAAAATATTCATATCAAGGGCATAGACATTTTGAATGATTTTATCACCTCTTGTAACAAGACTATTGGTTTTAGGACAGACTGATCTTATGATTCTTTTTAGTAATGAGATATACATATTGACAGATGCCAGCTGAAATCCGTTGTCAAACATATATTGTTTGTATTTTGAAACTGTCCGGGTTCTTATTTCTCTTATGGTTAAATTGTCAAAATGTGTTTGCAAATGATTTTTATAATCTGTTTTTTCATGCATAAACCTTTCAAGTTTGTTTTCCAGACGCAGACGGGTTAAATAAATATTTGCCGCCTTTTTAAACTCCATATTAAGAGGTTCCTCAGCTTTCATCGAGTATATTTTGACCTTTGGCGGGTTTATATTATTTCTGAAATAGTTAATCTGTTCTTTAGTAAATTCAGTTTTTATTTTTCTTAAAAAGGCATTAGCATTATATGTATAAGGCTGTTCTATTTTTTGTTCGGATTGCAGTTGTTTTTGAGTTCTGTATAAGGCTTCTGATGCGGATAATTTTTCTTTTGTCAGGTAATATTTTTTGAAATAAGTATATATCTCTTCAGGTATAGAATTTTCTGAGTAATTATGATAGTTTGGTAATATTCCTCTGAACCCGTATTTGTTGTAATTCCTGAGAATTTTGGTAAATGTAGGATATGGAATCTTTTTATAGCCGGAGGTTTCGTTAAATAAGTCAACAACCTGTCTTAAGTTTTTCGTACCGGCTTGATGGACAAAGTTCAATAATTCTGCATATCTTTTTACTTTGTTTTGAGTTTCTTCACCAAATTTTAGAAGTTCTTCATATCCATCTTCTTCCTCAATAATGATTGGTTTAAAACTACTAATGGCAGGCGGTGTATAATTATCTGTTTTGGAAATCTTTTTGGGATTAAAAAAATATGTGGCATTGTTTTTTATAATCACCTGAGTTTTTAATAAATCAGATAATATATCTTTCACTTCCTGTTCCTGAAACTCAGATATTGTAATAATTTCATCAAGGCTGAATTTGTCTAATCTCCTTGCTATTTTTATTATTAAATCCTTATTTTTCAATGGTCAATCCTTTCACTTGTTTAACATCAATTTTATTTAACCCGTTTGTTTTGGCTAAATTCTCCAGCAGAGAAATCCCTTTAATTACCTGTCTAAAACGATTTGTTTTCTCAAAAAATATTTCTTTGGCTTCATCAGTTATTTTAATTTCGGATAATTCTTCGACAATAACGTCCAAGTCGTCTTTAGAAAAAGGTTTAAACTCAATAATCTCGGAAATTCTGTCATACAAATGTCTGTATTTACCAAGTTTTGTTTTCGATTCTTGCATTCCTATCAGGACAATGGGAGCACCAGTTAAATCGTGTAAATCCCTCAAAGTTTCAATTGTTCTGGAATGACCTATTAGATAATCAATTTCATCAACAATAACTATCTGTGGATGAAGTCTTAAA
>CASDOW010000030.1 GCA_949282195.1 uncultured bacterium | reverse complement strand
AAGCAGATGAAGAATTAATTAAATCAAAAGCCTCATCATCTCATAACGAAGCAAATCTCTATACTCCAAAAGTAAACGCCTTAATTGCAAAAGTTAATTTAATTGACGATATTCCAAAAAAAATATTTGATATATCTAAAAAATATGATTTACCGATATATATTATTGGAAAATAAGATGTAAATGTAATTTATATAAATTATGTAAAATATTTTTATAAATAGTGTAAAAAATTAAAATCTTATGCTATTATGAGCTTAAGTTTAATATTACATATTTAGAAGTTAATCTTTGTAAGTTTGATTAACATTTTAAAATGTTAAGAAATGTAAAGATTAAATAAAAATATTTTTTTAATTTGCTTTTAATAAGCGAACTTTTTCAAAAAATAATTCAGTAAAATATATACCGTACTGAAAAAAAATTGACTTATGTCTAATATGTCGTTGAATTTATTTATTATAATCTTGTGCTATATTATAAAAATAGCAAAGGGAATATCATGAAAAAAAGACAAAAAATTACAATATCTTACGAAGGATCTGATTATAGCGTAGAGGTTTTAAAGCTATTAAAAGTTATATCTTATCTTAAAGATGAGACAATAAAAGACGCATCTGAAGAAAATATTGCAAAATTGCTTGAAGAGCTTCAGTTGTATGATGAAGTTTTTTTGAGAAATATAAATAAGGCCTAATCGCCTATTTTTTGCAATTGATTTTCAGATTTTTTAATTGCGGCTTGAATTAAACCCCTAAATAGAGGGTGCGGTCTTTGCGGGCGCGATTTGAATTCGGGGTGGAATTGACAGGCAATGAAAAAGTCGCAATTCGGATTTTCGACAATTTCCGCTAATAAGCCGTCAGGGCTTGTTCCTGAAATTACAAGACCATTTTCAACTAACAAGTCTTTGTAGTCGTTGTTAAATTCAAACCTGTGTCTGTGGCGTTCATAGATTAAATCTGTACCATACAAGTCATAAGCTTTTGTGTTTTTGCTTAACTTGCAAGGATAGCTTCCGAGCCTCATTGTTGCGCCATAGCCTGCAATATTTTTTTGTTCTTCCATTAAATCAACGACTTTGTAGTTAGCATTTTTATTAAATTCTGTTGAATTAGCATTTTCAAGCCCTGCAACATTTCTTGCAAATTCAATAACGGCGCATTGCATACCAAGGCAAAGTCCCAGATATGGAATATTATTTTCTCTTGCATATTGAATTACTTTTAATTTTCCTTCAATACCTCTTACGCCAAAGCCGCCGGGGACGATTATCCCGTCAACATCCTTCAGAAGATTTTTTGTATCTTCCATATTTTGTATTTCTTCTGAGGCAATCCATTTTATATTAACCTTGGTGTTATTTTCAAAGCCTGCATGTTTTAAGCTTTCAACAACTGATATATATGCGTCATTTAGTTCTGTGTATTTGCCTGCAAGTGCTATATTGATTGTTCTTTCAGGGTGGTTAATTTTTTGAACCATATTTTCCCAAGAAGTTAAATCAGACTCTTTTTCTTTTAGTCCTAATATTTTGCTGATTTGTGTAACAATTCCTTGTTCTTCAAGATATAAAGGTACTTCATATATTGATTTCATATCCTTGCATTCTATTACGCAATCTTTGTTGACAGAGCAAAATAGTGCAATTTTGTCTTTTTCATTTTTACCTACAGGGATTTGAGTTCTCAAAACCAACATTTCAGGTTGTATTCCGTAGCTTCTTAAAACATTGACGCTGTGTTGAGAAGGTTTGGTTTTGAGTTCGCCTGATGTTGGTAAATATGGTAAAAGTGTAACATGGATTGACATTGAATTTTGTAAGCCGATTTCTGAACGAAATTGTCTAATTGATTCAATAAAAGGCAAACTTTCTATATCGCCGATTGTACCTCCGATTTCAGCTATTAATATGTCAGGACTATCTTTTTTTGCTGCTTGAATTAATCTTGATTTGATTTCGCCTGTAATATGAGGAATCATTTGAACAGTTGCGCCAAGATATTCGCCTTTTCTTTCTTTATTGATAACTGTTTGATAAACAGAGCCTGAAGTCACATTGTTAATTTGGGATAAATTAGTATCAATAAATCTTTCGTAATGACCTAAATCAAGATCTGTTTCAGCGCCGTCTTCACAAACAAAAACTTCGCCATGTTGAAAAGGGCTCATTGTTCCGGGGTCAACATTTATATAAGGGTCAAATTTTTGTATTGAAACCTTGTAGCCTCTTGAAACTAAAAGCCTGCCTAAAGAGGCGGCTACAATTCCTTTTCCTAAGGAACTAACTACGCCGCCTGTTATAAAAATATATTTTGTCATATAACCTCTTAATTTATTTTCGGAACTTTGAAGTACTCACCCTCTACGTCAGGTGCATTTGACATAAGTTCTTCTCTTGTATTTTCGTAAATCTTTTTATCTTCACGCATTACGTTGACAAAATCAATCGGGTGATTCATAGGTTCAATTCCTGTTGTATCGACTTCGTTCATTTTTTCAACATGCGCCAAAACATCACCTAATTGGTGTGTAAACATCTCTTTTTCGTCTTCGGTTAATTCTAATCTTGCAAGTTTTGCAACGTGTTCTACATCTTTTTTTGTAATCATAATTTTTTCCTTTAGTTATTAACTTAACAAAAAACTTTAGATATTGCAATTTATTGTTAAGTTAATTTATAATATTTTTAAGTATGGATATGAAAAGTAATATTTTAATTGTAGAGGACCATGCGCTGACTTCTTTTGCGCTTAAAACTTCAATTGAAACACAGGATTTTGTTGAAGGTGTTTGGGCGGTTGAAACCGCAGTTGACGCATTAGAAATATGCGAAAAAAATAAAATAGATTTAGTTTTAATGGATTTAGGATTGCCTGAAATTAATGGTGTAGAGGCAACTAAAAGGTTAAAAGCTAAATATGATAATATTAAAATTGTTATATTAACATCTCATTGTGAAAAAGATGAAGTTTTAGCCTGTCTTGAAGCAGGTATAAGTGCATATTGCACAAAAGATATTAAGCCTGAAAAATTATGTACTGTTATAAAAGATGTTTTAGACGGTTCAATGTATTTTGATTCCGCTGTTTCAAGGTTTGTTATGCAAACAACATCAAAAACAAATTCAAAATTTGACAATATTTCCATAAAAGATTGTTACAATTTGACCCAACAGGAAAAAAGAGTGTTAATATTATTAGCAACAGGATATAATAATTCTCAGATTGCCAGAGAATTGTCAATTTCTGTTAATACGACAAAGGTACATGTGTGTTCAATTCTGCAAAAAATGAATGTGGAAGACAGAACGCAAGCTGCTATAAAAGCAATAAGAGAGAATTTAATTGTATGAGTTCACTGGGAAGAATATTAATAATTGATGATAATTCTAAGTTATTAGAAGATGCGCTTCCAATGTATGGTTATGAAGTGAAATCTGCTCATGACGGGCTTGTGGCGTTAAAAATTCTTGATGAAGACAGTAATTTTGATTTAATTCTGCTTGATGTGGTTATGCCGAATTTAGACGGTTGGGAAACACTTAAAGCCATAAGAAATAACGACAAAATTGCACAAATTCCGATTATAATGCTTACATCTGTGTCTGAGACAAATAAACAAATTTCAGGGCTTAAATTCGGCGCTGATGATTATATTGTTAAGCCTTTTGTTTTGCCAAATTTATTGGCAAGAATTGAAGCGTTATTAAGACGTTCTTTGTGGAATAAAGACACTAAGGAAGTCAAAGCCTTGCCTTTTGTTAAAGGTGATGAAATTTCTCCTTTGACTGCAAGGGAAAAAGAAATTTTATCATTGGTCGCTAAAGGCAGCTCAAATTCCCAAATAGCTCAAAAGCTTTTTGTAAGAGAAGTTACTGTTAAAACCCACTTAAACAGTATATATAAAAAATTGAATGTAGATAACAGAGTGCAAGCTGTCTTATTGGCACAGCAAACACAGATAATTTAAAGGGAAATCAAATGGCAAAAGAAAACTTAGTTGATTTAATTTTGAATGATTATGATTCATTTGTTGAATATCATAAAGAAAATTCTGATTTAGATATATCAGAAGCGGATTTTTCTCATCAAAATTTTGAAAATGCTGATTTTAGCAACATAGATTTTTCAGGGACAAGTTTTCAAGAAAGTAATTTGGTAAATATAAACTTTACAGATTGCGATTTGACAAGTGTTGATTTTTCAAGAGCAAATATATCTGAATGTGACTTTTCAGGTGCAATTTTAAACGGAACAAGTTTTAATTACGCAACTGTGAATTTCTGTAATTTTTCTGATGCAGACATGGCAGGAGCTAATTTTTCAGAATCGGATTTATCAGACAGCGATTTTTCAACAAGCGAAAACTTGGATTCATGCCGATTTGACGAATCGACTGTTTGGCCCGATAGCGATAAATTGCCTGAAGATTTTGATTGCACTTATAATTATGACCTATCATCTTTAAGAGAAGAAGATGATAACACAAATAACGATATGTATTAATCTTTATCTATTATAAGTTCAAGATTGTTTGCGCCGATAATGCGGGTTTTATCGTTTTCTTTTTGATATGCGCCGGGTTTTATTAAAAAAATCTTTGTGTCATCATAAAAAGTTACGTTGTGTCCGCCTTGATACATTATAACAATATCATTTTCAAAGGCTTCTATGCTTTTTATGTATGCACCTTTTTCATTGTAAAAGTCAATTCTCATTGAACCTTTTTGCACAATGATTATTTCATCTACTCTTGATTTTTCGCTATCAAGATGATTGTGATAGTGTGCACCTGTTTTGTGGTTTTTTGTATAATTTACAATGCCGAATTGAATTTCGCAGGATTCATCCGTAAAAAACATGCTCTCATCAGGGCGTGAATTTGCCCTTATAATTTTTGCATAGACAACATTATTATCTTCAATTAACTTCATCTAAATTGTAATTAATTTATTATTCTCATCCACATGTGCAATTTTAGGTTCAAAATTTTCTTGTTCTTCAAAAGTCATCATTGCATATGCAACGATGATTACTTTGTCTTTAACTTGAGCTTTTCTTGCTGCTGCACCGTTAAGGCATATTATGCCGGAATTTTCTTTTCCTTCGATAACATAAGTTGAAAATCTTTCGCCGTTATTGATATTCAAAATTTCAACTTTTTGATTTTTCTTAATACCGACTTCTTTTAACAATGCCTTGTCAATTGTTATTGAACCGACATAGTCTAAATTTGCTTCCGTTACGGTTGCTCTATGTATTTTTGCATATAAAAATTCGCTAATCATAACTTTATTTTATCATAAAAAATAATTGCAACTATCTTATTTTATAAAAAAATAATGCGGTTATTTAAACCGCATAAGTCAAGAAAGGAATGGTTAGACTATTAACTTTCTTGATTATGACACATAAAAAAATACTAATGCAAATTTATTACTAAATTGTTACATATACTATACAAAATGTATATTAGAATTAGCTTATTCCTCTTTCGTCTAAAAATTTTTCAACTTCTTCCATGAGTGATTTTCTTATTTCCTTATATGAAGTGTTGTTTGTAACAAAAATTTCGCCAATACCTGAAATGACATAATTTATGTTGATATTGTATTTAACAAGGAGCTTATCCAGTAAAGATACACTTGGTAGGCACTTACCCGTTTCGATATTTGATATGGCTTGTTTAGTAAGCATAAGCTCGTCTGCCAGTTCTTTTTGCGATTTGTTGATAAGTTTTCTGATTTGTTTTAATCTTGTTCCAATATTACTCATATTTATTACTTTTTATAAACTACTACTTGACAGATGTAAATTGTTCATGTACTCTATTTACATAAATGTCAATTATATTATAACACAATAAACTGGTTATTGACAAAATTTATATGGAATTAAGAAACATGAAAAAAAATTTACAGGATAGAATTATGCGCGAGCATAGGTTTATTGCTAAGTGCATTTTTAAAGGATTGACAATCGCTCAAATTGCAAAAAAGCTCAATTGTTCCGAGTCTACAGTCTCAAACAGACTTAACGGACTTTTTAAAAAATATAAAGCAAAAAATCGTTTTGAGTTCATAATTAGCGTTTTTGGTCAAATTATTGAAAACCAAAAAACTATACAGCAAAAAGTTGAATTGGAAAATTTGAAACTAAGAAAATCAATTGAGAATTTACTCAATCAAAAATCAGTTTAATAAAAATTTATTCCAAATTATTTTTACTTTTTAACTCTCTACTTATTCGATTTTAGACCCGATTGACGGGTCTTTTTTTTAGAAATTTTTTTTATTTAGGACATCTAAATATAAGAATTTGTATTTTTGAGCGGAATCTTCCCAAGAAAATTTTGTATTTATACAATTCTTAATTATATTTTTAAAATCTTCTTTTCTATCATAATATGTCCAAATTGCATTTTTAATTTCGTTTAGCATAGATTGGGCATCGTAGCCTAAGAATTTAAAGCCTGTTGCTTTATCGTTAGGATAAGCAACAACTGTGTCATCCAATCCGCCAACTGCTCTTACAATAGGAACTGAGCCATATTTCATGGCTATCATTTGAGAAATTCCGCAAGGTTCAAATAAGCTTGGCATTAAGAACATATCGGAAGCTTTATAGATTTTATCTGATAATTCAGGTTTAAAGTCAATCCAAGCTCTAATATTGGATGAATTATTTGAAGCCCAGATAAGCATGTTTTGGTATTCTTCTTCGCCTGTTCCCAAGAACACAAAATCAGCAGGTTGATTCATTAAATCAAACTTGCAAAAATCAATTAAATCCAGCCCTTTTTGATAGACTAATCTTGAAATCATTGCTATTAAAGGTCTATTTGGATTTATGGGTAAGCCAAAAGCTTTTTGAATTTCTTCTTTAAATTTTGGCTTTTCTTTAATATTGAATTGTTTTTTATCGTAATTTGTCCCGTTTAAAATTCCGCAAAGTTTATAGGTTTGACCTCTTAGGGTGTAGTCCATGCCTTCACCAAAATCTGAACCTAAAATTTCTTGAGCGTATCTTGGAGAAACGGTTGTAATTTTATCGGCGCAATATAAGGCACCTTTTAGCCAGTTTACTTTTCCGTAATGTTCAAGACAATTATCACGATACACGTTATCCCACCTCATGTTTGCAAAATCTATTATTGATTTATCGCATGTTCCTTGGTATGCAAGGTTGTGGATAGTGAAAACGGATTTTGTGTCTTTATAAAATTCATCGTATTTATAATTTGATTTTAAATACACAGGGAGCATTGCGGTGTGCCAATCGTTAGCATGGATAATATCGGGTTTAAAATTAAGAAGTTTAGCATATTCCAAAGTGGCAAGACTGAATGCTACATATCTTTGCATTTCATACATCTCATCGCACCATTTCGGATATACCACGTTGAAACAAGAAAAATACTTAGGATTATCCACAAAAAAGACTTTTATTTTTGTTTTTGGAATTTCTGCCATTTTTAATTTAAAGATGTGTCTGGAATGACCCATATCAATTGTTAAATCAGAATTTTCCAACTCTTTTATTTTATATTTTTCTTGGTCAATTGAGCCATATAAAGGTGTAAAAATTGCACATTCAACATCTTGTTTATCTAAATAGAGAGGTAATTCCCCAACAACATCTGCCAGTCCGCCGACTTTAGAGTATGGTGCAACTTCTGCTGAAGCAAATAATACTCTTAATTCCCTTTTTTGTTTTTTAAATTTTTCAAGTTTCATATTCTATCCTTTAATTAAAATATTGATAAGATTTTGAGCGTTTCTTTAATCAATTCTTGAGCGTCATCTTTTTTAAGCGCGCTAAGAGCGGTTTCGATTGCCGATTGATATTCATTTTTATCATAGCCTAAAGATTGAAGAACGCTCATTGCTTGAGTTATTGTTTCATTTGAAATGTTATCAAAAGAAGTTTTTGACGTTATTATTTCTGCTGTTATATCCATTTTTGTTAATTTATCTTTAATTTCAAGAACGATTTTTTGAGCCATTTTGGCACCTATTCCTTTTGTTCTTGAAATTGATTTATAATCTTCTTCTATGACGGCATTTATTAATTCGTTTGTTTCAAATTCATCTAAAAGCGCAAAAGCAACTTTTGTTCCTATGCCTGAAACTGAAGTTAAGATATCAAAAATAATTCTGTCTTGTTTGTTGTAAAATCCGCAAAGAGTCATAGAATCTTCTTTATGGATTAATTTTGTATAGATTTTTACTTCTGAATTTATTTCAGGAAGTAATTGAACTGTTCTTAAATTAACAAGCAATAGATACCCTATTCCTCCTGTTTCAACAGTGCAATAAGGAAAGCTTTTTGATGTCAACAATCCTTTTATATAATCAAACATATATTTTTAACTCCTGAATTATTATAGATTAAAATTTCTTTTCTTATTTAATTATTGAGAAAAGTTTACATTATAAACATTGTAACAATTTTTATTAAATTGATTTTATTTGCTATAATTTATTTAAAGCAATACTAGATAAGGAAGGTATTAATGAACAAGATTATGTATTCCGGTGCGGAAATTTTATTGAAATCCCTACAAAAAGAAGGCGTAGAAGAAATTTTCGGATATCCGGGAGGGGTCGTCCTGCCTTTGTATGACGCACTATATTTGCAAGACGATATTAAACACTATCTTGTTCGTCATGAACAAGCTGCAGTCCATGCTGCTGAAGGATACGCCAGAGTATCCGGTAAGCCCGGAGTTGCAATTGTAACTTCAGGCCCTGGGGCATGTAATACAATTACGGGTCTAGCCAATGCATATTATGACGGCACACCTTTAATTTTAATAACAGGTCAGGTAAATTCAAAATTAATCGGCGGCGACGCTTTCCAAGAGGCTGATATAGTGGGCATAACCCGTTCTTGTTGTAAGCATAATTATCTTGTAAAAGATGTTAAAGACTTGGCTCGTGTTGTAAAAGAAGCTTTTTATATTGCAACAACAGGTAAGCGCGGCCCTGTTGTAATTGATATACCTGTTGATGTATTTAATGCAAAATACACTTTTAATTATCCTAAAAATATTGAGCTTGTCGGTTATAATCCAAATTATAAAGGTCATCCTCTGCAAATTCAAAAGGCTCTTGAAACATTGTTTGAATCAAAACGCCCTGTTATTATTTCAGGCGGCGGCGTTGTTGCATCAAACGCAAGTAAAGAATTAAAAGAAATTGCAACCAAGCTTCACATTCCCGTTGTACATACTCTTATGGGCGCAGGAACTTACCCTGATAATCTTGAAACAAGCCTTGGCATGATGGGAATGCATGGTAATTACTGCGCTAATTTAACCGTTGCAAATGCGGATGTAATTTTTGCAATCGGCACAAGATTTTCTGATAGGATTACGGGTTGCCTTAACAAATTTGCTCGTGATGCACAAGTTATCCATGTTGATATTGACCCTTGCTCAATATCTAAAAATGTAAAAGCCTCAATTCCGATTGTTGGCGATATTAAAAATGTTTTAACAACAATGCTTTCTCAATTATCTAAATCTCATCACAAAGTTAATCTTGAATTAAAAGATAAGTGGTTCAATGATATTTTAGAATGGAAAAAGAAAGTTGCAATTCCTCAAAAAATGTCAGACAAGTTAAGTGCAATAACAGTATTAGAAGCAATTTATGAATACACTAAAAAAGATGAACCGATTGTTTCAACCGAAGTTGGTCAACATCAAATGTGGACAGCTCAAAATTTTAAATTCAATCAACCCAGAAAATTAATCACATCAGGCGGTTTAGGCACAATGGGCTTTGGTTTTCCTGCTGCAATGGGTGCTTGTGTTGCTTCTAAAAAAGGCTATGTATTAAATATTGCAGGTGACGGTTCAATCCAGATGAACATACAGGAATTGATGACCTGTGTAGATTATAAATTTAAAGTTATAAATTGTATAATTAACAACGGTTATCTTGGCATGGTTCGCCAATGGCAAGAAAAAATTTATAACAAACACTACTCTCAAACTAAAATTTCTTCTCCTGATTTTGTTAAATTGGCAGAAAGCTATGGCGCTTTAGGCATTAGAGTTGAAAAAGAAGAAGAAATTATTCCCGCCCTTAAAAAAGCAATTGAGTTTAACGGGCCTGTTTTAATTGATTTTATTTGTGAAAATTTTGAAATGGTTTATCCTTGGGTTCTTGCAGGTCAACCCATAGATAAAGTATTGTTATCAAGAGGAGAATGTTAATATGACTATAAATCACACAATATCTGTTTTAGTATCAAATGAAGTAGGTGTATTATCAAGAATAGTTGATTTATTCTCAGGTCGTGGTTATAACATCGAAAGTCTGACTGTGGCACCTGCTCTTGATAGTGTTTATTCAAGAGTTACTATCGTTACTCCTGCCGATAATGATGTAATAGAGCAAATTTGTAAACAGTTAAATCGTTTAATTCCTGTAATCAAAGTTGCTAACCTTTCAATCGGCGAAGCTATCGAATATGAAATCGGCTTGTTGAAGGTTTATGTAAGTGATGAAAATAGAGCTGAATTTATGAATATTGTAGCTCAAGCAGAAGCTATGATTATGGACGTAAACGATAAAACTTACACTGTTAAAATTGACGGTGACGAAAAGAAAGTTCAAACTTTTGCCGAGTTGGTCCGCCCATACGGAATAAAGGAGTTTGTTCGCTCAGGTAAAGTTGCAATAACAAAAGGAAATCAATTTTCTAATATTAAGACATTAGTCAAGCAAGATTAAGTTTGAAATATTAATATTTTGTTTCTTGCCAAAGATTGTCTTTAAATTCATATTTTTTTATAAACCCATGGGGGTCAGGAATTTCTGCCCTTGTGGGTTTTCCGTCTTGATAAGCTATTTCAACGCTGTAATTGGGGGCTTTGTTTGAATAGTATCTTATATTTTCGCTATAGCTTTCTATATCGTAATTATTGAAAATAATTTCTTTAGTGCAGCACCATGGTTTTTCTGTTTCAAATTCGGGATTTTGAACAAATCTTCTTGGCTTATTGCCGATAAAGACTGTTGTCGAGGTTAATTTTCCGTCTTTAGAAAATTCATCCATAAATGAAATTTCTTCTTCAGATGTGAATTTTTCTTTAACTTTGGTGATTTTTCTTAAAATTGTCCCGTCCGTTGATGTTTTATCTCCTTCGTTGAATTTTTCCATTAGTTCTTTTTGCTTTTCTTTTGCACTAGTTGTAATTTTTAAAATAAAGTCTGAAATTTTTTGCGAGGTTTCTGTGTTATTGTAATGCACTGTTGCGGTTTGAGCAGTCGGGGATTTTTTAGAGTAATAATCAATTCCTTTAAAATTGTAGTTATAAATGTTGTTGATTTGTGAAATTTTCATATTTACTCCTTGGTATTGTATATAAAATTTCTAAATAAATTAATTTGCCTAATGATTATTTTGATAAAAAAAAGGTGCCTTGTTGTTGCAAGACACATTATCAAAACACAAAAAATAACATAAACTTAGTATTCTATAGCTGTTACACAGCGAACGGAAGCAGTATTTCTATAGTACCAATTATAGCCAGTATTATAATACCAGTTAGTATTATATAAATAGCCGTAAAATGCATTATTTCCGCTTTTATTTAGCGTCCATATATAAGCTGGGTAACAGCCGTTGTTACTAGAACCACGACAATTGCTATATTCAAAACATTGTGTAGCAGTACGAATAGTGGTATCTCTGTCACACACTTGAGGCCCAGCTGCACCCAAAGAAACAGTATAATTATACCAATTTGCCATTTCGGAATAGTGCGGCAATCTCCAAGTTTTATTCCCAGCAATATATCTTGTGCATATCTCATTAGCCGCCTCCCAATTGCACACAGTTCTTTTGCAACCGGAATATCCACCGTTATTTGATGAATTTTTGTTTTGACAATAACTGGGATTACTTGTTTGACCCTGCCAACAACATTTTTCAGCATTACAAGTAGTACCTGCATTAACCACTGTTACAGTAGGCGGAATAGGAAGACCGCTATCACCCATATTTACTTTTGTAACATATAAATCATCGACAGGAACAGCGTCTTCTATGACCCTAAAACATTTTTTATTATAAGGATGTACTTCATATCCGTCATCACAAGAAAGACATTCGCTGGATGAACATGCTGAACAATGAGCGAATTTAACTGAGCAATCCGAACAAACAGAACCGTTTTTATATTGACCTCTTGGGCAATCAGACATTGTAGCAACACATCTGACTGACCCGGTTCCTCCTTTTTGATTTGAACTGCTTTTCCAACCTGAATCAATTAAATAATATGTATATGTATAAAAATATTGACCACTGGTATAACTGTCGCTAGACCAAACATAAGAAGGATAACAATATTTTTGATAACTGCCATAACATCTATTAGTTTGATAACATCTAGAGTAATTATCCTTAACGTTTTTTGAATCCAAACAAAATTGCAATCCATCATCACCTTTTCCAATGTTGTGACTACTAAATGAACGAAGTTCAGAAGAAGTCGGTAATCTCCAATTTTCATTATTTAGTGTAAATCTGGCGCAAATTTCCTGAGCAGCAGCTTGATTACAGATAGTTCTTGTGCAGCCTGAATATCCTCCGCTATCCGTATCACAATATGATGCATTAGCTGTTGTACCTTTCCAACAGCATTTACCTGATTCGCAACTATCGGCAGAGCTCCCTGCTGTAAGCATTGTGACAGTTGAAGGGATGGTAAGCTTAGGATTATCGCCCATGTTGAATTGAGTAACATATAAATCACCAATGGTTAGAATTACGTCATCGGCAACTTCGATACATTTTCCACCTGATAAACTTGTCCCATTTTCGCATGCGGTGCAGCCTTGAGCATCACAATCGGTACAATTTTCATATTTTTCAGAACACTTTGTTTCAACGCCGTCTTCACAAAAAGAACCCTCAGGACATGGCGCACAAACATGAGATGTCCCAAGAATTCCGCCAAGATTTTCTTCAATAGTTGGAGCAGTATTCCCGCTACATTTTACCTGAGTACCTTCATTACAGATATATCCTTTAGGACATTCAATACAAGCTGAACTATCATCATTTGGCCAATAACCCGGATCACAATATTTGCATTCTTTCCCATTTTCTGAGTATTTATCGCTTGTACATGCAACACAAACACCTTCAACTAATCTAAAACCTTTTTGACATTGAATACAAGTTGTACTTGAAAATTTAGCACAATTTGGAAATTCGCTTGTAGGACATTCTTTACAAGTACAGTTTGAAGCGTCTTGACATTGACCATCAGGACATGTTTTATCGCAGCTTAAACATTCACTTGAAGAACACAAAAGACAATCTGAAGAAAACTTAGTTCCGCAATCGGTACTAATGGAAGAATCCGCATTTCCTCCGCCGCCACCGCCAAAACCGATGTTTGTTGCAAACTTTTTAGTAATCAAAGGCGTAAAAGCAGCCGTGATACAACTAATTACAATTAAACTTATCAAAAGTTCAACAAGCGAGAAACCCTTTTTCATATCTTTCCTTTCAAGGTAGAACATCCAAAGGTTTTTATTGCACAACAACTAAGCTTTTTGTATAATTATGCTTGGTATTATTATCAATTCACAATTATAGGATGAAAGCTTTTGTATTTTAAAAAACTTTGAATATCTTAGTTATTCATTTGTGTAGTAGTGTTTATAATGATATCCGTAAATATACAAGCTTAAAATATAAACTTTTTAATATTTATGATAATAATATACACACATTTTGTGTAGATGTCAACAAAAAAAGTGTATATGTATATTTGTATTGTAGAAAGCGTGTAATGAAGTATTCTGAATTAATTTATGCTTTAAAAAACTTAATCAATTATGAGCCAAAACAGATAGAGTTATGTCGAATTTTAGATATTAAACCAACAGCCATGTCCGCTAGGGTTCAAAGAAATAGCGATTTTAGCATAGATGAAATTGAAAAAATTGAAAAAAAATATAATATAAAAATTAATTCTTCAGATGGATTTATTACTTTGCGCTATTTTCCAAAAAATATTAATTATTCAATAGATAATGAATTTAAAATTGAAGGCGAGTGTGTAGAATATAAATTGCCTGAAAATATTTTTCCATATGGCAGTTTTAAAAATGTTTATTCTATGTGTCGGGTAAAAATGTATGACATGAAGCCATTGATTAATTATGACGATTTTGTGATTTTTGA
Organism: uncultured bacterium; assembly: GCA_949282195.1. Taxonomy (GTDB): domain Bacteria; phylum Cyanobacteriota; class Vampirovibrionia; order Gastranaerophilales; family Gastranaerophilaceae; genus RUG14156. The sequence goes on along the minus strand of CASDOW010000030.1, from coordinate 859 downwards.
AAGTAATTCCGATATGGAAATCAGAAATGGTGAGTTGTATATTTTTTATTATGATAAACAAATTTATTTGAAACGGTTGTGTAAAAATATTAATCAGATTGTTGTTTTGTCCGAAAATCCTGATTTTACGACGCAATATATTGAAAAAAGTGAAATTAAAGATTTGAAACTTATAGGCAGGGTTATCTGCCATGGAAGAGTGTGCGAAGAGTATATTGGATAGGTGTTTGGATTGATATTATTGTTAGTATGAACTCGTTTCAGGGTCTTAATAATTTTGTGTAATATAATCAAGCCCATTATTTTTAGGATTAAAAGTAAACACTGCATGCTTAAAAGATGCTGAAACAAGTTCAGCATGACGCTTTGGAATGACATTCTCCCCTGCCACCCTGAACTGACTCCCCCCCTGTCACCCTGAACCGACTAGAAAATAGCGTAAGCGTAATTTTCTGTCCTCTTTGAGCATTTCAGGGTCTAAATTGCAAAACTTTAGGGAAATATTGAAACACTCAAATGCAACAAAATGCATATAAAAAATTTCGGAACGTGCTTTAATCGTAGGCGAAGTACTGAGCCGTACGAGTAAAGTATGCGGAGTGTTGATTTTTTGCGTAAGCATAAAAAATCAAGCGAGCGCTCAGGACTTGTCCTGTCGTCAATTTAAAAAAGTTACCTATAAAAAAATTTTCGGAACGACAGGATTTGAACCTGCGACCCCTACCACCCCAAGGTAGTGCGCTACCAAGCTGCGCTACGTCCCGAAAATTTTTCTATATTTTATTTAATTGTCAAGCTATTTGTATCTCGGAACTTGCGCACCCCCATTCCCTTTTGCTTTTTGCATTTTGAATGTAGG
>CASDOW010000029.1 GCA_949282195.1 uncultured bacterium | reverse complement strand
GAATGGCAGATTGTAAGCTTTGTCTTCTTAATGTTAATGAAATCCAACCCATTTTATTTGCCTTTATCTTGTGTAACTCTTGTGAACTTTCGACCTTTTATGATGTCCACATATATATAAAGTATATACGCGATATAGAATTGCAATATACTCTTCATATTGTTACAAAACTTAACAAAATGGGTAAAAAACAATAATAATGCTATTCTTCGTAGAAATTGTTAGTAATTAAATTTATATATTCAACCATATGTGAAAAATAATCAAGGTTACATTCGCCATTTATAACTATATCGCAATTATCTTTATGAACTGCCACATATTTTTTACCTGCATTTTTTACATAATCCCAATGCTTGATTGCGTTTTCGTGGTCTTGATTTCTTGAAGTAGCTCTGTTCATAAATCTGTTTTTGCGCTCTTCTTCATCTAAATCAACATAAACTTTTATGTCAAATATATCTTGTACTTTGTCATATATTGAGCACATACCTTCAACTATGATTATTTTCCTTGATTTTACAGGCAAGGAGTTTGGTCTTGATTTACCTGTGCCGTTTACAAGATATTCAGGCGAGAGAATGTCTTCACCTTTTTGTAATTTTAATACATCTTCTCTTAAAAGGTCCAAGTTAAAGTTTTCAGGTGCATCGACATCATAGCCGTTATCGCGCAATAAATCAAAATTACCGTATTTTTTAATTAAATCGGAAATATCTTTGAAATAATTATCGGCACTCAAAATTGTAATAGGCAAGTTTAATTCGTTTATGCATTTTGTTATTTGGGTGCATATTGTTGATTTTCCGCTTGCGGATTCTCCGCTTAAGGCAATTAAAATCTTATCTTCAGGACGGTTTATTAATCTGTTTGTGAAGTTATCAAGAAAATCTTTTTTGTAGTCTAAAATTAATTGTTTATCTGATTTTTTATCGTGATTAATTATTTGTTTGAATTTTGTTTGCAGATAAAAAGCTAATAAAGACCGCCCTGTGCGTGTTTGACAGTTGGGTTTTTGGATTTTTTCTTTCATCTGAGATTCAAGTAGATTTTTTAATAAGCTGTCCATTGTACTATCTATAATAGCCCTAAATATTTTTGTTTGCCAATTTTTCCAATAATATTAAGATACTTTTAGAAATTTCTTCATAATTTTTGTCAACAATTCCACCGCTTGCAACAAAGATAAGACTTTGGTAATTGTCTAATATGCTTGAGTTTTTTAAAATAAGTCTTATATTTTCTCTCATCAATCTTTTAATTCTGTTTCTTATGACTGCTCTTTTGTGAACTTTTTTAGATACAACAAAACCTACCCTGGTGGGGCAGTTTTTGTCGATTTTAATTTTACCTGCATACAAGACAATTAAATTAGTTTTAACAACATTATTGTTTTTATATGTTGCGCTAAATGCCCTTTTGGACTTTAGTCTGTTTTCTTTTTTAAGCACGATTTTTTGCTGTGATTGCTACTTTGTGACGACCTTTAGCGCGTCTTGCGTTAATAACGCGTCTGCCGTTTTTAGTAGCCATTCTTGCTCTAAAACCGCTTACATTTTGTCTTTTTCTTTTGGTACCTTCTAAAGTACGACGCATTTTATTTCTCCTTGTTATTATTAATTTATATTAAGGCTTGACAATATATTTATGTCGGTATTTACTATACTATATTAGATAAACTAAGGTGTCAAGTTATGGATATAAAGGATGTAAATACTGTTAAACTTGGGGTTATTGGCTGTGGTAAAATGGCGAGCGCAATATTGGGCGGAGTGTATAAAAATAAATTTTTAGATAGTTCTAATGTCATTGTTTTTGATATTAATAATGAGGCAAAATATAAACTTGTAGATTTATATGGATTTAAATGCGCAAATTCCATTGAAGAATTGGTTTTAAATTGTGATGTTATTTTGCTTGCGGTTAAGCCTTTTGTAGTTAGCGATGTTTTAGATAAAATTAAAACTGATTATAAAAATCAATTAATTTTATCTATTTTAGCCGGTGTTAAGATTGAAAAATACCTTTCTTTTTTAAAAAATGCTAAAATTGTTCGAATAATGCCAAATACTCCGGCACTGGTTAACGAAGGTATGAGTGCACTTTGTCATAGCAGTAATGTTTCAAATATTGAATTTGAATTTGCTTATAGTTTTATGAAAAATTGCGGAAAAGTAATAAAAACAACTGAAGATAAAATCGATATTATTACAGCTTTATCCGGTTCTGGGCCTGCTTTTTATTTTAGAATAATAGATTTAATGGCAAAATCTGCGAAAAAATTGGGGCTTAGTTATGAGGAAGCAATTTTATTATCTTCTCAAACTGCTCTTGGAAGCGCAAAGATGATTATGGAAAATAATTTTGATGTTGAACAATTGATTGTCAATGTTACAACTCCAAAAGGCTGTACTGAAGTCGGAAATAATGTGTTAAATAATTCAAATATTGATTTAATTCTGGATGAAACTATCGAAAAGACTATGCAAAGAGCAATTGAATTGGGCTAAAATTTTATTATGAAATATAATAAGTTTGTTTTAAATTCTGAATTTAAGCCATCTGGAGATCAGCCTAAGGCTATTGAAGCTTTGAGCAGCGGAATTATCGAAGGAATGGATTCTCAAATACTTTTAGGTGTAACAGGTTCGGGCAAAACTTTTACAATTGCAAATGTTATAGAAAAAGTTCAAAAGCCGACACTGGTTATTGCCCACAATAAAACTCTTGCTGCTCAATTATATAATGAATTTAAAGAGCTTTTTCCGAATAATGCGGTTGAATATTTTATTTCTTATTATGATTATTATCAGCCTGAAGCTTATATCCCACGAACTGATACATATATTGAAAAATCAGCTACTATTAACGATGAAATAGACAGATTGCGCCACAATACAACAAGAAGTCTGTATGAAAGAAATGATGTAATTGTTGTGGCTTCTGTAAGTTGCATATATGGTTTAGGTTTACCTGAAAATTATTTTAAAGGTACAATCAGTCTTTCAATTGGACAAGAGGTATCAAGAAAAGATTTATTAACATATTTAGTGGGTGTGCGTTATGAAAGAAATGATGTTGAATTAAAACGCTCAACTTTTAGAGCCCGCGGCGATGTTGTTGAGATTATGCCAAGTTATGAAAAAATTATTAATAGAATTTCTTTCTTTGGCGATGAAATTGAATCTATTACAAGAATTGATGCCGTTACGGGTGAAATTCTTGAAAAACCGTCTGAAATCGTTATATATCCTGCTGTGCATTATTTATCATATGATGATGATATTGATGAAACCTTAACTTTAATTAGAGAAGAATTAAACAACAGGCTTATTGAATTGAATGCTCAAAATAAAATCGTTGAAGCCCAAAGGTTATCTCAAAGAGTTAATTATGATATTGAAATGATAAAAGAAATGGGTTATTGTTCAGGAATTGAAAACTATTCAAGAATAATTGAGCGTCGTGCTCCAGGGACTCCGCCTGCTACATTATTGGATTATTTTGACGATGATTTTTTGGTTGTTGTTGATGAATCCCATGTGACTCTGCCGCAATTAAAGGGGATGTCTTTTGGAGATAGAGCCAGAAAAGATGTTTTGGTGGATTTTGGGTTTAGATTGCCTTGTGCAGTTGACAACAGGCCCTTAACTTTTGATGAATTTTATTCAAAAGTTAAAGAGAAAAATGGTCAAAAGATATATATATCAGCAACTCCAGCTGATTTTGAAAAAAAGGAAGCTTCCCAAATAGTAGAACAAATTATTCGCCCCACAGGACTTTTAGATCCTGAAATTGAAGTTAAGCCTACAATCGGACAAGTTCAGGATTTGATAAAAGAAATTGAAAAAACAACCAAAAAGGGTGACAGAACTCTTGTTACTACGTTAACTAAAAAAATGGCGGAAGAACTGTCAAGCTATCTGCAAAATCAAGGTTTAAGAGTCAGGTATTTACACAGCGAAGTCAAATCATTGGAAAGAGTAGAAATATTGCGTGATTTAAGACTTGGTGAGTTTGATATTTTGGTGGGCGTTAATCTTTTAAGAGAAGGCCTTGATTTACCCGAGGTGTCTTTGGTTGCTATTATGGATGCTGATAAAGAGGGTTTTTTAAGGTGTGAAACTTCTTTAATTCAAACAATAGGCAGAAGCGCCAGAAATGCTGACGGCAGAGTGGTTATGTATGCTGATAAGATAACCGATTCAATGCATATAGCGATAGAAGAAACAATGCGCAGAAGAAAAATTCAAATCGAATACAATAAAAAGAATAATATTATTCCAAAAACCATTAAAAAATCAGTTCAAAATAATTTATTATCTCTTGTTCAAAGTTATAGAAGTGTTGAAGACGTTGTGGCTCAACAAATGGCAGAATATAATGTTGATGTAAAAGATTTACCTAAATTATTGGATAAACTTGAAAAAGATATGCAAAAAGCCGCCAAATTGCTTGATTTTGAAAGAGCAATTCAATTAAGAGATGAAATTAAAAAGCTAAAAAGCATGATTAATTAAGCAGCACCGTTTTTTAGTAAATCATGGATATGAATTGCGCCAATTGGTTTGTTGTCTTCAATTACAAACATGTTTGTAATTTTTTTATCGTTCATTATTTTAACAGCTTCAGATGTAAACATATCTTTTGTTGCGGTCGTCGGGTTTTTGGTCATAATATCTATTGCAAGGGCTGACTGAGCATTTTTTTCAATACATCTTCTTAAGTCGCCGTCTGTAAATATTCCCGTTAATTCACCTTTTTTGTTAATTAAACCCACACAGCCAAGCCTTTTTGAAGTCATTTCTAAAATTAATTCTTTAAGGGTTGAATGTTCTTCTAAAATCGGCATTTCATCCCCTGTATGCATTAAATCTTTTACCCTTTGAAGAATTGAGCCAAGTTTTCCGCCTGGGTGTCTTTGGTTGAATTGTGCTTTTGAAAAGCCTTTTCTTTCAATCATTCCGACTGTTATAACATCTCCTAATACCAATGTTGCCGTTGTGGATGATGTTGGTGCTAACCCTAGCGGACATGCTTCTTTTGCTTGCGGTAATTTTAAAACAATATCACCTGCTTTACCTAATGAGCTTTCAGGGTTTTTTGTTATTGCTATTAATTTAATTCCGAATCTTTTTGAATAGTTTAGGACATCGATTAATTCTCTTGATTCACCACTGTTTGAAATGGCAATAATAACATCCTCTTGTGTTACCATTCCTAAATCACCATGGCTTGCTTCAGCAGGGTGCATAAAAAATGAGGGAGTTCCCGTTGAAGCTAATGAGGCTGCAATTTTTTTGGCGATATGACCTGATTTTCCCATGCCTGTCAGGATTATTCTTCCTTTGGCTTGTTCAATTAAATCTAAAGCATTTGTCAGGCTTTCATTTAATGTATTTTTTAATTCTTCTATTGCTTTTATCTCACAATCTATTGTATTTATGGCATTTAAAATATCTCTATTTTGTAGTTTGTTAATCATATTGAGCCCCAAATCTAATCTTTATTATAATTGTATACTAAAATTCAGAATGTGTTAATATATTCTTAACAAATATCAATTTTTTTTATTTTAATGTTTTTATTTTAATATAAGTAAATAGGTTAGTGTATTACTATGATTAATAGTATAAGTTTTTTAAATAATACTTATAATAAAAATCTTGATTTATCACTTAAACAACCTGTAAAAAATATAGGCAGCTTAAACGGTGTGCCTTCTTGTAGTCAAACTGCCCCTATATTTTCTGGTAATGTTGTTGCTTATTCAAAAATAAATACAGTGTTGTCGCCAAGTGATGAACAAAAATACACCTATCTTGTTAATTATTTAAAAGATGTCCCGATAAGCGCTAATGCAGAAAGTTTATCTTGTACAAGACAATTGGATTTTCTTTTAAAAAATGGAAAATTATTGGCTAAATCTGCTCATGATAGCTCAACTACATTAGACAATTTGTATGACATGGCTACAAAAAAAAGAGCAGAGAATTTAAATCCTAAAAATATAATATCTAATACTCTTGATATTTTATGCAATCCAAGAGTGGTAACGCAAACTTTTGGAGATATTCCTCTGCATGAAAAACGAGCTATACTTGCAGCTTTGCCGGATGATGACCCTGTTAAAAAAGACCCTTCCTTAATGGATGTTGAGGCTTCGGCAACTTGTGCTGCTGCGTCTAATGAGGTTAATTTTGCCGATAAATATCCTGCGGAGTTTGCTCGTTGGGTTTCAGGGCTTTCAAGCGAAGATAAAGCGGTCATGGTGGATTTAAAATTGAACTCTTTATCTAAAAATCCCCTAGAGGCATTGACTATTTTAAATATTTTAGATGCTCAAAAGGAATCTTTTTCTTTCGACAAGGTTAGATTAAAAATAACTACCGATAAAAACGCATATACAAGAGCTAAAATTCAAGATAATTATTGGGATAAAGGCGAAAGAAACGTTGTTGATGTGTTAATTCAAAGTGCTATTATGCATACAGGTTCTCAAAATGCTTATGATTCATTAACGGACACTCCCGCAGGCTTGATTGAGGTGGAAAAAACATTTGTTGAATCAGTAATTAAGAATAAAGAAATTACATCTCTTGTTTATCAAAAAATTGATGATGATCAGAATTTAATTGATTACAATTGTTCTTTCGATAAAATGCAAAAACATATAACTGATACTATTGACGCAGGTGATGATGTCATTATTGGTTATGTATTAACAAATAAAACATCAGGAAAAACCCAATCTTCATTATATAATCCTAAAATTGACGGTGAACCCAATAAGGTTATAAACGGTCATGAAATTACCATTGTAGATTATAAAAAAGATAACTATGGCAAAGTTACTTTTGTTTGTGTAGATACAGATGATGACAATCCTAAATTTGTTGAATATAGCGCGGATTGGTTGTTGCCTAAATTGCACCATGCCGGATATCCTGCCAAAATTGTTGAAAAAGACGAAAAAGAAATAATGAAAAATGTTGCTTAAAATTTAAAAAAGGCGACACCCAGATTCGAACTGGGGATAAGAGCTTTGCAGGCTCCTGCCTTACCGCTTGGCCATGTCGCCTTAGACTTTTTTCTTTTTATATCGTATAAAATAAAGAAATATTGTCAAGCCTGTTATGGATAGATTATTTTAACATGTTTTTGCTTCTTAATTGTCTATGGAAAGTAATGGCAAATCTGTGGGCTTCATCTCTTATTCTTTGAAAAAGGTGTAAGGCTGCTGAGTTTTGCGCTAAAATTACCGGTTCTTTTTTATTTGGCAAGAATACTTCTTCTTCTCTTTTAGCTAAAGATACAATATTTAAATTGAGTTCAAATTCTTTCATAATTTCAATTACAGAGGATAATTGACCTTTTCCGCCGTCAATTATGATTAAATCGGGAGCTTCAATTGAACCTGATTTAATTCTTTTAAATCTTCTTGATAAAATTTCTCTCATTGATTTAAAATCGTCAACTTCACCTTTTTTTATGGTTTTTAGTTTATATTTTCGATATTTTGATTTTTTAGGTTGACCATTTTCAAAATATACTCCCGAAGCAACAGTGTTTGTGCCTTGGATGTGTGATATATCATAACATTCAATGGTGTGCGGAAATTTAGTCAGTTTAAGTTTTTCTTGGATATATGATCCAACTTCATTGTAGTCATTTTGAATATTTGAAAGTTCTTTGATTTTTAATTGTTCTAAGCTGTTTTTGGCATTTTTAATTGCTAAATTAAGCATTTCCTTATCGGTTTTAGATGTTGCTTTGATGATTTTAACTTCTTTATTTAATCTTAAACTTAACCATTTTTGATAAATTTCAAAATCGCTAAATGTGTCAGAAAGAACAATTTTTGAAGGTAATTCTTCATCGTTTAGCATAATATAGTATTCTCTTATGGCGCTTTGAGTTATTTCATCTAAATCATTGTTATCTGCCAGAAATTGAGAAAAAGAAAAATCTTTTTTATTTATCAATCTTCCTTGTCGGATTTGTAAAATGCTTATAGAGATTAAATTTGATGAATTAACTATTCCTATGTAATCGTAGTTTGATTGTGTTGATTTAAATACAACATTTTGTTTTTCAAGAGTTTTTTCGATATCTTGAATACTGTTTCTGTATAAAAGGGCTTTTTCAAATTCAAAATTTTTGCTCGCGCACTCCATTTCTTTTTTTAGAGTCTTAATCAATTCTTTTCTTTTTCCTGATAAGAAAAGTTCGGCATTTTTTATTATGTTATTATATTCTTCTTTTGTTATTTTATTTTGGCAAGGGCCAAGGCATTGACCAATGTCATAGTATAGACAAGTTCTCGATTTGTATTTTGGATGATTACATTTTTTAATTGGAAAAATTTTATTAATAACTTCTAAAGTTGCATACATTGCTCTTGAGTCGGTATAAGGACCGTAATATTTGCCTTTAAGAGCGTTTTTGTTTGCTTTTCTTACAACAACTATTCTCGGGTATTCTTCTTTTGTGATTAAAAAATAAGGGAATTTTTTATCGTCTTTTAATAAGATATTGTATTTTGGTTTGTGTTTTTTAATTAGCTCGTTTTCTAAAATTAAAGCTTCGATTTCAGAATTTACAACAATACATTCAATATGTTCAATTTGAGGAACCATTACTTGCAGCTTTGGCGAATCTTTTTTGTTGCCCATAAAGTAGCTGTTCACTCTGTTGTATAGGTTTTTAGCTTTTCCTATATAAATCAACTCTCCGTTTTTATCAAAATATTGATAACAGCCGGGGAGTTTCGGCATGTTTTTAACTTTTTGTTTAATTTCTTCGTTTTTGAAAGCCATAATTTTATGATATCACATGTTGGCAAAAAAAATTTTTTAGAATTTTTGTAGAATTGCTATATAGTATAAGGTTTAAATATGAAAATTTCTTCTTTGTCCATAAATTCTGTTTCTAGGGCTAAGATAAAGTCAGCTCCTGTTTTTAAATCAAATTCCGATAAAAATCAAAGCAGGCAGAATAATTCTGTTGATTTTTTCCTAGATAGAAATTTTTATTATCAGCTCCTTGGTAAAAAAACAAGTCAAGCAGCAAAAAAAGCAGGTATGTTAAATGAAGATAAAGATGATTTAATTACTAAATTCAATGGACTTGTATTGGATGTTGCTAATGGCGAACAAGATGAATTGTTGTTAAATGCTTCACTTAAGATTAAACAAATAAAGCTTAATGCCCATAGTCTCGGCTTGCCGCCAAAAGATATAGAGAATGACGTTCCTCATTTTGTAAATATAAAAGCAGGTACTTATATAGACGATTTATATTTTGAAGCTGATTCTTTGCAAAAAACTGCATATTCAATAATGGAGTCTGATAATATGTATTCTCTTGAAATTCAAACGGAAGACTCATCATATCATAAAATGCTTGATAATGATGATATTAGATATCAATTTGAAAATGCGGCTGAGTCATTAAGAGTGCTTTGTGATTATTTCAGATTGCATCCTTCCGAGCTTCAGGAGTCTTTAAATCTTTTGTCAAGAGCTTATGATTATAAAATTTATCAGATGTTAATGAATGGATTTAATTCAAACCCAAGAGAAGTTCTTTTAGCTTTATCTAACGGCTTGTTATTGTCTTCAAAGCCAAAGATATCCAAGGATTCTAAGGGTAGTTTAATCATGAAATACGACACTCCAAAAGGAGATATTATTGTTAAAAGAAACCCTGATAATTTTGATTATATATCTGCTAGCATGTCAAATTCTTCAGGAGATGAAACTTTTGATGTGGAATTTAGTGAAGATGGCTCAATACGTTCTTTGACATTAATAAATTCTTTTGATGATTCGAATATTTATATTACGCAGGATAAAGAATCAAATATTGCTACTGTTTCGCGTTATTATAATAATGAACTTACAACAAAGCGTTTTGCTTTTAAAGATAATAAGATTATTGAAATTGCTTGAATAATTTAATAGGCACGTGCAATTTTAAATGTTACGTGTTTTGTAGTTTTGTATATAAATGAAAGGTTTTTGCTATGAATATTTCACCGGTTTCTTTTGTTAGACAAATATATTAAAATTTAAGGGTGAAGATAAAGTTTCTAAGCCCATTGATGATAATTCAATAAAGAGTCGTCAAAATAATAGTCCCGAATATTCTATTGATAATTCTTCATATATTCAAGGATTGACAAATCAAGCCATACAGTCCCTTGATAATGTTAATTATTCACAATACAAAGATATTTTAAAACCATTTAATGAAAGTGATGAGGATGAAGATAGTTGCAATTTTGATAATTTGGGCTTTGGAATTAATTTGCCTAAGGCAGGAATGGCAGCGGCTGCAGCTTCATTAGTTTCTATAAAAGCAATGGCAAATGTAATGTGTTTGCCTCCCGAAGAAATTGCATGTTCAATTCCCGGTTTGGTAAACTATATGGCAGATAATTATTTGCATTTTCTTGAAAAATCTACAGATAACGTTATTAAAGAAGTTAGCGCGAATTTTGGTGTACAAACTGAAGATTTAGATAAAGAACAAGACGGACAATTTGCATTTTTAGGCGCTAATTTCGATATGCTTAATGTTATTCATCAATCAGTTCAATCTACTATAGAAGCTTTAAGAACAAATAAAGATGTTAAGAAGTAACATAAATAATAGATTTTCCTTAAAACACTACATTATATGTAGTGTTTTTTGTTATAAATGCCTATTGTGTGGAATTTTACTAGAGTAAATAATGTGGTATTGCAAGGATTAAGGAAAGTCAGGTAGATTATGATACTAGAATTTAAAGTAGATGAATTATCAGTCCAGAGTGCGTGGCTTAGAACATTGTATGATTTAATTGAAGAATTAAATTGTAAATGTCAAACTTTTATGGAAGAAAAATATAACACGAACAGAAATTGTTTTGCTCCTGTTCGTGTTGTTAAAATTTCAGGTTCCAACCTTATGCTTGGTTGGTTAAAATTGAGAATGGAGCGTTATAATCATTTTGTTGACTCCTTAAATTCTCAAGATGTTTTTTCAGCTTCATTTCATGATGAAGAAGAATAGTTATGCCAGCGCAAATTCAACATTTAAAAATTCATTTGTTGCATAATTCATTTGTAGTTCTTGAATTTTAGCGTTGAATTTTTCGTTACCCAATGTAAGCTCCCAAGTGGCATCTTGGTTGTTTTTGTATGCCATTTCAAATTCATGGGTGTTTACTTGGATATTTTTAGCATCCATTCCTTTTCCGTATATTGAGCCGGGTAAAAATCCTTGAGCTCTAATTTGACGAGGATTTTTTCCTTCTTCACGAGCTGTAATTGTAAGTTTAGCGTTTGCCATTTTATTCTCCTTGACTTAATGTTATGCTTAATCTATTAATATTAATGTATTGTATAATTAATTATAGACGTTAAACAAAAAAATGCAATTTTTATCGAAGACAGTTTTAAGAAAATTCATAAATAAGGAAATTTCATCAGTCGGATTTGATGAAGGTTATGTTAGTCATGCAGTTAAAAAACATAAATTTGTGTCTATTAAAATATTTGATATAACTCCTTCACAGGCTACAATAATAAAGCAAACAGCTCTTTCTGTAGGATGCGATTGCGCGGTTAACCGCGGAGTTATAGATTGTTCAATCAGCTTTTCTGACTGTATTTTATCGGGTACATTGTGTCAAATTGAGCATGTTGCCAAAAAATTAAGAAATCAGCCCTTTTCTCTATCTAAATTATCTGATATTTTAATGGAGCAAATTGAGCCGGAAACAAAAGATTATAGAAGAAGTAAGATTGTCGGTATTTTAAATCTGACTCCAAATTCTTTTTCTGATGGCGGCGAGTTTGTTGAAATAGATAAGGCAATAAACCACGCAATAGATATGATTGAGCAAGGGGCGCAGGTTATTGATATTGGGGCGCAATCTACAAAACCATATACAGATTTAGTGTCTGTTGTGTATGAAATCGAGAAAGTTGTTCCCATTGTTACGGCGTTAAAAACTGCTTATCCTCACATCGAAATTAGTGTGGATACAATGTCACTTGGATGTGCAAAGGCTGCAATTGATGCAGGCGCTGATATTATTAATGATGTTAGTTTTTTAAATAATCCCGAGTTTATCAATGTGTGCAAGGAATCAGATAAAAAACTTGTTATTATGCATTCAAGAGGTGATTCAAAAACAATGGATTCTTTGGTGCAGTATGAAAATATAATTGATGAAGTTTATCAGGAATTATTTGAAAAAACTCAATATGCGTTATCTTGCGGAATGAAAAAGGAAAATATAATTGTTGATGTCGGATTTGGGTTTGCAAAAACAATTGAACAGAATTTTACTCTTTTGAAAAGGATTTCTGAGTTTAAATCGTTGGGATATCCTATTTTAGCAGGTGTTTCAAGGAAAAGATTTTTGCAAGATGTTGTTAATACTCGTGAGCCAAAAGATGCCGATATTCAAACAGCACTTGCTACAAGCTGGTTAATTCAAAATGATATTGAGTATATAAGAGTGCATGATGTTGAGCTGTCAATGCAAGCTTTAAAATTCAATGATAGAATGTATACTTTTAATTAATTTCTTCAAAATTTTTTATCGGTTTTTTGGATACTTTTGAAAATATTTCTTTAAAAGATTCTATTGGAACGAAATTAAATCCGCAATTATCCTGCAATTGTGCGCCAAAGGAAAAAATTTCTTCGCTTGGATAGTTTCTGCAAATTGAGGGGCGGTTTTTGTGGTCTTTGCAGAGCTTTTTTTCTCTGTCGAACTTATTGCATTCAAAAACCAGTCCGAAATCATCTTGATTTATTATTGATATATGCTGATAAAACGAATAGTTGTCTTCTTTTTTGATTTTTTCAAATTCTTCTTTTGTTTTGATGACTTTGCCATTATGGCGAACATAAATGTTTTCGCAGCATGCCCCGCACATATTGCAATTTCCACGCCTATAATAGCGTCTTTTTAAGATTTTTAGATGATAGAGCTTTTTAATTTTTTCAAAAATTTTCTTATAAAGCAATTTCATTTATAAAATCTTCATTATTCAAAAGTTCAGACAAAAAATCATCATTATCGATAGATAGGGTGCCGTCAAATGCTTGTTTTACTACAAGTTCATTTGCAGCTTGTTCATCTGTTTCCATTAAAATATCGCTGAATTTTTTAACATCTAATTCTCTTTGATATTTTTCAAGCGCTAATGATGAAATGCTTGATTCGTCAACAAAAAAACCTTTGTCGTCATCTTCAAAAGGATTTGTTGCTCCTAAGCCTCTAATTCTATCCAAATTTTGACTTTGTATAATAGATTCTGAATTATTATTTTGAATTTTATCCAGCATATATCCCTAAGTCTTATCCTTACAATTATAGTATGTAATAAATTTGTTATTTTGTAATTATACTAAAGGTTGATTTTATTTTAGCATTAATTTTTTGTTTAGGTAGTCTATTTTTTTAAAATCGTAGTTCTTTATGTATTCAATTGCTTCTTTTGGAGTTTTTGCAATATAGTAAAGATTGCTTGTTTCTTTTGGTGCAAAATTTTTGTTTATGATGTCGTTAAAGAAATTAATTAAGTTGTTATAAAATCCGTTTGTGTTTAGAATTACAATCGGTTTATTGTTATAGCCAAGTTGCTTTTGTACAAGCATTTCGGATAATTCTTCCAATGTTCCAAATCCTCCCGCGATTGCAATAAGAGCTTGAGATAATTCATCCATTTTTGCTTTTCTTTCTCTCATGCCTTTAGTTAAGATGAATTTTGTGCAATCTCCGGGGTGTATTCCGAAATTATAGAGCTTTTCGGGCATTACGCCTGTAATTTCACTGCCTTGAGATTTTGCAGCTTGAGTTATTTCTCCCATTAAACCAAGGTTTGAGCCGCCATATACAATATTGAAATTGTTTTTAGCTATTTCAACTCCAAGGTTGTATGCGTCGTTGTAGTAGATTTTATCAAGTTTTTCGGATGAACTTGCAAAAATGCAAATTGTTTTAATGTCATTTGTCATAGTTTTATTGATTTCCTTAGTATAAGTATCGCATAAAATAATTTTTTGTTCTTGTTTAAGATATTTAAGTATATTTTGTCTTTTATTGTTAAGGTATTGTTTTTCATTAATGTTTGAAAGTTGTATTTTTTAAAATATTCCAGAGCTTTATTAAATACTTTTTTATTATATTTATTTTGAATTCTGTTGAAATTCCAAGTTATAACTTTATATTCAAATATGTTTTTAATTGTTAGCGTATTTTCATTGATTTTTTTATCTTTCAAAAAATTGTTTATGGTTTCTATCTCGTCAAACACCAAAAAAGCTTTGCCTTTTGAATTTATTGAGGAGTTTGAGTTGTTTGTTCTGTAGTAATATAAGTGTTCATTCAAAAGAAATATTTTTTTTGCTAAAAACATTGTTTTGAAGTGAAATGATAGGTCTTGATAACTTGCACCTTTTGTTTCATTGAATTTTATTTTGTTTTTTATTAGAAATTCTTTTTTGTACAGCGCAGACCATATGCTTGGCTGAATTAAGAGCATATTGGGAAAAAGATTTATATTTGTAGTTTTGTTTATAAAATATTTTGAAGAATTTTTCTTTATGGAATTATTTTCTTTATAAAAATTGGCTTTTACGATATCTGTTTCATCTTCTTTTATATATTTTAGAAGGGTTTCGAGCATTGTGTTTTTGATATGGTCATCCGATTCAATTATTGCAATATATTCTCCTTTTGCGCTTTGTATTGCAATATTGAGACTGTTTCCATAACCTGTATTTTTTTTGTTTATGATTTTTATTCTTTTGTCTTTTTTTTGAAGATTTTCAAGAATTTCTTTTGTATTATCGGTTGAGCCGTCGTTTATGCAGATTATTTCAATATTTTTGTAGGTTTGACTGATAATGCTGTTTACACACTGTTCAATGTATTTTTCGCTATTGTAGATTGGTATAAGGATACTTATAAGAGTCATGGTTTTATTTTATTATAAAAATTGCATGTATAAAAAGATGTTTAAATTAAAGGTGTAAAACTTATTTGGTTGTGATTTATTTTTAAATAAAATAACTACTTGATTTTTGAAATTTTTGGCGCATAATGTATTTGTACAGATTAATATCGCGGGATGGAGCAGTCTGGTAGCTCGTCGGGCTCATAAGACTCATTGAAAATTAGTTTCCTTGCTTGATATAATCAGTGTTATTGGTATTTATAAAATACTTATTTTTTGATGAAAATTGTAGGGAAGACCTACAATAATTATAGGTCTTTTATCACCACAACTTATCATTTTTTATGCACCCCAATCATCTTTATTTGGTAACATTTCATCTGGAATATCTTTTTCGTTACTGTTGAAGATTTTTTTAAATTTGTTATTTTGTAACTCTGCAAGTTCTTCCAGATGTTGAGGTTGAACGTGCGTATAAGTATCTAAGGTAATTCCAATGCAACTGTGACCGAGCCACTTTGACACTTTCTTAATATCAGCTTTTTGTTCAAAGAAACTTGTAGCGCAAGAATGGCGAAATGAATGTATTTTATGATGTTCGATTCCTGCTTCTGCTAACCGTTTATTAACAAAAGTTCTAAAAGTAGTATCGCAAATGAAATATCCGTCCTCACGTGCAAATACAAGGTCTAAATCTCTATGATATTTTGCTCCTTGCGCCATTTTGTTTACAGCTTGCAACTTTCTAACATAGCGTAATATATGCTCAATATCACTTGACATTGGCAATGTTCTGTTAGACCTTTTTGTCTTTGTGGAATCTATAATCTTCTTTGTGTATTTGTATTTTGAGTTCTTATCTTTGTTTGGTACTGATTGCATTTGCTGGGCAATTCTAATAGTTTGCTTTTCAAAATTAACCTTTGACCATTGCAATCCTAGTGCCTCACCTAATCTTGCGCCTACACATAAGAGGAAAATGATTAACATATCCCATTGAGTAGCTTGGTCAATACAATGTTTTATGAGTTTGTCATAATCTTCCGAATTTAAAATTTCGGTTTCTTTCTTAGTGCATTTTGGATAAAGAGCTAGGGCGTTCGGGTTATCTTTTAAAATACCAATTATGCAAGCACATTTGAGCATTCTATTTAATACTGCTCTAATATTTTTCACAGTTTTGGGGTCAAGTGTTCCGCCTTTGCCGTTACTCTTTTTTAAGCAAGCGTTATAAAATTTTGTTAATAAGTGAGGAGTTAGCTTTTTTAGTAATAAATGTCCTAAATCAGGAATAATGTGCCTATCTAAAATGCTTCTATCGTCGTTAACGGTAGTTTCTTTTACGTGATTTACAACATAATTTTCAAACCAAGTATTTGCCTATTGTGCAACTGTAATATTTTCGCTCATCTCATCAGGACATTTACCTTCTTGCTCTGCTTTCCATTCTTTGTGCGCTTGCAAGCATTCTTCTTTTGTCTTGCGAGAGAATGTTTTTAGCTTTCTTTTACCAAGTTCATCATAATATGTAACTCGATATTCAATGTATCTGCCGCAAGTGCTTTTCTGAAAACAGCCTTCGCCGTTACGTCTTCTTTTAGCCATTTGCATTCTCCTCTGCTCCTGTGGTACTCGGCAGAGCTTGCATTCCTACGTTGCCATCGTACAGTTGCGTTGTCGAAAACTCATCGTTTCCTCCTTTTTGTTTTGTTGTAGGATAACGATTGTTAGATGTAAAGACTTAATCACGGAATTGAGTGAAAAAGCAAAAACCAACCCTAAACAAAGGCTTTTTAAATGCCATGAGAGTGCGTGATTAGAGTATAGCCTATCACTTTTGACATTACTTTATCAAGTTTTATCAAGTTGACCGGTAATTTGTAAATCGCTGAATTTTCTCTTAGGTAGTGTTCCTCCTGTTTTCTGTCTTTAACTAAATTCTTTTGCAACGGTCGTATAAGTGGCATCAATCTCATACAGTTGTGCAGTTTGCCAGCGTCATTACTAGCGTTGATTTTTGGAATTGTAATAATTACCATAATCAGTCTCCTTGTTTTGAGTAAATTATTACTTCCTGATGCCGTTACCTCCTTTACTAAATTAAAAAGTCCTTACCTTTGAGCCTAGATATTATAACCATAGCGGAGGCTCACGCTGGGGACGAGAAATAAAGGTGAATCGTCACTACCTATTAATTGTATGTTTTCATGGTATACGACTTTTTGTAATGTGTCAAATATAAATCTCTGTAAACGCTTATTATACTTGAATTTTGTTATACAATAAATTTTTTAGAATGGCTAAAACCGCCATTATTATTGACTTTTTATTTTTGATAAATTATGAAGATGTGTAAAATGCACAAAAATTTTGTCTGCCTCGACCAAACCATCTATTTAATTGTGGTTAAAATTGAATACTTTATACTACTAAAAAATACTTATAGCATACTTTTCGATATTATCATATAAGGATTTTATAGCTTACTACTTCTTATGCTTCTATATGTAGGAATTTTATAACAACATTTGTTCTATTTTTATTTTTCTTCCCCGCCGGTTGTTTTTTATTTAAACTGCTTGCGCCACTTATCTAACATTTCTTGTCGCTTTAATCTTTCTGCTCGTTCTTCTTCCGTTTCATCTTTATACTTGAAATAATTTATAGCTGTTATTGTTAGTACAAATAAGACTATAAACATTGTTATTGCAAAAATTATGCTTGAAATATGGGAAAATATACACACCAATAAAATACCTATTGGCTCTAACAACTTAATAATTTCTGCTAATATTAACATCAAAAGTATTATATAAACTATTTGCAACTGAACAATTCCTTTTGCTTTTATTTATGCATAACGAGAAATGATTACAAGCGATTTTTCATTTTTGGCATTTCTTCAACCTCACCTGTGAAAATATAGTTCTTGCCGACATACTTATATTTACCTTGCCCTAAACGCAAAAAATAGTGAGGTTGTTTATTGTAATTTATGCCTTTGTTTTTCCTGTTATAACAATAATCAGAAGGTATGTAGCTTTCAGCAGGTCTGCTATATTGTTTGCTTAATTCGGTTTTAAACCACTTTGTTGAAAACTCATAATCTAACGGAATTGATTTAACAAACTCTTCAATTTCTTCTATGATTGACATTTTAACCTTTATTACAATATTCCTTAATAACACACTCTGCGCACTTTGGTTTTGCACTACAAACTTCGCCATAACCTTTTGAGCAGTAATTCCATAATAAATAGTCTATTTTTACTTGGCTGACTCCAATTTTATCAGAAAGTTTTTTGCATTCTTTTATAACTGCATAATCAGATGTACTTTTTACAATGTTTAATCTTTCCACCCCTAAAATTCTTTTTATATGTACATCGGGTTTGATTACATCAATACCAACATTTCTAAGATACTCACATACAAGAGCAACGCCTGAATACTTTAATTTGTAGGTACTTTTACTATCGGCAAGTAATTTGATAATGTTTACAGGCATTGTGTGGGTTACAAATTTTTCAAGACTTCCAAAATCCTGCTCGATTTTCTCAAAAGTTTCAATATTTGCTTTTAATGACTGCATTTGATTTTTTGTAGTATAGGGGCTATAACATTTGAGTTTATCTTTAATCTTTTTCCAAGAAACCAATGCGCTTAATTGAGCATAAATAAAGCCTTTTAAATGTTCTTTAAAAGTAAAGATTTTGCCGTTTTTGCGGTTATTAACTGCTTCTAAGATAGTCAGGTCAATATCGGGCACTTTATCTTTTAAGTAGCCGTCAAGAATATTGAACATTTGCTTATAGTCTTTTTCCATTTGCGCCTATTCTATTAAAAATTCTATCATTCAATTTACAATAGATTAACTCTATTGTCAATGTGTGTAACTCCCATTTTAAGTATATTAAGGTGATAATATGAGTATTAAGAAAAATTTAGGTAATCGCATAAGAGAGATAAGAAATAGTCGTTCTTTAACACAAGAAGCATTGGCTGAAAAGATAAATCTTTCTGCCAAAAGTCTAAGTCAGATTGAATTGGGCAACAACTTTGTTTCTGCTGAAACATTAGAAGATTTATGTGTTGCGCTCGATATAACTCCTAACGTGCTTTTTGATTTTAAATATTCGGATGTGCCGGAAGATATATCATTAGATGAAATCATAAAACGATTAAAAAATAATCCAAACTTACTAAAAACTGTATATAGAATTGTTATGGCTCTAGATTATTGATTATGCAGGTATATATATCTTTTTTAGCGGTAGTAGCATTTTCCCATCCACAGAAAATTTATCATAGCATCTTGTTATAGTTTCAGCTAATAGATTTATATCAACCAAGGTTAATGGAATATTGGCTCTTTCTGCTTCATAAAGAGCTTCTTTTGAAAAACCACCAGTACTAATATACAAACATTTATCTCCTTGCTTTCGTCCCCCAAGGAATTGTCTTATAGCAGGAGCTCCAATTTGACCACTGCGGTGTTTAACTTCTACAAATATCCTAGGTTCTTCAAGACCAAGACCATCTGTTGATGCAAATACATCAATTCCCCTATCGGAACCTTTTTTAGAACGTTTTGCAACATACCCCATTGCATTTAATACTTCTTTTATGAGTTCTTCCATTTCTTCAGGATTTAAACTATTAATTGAATCTTTTAAACTTTCTTTTGCATTATCAAATAATGTTTCAGAGAATTCTTTATTGTTTTCTATAATGGTATCGTCTTTAATAAAAGTTTCTTTTTGATTTAAAATATGTAATAATTCATCTTTCTGTTCCGATGAAAGTCTAAATATTGTTTGAGGTGATCCTAATGAATTCTTAGTACTATTTGAAATCAAATCTCTTGAAATTGTTTTATTAAACCAATTTACTGCTCTAGTATGAGAATCTTGCAATTTTGAATCATATTTGTAATTACTAGTAATAATGCCTATATGATATACTCTTTGTGCAGAATCATAAGTTAAAACATAATCATTTATTTGCATTTTATTTACAAAATTCTCACAAAAGCCAACCCAAGCAGGTATTGATTTTAAGCTGGACGGATACTCTCGTTTCAAGGCTTTTCTAAAATCCTCTTTTTTGAATCCTGTAAAATCAATATCTGAACACCAGCCAATAGAAACAATTTTATTTTCTAAAAAAGTAGGCAACAATTCTCCGCCTTGAGCTCTGACCATCCATAATTGTGTCATATTAAATACCTCCAATTTTATCTTAGGATATCACAAAATTAGCCATTTATAAATATATTTTTACTTCGCCACAGCAAAACATTTCATCATTCGCCCGAGAATGCTCTCATCTGAATTTATCAAGGCGGGGTTTTCAAACCGAGAAAAATCTCAGAATGAGAAAACTTATTTCTTCAACCAAGAAAGCTCATAACGCAATGAGAGGGACTGTATGGGGTGGATTTTAATTATTGTTACAATTTGTTGCATTTCTTTATGCTTTTTAAGAAAATATAATATATGTAGTATTAAGGATATGGGAGGATTAATATGACAGATTTTAAGCTTAGAGTATCTATTGGTACAGCTAACATTGAGCTAGAAGGTGAGAGTGAACTTGTTAATAAGTTTTTTAACGAAATAAGAGATGAAGGGTTGGGTAAATTAGCTGAGTTTCATATTGCACCTGTTTTGCAGAGTGAATTACCAGTAGAAACAGAAATGAACCAAGATAATGTTAATCAGATAAAGTCGACTGAAGTGGTTGTTGACAATGCTTGTTCTAATTATCCTACATTAAAAGATATTGTATTAAGTAATAAAATTAAAAAAGAGCCAAATTGGATTTTAGTATATACTTTATATGCTACAGAGTTTGGTACTAAGTCTGTTTCAAAAAAAGAAATAAGTTCGATGTATAAAAAAACTAATAGATATACATCTGCAAGAAGTAAGAATTTTGCTACAAATATTAAAAAATTAGTTACAGACAAACTTATTTCTGCCATTAATGATAATGATTTTATAATAACAGATAAAGGTAAGGAAGAATCAAAAAAACTTTTAGGATTATAATAAATGGAAAATTTAGATTATTTTTATAGCCGTATTCCTAAACAAAAAGAATTATCTGCTGGACAGTTAATACAGTATTTTGTATATTTTTTGCAAGAAGAAAAAAATGAAGTAAGAGCTAGTGATATAAGTAATTGTTATACAGCTTTGTCTTTAAAGCCGTATTCTAATGTTTCGAGATATTTATCAATAAATAGTGCTGGTCGGGGTGCTATGTTTATTAAAGGTAAATGCGGATATAAATTACATCGTTATAAAAAAGAGCAGATAGCAAATGAATTGAGTGAGATAATTGAAGTTCCGATTACAGAAAACCTAATCCCTATAACTATATTTGACAATACACCCTATTATATTGTTGCTAATGCAAAGCAAATGTGTCAATGTTATGATACAGGTCTATACGATGCAACCTTAGTTCTAATGAGAAAGCTTATTGAAACTTTAATCATAGAATGTTTTGAAAGACATGGGATTGATAATCAAATAAAAGACGGTAATGGCGTGTTTTATTATTTAAGTGATTTAATAGTGAATTTTGTTTCATCTAAAAATTGGAATGTTAGCCGTAATCTCAAATCAAATATTGAAAAAGTTAAAAAATACGGTGATTTAAGTGCTCATAATCGTCGCTTTTTGGCGAAAAAAAATGATATTGATAGTTTTAAAGCAGAATTGCGACAGGTGTTACAAGAAATTATACTTACAATTGATTATATAAATTGGAAGCGTGATTAATAGTTGATAGCTCGTTGGGCTCATAAGACTCATTTTAGATTTACTTCCTTGCTTGATATAATAAGTGTTATTGGTATTTTTAGAATACTTAATGTTATATTTATAGCTAAAACACAAATTCAACTGCTGCGACATGTTTATTTTCACCGTCGCAGACATTCTAAAAACATCTAAATCCGCCGTACTTGTAATTTTCCTGATAATAATTGTAGGGAAGGTGAATTTTAAATAAAAAATCATGGTACTTGATTTTTAAAATTTACGGAGCATAATATAAGTATCAAGTGAGTTTGAGCTTGGAAAAATTAAATATCGCGGGATGGAGCAGTCTGGTAGCTCGTCGGGCTCATAACCCGAAGGTCGTTGGTTCAAATCCAGCTCCCGCAACCAATTAGACCCCTACAGGGGTCTTTTTTAATACTGTAAATTAATTTAAAAACTAAATCTGAAAAAAACAATTTTTGATAACTTTGAAGTAGAAGTTTAAAATTAATCTAACTTTACTCATTTTTAAAATTTAAATATAATAAATTTATGAAAAAATTTATCATAATCACGATTATTGTTCTTATTTATGCAATTCCGCTATCATTTCCCAAGGTTCGAAATTCAGTTAAAGAGCAAATACAAAGCATTATAATGACTATTAAAAATGAAAATGGTAAATGGGTAAAAGTTAGCGACAATATTTATCTTGATACTTCTTCAATTTCTAAAACAAAATATCTTATTTCCGGATGGTTTAAAATTTATGACACTTCTGAAAATGATTTATCTACCGTAGATGGTGTTGATGTTTATTATGCAATTAATAAATATGAAGTTAGTTGTGCCAAGGGTGATGATGCTATATTTGTCGACCATTTTAAATATTTTGATATAAATAACAATATTTTATTAGATGAAGAAGATCCTAATGGGATAGGTTGCAATTGTCGCGGGCTCGTAAACGGTGAATTAATTTGCAAGGAATTATGTAAGAGATTTTAGAAATATTTTCTTTTAAATAAACTTTTATAAAATTCAATCGAGCAATAATAACCAATTTTTTCAAATGGAGTTGGATATTTTTTAGTTAAATACTGAAAATATTTATACAATAAATACGCCGGAATTAAGCCAAATAACGTCAAAGATAAATGCAATGATAAAGGTAAATCAATGCCATTATTGCTTATTTTTATAAATAAAATTACAGATGATAGAAAAGAAATTAAAATAAGGACCAAAAATTTAGTTATTAAATTTTTTAATTTATCAATATATTTAAAAATACCAAATATTTTAGCTAAAATATAACAAACAATAGGTGAAAAAATTATATAACAAGCAAAATATACAATAATAGCTAAATCAATAAATTGATACTCGGAATAATTCGAAAATAACATTTCAAAAATAGAATTTAAAATAACAAAAATAGTTACAGATATAATTGTAAAAAAACCTATAAGATACATATAAATATAGTAAACAAAGGCAATATATAATATTGCCTTTAAAATATACTTCTTAATATGCTTGTTACCTGTTTTTTCTTCCATATTTTATCAAGCTCATCTTTTGTTAATACTATATCAAAAATAGAAAAGCTATCTTTTATAATTCCTTTTAATTGATAGAGCTTTGATTTATACTGTAAATTCAAGTCGTTAAACAACTGTCAAAATTGATTTTAAAGTTAAGTCAATTTTTTAATGTATTTAGAGGGTATGCTATCTGAGAGCCATACATCTTCATTGCCCAAATAAAATTTAACGCCGTCTTTATATGCGCTTTGTGCGTCAATTTCAAGAATGACAGGATGCTTGTCTCTTCTTGAGCCAATTTTTTTGCAGCGCCTATATTAGTTGACAAATGTACATATTGTCTTTTTTGACTGTTTAATTCGCTCGATAGTATTAAATCTGCTGCTTTGTGTGATGTTCCATGGTAAAGTTTTTCGGGGGGTTTTGAAACAATTTTTACAATTGTCGGGCAAATGCTGTGTCCGTAATAGGCCCTTATTTTGTCGTCTTTGAGTTCAAATCGTTTTTTGTCTGAAATTTCTATTGTTTTGCGTATATCATTTATATCAATTGTTTCTATCCATTTATTAGTGCCATTTAAAAAACATAGTAATTCATTGATTGGTACATAACCTTCCTTGTCCATGTTTAAGTGGCATCCGAATGGATTATGTCTTAAACAATATGCTATTTTCCTCATTGTAATAAATGGTATATTTTCTTAAATGTTACATAAGTTAATATTTAAGGCATTTTTTGTTATTGAGTTGTTTTATAGTTTTGAGTAGAATAAATACAGGTGGCTGATATGTATAATGTAAATTCTAATATTGCTTATATAAACGGCAAAAATGGCATTTATGATAATAAAGTAACTAATCAGTCTGCTTGCTATGGCAGAAATGCTGTTAATAATTTTAAAACATATATTGCAGATTTTGTGCTTCAGCCTGTTGAAATGCCTGATTTAAGCGGATTAGTCGGACTTAGCGAAGATAAATTTGAAGCAAAAATGGCCGAATTAAATAAATCAATTGAAGAATTAAAAAAACAAAAAACTCCGCCTGTTAAATTTGAATATACATATTCTGAATTAAAAGACGGTTCTATTGATACTGTTTCACTTATGGGAGCAAGCTTTGAAGAACTTGGTGATGTTTCGGTTAAAACAAAGAAATTATCCAAACAATTAAAAGACACTTTCACTCCAAGTATTTTTAGGCAAGTTTTATCAAACATAAAGGCATTCTTTAATGGCAGGTCTTTAAACAAAATTGAATTTTATAAATCTAAGGCCTCAGCTAAAGCTCTTGATTTAAATAATGATGGCAATGTTGATATTAGTGAATATGCTGCTTCTATTTTGGTTGCCGACAAGCTTTCTGACGGTAAAATTGACGGAAAAGAAAATAATCAAGGTTCTAATAATTTATTAGCATATACAATTGGAGCTAATTATAATGAAGCAAAAGCTGAATTTAGCGCTTTATATGATCAATATAACTTAGCTCAAGCCAAGCAAGATTTTTTATCTGAGTCTAATAACTTAGAGTTTTAATTTGATTTTAATATATGCAATCTTTCTTAATTTGTGATAGTATGCTTTTATAGCTGACTATTGGGGTTCAAAGAAAGAGATTAAATCAAATGGATAATTTCTCAAATTGCAAAAGCGACTGTTTGTCTGAATGTTTTTCAATAAAAAAAATTATAATTCAAGCAGGCGGAAAAGGCACCAGATTAGAGGGGTTAACCAGAAATAAGCCAAAATGTATAGTTCCTATTAATAATTTACCGATTATATTTTATGCTTTTCAAAAGTTTAAGAATGCTGAATTTTCTATAATAGCAGATTATAAAATCGATGTTTTGGAAAAATATTTAAATACTTTTGCTTCGCAGTACAATTTTAAAATTATAAAAGCCGAAAAAAGCGGTACAATCTCGGGTATTAAAGAGGCTTTTTTGAATTATCAGGATGATGAACCATTTATGGTAATGTGGTGTGATTTGATTTTGCCTGATAATTTTGACATTCCTTTAAAGAAAGGTAATTATATAGGCATTTCAAAAGACTTTGAATGTCGTTGGTCATTTGTTGATAATCAATTTATTAAATCCCCTTCCAAGGAAGATGGAGTTGCAGGACTATTTATTTTTGAAAATAAGAAAGTTTTAAGTGAAATTCCTGACGAAGGAGCTTTTGTCGGGTGGCTTAAAAATCAAGATATAAAGTTTAACAGATTAGATTTGTATGGCACAAAAGAAATCGGAACGCTTCTTTCTTATTCTGATAATACAAATGATATCCCTTGTTGCAGACCCTTTAACTCAATGGAATTTAAAGGCGATATAGTAATTAAAAGTGCCGTTAATGATCAGGGTAAAAAAATCGCCAGTGACGAAATTGCTTGGTATAAGCATGTTAAAGAGCTTGGATATATCAATATTCCTGAAATATACAGTTATGAGCCTCTGGTTATGAAGAGAGTTCAGGGTAAAAATATTTTTGAATACGACTGCTTAACAAAAACACAAAAAAGGGAAATATTAAAAAAATTAATTGATAGCCTAAAAGATTTGCATAATCTTGAGCCTTCTCAGCCAGTTAATATAGCAGATGTTGAGGAAAATTTTTATAATAAAACTTTTGACAGGCTTTCAAAGATTAAGAAACTCGTTCCTTTTATAAACGATGAATTTATAAAAATCAATGGTAATTATTATAAAAATGTTTTCTTTTTAGAAGATGAGTTAAAAGAGATAATCAAAAGGTTTTATCCAACGGAATTTTGCTTAATTCATGGCGACTGTACTTTTTCAAATTTAATGTTTGATACATTTAACATGAAAGCTATTTTAATTGACCCGAGAGGATACTTTGGAAAAACTAAATTTTATGGCGATGTTGATTATGATTGGGCAAAATTATATTATTCCTTAAAAGGGTCTTATGATCAATTTAATCGAAAAAAATTTACTCTTGACATTAGAGATAAGGATGTTGAATTTGCAATTAAATCTAATGGTTGGGAAGATATGGAAGAATTTTTCTTTGATAGTTTACCTTCGACAAACAAGGAAAAGATAAAGTTCTTACATGCGATTATTTGGCTAAGCTTGACAACATATGCCTGGGAAGATTATGACAGTATTTGCGTTGCTTTTTATAACGGCCTTGTTTGGCTCAATGAGGTTCTGTGAATGTTTGAATTTTCTTCTTTAAATAAAACTTGGATTTTTGATGTTGACGGCACTTTGGTCAAACATAACGGATATAAAATCGACGGATATGATACACTTTTGGATGGTGTAAAAGATTTTTTTGAAAATTTAGACCCGAAAGATAAGGTAATTTTGCTTACCGCTCGAAAAGACGAATATCTTGAAGATTTAAAAAAGTTTTTAAAGGATAATAATTTAAGATATGATTACCTTTTGTCCGGTATGCCAATGGGAGAGCGAATTTTAGTAAATGATAGAAAACCAAGCGGTCTTGATATGGCATTTTCTGTGAATAAAAATAGAGATGATAAATTTGAAATAGGTTATCAGATAAACGAAAATTTGTAGTATATTAATCAGGAAAGTTTGAAGATTGTGAAATTATATAGAGAAGTTAACATCGGAACTGAAAAAAAATATTATATTCTTGGAGTTCTTGTATTTAAAAAAAACTTAATTAATATTTTTTATCAAAAATACAAAAAATTATTTAAAAGTTATGATAATATCTATATTTTAAATTCTAATATTGGTGAAGCATACTTGGTTTTTAGGTATTTTGCAAAAAATCTAATAAAAAACAAAACATTATTTGTTGCAACAAAAAAATACCATGTCGATATTATAAAAATGTTTTTCCCTGCTTGTGAATATGTGTTAGAGGAAAAAATTAATTTAGATCAATTTTGTTCTAAATTTACATTTGATAATAAAGAATTTACTGTGCTGTTTAACCACAGCTATTACGTTGAGCTAGAAAAGGATATGCGCAATTTAAAACCTCGAGCTCATTATTACGCCAGAATGGAGGATTTTTTTAATTGTTTAGGTAATATAACCTTGGAAGATGTTAATCCGTCTGAATTTATAGACGATTTTCTTGAACAAAAACTTAAAAACATAAGATTAAATCTTGATAATTTTATTTTTATTGCTCCTGAAGCAAATAGTTGTCTTGATATTGATGATGGCTTATTAAAACAAATAAATTCGCGTTTAAACGAAAAAGGGTTTGATGTTTTTTGGAATTTGACAAAAAAACATGATGATTTCAAAGATTATAAAACTTGCTTTTTGTCTTTAATTGAAGCTCTTTATCTGTGCTCAAAAGCAAAAGCTATAATTTCTGTCAGAAGTGGTCTGGCAGAGTTTTTATCTGAAGCCGATGTTCCGATGTATATTTTTTATTCAAAATTAAAAAATAGAGCTCAATATGAACAAATGTCTGCAAAAAAAGTTCTAAACGGGTTTACTTTATCCAAACTGCCTAATTATAGGGACAATATAAAAGAATATATTGTAGATAGTGAAGATGATTATAAAAAATTTTTTGATGAGATTTTGGTTGAATTATGCAAAAAAATGTAGAATTAACTATTATTATTCCTGTATTTAATGCAGAAAAATATTTAAAAAAATGTTTGGATAGTATTTTATCTCAGACGTACGATAATTTTGAAATTATTTGTATTAATGATTGTTCTTGTGATAATTCAATTGCAATTTTAAATGACTATAAAAAAAATGATAATCGAATTTCTATAATAAATAATTCTAAAAATCTTGGCCCCGGTGCATCAAGGAATATAGGTATTAATAAAGCTAATGGAAAATATTTAACATTTATTGATTCTGACGATTTTTATTTAAATGAAAATTGCCTTTTGAAATTATTAAATATAATCAAATCCAATAATTTAGATTTATTGATTTTTAACAATGAAGAATTCGATGATAATAAAAAAATATATATTGCACAAAGACAAAAACGCTTTGCCTTTCCTTATAAAAAGGAACATATAGGACACATCTGGACTAGAGCGGAAATAGAAAAGCATTATTTTTCAATAATACCTTTCCCATCGAGTAAAATATATGATAGAGAGTTATTGATAAGAAATCAAATATTATTCCCTGAGGGAGTTTATTTTGAAGATACCGCTTTTTCAAATTATATTAGTCTTTTTAACAAAAAAGTAATGGTTTTAGATGAGGCTTTTTTTGCTTATAGAGTAAATGTTTCAACTTCTACTACTCAAAATATCGTTTCTAAATTTGATAGTATTGTTTCAATTCATAAGACTATGTTTGATTTTTTAAAGCAAAATGGCTTGTATGAAGTGCATTTACCTGCTTTTGTTTGTTTGTGTATTAAAAGTTTGTGTTTATATTTTTTACCACAAATTAATGATATAGAAAAAGCTAAAGAATTGAACCTTGAAATCAAAGAATTTATTTTAAAATTAGAGTTATCAAAGGCTCAATATAGTGCCGTAAAAAGAAAAAATCCTTATGTTGCATGTATAATAAACAAATATTTGCAAAATGGCGAATTGAATTTATTTAGTGAGTTTAAATTAAAAATATTTAAATTTACATTATTTAGATATTTGAATTTAATTAAAACTAAGCAGATTTATTTGTTTGATTTTATTCCTGTTTATAAGATTTTTTATCAAAGTCATAATTGTTCTTTTCATTATTTATTTAATTTTATTTTTTTATTCAAAATAAAAAATCAAAAAATTTTTTTGTTCGGCTTTTTCCCTTTTTTTAAAATTGAAAAATTTAAAAACTATACTCAGAATTATAATTATGTTTTATATATTGATAAATTAAAAAACGGTTAATTTATGATTAAAGATTGTGTATACTATTTTTGTAAAAATTATATTGTTTCGTCATATCCTAAAATATAAATTGGCAAATCATGGATAAGTGCAAAATCAAGAAATTCTTGAGGAATTTCTTCTATTGATTTTACTCTTGCCACAAGTGCATTAATTTTAATATTATATAAATTAATTTCGTTGTTGTTGTTTTTTCCCTCAATTTGTTCTATTAACAATTCGTCTTGCGCTGTTTGTATCGCTTTTTTGATTTCATTTCCGCTTAATTCTTTTTCGCCTATTTTATAGATTTTATCATCTCTTATTTGGCTTAAATATTTTTTTGAAGCTAAAAGTTGATATAATTTAGAATATTCGCTTTCGTTTAGATTTAATATTCTTTTAATTGTTGTTGGAATAAGTTTTCTATAATCGTTTATGGTTATCATTTCTTTGAATTGTTCAAAATTCTTTTTGCAGCCTGTACCCTGATCTTCGCATGCTGCATTTGCAATATTAATATTTTCTGCTTCTAGACTAAGTCCAAATGTACAGCCGCAATATGTTATGCAATTTTCAAGTGATATATATGATGTACATAAAAATGATTCTTTTGCTGCATCAGATATACAGTCAACTATTTCAAGGGCTCTAGGTGTACTTGCCATATGTACCAATAATCTTAACGACTCACTTGTTGTGCCGGGAGCAAAACCGTATTTAGTTAAATCTGTATCTTTATTTATTTTTGTAAAGTCAATTACTTTATAGGTATATCCTTCATATTCTACTTGCGGAATTAATTCTTTTTTTATAACTTTACTTGTAAATATAAATTGACCAGTTGAATAAATCTTTTCAAGTGCTTCTTCAATTGGTTTTAGTTTATCATTATTAAATGCTTCAAGGTGGCTATTGTAAAAATCATCACTAACACCTTTTAAATCCGCTTTAGCAATAATTTTTGCAATTGAAAAGTCGTCTTTATGCCTGAAAAGTGCTGCCATTTGATTGGCTTCTGTTTTTTGGGTGCTATAATCTTAAAGCCAGTGGTGGTATTTAATAAGTTCAAAAATTCTATCTTTTATTTCAATTGGTAATTGGTATTTTTCTAAGATATTTCTTGCAAACAGTGCTGACATTTCAGGATGTGCATCATCAATAACTCCTTCTGATTTTGCTATATCATGCATTATTATTGCAAATTTTAAACAAGTTTTATCAAGTTCAGATAAATATAAAAAAAATATGCCATTAAATTTTGTTTTTGATAATGGGGGTCTAAATTTGTTGATGGTATTGTATTTTGTAAAAATATTTATTTTCATCTTTAATTTTTAATGGATTGGTGTTTATACAAATGTACTGAAAATAAATTTTGAACCGAATGTAACGGAATGTAAAAAAATATAAGATTTAATAATGTATTATGAAAAAAAATTTTACGAGATTTGTAGGAATACACGTTTATCAAAAAAAGGAAAGCACATGAAAATTTCACCTGTAAGCTTTAATTTTAATAGTTATAAATTAAATAAAACGCAAAAAGGATATAATCAAAATAATACAAATCCAATTAATAATTTAGAACATACAACAAAACTTCCATTGGCTCAATTGCAGGGTATAACTAATATTAATTTTGGGTCAAATAGTCCCGCTGGTCCATATGATATTGAGGGTTATGATTATGTTTTTCCGTATGAAAAGCCCGCATACTGCGAAGCAGCAAAATATTATACGTCTGATGAACTTTATGATTATCGTCCGGCAAAGATTATGTCAGGTATAGGTTTATTTTCTTTTACTGAAAGTGATTTTAGAGATTTTTCATCATTATATTGCATTGAGGACGCTCGTATGATGTTAGAGCGAGGTTTAGTTTCGGCGTTTTATACAAATTTAAATGATGCTATAAGTATGGTTTTGGGAACAAAGGCTTCTGAAATGGAATTAAGAACATTATTTGCACAAGCTCCTGAATATAGAGATTTAACTAAATATGTTGCAGGAGATTATATCAGGCACAGCGCAAAACAAATGGGTGATATTGCTCCCAAGATGTATGCAAAATTATTGGTTACACAAGATATGAATAAGAAAAATATTTTGCATATTGCAATGAATTATACAATTAATGCTTTAAGTGAAGTTACAAAAGATGAAGCAAGAGATTCTTTTGCTCAAGCTCTTCAAATGGAAGATATTTATGGAAATACGCCATTATTCTATGCAACTTCTGATCAATTAGATTTATATAGAAAAATATTGGCTGATAAGGCTTCAGAAATTATTGATAGCGCCTTTGAAGCATAGTTAAATTTTATGCAATATAAATTTATATTGCGTTTTAAAATCTTCATATTTTTTAAAATTAAAGCAATAATTATTTTTATTGCTCTTTATTTGTTTAAAATAATGTGGTTTTTATGAATATATCGTCTATTAATATTAATACATCCAATTCTCAAAAATTATATAAATCAGATAATCCTCTCGCTTTTGGGCGAAAAATTAACACAAAAAACGCCTTAGTTGAAAAACATCCTGAAGAAACTTCTCTTGGTGAATATCCAAGCGCATTACAAGGGTTTGATGTTTGTAAATATTTTATGGGTTTAAAAACAAAAAATGGTGAGCAGATTTTTACTACTAAACAAAATAGAGTTAACAATGAGTCTTTGTTTGAATATTTATTAAACATTAATCCTTCTTCGCCTGAGGCAAGTAATGTTTCTATGCTGATTGAGCTTGTTCAAAACGGTGTTATAGGTAGATATATTTTCGATTATTTACCCTTTAAAGGCAGTGTAAACCCCTTTGTTTCAAAAGATATAGATAAATTATATGAAGCATATTCACTTGGAATTGAGTCGATTGAAGCATTTGTTCCAACTTTTAATAGTTTAGATGAAGCTATGAATTGTGGCAATAGTTCGGTTTCATATAAAGGCACCTATAAAGAACTAAAAATCGGCGATACTTTTCAGATTAAGGGCGAAAAATTTATCAGAATAAAAACATCTGATGATACATCTGAGCAGTTAAAATTGTCTAAAGAAAAATATTTTGAGTTGTTTCCTCCGATTGAAAGGTTTGCTACGGCTCAAAATAAAATCGGTAATTGCTGGCAAATTTCAGCAATTAATTCTGTTTTATGTGAACCAAGGACAAGAGTAAAAATATTAAAATTGTTTAGCCAAGAAGGAAATGATGTAGTTGTTAATTTCCCGAATGGTTTATATAGCAACATCAGATTTAAAAATTCTAAAATGCCCAATGATATTAACTTTAAATACTATTCAAAAGGTGCTTTGGGCGTAAGAATGCTTGAATACTCTGAAGGTGTTGAAATCCAGTTTAAAAAGATTTTGTCGGCATATAAACAGCTAAGAACATCTATAGAAACCACTAAAAGCCAAGTTAAAAAAAATGAATTAAACGCTAAACTTGCTCTGTTTTCAAATATTCTTTCAAAAAACGGTCTTAATGTTTCATTAGATATTGATAATTTATCGGATTTTGGTTTGTATAACGGTAATTTTGATAATGCGTATACTGATAGCCGTAATGGCGGAAAAAGCGCCGATTTATTTTCGCTTTTGGGTTTTTCTGATGTATCTGAACATGAATTTGGCAACTCAGAGCAAAATGCAATTTTGCATGACCTGCTGGAAAATCCAAAATTTTTTGATGATTATTTAGTTTGCTGGGGTACCGGAGATTTGCCTGATAGATATATAAATTCAGGGAAAGTTAAATTAACACCTTGGCATATGTATAGAATTATTCCTAAATCTATCAATAAAAAAGGACTTATTGATACATTTAAATTGATTAATCCTTGGGGAATGTTGACGGTTGATATATCTTTAGATGAATTAATTAAAAAGGGTTATTCAATTACAATCGCAAAAATATAACAGTAGACAATTAAGGTAAAAATGCGCACTTTATTTAATAATTTTAAAAATACATATAACAGATTGCCTTATACTTTTTGCTCTGATAAAGTTAATAAAAAGAATGTTGTTTTTGGTGCTCGAAAAAATGCTTCAAAGGATGTTTTTTCTGCTACAATGAAAAAGCCTTCAACCAAAAGTAATCCTTTATGGTCTATTTTTTCGAGTTTGGATAAAGTTACAATAATTCCTTCAAGAGATGACGATTCTCTAGATACAAGCAAGCCGATAGTTGGTGATATTACAAAAAGAGAATTTGATAAATGCGATGATGAAACAAAAAAAATAGTGCTTTATACTCTTTCTTTAAAAGACAACAAAGATAATCCATTATTTTATGGTGATAGTTCATTTTTAAATTTTATAAAATTGCACAAAAAGGATTACAAAAAATTTATTGAGCTTGCTCAATTGACGGATTTAAACGGTGATAGATTATTTGCAAATCAAAATATTTTGCTTTCTTTGGCATATCTTGATGATGATACTGTTCAAAATGCAATAAGGATAGCAAAATTAAAAGATAAAAAAGGCGAGAGGTTGTTTAAAAGTGAGGGAGTTGTTTATAAGCTTGGTAGTCTTCCTTCTGAGGTTCAAAATGCAGCTGTTATTATTGCTTCAGAAACTGACGAAAATGGAAATCGATTAGTTTGTGACGAAAATAAAATATTGAGTTTTGCAAAGAGTAATCCCGATAATTATGAAACATTGTTAAAATTGGCAAAATTAAAGGATGATAAAGGCAATAGAATTTTTAGTAATGAATATGTACTTTCTTTTTTAGCTTCAGCTGATATTGATGTTTATTTAAGTGCTATTGAATTGGCAAAATTAAAATCTAAAAATGGCAAAAGGTTATTTCCGAGTGAAGTTGCAATTTCAAAAATTGCAGCTGAAGATAGAAATGTTCAAATTACGGCAGTAAAATTAAAAAAACTTGAAGATGAACTTGGAAGAAAAGTTTTTGATAGAGATGAATTTGATTTATTGGATATTGCTTATGATATTTCTAATTCAAAGGCAAAGAATCCTAATCTTTTAAGAGATTTTATATTTTTGTCTGATTTAAGAGATAATAGAGGATTTCGTTTTTTTAATAATGAAGTTGCGCTTGATATTGCAAAAAATTCTGAATACCTTGATTATAATCAATTTTCTAAAGATTGCTTAAAAAATAGAGTATTGATTGAAAAAGTTATGAATTTGTTTATTGAGCCTGATGTTAAGGCGCTAATTCTTTTTTATGTATTAAAACTTGGAGATTTTAATTATTCCTCCCTTACTTCAAGGCAAAAATTACAATTAATTGAAGATTTAAAATCAGTTTTAGAGTATAAAAATCTTTCTAAAATCGATTTAGATAAACTCCAAATCGATAAAATTATCTCCTCAATCCAATCCTCAATCAAACACGCAATCACCCCCACCCCCACCTCCAAACTAAACACAACTCAAATGTTTAAAAACTTCTTTGCAATAAATAACCCCAA
>CASDOW010000028.1 GCA_949282195.1 uncultured bacterium | reverse complement strand
GCTGACTTATGTTCCGCTCAACAAGCAGATGCAACATACATGGAAGGTAAAACAGGCGAACAACTTGCTCAAGAAATCTTAAAGAAATATCAAAAATAATCATAAAAAATAATATTGATTAATTTAAAGAGTCTATATTTTATAGACTCTTTAAAATTTTATTTGCTTTTAAAACCTTTTTTTTATCTTCTTGAGCGCTAAAACCTGTTGTAGTTAAATAATTGCCTACAATCGCGCTGTCAACACAATTTTCAATCAATAATTCAATATTTTTTTCGGAAAGTCTTGCTTTTTTTCCTCCTGCAAGGCGAATTGATGAATTAGGATTGGCAATTTTAAATATAGCTATTGTTCTTATTATATTTTCTTCATCAATTTTATCAAAATAATTTTCAAAAGGAGTGCCTTTAATTGGTGTTAAAATATTAACAGGTATGCTATCGGGGGCAATTTGTGCTAATTCAAGCGCCATTTCAATTCTTTGTTCGATTGTTTCACCCATTCCGATTATAACGCCGCAGCATAGTTCTATGCCTTGTTCTTTTACGTATTTACAGGTTTTTAATCTGTCTTCAAATGTGTGAGTGGTGCAGATTTCGCTATGGTAGCTTTTTGCTGTATTGATGTTATGGTGAAAACGAGCTAAACCCGCTTTTTTTAATTTTTTTGCTTGTTCTTCATTTAAAATTCCGATACTTGCGCAAGATTTTAAACCTAATTCGTTTACTTTTTTAATCATTTTTAAAAGTTCATTAAAATCTTTTGCTTCGTCGGGGGTTTTGCCTGATGTTACTATTGCAAAATTAATTGCACCGTTTTTTTTTGATTCTTCTGCTGCTTTTATGACTTCATTAATGTCAACTAATGGATGTGTGTGTATGTTTGTATTGTAGTGTGTAGATTGTGCGCAATATTTGCAATTCTGGGAACATTTTCCCGTTCTGGCTGAAATTAAAGAACAAAACTCAAATTCTTTAAAAGTGTATTTTTTGGCTTCTTTTAGTAATTTTTCAAGCGGCAGGTTGTATAATTTTAATAATTCTTCTTTTGTTTTCATGTTTCATTTTCCTCAACTGTTATATAATTATAATATAAAAAAGGAAAATATAATGAAGAGCATTTTTGTTAGCGGAGTGGATACTGATATCGGAAAGACTTTTGTTTCTGTCGGTTTGTGTTTGAGTGCTTATCAAAAAGGGCTAAAAGTAGGATATTTCAAGCCTTTCCAATCAGGGGCTTATGAAAAAGACGGAGTGCTTGTTGCACCTGATTTGCATGAGTTGAAAAAATTTTGTGATATTTCTTCTTGTTATTCATATCTTTTTAAGGGCGAGGTTTCTCCTCATTTAGCCGGTATACTTGATAATGTTGAAGCAAATATAGAAAAAGTTAAACAGGATTTTGAAAATTTTTCTAAAGATAAAGATTTTGTTGTGATTGAAGGCGCGGGCGGATTGTATTGTCCTGCCATTAAGGGAAAATTGTTCAGTGATGTTATAAAAGAATTAAATCAAGAAGTTATTATTGTAACTACTCCTTCATTAGGGCGATTAAATCATACTTTAATGACAATTGAGTGTGCAAAATTAAATAATATTAAAATAAAAGGGTTAATTATTAACAAAATGCCTCAAAATAAAACTTTGAGCGAAGAAAATTTTATTAAAGAATTAAAAATGTATACAGATGTTGAAATTTTAGGTATAATTCCTGAAATTTCAAAACCAACTACACAAAATGTTACAAATGTCTTTCAAAATATTTTGGTTAATATATAATTGACTTGCGTATATATATTAATTGCCATTTTAGGAGAGATGTTTTGAAAATTAATGGTTTAAGTTTTAGAAATCCGATAATTGCAAGAAAAACCCCCATATCAAAAAATACCGCAAATGTTAACCCTATAAATTTAAAAACAACACATAGCTGTCTTGATGCTTTAGCAGGATATAATTCGCCAAGGTTTATGTCTGATTGGGATGATGATTTATTTAATACAGGACATGATTATGTTGTTAATATTGAGAACTATTATGATCATGAAGTGGATTATGAAAGTTCGTTATCTGAAGAAGATCGTATAGCTTATACAATGGAAAAAAAATATAAAGAGG
This sequence comes from uncultured bacterium, assembly GCA_949282195.1. Classification (GTDB taxonomy): domain Bacteria; phylum Cyanobacteriota; class Vampirovibrionia; order Gastranaerophilales; family Gastranaerophilaceae; genus RUG14156. The sequence goes on along the minus strand of CASDOW010000028.1, from coordinate 15,054 downwards.
CGGTTAAATTATCAAGAAGTTTTATACTAAGAATGAAGATATTAAGAAAATGGGCAAACCATAGAGCTCGTAAGTATTTTCCATCTGATTATAATTCAGGAAAAATGGTTGATGTGACTCAAGTTATACATTCTCAGGCAAAACTTCCGATAACGGATGTTTTTGTTGATCTTAACGGATTTTATGTAAAAAGAGAAAATGAAGACAAAACATTTGATGTTTATATTGCCGATAAAAAAGAATTGAAAAAAGTTTTTTATAGCAAAGTTCCCTTGCAGAACGGGGATTATGATGCAACTGACGAATTTAATCTAAATGACGGCAAATTACGAGAATATTCATCAGGTGTTAAAGTAAGGGACGGAATAAAAAAAATTGATGAACATATAGTTTTAGCATATAATCCCAGTTGGATGGGTGAATGTTATAAAAATCTTGTTATTATGCCTGACGGCACAAAATATTATGACAATCACATGAAGGTTGATAATGGACTTTTGCGCATAGTTACATTGAACGAGTCAAACCCTTGCCCTGAAGAAATTTTAGAAAAATTTAAACCAAAAGGCGGGCAAAAATAATACTATAAAATTTATATCGATTTTAAAATAATATATATTGGATGATATGTTAAATTGTTATTGTGAATTTCATTTAGCAGTTTCAATTTGTTTTTTATTTCGGTTATACTCAGGGTTTTGTTACTTATTGCATTGACGCCTGTGTATTTAAGGTGTTCAAGTATGTTTTTTTCGGTTTTAAAATCAAGAGTTTTAATCTCTTCTTCTATGTGTATATTATTGCCAAATTTGTTTTTGATTTCTTCAATTGTCGGATACAATAAACCGATATTGAAAACATCTTTGATTTCTTTTAGATTTTCTCTTCCAAAAATTGTAATTGCAAGAATTCCGTCTTTATTAAGAAAATTTTTAAGTTTTTCAATGGTGCCAAAAAAATCACTGCACCATTGGAGGCTTGCGTTTGAAATAATGAGGTCAAATTTTTCTTGAGTGCAGTATTTTTCTATATCTGTTTGTTTAAATATTATTTTGTCGGAAAGGTTTTTTATATATTCATTTGAATTAATAATGTCTATTGCAAAATATTTTTCAAAATTAAATTTTTCAATTGCAAGTTTTGTTAAAATTCCTGTGTATGAGCCAATTTCAAGTATATTTTTAAAGTTTTTTCCTTTAATTAAATTTATTAATTTAATTGCCATATGTTTTTGAACTATCGCATTTGAATTATAAGTTGAAATGCTTTTTTCAAATTTTTTTTGAATTAGGTTTTTATCTAACATAGTAAATCCTGCCAAGAATTATAAATTTCAAAAGGACAATGAGTTGAATTAATTTCTTTGATTTTTGTTTTATTTTGCCAGAAATTAAGTTGATTTTTTGTCGGAATAATTTTATCGTCTTTTGAAATTATTGCTAAATCATAGTTAAGCTCTTGTGTTAGTTCAATATTTTGAATTGAAATTAATTCTTCTTTTAGTTCTGATAAAGACCTTGTTATAGTTATGTTCGGATTGATTTTTCCGTTATCAAACATATTTTTAATGAATTTATCTCTGGATTCTTCATTTAAAAATTTAACGGTTATTTTATAAATTTTATTTGGTATTCCAAAATTGTCGTCAATAATTTTTGTTGTGCCGTTTATTGCGATTTTTTTGTCAAAATTATCGAATATATTTTTAAACAAATTTGCCGCATAAACCCCCATTGACCAGCAAATTAAGTATTTTTTTTCATATTTTGAAAAATCAAATTGCCTAAAATCAAAATTCAAATCTCTGTAATCGCTAACCATTAAAACATCGTAATTTTGGCAATTTAAATGTTTAATGGGGGAATCGTTCATTGCCCAGCCGTTAAAAAAAACAATTAAATTTTTATTTTTAGATTCTTTATTCAGCCATTGATGTTGCATTTTTTATTTCCGTAAATAAATTTTCAATTTCATTATAGCTAATATCTGCACCAAGAGATATTCTTAATCTTGAAGTTCCGACAGGAACAGTCGGCGGGTTAATAGGTAACACAAAATAACCTTTATTTTGCAGATGTTGTGCTAGGTTTTTTGTTTTTAGAGCATCTTTAATTATAACAGGAATAATTTGCGATGAACTTATAGAAGGGTATAATTTGTGCACTTTGTTAAATAGTGAATTAAGTTTTTCTTTTTGATTTTTTAAATAATCAAATTTTTCTTCCAACAAAAATCTTGTCCATAAAATATTAACAGGTGGAATTACTGTTGAAAAGATGAAACTTGAGGCTTTATTTGTTAAAAAATCAATTATGGTTTTATTGGATAAACAAACTGCTCCCATTGAGGCAAGGGATTTTCCAAGTGTAATTGTAATTATGTCTATTTCGTTTAATAAATTTAATTCATCGCAAACTCCGGCTAAATTATCGCCAAAAACTCCAAAAGCGTGTGCTTCATCAATCATAAGAAGACAATTATATTTTTTCTTTAATTCAACCAGTTTTTTAATGTCTGAAATATCGCCATCCATTGAAAAAACAGATTCGGAAATTATAATTGCATTATTGAATTGATTTCTTTTTTCTTTTAATAGTTTTTCTAAATTGTCGTAATCATTATGTTTGTATCTGTAGTGTTCTGCTTGGGATAGCTTTAAACCTGATACAATACTGGCATGGTTTAATTTGTCGGAAAATATGCAGTCATCCTTTGAAAAAAGAGAGGAAACAACCCCTTGATTACATTGATATCCTGTATTAAATAAAAGAGAGGCTTCTTTGGAGAATAATTTACAAAAATCATTTTCTAAAATATTATAGCTTTTGGAGTTTCCTGTTAAAAGCCTTGCTGAAGCTGATGAAAATAAAAATTCGTCATTATTTTTGTATTTATCAACAAATTCCAAGACTAAATCTTTATTGGTGCTTATATTCAAATAATCATTAGATGATAAATTCAGCATTTTTTTATCGCCAACTATGATGTATTTTGAAATTCTTTTTTCAATATTTTTAATTGTGCGATAACTTGATTTTTCTTTTAATTCGTTTAATTTATCCGTATAATTCCGCATAAAAAAATAATAGCACAAAAAAATAAAGCGTTTAAAATTAAACGCTTTATTAGTATATAGAAATTTAATTTTATAACATTACTTGATATCTAATCATATTAGTTACATTATATGTGCAAATAACAAAGTAAACACAAGCAATTATTAAAGTAAGAACTTTTTGAAAATCGCCAAAGACAATCAAATTGTCTTTTTTCTTTATTTGTCTGTAATCGTCATATTCTTTTTTGTAAGGTTGTTCCGGTAATTTTGTTTCAAGGTATTCCAATACTTTTGCATATTTTACCTTGATTAAAAGCTGATACGAATCAATATTCATCCACCACATTAAAGTAATTGCAATGCCAACTACTGATAACACAATAACATGACTGTATTGGGGGGTTAGGGTTGATAAGATATAAGTTGTTATTAAAATAATTAAATTTAAAACAAGATAAAATTTGTTTGTTGTAAATTGTCTGTCTATAAATTTTTCTTTAGCGTCGGAGTATATCCTGTATTGTTCCAATACTAAATATTTTTCATCTTTTTCGTCCATTAAAATATGCTCCTTTCATAAATTAAAGTTTAGCATATTTCAAATAATTACATTTAATATAAAAGTATGATTTTGTCGGAAAAAAAATGGGGTACATACCCCAATTCGCATACTAGCCGAAGCATTAACAACATATTAATAATACCTTTAATTTTAAAAAAAAGAAAGGTATTATTAAGAAATGTAATATTTTTATATGAGCTTTAATGTAGCATTAATGCCTAAAGAGCAATTTTATATTCATCAGGTGCTATTATTGTAATAAGCTTAGGCGTAGATAATAATGTTTTAGCACATTCTTTTACATCTTCGCTTGTTACATTATTTACATCTTCCATAAATCGTTTGTTATAATCTAAGCCAAGCCCCATAATATAGTTGTATCCTTCGATTGAGGCAATTTGAGAGTTGTTTTGAGTGAAGTATTTTAATCTTCCTGCTATATTTTCTTTTGCACCTTTTAATTCTTTGTCTGTTATTTCTTCATCAACCAGTTTTTTCAGTTCAATTTGAAATCCATTAAGAGATTTTTCAATATTTTTCGGCGCCGTTCCTATGTACATGCTAAAAATTGCGCTGTGAAGCAGGGTTTCATATTGGCTTCTTACAGTGTAAGCTAATCCTTGTTTATCTCTTAAATTAACAAATAATCTTGATGATAAACCTGATGAGCCTAAAATATTATTTAAAACTGCTATTTTAGCGCATAATGGTGAATTAAAAGAGTCTACAATCCATCCTTGGATGATTTGCGCTTGTGAGGCATCGTTTTTAGTCAGCCACACAAGTTCGTCTTTTTGGATGTCGTTTTTAAAAATATCTTTTATTTCACTTGGTGTGGATTTATTTTCCATGAATTGAAATTCTTTTTCAAAAAAATCAAGGATTTCTTCTCGGTTTTCAAAATCGCCCGCTAAAACAATTGCTTTTTGCGTGTTTAACATGTCTTTGTGTGCTTCAATAATGTCTTGTTTTGTGATTTTATCTATATCATCTAACATCTTGGTGTGACATGAAGAATAAGGATGATTTTTATAAAGATTTTTAATAAAAGCGTCTGTTAATTTTAATTTTGGATTGTCTAAATCGGAAATAATTTCGCCTTTCATTTTGTAAACTTCTTTTTCAAAATCATCAAAAGTTGAATTTAAAATTAAATCTTTAACAAGTTCAGAGGCTTTTTTGAAATCTTCATTTAAAAAGACAAGTGATATTTTAATGTAATCTTGTTTTGCTTTTGTTGAAATATCGATACATTCGTTTTCAAATTCAAGCGCAAGCTCGCTTGCTGTGTATTTTTTTGTTCCTTGTAATAATAATCTTGCTAAAAGTGAATTTACTCCAAAATATTTTTCTTTTTTATTTAATTTAAAGAACAAATTAAGGGCAAATCTTGGTGTAGAAGGGCTTTTTTCAAGCAATATATTTATATTATTTCTTTTAAATTCTTCCATTATTCTTCTCCTTTGGGTAAAAGCAAACTTATTGAAACAAGGTTTGAATTTAAATATTTTTTTGCAATTTCTTCTAAATATTTTGTATCTATTTCGTCTAATGTGGATAGATATTTGTGTGCTAATGAAATATCATCGCAAACTGTTGTCCAATAGCCTATTGAGTCTGCAATATCTCCCACAAGCTCTGATTCTTGGGCAAAATTAACTTTTGCTCTTTTTTTGGCTTTTTTAAGTTCTTCGTCTGTTATGTTATTTAAACCGTCTAAGTGTTGTTTTAATTCTTCAATAACGACATCTTTTTTATTGGCATTAAAATTAGCTTCAATAAAGAAATTATCTCCGTCTTTGAATTGATAATGGCAGCTTTCAACCTGATAGTAATAAGGATTTTGCACATTCTCAATCAAATTAAGATATAATCTTGAGCTTTTGCCGTCACCTAAGATTGTTGACAATAAATCCAGAGCAATAGTTTCTTTAAGGTTTTTTGCACTGTTACATAATGCACCCAACATTAAATATCCTGTGTTTATATCGGCGTAATCAATAACTGTTTTTGGATTTTTAATTTGATATTCGGGAGTTTGGTCGTCCTTTTTACATTTTTCGATTTCTAAGTTGTCTTTAAATTTAAAGTTTTCTTTGATAAGATTAATCATTTCTTCTTCATCAAATTCTCCAACTGCAATTGTGGTGATGTTTGAGGGGGTATAGAAGGTTTTATAATATCTTGTAATTTCTTCTTGCGATATATTTGCTATAATTTCTTTTGTTCCTATAACCTCTCTTTTATAGGGGTGTGACTGATACATTATAGAGTTAAGATTTTTATATACTTTTCTCCAGTTGTTATCTTCACCCATTCTTATTTCTTCGATAACAACATATCTTTCCCTTTTTTCTTTTGGTGCTTCTTTATCTGGGTCAAACTCAGGGCCTATTTCTTCTTTTGGAAATAATGCGTCCACTATCATATCTGCATGCATTTCAAGGGCAATTTTATAGTGGTTTTTCGGAATATTAATATAATAAAAAGTATAATCTTTCCAAGTTGCAGCGTTAATTATACCGCCATTTTCTTCCATAGTTCTATCAAAAACTCCCGCAGGGTATTTTGTTGTTCCTTTAAATAAAAGGTGTTCAACAAAATGCGATACTCCGTTATTTTCGGAATTTTCATTTATTGAACCGGTTTTTACCCAGCTGCTTATATTGATTAAAGGGCTTTTCTTGTATGCTAATACTGCCTTGTGTCCGTTATCAAATGTATAAACGCTTAGAGGTTTTTCTAAATACGGATAAATTATTTCTTCTTTTTTAATAATGTTTGCCATTTTTTTACCTTTTTATTTTAAATCTTGCCTTAAAACACTTGCACCTTTTAGATAGATATGTTTGATTTCATTTTGTTGTTTTTTTGTATTAATATTTAATAAAATTCTAAGACACATTCTAAGACTGTTTGGAACATTTAATTCTTGATAACACATCATAGGAACCATATTAAACCCACATTCAAGACGTGCATATTTAGCCGGAAAATCGGCATTTAAATCGTCGGTTAAAGTGAAAATTGCAAAAGCAATATCTTCTGTATTGATTTGGTTTTCTTCTGTCATCTTATTTAAAAGTTCGACTGTTGCAGATTTTATTTCTTCTTTTGTGTTTGATGACAGAGTTGTTGCCCCTCTTATTCCTCTTGAATATGTCATTATGTAAAGAATACTCCTTTTTTTATTCTGGCTCCGTTTGCCCAGTCAAATGCTTTCATTTCGCCTTTACCTTCGGGTTTAACGGTTATAATTTTAAGAGAATTAAGTCCGCATTTTACAATAATTCCGTCTTTATTTACAGATACAATCTCGCTGATTTGCCCTTCATTTAGTTCAATCGGTTCGGTTTTTAATATTTGAATTAGTTTATTATTGTAGGTTGTGTGATTTGTGTTGATTTTATACATTGCTCTGATTTTATTATGTAAATCAACTGCCGACATTGACCAATCAATTTGTTTTTGTTCTTTTTTTATTTTTTTGGTAAATGTCGCTTCTTCGCTATTTTGTTTTGTTGGGGTTAAAGTGGAATTATATAAACCTTTCAAGGTTTTATCCAGTAGCTTTGGAGAAATATCCGATATTTTTTCCATTAGCTCAATAACGTTCATTTCGGGAGTTATTTCAATTTTTTCTTGTAAACAAATATCTCCGGCGTCCAATTCTAGCGCTGTTTTCATTGTGGTTACACCACTATAAGTGCAGCCATCCATTATTGCTTGACTAATTGGATTTGCTCCTCGATATTTAGGCAGCAGGCTGGCATGGAGATTAATAATTCCAAATTTCGGGATATCAATAACTTCTTGTGATAATATTTGTCCAAAAGCAAAAGTTATAATAAAATCAGGCTTTAGGGTTTTTAATTTTTCAATAATTTCTGTATCTTTTGAAATTTTATCGGGCTCAAAAACTGTTATATTGTTTTCTTTTGCCATTTTTGTGATATTTCTTTCAACAATTTTGTTGCCCCTGTTTTGATTTTTGGCTTTTTGTGTAATTAATGCCAAAACCTCATATTCAGGTAAATCGATGAAATATTTAAAACTTTTTAGCGCAATATCAGGTGTTGCGGCAAAAATTATTTTCAAATTAATCTCGCTTTTCTAATTCTTCTATTTCTTTGTTTCTTTTTTCAACTTCCTCGGGATGCATTTTTTCATATTCAACAATTTCATCTTCAAGAAAATCTTCATCAATCAACTCATCTTCTTCTATTGGGGGAAGATTATATTTTGCTAAGACTTGATTGGCTTCAAATCTGTTTCTACAATGGTCGATGAATAATTTTCCTTCTAAATGGTCAAATTCATGTTGAATTGCGCGCACTAAAAACTCGCCGTCTTTTGCTTCTTTAATAAAAGGTTTTCCGTTAATATCAAGAGCTTTTACCATAACATTTTTGTAACGACGCACGTTAGTGTATGCCTTAGGGAAACTCAAACAACCTTCGTAACTGTTTATTGCTCCTGATTTTTTAATTATTTTAGGATTGATGAACACCAAAGGGTTAATGGGTCCTGAGGGGTCTGAAACATCTATAACAAAAATTCTCAGATTTTCGCCGACTTGTGGCGCTGCCAGACCCACCCCGTTATAGTGATACATTGTATCTAACATATCCATAACAAGATTTTTAATTTTTTTAGAAACTTTAATAACTTCCTTCGATTTTTGTCTTAAAATCGGATTTCCGTATTCAATAACTTTTAAAATAGACATAATTTAATATTATCACAATTTGAATTTTTAAACAAACTATAATCTATTTAAAATTCTTAATTAAATTGCATAAAATAAAAATAAATTATAATATATTATTAATAAAGGAGTTTAGATTGGTGACGTTTGATATTGATGATTTTTTAACAAAAGCAATTAAAGCGCTGGCTTCAGATGTACATATTCACTGTGGAAAATCTCCGTCTTTAAGAATAAACGGAGAAATTTATAAAATTGCCACTCAACCTGTTGAATATGATGACATTTTAAACATACTAGACAAAACGCTGCCAAAAGAATACCGAAAAAACCTTGAAGATGCTCAAGATTTTGATTATATATATGAATTACCCAATGTTGCAAGGTTTAGGGTAAATTATTGCAAAGATATTTACCATGGCAAATTTACTTTTAGAACAATTCCTTTTAAAATAAAGACTTTAAAAGAATTATCACTGCCTTCATATCTTGAAACATTTACCCATGTAAATAACGGAATTATTCTTGTTACAGGGGCAACCGGCTCGGGTAAATCTACGACTTTGGCAAGTATGATTGATATAATAAACAATAACTACAAAAAGCATATTGTTACAATTGAAGATCCTGTTGAATTTGTTTATGAAGAAAAAAAATCAATCATTACTCAAAGAAGCCTTGATATTGATGTTAAGGATTTTAGAACAGGCATAAAATATGCTCTAAGACAAGACCCCGATGTTATTTTAGTTGGCGAAATCAGAGATAAGGCTACTCTTTTAAGCGCAATTGAGGCGGCTGAAACAGGACATCTTGTTTTTTCAACAATTCATACAAATGGGACTGTATCATCAATAGACAGATTAAAAGGATTGGTTGATGAACATATACAAAAAGAATTTTTAAAAAGATTGGCAAATTGCATTAGGGGAATTATTCATCAGCAGCTTGTGCCGACAAAAAATAGCAAGCTTTTAATTCCTGCTGTTGAAATTTTGACATTTACCTCAACTGTTGTGGATTATGTTAAAAATGAAAAACAAAATGAAATAATACAATTAATGCAAAGAAGTGTACAGCCTAATCTTTCAACAATGAACTCATCTTTATATGCATTATATAAAAATGGAATTATTACAAAAGAAACGGCATTTGAATACAGTCTTGAAAAAGTTGAAATGGAACAAATGCTTAGAGGAATTTACAGAAACAGTTCACAAGAAGAAAGTATATTATAAATAATACAAGGAGAATAATAACCATGGCGCCATTTCCGGAAACAGAAATAATGACAATAAAAAGACTTGAAGTTGCATTAAGAAAAATGGACTTTAAGCTTTTAAAAGACGGAGCATATAAATTACACGAAAAATACCACAGCGGGTTTAAATTTGAATATATAGATTTACTTAAAGAAATATTTATTGATGTTTCAAATAATCCTTCCATACCAAATGATATTAAAGATATTTTAACTCCTACGATTGAAGATATTCTTACTTCTCAAGGGGTTAAAACAGATACTTCAACTTCACCTTACGAGGCTTTAAATCAAAACAGAGTTTCAAGCTTAACTTCTCTTTCTTATAATACTCATAACGAACAAAAGGAAGATATTTCACAAGCTCCAAAACAAAACGCTTTTAATGCATTTAGCCCAAAACCTGAACCGCAGGTTAAAACTTTTAAGCAAAGTCCTTTTAGTGCTCAACCCTTTAAAGAATTTACCAATCCTTCGGTTATTGAATATCCTAAAGAAGAACCTGTCCAATCTGAAAATATACAGCAAGATGTTCAACCTGTTTTTGAACAAAGTCCTGTTGAATATGAAAAAAATACACTAGAACAAGAGCCTTCTTTAATACCTCAAATGCAAGAGGAAGTTTATGAAGAACCTGAACAAATTCTTCAAGAAGAAATTCAAGAGCCTCAATCAACAAATACAAAGCAAAAATCAATTGCTATATTTTACAACCAAAATTCATCAAGAGATAAAAATAAAAATATCCAAAAATATCGTGAATTAATTAAAAATAGCGATAATGCTTCAATGGGTGAAATTTTAAATCTTTTATCCGAAATAAATACTCAAGCAGATACAAATGTTACCGAATTAAAAGGAATTTTGGAACAATTAAACAATACAAATAATTTTGTTAATTTAATTACAAATTCACAAAGCGCAAATTTAATCCAGCTTTTAGCTACAAACAATATTTCATATAGCATTTTTAATCCAAGTAATGATAAAAAGATTAATCTTGTGCCTGTTTTTGGTTTATCGGATTTATTTGAATGTTCTAAATGTCATCAGGAATTTTTAGAAACTCAAAAAGAAACAAAAGCTTTTGTTTTGCAATGTCCTAAATGCAAAAGCCCAATGTTTCCTATTTATTATTCTCAAAACGATAGAGATGTTGAAATTAATCTTGACTATTATAATATGGCAAATATTGCTTTTGCAAATTCTCAAGTATGGCTTATAATTCATCCTTCCTTAGATGATAAAATAACAATTAATTTATTGAGAAGCGCGCTAAAAGTAAGCAGCCAGGTAGAAGAAATTTATATCATAGATAAAGATATTAATGTTCGAGAAACATATAAAAATTTATTCACAGATATAAATCAAAATATTAAAATAAACACTCAAGTTAGCGTTATAGAAGATTTTTTAAACGCTATATATTAAGGTAGAAATTGAAAAAAAAATATACAACTCAAGCAATTAATTTAAAAAACTACCCTTTAAATGATAACGATAGTATTGTTGTCATGTTTTCAAAAACAAAAGGGTTGATTAGTGCTGTTGCAAAAGGTTCTAAGCGCCCGAAGTCGAAACTAGGTGCTAGAATACAGATGTTTATAGCAAATAAATTAATGCTTTTAGAAGGTAAAAACCTTGATACAATAGCTGAAGCTCAAAGCTTAAATACGTTTTCTAAAATCAGGTATGATTTGGATAAATTGTCTTATTCGATGTATATAGCTGAAGTAGTCAATAATTTTTGTTCAAAGCAGTTTAATAAAGATGAAAATTATGAAGAAATTTATAATTTAATTTTTTCAACATATGAAAATATTGCAAATTCAAATTCCAAAAAAGATATCTTATTTAATAGCTTAAAATTTCAGATTAAAATTATGGCAATTTTAGGCTGGGGTTTAGATTTTAATTATTGTTCTATTTGTCAGAAAAAAATCGAGGATGATAGTTATTTTTCTTTTTTTGAAGGTGATTTTTTATGTAGAGAATGTGCTAAAAATTCTTCAGGTCAAAGAATCAAGATTAATCACAAAATTTGTAAGTTTTTATCTATATTGGAAAAAACAGATATAAACCAAAAAACCAAGTATGATGATTTAGTTAATGATTTGGTTTTAGAAAGATGTTTTTCTTTTATGAAAAAATATATTGATAATTTAACAAATAAAAAGACAAAAATTTTTAAAGTTTTAGAAGAAACAAAAGTTGTATAAATATGAAAAAAATACTTGGAATATTACCTCATAGTATTGGCGGAAGGCTCACAATCTCAAGTGTTCTTGATGGTTTTAGATTAAACGGGTTTGGGGTTGTTATTTATGATGAATTAAAAAACGATGACTTTAAGATTTTTTTAAATGATGATTATTCTTTTATTGTTGGGTATGATTTTTCTCCTATAAAATTAAAAGTTGATTATAATTTAAATATTCCTCTTATTGCTTATTTTTCTGATGATATTAACTTAAAAACAGCAGGAGTGGGGTATATTGAATATAGAAAATATCTAAATAATAAAGATAATTATATTTTTTATTGGGATAGAGGGCTGGCAAAAAAAGAAAAGCTTATCTATATGCCTCATTTTGTTAATTGTGAAATATATAAAGAGTTGAAATTGCCTGACAAAGCCTTTTATGACGTTTCGTTTATGGGCCGATTGGATACTGATTTAAGACTCAGAACTTTTATTGAGTTAAATAAGCAATTGAAAGATTTAAAATTTAGCTGGCATGCTATTGAAAAACATTATCTTGATGCATTATTAAGATGTAAAAATAATGAAGAAAAAGAGATAATTAAAAAAAGTTATTGCGGTTTTATTGATAACGAAATCGATATGGCAAGCGCTATAAATAATACAAAAATTGTTTATAATATTAATGCTCAAGGATTGAGTTCTCTAAATTATAGGACTTTTCAGGTTTTGGCTTGTAAAAGGTTAATTATCTCAGACAAAAGAGAAGAATTAGATTTGTTTAATAATATTGTTCCTTACTATAATGATTTTGATGATTTAGCGGGAAAAATTAAGTTTTATCTTAGTAATTTTTCTGAATATGAAAAAGTTACTCAAAAATGCGGTGAAATCATAAGATTAAATCATAATTCAAAAGATTGCACCAAAAAAATGCTTGAAATGATTGGAAGATAGAATTTAGTCATCCGGTTTTAGAAAATTTTTAGGCAGTTCTTTTTCTAATTCAATAAAAAAATCAACAATTGGGATTTGATATGCTTTTAAAATTTTATATAAAGAATATAATTTTACGCTTCTTTTGCCATTTTCAAGGTCATTTAAAGTTGAAGTTGAAATTTCATATTCATTACAGAAAAGATTTAAACTTTTTTTAGTTTTAAATCTAATGTTTTTTAATATTTTAGCCACTGCATTTGATAAAATTTTTTCTTGGTCTTGCATATATATCATTTTAGATATATATTATTTTTATCGTATCCCGTATACAGGATAAACGAAAGGATATAAAATTTGTTTAGATTGACTTACTTATCAAAATCAAATAATTCAGGTAGTTTGATTTCTAGTGTGCGGGTGATTTTATATAGCATTTTTATAGAAGGGTTATTTTTGCCACTTTCTAATTTACCAACGTATGTTGGATGTATTCCGACTTTTTCTGCTAGAAATTCTTGGGTTAGACCCTTTTTGAGTCTATATTTTTTCAAATTTTGCCCTAATTTTTCTAAGATTTTAGTGTTCATATTTGAAAATATAGACTGATACGCTTATAAGTTGTATAGACCGAGGCGCTTATTTGTGGTGCGTGAGGTACTAATATTAAGGAATTGAATGAAAATTAGAAAAACTATATTAATAGATTTAGATGGTGTGTTAAATAATTACAAAGGAAATTTTGATATTAATCAAATTGATAACTTTAAACCTTGGTATAAAAACAGCTAAAAAGCTATGAAATCATTAATTTCATAGCTTTTTATTAAATAAAATAATTTTTCTATGCTTCTTGATTTTTGTTTTTATCAATTAAGCCTTGAATTTTATTGATTAATTCTTCGCCTTTTTTAGCCATATCGTTTGTAATTGATTCGGCTTTTTCTTGTATTTCTTTAACGGCATTTTGTGCCTTGTCATATGCTTTTTGAGAAGATTCTTTGATTTGTTCTCTTGTTTCTTCGCCTGATTGAGGAGCTAATAATATACCTGCAACAGCTCCTACTATGCCGCCAACTACAAAACCTGCTATAAATTTACCTGCTGACATAATTTTTTCCTTTCTTTATTTTTTAAACAAATTTAAGCCAAAAGAAATTCCTTTTATTATTCCTTGACCAAATGTTTTAATTTTACCGCCAAACGCAGCTCCTGCACTAAGCACTGAAGCAATTCCAAGCTTTGTGTTATGGAATTTTTCATCCGCACTGTTTGCAATTGAATTAATAGACTGAGCTGCTTCTTTAAGTTCTTTTAAGGTTGGTTCAATTTCTTTTTGAACGCTTGTTGCGATAACATTTGCATTATTGGTAAGATTAATAACACTCATTATTAATTTGCATATAAAAACAGTTAATACAATCAGACATACAACGCTGACTAACATTAAAATTGAAAAACTAACGCTTGCACTTAACATTTATTACCTACATTTCATCAACATTTGTTTCATTGTTTTTGGCTTTTGCTAATTGTTTAGCTTTCAAATATTCGTTGAATTTATTGTATGCTTCTTCTATTTTTGATTTTGAATTTTTAATTGCACAAAGTGCTTGCTCTTTGGCTTGAATAACTTCAGGAGAATATTTTTCTCTTAGGTTATCAACTGCATTTTTTAAGTCTTTTCTTGATTCTTCACCGGATTTTGGCGCAAGAAGTACACCTGCAACAATTCCGCCGACAACACCGGCTAAAATACCCATTGCAAAGCAAAATGAGCTATCTTCTTTTTTGCACATATTATCTCCTTTTTTAAATTTGAATTAATTATATCATTTTTTCAACAATCTTTAAAGTACCAAAAAGTATGACGAAAAAAGATTAATAAAAAATGCTTGCTAAAAAAAATTTTTTTGTTATACTGAAAAAGTACCAAGAAATTGGTGGTGTTAATCCTTGATAGCTTCCAAAAGTTTAGTTAGGAAACACGATTTAATATCAATATTAATAATAAAAACGATATTCCTCAGTAGCTCAATGGCGGAGCAACCGGCTGTTAACCGGTAGGTTGTTGGTTCGAGTCCAACCTGGGGAGTTTTTTATTGGGAAGATTTTAATTAAAAAGGGCTTTTAGCCCTTTTTCTTAATTTCAGACAATATCTTTTCAAATAAACCCCTATAAAACTCAATTGAGCAATAATAGCCAATTTTTTCAAATGGAATTGGATGTTTTTTAGTTAAGTATTTAAAATATTTATACAAGATGTATGAGGGAATTAAAAATACACCCACATATCCATATGCTACTCTTACGTTAAAAGAAACA
>CASDOW010000027.1 GCA_949282195.1 uncultured bacterium | reverse complement strand
AATGCGTTGAGCATTGGCATTTTAGGCTGAAACTATTGATAGGCGACGTTTCAAATTCTTGCCGTAGGCGAATTTGACAGGAGCCAGATGGCGAAGCGACCGTAGTTCGCATCAGGTATGAGGAAAGTCCGGGCAGCCCAAATAGCAGATTTGCTTGGGAAATCCAAGTGCCCGCGAGGGTGAGGAAAGTGCCACAGAAAATATGTTACTGATTTTTCAGTACAAGTGCAACGGCGGAGTAAAAGCCCACCGCTGATATCGTGAGATATCAGGCAAGGTAAACCCCGATTGGCTGCAAGTTTGACTTTGCAAGAAGGTGCTATTTCCGTTTCCGATTGGAAAATTGCAAGAAAAAACGCGTCAGATAGATAATTATCTTAATACAGAACTCGGCTTATACCCGACTTTCTGCCCTTAAAATTAAGGGCAGTTTTTTAATTTTAAAATTTTACAAGAACTTTTAGAGTCCCTTTTTGAGCGTTTTTTTCAAAAGCATTTTCAAAATCATTTACGCTATAAATTCCTGAAACCAATGGCTTTGGATTAATTTTGCCTTTTTCTAACAGTCTTAATATGGGTCTAAATTGTCCACATCTTGAACCTACAATTGTAATTTCATCAACAACAATACTTGCTAAATTTAGCCCTTCTTTTGCCGCTATTGTACTTTTTAAAACCAAAATTCCCCTTGGTTTAACTAAAGATGCACTTGTTTCAAAACCGCCCGTCGAACCTGTTGCTTCAACAACTACATCAAAAGATTTTTTATGACTTTCTTTTAATTCATCAAGGGTCATTGTTTTTGCGCCTAAATTCTTTGAAATTTCGAGTTTTTCAGGATGTTTTCCGATGTGAACATAGTCAATATTCATAGCTGCAAAAACCATTGAAACACATAAACCAAGTTTGCCGTCTCCTAAAATTGCAACTTTTGAATCAGGTTTAATATGAACTTGTTCTAATATTTCATAAGCAGCTGCAAGGGGTTCGGTGAATGTTGCAGTTATATCATCAATATTTTGCGATATTTCAATAACATTTTCATAAGGCAGGGTAAAATATTCACTAAAACATCCGTCTTTTTGCCAAATACCCAATGTTGAGCGGTTTGGGCAGTGTCTTTGCAAGTTTTGATTACAATAAGAACAGTTATTACAAGCGCAGTTGATTTCGCCTACTACTCTTTTATTAATTAAGCTTTGAGGAGCATTTTTACCGACAGCTTCAACCACACCTACAAATTCATGACCTAAAATTCCCTTATAGCCCATATAGCCTTGTGTAATTTCATAATCGGTATTGCAAATACCCACCATTGAAGTTTTAATTAAAACTTCGTTATCCTTGACTTTCGGCATAGGGTAATTTTTGTCTAATTTAAGTTCGTTATCGTAAACTAATGCTTTCATTTTCTACTTCCTTACTGTTGTTGTTTTTAAATTCATTAAATATCTTGCTGCTTCAACTCCTGCGATTGCGCCGTCTGAAACTGCGGTAATAATTTGCCTTAGGGGGGTTTTTCTAATATCTCCGATAGCATAAACTCCGTCTTTATTTGTTTTCATGGTTTCATCAGTTATTATAAACCCAAAACTGTCTTGTTCAATTTGTGAATTAAAAAGTTCACTGTTTGGTTCAATTCCGATATACGGGAAAATTCCGTCTATTTTCAACTCTTTTATTTTATTTGTTTTGGTGTTTTCTGTTTTAATTTTTTCAACTCTTTCTTTTCCTAAAATTTCAATAACATTTGAATTTAATATTAATTCTATTTTTTTATTGTGTTTAATTCTGTCTTGAACAATTTTATCTGCTCTGAATTCATCTCTACGGTGAATTAAATAAACTTTTTTTGCAAATCTTGTTAAATAAATTGCTTCTTCAAGGGCAGAATTTCCACCGCCCACAACTGCAACAATTTTATCTTTATAAAAGGCTCCGTCACAAACAGCGCAATAACTTACTCCTTTTGCATAAAATTCATCTTCACCTTTAATGTTTAATTTTTTATTTCTTGCGCCTGTTGCAATGATTACTGTTCTTGCTTTTAGGATTTTATCTTGTGTTTCAATGGTTTTAATCGGAGAAATTAAATCTACTTTCATAATTTCTTCATAGGGAAATTTTTCAACATTAAAATTATCAACGTGTTGTTCAAATTTTTCGCTTAATTCAAAACCTTTGATTTTATCGAAACCTAAATAATTTTCAACTTCACTATAATTAACAGGAGTTCCCCCGATTGCGTTGTTATCTACAATGGCGCAATCTAAATTACCTCTTGCACAATATAGAGCACTCGATAAACCCGCAGGACCTCCGCCCAAAATAATACAATCAAAAATTTTATCTGCCATAATCTCAACTCTCTTATATAAATATTAACATAAATCCATTTTTAAAGACGATAGTATTTTTAGATTTGTTCCTTGATTATTTATGCTTTTTATAAAAAAATTAATTAATAACCAGTCTAATTTATAAAAAAAATTTTTATGTTTATAATAAAAACGTAAAATAAAAAAGGAAATAAAAATGAAAAATTGGATTGTAGTTTTATTAATATTTGTCTTGCCTTTAGGTTTATATGCTTATTTAGACGCAAAAGCTCAAAATGCAATTATGTGTAAAGCAAAAAGTGCAGCTGAGGCACCTGTTTCAAAAGCAAAAATAGTTAAATTTTCTTCTCCAATGTGTTCAGAATGTAAAGAAGCAAATGAAGAAATAACTAAAGCGATGAAAAATTATAAAGATGAAGTTTTAGTTGAAGAAATTAATGTTGTAGAAAATGTGGGAAAAGATAAAGACTATAATAAATCCATGATTAAAAAATATAAAGTTACACTAGTGCCTACTTTAGTATTTTTGGATAAAAAAGGAAATGTTGTAAAAAGATACGAAGGCGCTATGAAATCTGATGAAATCGTAGAAATTATAGACGGTATAAAATAATGATTACGCAATTAACAAATAATTTAGTTGAATATTTATCAAAGGGAGAATTTTCGCCGATATTTTTATTGGCTTCTTTTTTAGGAGGTGTATTATCTTCAATTTCGCCTTGCTCAATTGGTATGCTCCCTTTGATTGTGGGTTATGTTGGAGGTTATGGTGATGAAAATAAATTAAAAACATTTATTCAATTATCGTCTTTTACCCTTGGTTTAGCTTCTATATTATCCGTAATAGGGGCAATTTGTGCTATTAGCGGAAGCGTTTTTGTTTCAATAGGAGGTTCTTATTGGATATTATTTTTAGCTTCTTTGATATTAGTTTTTGGTTTAAATCTTTTAGGTTTAATTGAACTTAATTTATCGCCTTTAGTTAAAAAATTCCCGCAAAATAAAGGCGCAAGTTTATTTGTATATCCTTTTATAATAGGTGTACTTTTTGCTTTTGCTTCAAGTCCTTGTTCAACTCCGATATTAGCGGGGATAATGGGTTTTGCAACATTAACAAAAAGCCTTATTTTGGCTGCTTTAATGTTGTTTTTATTTTCAATCGGTCAAGGTGTTGTTGTTATTTTGGCAGGGGTGTTTACTTCGTTTTTAAAAGGAGTTAAAAATTTCTCCAATATTTCTGAAATTTTAATGAAAATATCAGGAATATTATTAATAATCGGTTCAATTTTAATCTATATTAAAGTATTTTCAAGATTTATAGGCTAATTTGGCCTATTTGATTGATATCAATTATTCAAATAAAAGGTATAATTCTATTCATAATTGTATTTTATGTGATGAAGGAATTAGTACCAATGAAAAAAACATTTAAAAATGCGCTTTTAATATTGTCGCTTTTTATGGGCAATTTAGGCACATTCGCTTCTGAAGCAGATTTAATTGTTCCTGATTTTAAACAAGACCCTTTTAGTTTTAATCTTTTATTAATTGGGATTGGAGTTGCAATTCTAGGAACAATTTTCGGTTTAGCAGAATTTTTTAAAATCAAAAAAATCAAAGTTCATCCTTTAATGGATAACGTTGCAAAAACGATTTTTGAAACTTGCAAAACATATTTAATTCAACAAGGCAAGTTTTTAATTTTGTTGGAAGTTTTGATTATTTTATGTATTTCTTATTATTTTGGCGTTTTGCAACACTTAGGCTTAAAAGCGGTCGGCTTAATTCTTTTATGGTCAGTAATCGGCATTTTAGGCTCATATTTAGTTGCTTGGTTTGGAATAAGAATGAATACTTTGGCAAATTCCAGAACTTCATTTTTAGCATTGCGCTCAAAACCTCTACATTGTTTAAATGTGCCCTTAAGAGCAGGCATGAGTATAGGTGTTGTATTAGTTTCAGTTGAATTAATATTAATGCTTATTATACTTCTATTTGTTCCTTCTAAATTAGCCGGCGCTTGCTTTATCGGTTTTGCAATCGGAGAAAGCCTTGGGGCTTCTGCACTTCGTGTTGCAGGTGGAATTTTTACAAAAATTGCCGATATTGGTTCTGATTTGATGAAAATTCAATTCGGAATTAAAGAAGATGACCCCAGAAACCCCGGAGTAATTGCAGATTGTACGGGTGATAACGCAGGTGACAGCATTGGTCCTTCTGCCGATGGTTTTGAAACATACGGCGTTACAGGGGTTGCTTTAGTAAGTTTTATTATACTTGCGGTTTTCCCTCAATATCAAATTCAGCTTTTAGCTTGGATTTTCACTATGAGATTTTTAATGATAATTACATCAATTGTTGCTTATTTAATTAACAATGTAAAAACAAGATTTTATGCAAAAGCTTGTGAAAAGAAAAACATAAGATTTGACTTTGAACAGCCTTTAACAAGTCTTGTGTGGCTGACTTCAATTTTATCAATCATCATGACTTTTTCAGTTAGTAAATGGCTTTTGGCTTCAATGCCAAACAATATGTGGGTAGTATTTTCAATAATTATTTCTTGCGGAACATTGGGAGCCGCATTAATACCTGAAGCAACAAAAATTTTCACAAGCCCGAAAGCTAAACACACAAAAGAAGTCGTTAGAGCTTCAAGAGAAGGCGGAGCTTCTTTAACAATTTTATCAGGTATTGTATCTGGTAATTTTTCAGGCTTTTGGATTGGTGCAATCATAGTGTTATTAATGGCTTTAGCATGTTTAGCCAGCGGATATATTCAAAATGTTATGATTTATCCTACTGTTTTTGCTTTTGGTTTGGTTGCATTCGGCTTTTTGGGAATGGGCCCTGTAACTATTGCAGTTGACAGCTATGGACCTGTTACAGATAATGCTCAATCAGTTTATGAATTATCTTTAATTGAAGAACAACCTGATATTCAATTGCAAATTCAAAAGGCATACGGCTTTAATCCTGATTTTGAAAATGCAAAAAGATATCTTGAAGAAAATGACGGCGCAGGTAACACCTTTAAAGCCACATCAAAACCTGTGTTAATTGGAACTGCCGTTGTTGGTGCTACTACAATGATATTTTCTTTAATACTTGTTATTAAAAACGTATTAAATATCAATCCTGAAAGTATTTTGAGTCTTTTAAATCCATATACTTTATTAGGCTTTATTTCAGGCGGTGCCGTAATATATTGGTTCTCGGGAGCTTCTATGCAGGCTGTTACAACAGGAGCTTATTCTGCTGTTGAATATATCAAAAAACACATTAAATTAGGTGAAGCAGATGATAAAAAAGCAAATCTTGAAAATTCAAAAGAAGTAGTAAAAATCTGTACGCAATATGCTCAAAAAGGTATGTTTAATATCTTTGTTGCGCTATTTTCTTTTGCGTTGGCTTTCGCATTTTTATCAGCTCCTATTTCAACAAAATCTGCTGTATCATTCTTTATCAGCTATTTAATTGCAATAGCTGTATTTGGTTTATTCCAAGCGGTGTTTATGGCAAATGCGGGCGGTTGCTGGGATAACGCTAAAAAAATTGTTGAAGTGGATTTAGATGAAAAAGGAACACCTTTGCATGATGCAACAGTTGTGGGTGATACCGTTGGCGATCCATTTAAAGATACTTCATCAGTTGCAATGAACCCTATAATTAAATTTACAACTTTATTTGGACTTTTAGCTATGGAAATAGCGCTAAGTGCCCAATTTGCGTCATACGCTCGAATTGCAGGAGTTGTATTTTTAATTGTAGCTTTGGTGTTTGTAATAAGGTCTTTTTATTATATGAGAATACCTAAAAGAGGGTAGATTGGAAATAAAATATACTGACAAATATCTCACTTATTTTTTAAGATAAGTGAGATATTTGTATATAATATTATCAAAGATATGCCACAATTAATCTATGGCACAGCGTAAATCGGCACTAGAAGTATATTTTTATAAAACAAATTTAGGTAATGAGCCTGTTAGGGAATGGCTTAAAAGTTTAGCAAAAGAAGATATGCGAACAATTGGTTTTGATATTAAAACTGTTCAACATGGATATCCAATAGGAATGCCCCTAACTCGAGTTTTAAATGGTACAGGCGGATTAGAAGAAGTTCGTTGTAACATTTCAAATGGTATTGCTCGGATAATTTTTTATGTTGAAAATAATACCATGGTGCTTTTACATGCATTTATAAAAAAATCCCAAGAAACACCAAAAAAAGAACTCGATATTGCAATAAAGCGTTATAAAGAACTACGCAAAAGATAATATAACTTTTTTGCCTAAAAATTTTGCAATTTTCTCAATTGTATTTAGGGTAATTGAGGAATTGTTCGGGTCTAAAATTCTACAAACAGCGGTTCTTGAGGTATTTAATTCTTTTGCCAAACGATTAATTGAAATATTATCTGCTTTCATTTTTTCTTCTAAAGCATAAGCAATAATTCGTTTTATTGCAACTGCTTCAGATTCTTGAAGCAAGCCTTCTTCCTCAAGAAAATCATCAAAATTCGAGCCTATGCAATTTTTATTCATTCAACACTCCATTTCTTTATTTATATTGTACCATTTTTGGTACAATATTTCAACTTTTATAACGGTTTTTGTAAAATTAATTAATTAACCTTTTTACCCTTTTTGCATATTTAAGCCCTTTATATTATAATCTATTTATTAAAGACGAAAGGGGAATTTATATGGGTTTAATGG
Organism: uncultured bacterium; assembly: GCA_949282195.1. Taxonomy (GTDB): domain Bacteria; phylum Cyanobacteriota; class Vampirovibrionia; order Gastranaerophilales; family Gastranaerophilaceae; genus RUG14156. Next base: position 39,658 of record CASDOW010000027.1, on the reverse strand, counting down.
ACGGTAAAAAAGGTATTATCTTTGGCGTTTCCAATAAATTTGGTATAGCTAATGCTATTGCTGAACAATTATCAGCTCAAGGTGCTGAAATTGCTTTCACTTACGCCAATGAAGCAATGGAAAAAAGAGTTCGTCCGATAGCAGAATCAATGAACGCTAAAATGTGCGTTGAATGTGATGTAACCAAAGAAGAAGACGTTAAGAAAGTTTTTGATGAATACGCTAAAATTTATGATAAATTAGATTTTGTTGTGCATGCTGTTGCATTTGCAAATAAAGATGATTTAGTAGGTGATTTTTATACAGTTTCTCGTGAAGGCTGGGATTTAGCAATGCATGTAAGTGCATATTCACTTGTTACTATTGCAAAATATGCTAAACCTCAAATGGAAGCTTCAGGCGGTGGTTCAATTTTGGCCTTAACTTATCTTGGAGCAACTAAAGTTGTTGCAAACTATAATATCATGGGTGTTGCTAAAGCTGCTCTTGAAAGCTCAATGAGATTTATTGCTGCTGACCTTGGAAAGTATAACATCAGATGTAACTGCTTGTCAGCAGGGCCTATTAAAACAATGGCAGCAAAAGGCATAGGCGGATTTGACAGAATGTTAAAAGCAAATGCCCTAAAAGCACCTCTAAAACGCACTCCAACTGTTCAAGAAGTTGGAAAAGCAGGTTTATATTTACTATCTGACTTATCATCAGGCGTTACTGCTCAAGTTCAATTTGTGGATTGCGGTGCAAGCGAAGTTTTTGCTTCATTAGACGAAATGGCACAAATTAAATTTGAATAATTAAAATAAAATATATACTAAAAAACCCGCTTATTAAGCGGGTTTTAAATTATCTTTTATCAACAACTTTAATTAAATGCCAACCGAATTGTGTTTGAACAGGGTCAGTTACTTTTCCAACTTCACCATTGAAAGCAGCTGTTTCAAATTCTTTAACCATCATACCGCGTCCAAAATAGCCTAAATCTCCGCCTTGAGCTTTTGAAGGGCATTGAGAATATTCTTTTGCAGCGTCTTCAAAAGAAATTTCATTGTTGTCGATTTTAGTTTTTAAATCTTTTGCTTGTTGTTCATCTAAAACTAAAATGTGAGATGCTCTAACTTCTGTAATTGTGTTATTGTTCATTTTTGCTCCTATCGTTTGACTGCAAGTAAAAATAGCTCCTACTATTAATACTAAAACAAGTAATAATTTTTTCATTATTTTTTTCTCCTTCTAAATAGAATTTTACCATAAACTATGTTATAATAGTAATAGCTAGCGTGGGTTTACAATTTTGTTCCTACATTTAATCTAATAGGGAGAGAATTGCTCAGTCGGCTATGCTAGGTGTTTGAAGTATACCTTGGCAAAGAAATTTGTTTTTTAAAGGAAATGGATGCACCCTGGCGCTCACCCACCTGTCATATTGGCAGGAAACAAAATTGCTCACGCTAGTTTTTAATTATTGAAAATTATTATTATTGCCCCAAAAGTCATAATAAAACTCCCAAGGAGCTTTTTTAGTATGCTTTTTTCTCTAAAATATTTATATCCTAAAAATACGCTCAATATTGAAGATAATTGAAATAAACTTAGCGCATAACTTACATTCATAATTTTAAAAAGAATATTTGTACTAAATTGCATAATAACCATGGTTAAACTTAAACCAAAAATCAAATATAGGTTATTTTTTGATAATTTTTCAAAATTATGGTGATTTAATTTCATTATTATTAAAGAAAATAAAAAAGACATAACTCCCCAGAAAAATAACGCTGTTAATTCATTTGAAACAATAATCATATTTTTTATAAAAACCGCTTCTAAGGATGTAAATAAAACAGCCAAAATTCTATATTGAATATCTTTTTTTAAAAATAATTTGTATGAAAATCCTTCGCGTGTTGTTTCAAAAATAATATAAGTACCCAAAATTATTAAAAATATTCCTGAAAATGCGCTCATTGAGGGAATTTCTTTTAAAATCAAAAAAGAAAATATCAAACTAAAAATAATTTTATATGAATTAATTGGAGCTAAAATTGATAATTCACCAAGATTTAGTGCTTTAATTTGAAAAATATTTCCGATTGCACCAATAAGCCCTGAAAATAGCGCATATTTAAAAACTTCAACATTTGAAAAATTGAAAAATTTAACCCCCAAGAGGCAAAATAAGGTTAAAATAAAATAGCAAATTGTATTAATATAACTTGCGCTAAAACTTTTCGAGAGTTTCTTTTGAAAAACTCCCGAAAATGAATTAGAAAATATTCTTATTAATACTAAACTAATGATTAAAATCATTATACGTCGATATTTGTTGCGTAAACTGCATTTTGTTCAATAAAATCACGTCTTGGCGCAACATTATCACCCATTAATATGTCAAACAATTCATCGCATAATTGTGCGTCTTCAAGGCTAACTCGTTTTAAGGTTCTATTAGCCGGATCCATGGTTGTTTCCCATAATTGCTGAGGCATCATTTCACCTAAGCCTTTGAAGCGTTGAATTTGCATACCTTTTTGACCTCTGTCTTCAACTAATTTAGATAATTGCGTGAAAGAAGTAATGTCAACTGTTCCTGTTTCTGTTTCTAATTTTAGAAGTTTTTCTTCTTCAATTAAAAATTCTCTGATTTTAGGATATGCGTCTTTTAATCTCATAAATTCCTGAGATTTAATCATGTGTGGTGTGATTAATACGGGGTCTAAATCTCCACCTAATTCGATTTTTAAACTAAAGCGATTATTTTCAGGGTTTGAAGTTAAAAATACTCTATAGTCTTTAGCTTCAACTATACCATAGTTTTCAGCGTGGTCTTTAATATAATGAGCTAAATATTCATAGTGTTTTTTCATTAATTCTTCATTTTCAAAATCTTGAGGTTGTATTCCTGAACGAATTAAACCGCGCACAATTACAGAAGGCATTTGATTAATGATAGGATTATAGAATGCTCTATAATATTTGCCCATTTCATACATCAAAGGCTCCAATTTATCTTCTGAAATTGATTTATCTTTTGTTTTGTTAAACAGATGAACGCCCTTAACGCCTCGTTCGCGAACAAGCCTTTCAAGAGCTCTGTCGTCATATAAATATTCTGTTTGTTTTCCTGTTGTAACTTTATACAAAGGAGGTTGAGCAATATATACATAACCGTTATCTAATAGGGGTCTTGCGTATCTAAAGAAGAAAGTTAACATTAAGGTTCTGATGTGAGCGCCATCTACATCGGCATCTGTCATAATAACAACTTTATGATATCTTAATTTTGCAACGTCAACTTCTTCATGGTTTTTTGAAATGTTAATGCCTAAAGCTTGAATCATTGTTTTAATTGAATCTGAATTATAGATTTTATCAAGACGAGCTTTTTCAACATTTAAAATTTTACCTCTTAAGGGTAAAATTGCTTGGAACATTCTGTTTCTGCCTTGTTTAGCGGAACCTCCCGCAGAATCACCCTCAACAATGTATAATTCGCATTTTTCAGCTTCACGACAAGAACAATCTGCAAGTTTACCGGGGAGTGATGAACTTTCAAGAGCTGTTTTTCTTCTTGTTAATTCTCTTGCTTTTCTTGCTGCTTCTCTGGCACGTTGTGCTTGCATGGTTTTATCAATTATTGTTTTGGCAATTTTAGGATTAAATTCAAGCCATTCTTGAAATTTATCTCTGATTACATCATTAACCGCAGGAGTTACTTCGGCATTTCCCAGTTTTTCTTTTGTTTGTCCTTCAAACTCAGGGTTTCCTATTTTAACTGATACAATAGCGGTTAAACCTTCTCTAACATCTTCACCAGCTAAATTTGCGTCTTTATCTTTTAAGATATTATTCTTTCTTGCATAATCATTAATTACACGAGTTATACCATTTCTAAAACCTGTTAAGTGAGTTCCGCCTGAGTGTGTATTGATGTTATTTGCAAATGACAATACATTTTCAGTGTATGAATCAGTATATTGCATAGCAATTTCAACATTAATTCCGTCAACCATTTTTTCAATATATACAGGTTTTTCAAATAATACATTTTTATTTTTATTTAAATGTTCAACATAAGAAGCAATACCGCCTTCAAAGTGGTATGTTGTTTCTTTTTCGTTTTTTTCGTCATGGAAAACAATTTTTAAACCTTTGTTTAAAAATGCCATTTCTCTTAAACGATTTGCAATAACTTCGCAATCGATTTCGGTAGTTTCCGTAAAAATTTCAGGATCTGGCCAAAAATGTGTTTTTGTACCATGTTCACTTGTTTCTTTTATTTTTTCAACAGGAGTAGTGGGTTCACCTCTTAAATATTCTTGTCTATGGACAAAACCGTCACGAGCAACCTCTACGATGTATTTTTCTGATAGAGCGTTTACAACAGAAGCACCAACGCCGTGTAATCCGCCTGATACTTTATATCCGCCGTCACCGAATTTGCCCCCTGCATGGAGCACAGTGTGAACAATTTCAAGTGCTGATTTTCCGCTATCAGGTTTAATATCACACGGAATACCACGACCGTTATCTTGAACCGTTACGGAATCATCTTTATGAACGGTAACATGGATTGTATCGCAATAGCCTGCTAAGCTTTCATCGATTGAATTATCTACAATTTCATATATACAATGGTGAAGCCCTCTTTGAGAGGTTGAACCGATATACATACCGGGTCTTACTCTAACTGCTTCAAGCCCTTCTAAAACTCTGATATTACTGGCGTCATAACTGTGATTTGTTGTGGTATCTGCCATATACTCCCCTTTTTTCTTAACTATAATAACATTGTACTATAAAAAGGAATATATGTGCAAAAGATTAATAAACTTACGACTTAACAATAATTGAAATTTATTTTATGATGTTAAAAAAGGAGTAAGCGCCATGGATAAAAAATTTAAATTAGATAAAGAAAAATGCATCAAATGTCATCTTTGTATTAATGATTGTGTATCGGGCGCTATAGGATTAGATGACGAGGGTTATCCAAAATTATTAAATCCTTTAAAATGCATTAAATGCCAGCATTGTTTTGCAATTTGCCCCAATGGCGCTATTTCAATTTTAGGAAAAGAAGCAAAAAATTCTTCAGAAATCAAACAAATAAATTCCGAAGACTTATTGAATTTAATTCAATCAAGAAGAAGTATAAGACAATATAAAAAAATTAACGTTGCAAAGGGTGAAATTGAAAAATTAAAACAGATGTTAAATTACACCCCCACAGGCTGCAATAACCATAAACTTCATTTTTCAATCATAGATGATGTTGAAGTTATGGACGATTTCAGGACTCAAGTTAATACAAAATTAATTAATTTATTAAATAAAAAACCATTTAAATTCTTATCAGATAAATTAAATAAATTTTCTAAATATAAAGATGCGCTTCAAAACGGTGAAGATGTAATTTTCAGAAATGCACCGCACATGGTTGTTGTGAGCGCTCCAATTAGCGCACCGTGTCCAACTCAAGACGGGATTATAGCATTGTCATATTTTGAATTATATGCTCAAAGTCTTAATATCGGGACTTTGTGGTGTGGATTTTGTCAGGCAATTTTAAAATTATTTCCTGAATTTTGTGAATATTTACAAATTCCAAAAGGTTATGCTCCAATTTATGTCATGCTTTTTGGTTATAGTGATGTTAAATATCAAAGAACAATTCAACCTGATGAATACGATTTTACAACCATAGTTCGTCATCAAAATAAAGTTAGTTTAATAGATAAATTAAAAAGAACTTTTTGGAATTTAATTCGCTAAATTACGCATAGACATAAGGCGGACCGTTTTTAATTTCAACTAAAATATTTTCAGCCAATTGTTTAAGTTCTTCTTTTGATTTACCTTTTTCTTTTTGATAATTAAAGTTATCCATAAGAGGGTTAATCGCGCTTAATTTCTTGGCTTTAAAATTATTAATTTCAACTTCAACAAGTCTTTTTCTTAAATTAAGCTCGCTTTTGGAATTTTCCTTGTTAACAGCGACATCTTTAATTGCCTGAGCTGCCGATTTTGCAATATAGCTTAGGGAGCTTATCAGGCTAAAGGACAAGAAAAGATACTCATTAAATTTATTTTCGGGGTTTAAAATCCAATTGTATAAATGTCCTCTTTCTTCATTAATGTAGCAGTAATATTGAATTTTTTCACTTATGCCGCCCATTGCTTCAGGAGCCTGAGCATATATTTGAGAGGCTTTTATTTCTTTGGTTGCTTTTAAAATTTCTTCAGAGGTTATGCCTTGAATTTTAGAAAGATTATCTTTTATGGTGTCATCTTTGGCGTTGATTACTTTTAAAATATCAATCATTTTTTTAATTGCAGAGGGTTTATCTTTCATTTGGATAATGGATGAAATTTTATTTTTAATTTCGCTATCTTCATATTTTTGAACAAAAGTATCAAGATTTTTTAGAGTTTTTTGATAGTTTTTAAACATTCCAAAAGCAATGCTTATAACACCTAAAGTGCCTAATATACCAAGAAAAATTCCTTTTTTTGATTTAGAATTTTCCTCTTTTTTTATTTCGTTTTTTCCCCTAAATTCGATATTTTTATTATCAGACAAAGAAGATTTAAAATATTTTGTACTGTCTGATAAAAGGCTGTTCACAACATTCAATTTTCCGCTGAAAGCGTCTTTTTCAACTTCAATTAAATTTTCTTGAAAATCATGTTCAATATCACAATTTTGTTTTTTAATCCAAACTTCTTTTACTCCGTCAATTAAATTTTTTGAAACCAAAGTAACACCGCTCATCAATAAAACGCCAATCAGCCCCAGAATATTTTTTGCACTTGGTTCTCTAAGCGCTCGATACATTGCAAAATGAGGCTCTTCCAAGATGTTTATGTTTCTTGCTAAATCTCCCGGACGAACAACATCATTTTTATTTGCCATAACCGAAGAATATTTTTTCATTGCAAAGCTTATGCCGATTAATGTTAAAAAACTTGCTATAGTAGTTATAAAAATAGGTTTTAAGACATTTTTTGCGCTGAAGGATTCTTTTTTGGTTGAAATAGAATTGTTTTCTTTTATTTCGTCAGGTATTAATAAACTTTTGGAAATTTCATCAAAATTAGAAAAATCTTCTTTTTCGTCCTGTTTTTTAATATATGTATTTAATAAAATTCCTTTTATGGTGTCGGAATTTTGCTGATTATCTTTTTTTATCGATGAATTTATTTGTTTTCTGTATGCTTCAAACGTGGTGATTTTCATTTTCTTCTTCCTTGGAGTGTTGTTTATTTCTAAATATTCCTTTTAAGACTTTTTTTAACTCTCTTAATTTTAGTTTTTCGATTTCCTCATTTTCTTCTTTATTTTCTTCTTCTTCAGTAAATAAAGACAAAAATAATTTTATCGGTTTTTTTAGTTTGTTTTCAATTTGAAAATTAATAAAATTTTTAATTTCGCCTAAAACAGACGCCATTTTCTCGCTGACTGATGAAATAAAATCAGATATTGAGATTTTAATATTACCGATAATTTCAGGAATTTTTGAAATTATATTTAAAATTGGTTTTATGATTACATTTATAAAAATCTTAATTGGAATTTTAATAATTTGAGGCATAGGTTCAATTTTTTCAACAAAATCATTGATATTTTTTGATACTTTATCTAGCCCTGCCATTATGCGGTTCAAAATGAGTTTGTTTTGAGCTTGCTCTATTCTATCAAGTCTTTCTTGAATTTTAGCTTCTTTTCTTGCTTGTATTCTGTGCCATTGCGCTAAACATTCATTGTAGCTCATCTCTCCTGCTACTCTTGGTTTATTTTTATCTTGCCTTGAACTTCCACCCATGCCTGAACAAATAGGACATGCCCCAATAGGAAAACCATGCGGACATTTATTATTATTTTGTATAGATTGCGTGTAACCTGTTGTCAAAAATACTCCCTTTTAGAGCAAAACCGCACGCAAACTAAATAGAAATTTCGGGTCTCGCAAAATTTCTATATTTTCAGTTTTCCGACTATACGGCTGCGCCCCAGCTGAGGAATTTCACCTCTATTTCCTGTTATTTATCAATAAAAAAAGCTTAGCACAAATAAACTAAATTTTAAAATTCTTCATCAGAAAAAGAGTCTTCTTCATCTTCCGGTGTTTCAACAGGCACTCTTATTTCAACACCCATTTCCGTTAGAATATCTCTTGCTTTTGGACCATAGGCAGTTTCCGAGAAATTTTCAAGAATTGTTTGATAACAGCTTATTGCTTCTTTTTCTTGTCCTCTGAGTCTATATATATTGCCGATTTTAAAATATAGGGGAGCGAAACTTGCTTCGCTTAAAATGTCCATTTGTTCATCTAATTGTAGTTTTAAACCAATTAATTGATTGGCGTCATTGGGAGTATAAAGTTCTTTTTCATAGATTTTTTTTGTTAAATTATCAACTTTTAGTGTTATATCATCAAGAAATTCTTGACTAACACCTTTTTTCTTAACCGCTTTTTTAGCTGCATCAGCAGGTAATACCTGATTTAAAATAAGGGCTGTAATAAATAAAAATAATACTAATAATGACAGTGCTTGTTTCAAACTAATCCTCCCACACTATTATCTTACAATGATTTATTAAAAAATCCTCAATCTTTGGGTTGAAATTTATTCAAAAATAATTAAAATCAAAGATATGAAAAAAGTATTTTTAATTTTAATATCTATGTTATTTTTAGTGGTCAACGCCGATATTTTAAAAGGGGGAGTTTCTGAAGAATATATCCCAAAGGGCTTTTTTGGTTCTTGGGGAGTAATATCAAAAATGAGTTCATCAAATAATCCTGTGGTTTTTAATCAAGAAAGCAGGGATATTTGGAATTTATCAGGCTATGATAATATTCTTGTTTTAGAAAACTTAGAAAGCGGAGCTCATAGTGAAATTAAAATTAAAGAGAAAGTTTCAGATAACAGGACTTTAAAATTTTCAAGACAAAAAGAAGTTAAAACTAAAGACGGCAAAAAAATATATATAGAAACAGTTGAATTTACTTTATTGGGGAATAATTTTTCGGGTACGGATGATTTTATAATTGAACATTACAATGAAGAAAATAAGCTTATTAAAAAAGATGAAGCAAGATATTCTGTTGCAGGGGTTAGAATTTCAGGGCAAGGTCCGAATTAAACTTATCTCCTTGAAAACTGTTTTTTTGAATTAGCATTTTATCTATCATATTTAAAATTTCAAAACGTCTGTTAACCCATTTTGGTTCAAGAGTGGTTTCACTGTAGCCCGTTCCGGCTATTCTTTGGATAGTGCAGGTTTGAGGTAGAATTTCCAGTATTTCACAAACTAAATCACAGTATTGTTCCATAGTCATTAAATAAAACTTTTCTTTTTCATAAATCTTAGCCAAAGGTGAATCTTTTAAAACGGTTAACATATGAATTTTAATGCCGTCGATGTTAAGATGGCTCAACTTTTTTGCAGTTTCCAGCATCATTTTTCGATTTTCATTTGGAAAACCCAAAATAACATGAGCACAAACTTTTATGCCTCTTTTTTTGGTTTCGATAACCGCATTTTTAAAACAATTATAATCATGACCCCGATTTATTAATTTTAAGGTTTCATCATGCGCACTTTGCAAGCCATATTCAATCCAAGGGTTTTTATATGTTGAAATTAAATCAAGTTTTTGATTGTCAACACAATCAGGGCGAGTTCCTATTGAAATAGAAACAATTTTGTCGTTTATAAAAACACTGTCATAAATTTCTTTTAATTTTTCAATAGAAGCATAAGTATTGGAATATGATTGAAAATAAGCCATAAAGGCTTCGGCTTTAAATTGATGATTTAATTTTTCCATGCTTTTTTCAATTTGTTCTTGAATGGATAATTTTTTATCGTTACATCTTGAAAAACTGCCGACTTCATCACAAAAAATGCAACCGCCTTTTGATATGGTACCGTCTCGATTAGGGCAATAAAAACCCGCGTCAAGCGTTATTTTATAAACTTTTTTTGAAAAAGTGTTTTTAAGGTATTCACTAAAAGGATAGTATCTTTTTTCCATAAAAATATTTTATTACAAAATTTTTTGAACAAATCTTTTTCTTTGTCGTTACAATTGATATACATTAATTTAATGATGTAAAATGTTTTTAGGTTGCGCTAAAATTTTTACAGTATTTTGGAGAGTAGTTTTTGAAAAAGACAAATAAAAAACTTGTAATTTTAATGCTGTCACTTTTAATTGCGTTTGATTTTGCGCAAGTTATGGCTATTGAAGAAAATGCTCCAAAAGACACAACAAAGCCAAAATTTAGCTGGTTTAAATTTAAAAAAGATAAAAACAATTCAACTAAAGAAGAAAATAAAGAGTTTCTGAAAATCGGTCAGAAAGTAAGAGTTGAGGATATCAAGCTCCCTCCTGTGTTGGAAGGCAGACCTAAAACTCCTTTTAATCAGCTTTCTATAATGACAATAGATGATTGTGTCGATTATGCACTAAATCATAACCCTAATTTATATGTTTCAAGCGAAAGAATAAAAGCAGCCCAAGCCGGAATAGGGCAAGCAAGAAGTAATTATGCGCCAAGATTAACGGGTAAAGTAAGTTATAATCATAACAATAACAACGGCACAAGAATAGTTAATTCTCAAGAAAATTCAGTTGGTTTTAATGTTGGAATTTCTGAAATGATTTGGGATTTCGGGAAAACAACCGCTAAAATCAACATGGCAAAATATGATACTCAATCAGCCCAGTTTGATTATGATTTCGATGTTTTAGCCGTTGTATATGATGTTAAGATAAATTATTATAAAGTGCTTTGTGCTTTAGCTAATTTAGATATTTATGAGCAAAATGTTAGAATACAAACTCTTAACTATGAAAGAACAAAGGCAATGTTTGATGAGGGTTTGAAATCTAAAATTGATGTTGTTAATGCACAAGTGAATTTAACAGATGCCAAAATTCAAATGGTTGAAGGACAAAATAATCTTCAAACTTCAATTATTGCTCTTAAAAATTCAATGTATTATCAGGAAGATGAACCGTTTATTGTTAAAAACACTGAAAACTTCAGCTTTTTAAAAGCAGATTATAAGAAAAAAATTGAAAGCTTAACCACAATTAAACCTTCAGGTGAAGGAATTAAAAAGACTCCTGACGGGCTTATTATGTTAACATCGGGAATTGAGCATAAAGATATTATTCAGAATTTTGAATTTCATCCTTTGGTTTTGTCAAAACAAGAAGCCGTTAATCAAGCTCTTGAATTGCGTCCTGATTTAAAATCCAATGAAATGCTTGCATTGGTTCAACAAGAATCCCTAAAAGCAATTAAAAGACAATATGCACCTGAAATAACGGGTGATTTAACATGGGGTTATACAAAAAGCGAATCAACATATTCAAGCCCTCTACAATTAGGTGCAAGTATAGGTCTTGGTTCAATTAACCCTTATTCAATTCATTATCAGGTAAAAGAGGGCGAAAGCTTTTTAGATATTGCCCTGCAAAATATAAATATTGCAAAATCAGATATATATTGGGAAGTTCAAACAAACTATGTTAACATGCGTCAATTGGAAAGAAAAATTCCTTTGATGAATTTAAAAGTTAAAGCAACTTTGGAAAATTTTGAATTGGCAGACGGCAGATATAGTGTTGGCTTAAATAATTATGTAGAACTTCAAGATGCACTGGCTAACTACAACAATTCGCAGTTAAATTTTGTTGAGGCTGTGTTTAATTATAATGTAGCAAGAGAAACCTTATTAAAATCAATGGGGGTTAAATGAACAAGCGGAATATAATAATAATTTCAGCGGTAATTTTAGTAATTATATCGGCATTTATATTTATTAAAAAAGGTTCTGTAAAATATATAACAAAACCATTGTCAAAAGATACCATAACGCAATATGTTGAAGCATCCGGCACAATTAAACCAATTAACACTATTGAAGTTGGTACACAAGTTTCAGGTACAGTTGCCAAAATTTATGTCGACTATAATTCAACCGTTAAACAAGGCGAATTATTGGCTGAATTAGACCCTAGCTTGTTTCAGGCCAATGTTGATCAATCAAGCGCGAAATTAAACAATGCAAAAGCAAGCCTTGCAAAAGCAAAAGCAACTCTAGCTTATAAGAAAAATAATTATCAAAGATACAAACACCTTTATGAAAAAAATTATGTATCAAAAGATGATGTTGAATTAGCTTTGTCTAATTATCTTCAAGCACAAGCGGATGTTACGGCAACACAAGCTGAAGTTAGTGCTGCAAGCGCATCATTAGAGAATAACTTAACAAATTTAAGATATTCAAAAATAACCTCACCTGTAGACGGAACCGTTATTTCAAGAGCGGTTGATGTAGGTCAAACAGTGGCAGCAAGTTTTAATACTCCGACATTGTTTGAAGTAGCTAAAGACTTAACAAAAATGCAAATTGAAACAAGTGTTTCAGAAGCTGATATAGGTAAAATCAAAGTGGGTCAACATGCTCAATATACTCTTGACGGCTATCAGGATAAGATTTTTGAAGGTGAAGTTACACAAGTAAGACTTGCTTCAACAACCACAAATAACGTTGTAACTTATACAGTTATTGTTTCTGTTGATAATGCAGACGGTTTTGCAATCCCCGGTATGAGCGCAAATGTTTCGATTGTTGTCGGAAAAGCAGAAAATGTTTTATGTGTAGATAATAAGGCATTAAAATTTACACCCAGTGATAATCAACAAAAATATGACAAACAAGGAATTTGGATTTTAGAAAAACAAGGACCAAAAAGATATAATATAGACCTTGGTTTATCAGATGAAAACAAAACTCAAATTATCTCTAATGAAGTAAAAGAAGGCGATAAGGTAATTATAAGCTCAATCGGAGATAAAGTTAAAAAACAAGCCCAATCAATGAGAAGACCGATATAAATATGGCATTAATTGAAGTAAAAAACGCAATAAGAACTTATCAAATGGGAGATGAAACATTTTATGCTTTAAATGATGTTTCCTTTTCCATTGAAGAGGGTGAATTTGTTGCAATCATGGGTACATCAGGTTCAGGTAAATCAACCTGTATGAATATGCTTGGAACTCTTGATAGACCAACGTCAGGGCAATATCATCTTGACGGATTGGATGTATTTTCTCTAAATAGTGATGAATTGTCTGATATTAGAAATAATAAAATAGGTTTTGTTTTTCAAGGTTTTAATTTGATTTCAAGAACTTCAGCCATAGATAATGTGTGTTTACCTATGATATATAAGGGAATTCCTGAAGAAGAAAGATATAAAAGAGCAAGAGAGGCTTTAAAAATTGTAGGTTTAGATAAAAAAGAAAATAACATGCCTTCTCAAATGTCAGGCGGTCAACAGCAAAGGGTTGCGATTGCAAGAGCAATAGTTAATGATGCACCTTTGATTTTAGCGGATGAACCGACAGGAAACCTTGACACTAAAACAAGTATTGATGTTATGGAATTTTTTGTTAATCTTAATAAAAATCTCGGTAAAACCGTTGTATTGGTTACCCACGAACCTGATATAGCGGAGTATACAAAAAGAATTATAAAATTTAAAGACGGTAAAATTGTTTCTGATATGCCAAAAGAAGAATGGATGAAACATAGAAGTAGAGAAACCTAAAAAATGATTGATTTTAAATCCACATTATCTATAGCTCTAAATTCTCTAAAAGTTAATAAAATGCGCTCAGCTTTGACATCTTTAGGGATAATTATCGGTGTCGGCGCTGTTATTATTATGCTTGCAATAGGTTCAGGCGCAAATAAGCAAGTTCAGGAAAATATGGAGTCTATGGGTTCAAACCTTTTGACAATTCGTTCGGCCACTGCAAAAACCGGCGGTGTTTCTATGGGCATGGGTACAAAACCAACTTTGAGCGTAAAAGATTCTGAAGCCATTCAAAAACAAGCAAGAGGAATAGAAGCCGTTGCTCCTTTGATGAGTTCATCAAAACAAGTTATGTATGGCAATCAAAACTGGCAAACTCAAATTTATGGTGTTACGACGCCATATTTATATGTAAAAAATTATGAAATTAATTTAGGTAGACCATTTACTAAAGAAGATGATAGAAGTGCTGCGAAAGTTGCCCTAATCGGCTCAACTGTTGAAAAAGAATTGTTTGGTGACGTTAATTCACTTAATAAAACAATAAGAATAGGAAACGTTCCTTTTAAGATTATAGGAACCCTAAAATCCAAAGGTCAAATGGGACCTATGGATCAAGATGATATTATTTTCATTCCTCTAACAACAGCCCAAAGGAAGATTTTTGGTACAGATTTTCCGGGGTCTGTTAATCAAATTATTGTAAAGGCTTCATCTATTGAAGATGCTGAAATTGCACAGCAGGATATAGAAGAAATTTTAAGAAGACGTCATAACCTTGGTAAATTAAAAGAAAATGATTTTGAAATAAGAAATAGTGCCGAATTTCAAGAAAAAATGAAATCCACTGTTCAGACTTTTGCTATTTTATTGGCCTCTATTGCTTCTGTTTCTTTGGTTGTTGGGGGTATCGGCATTATGAATATCATGCTTGTATCTGTAACGGAAAGAACAAAAGAAATAGGCATTAGAATGGCCATAGGCGCAAGAGCGCAAGATATCAGAATGCAATTTTTAATTGAAGCCTTGGTTTTATCTTTAATAGGGGGGTTAATCGGAGTTATAGCCGGAATTATAATCGCGCTTTTAATTGGAGCATTGTTTGAAACGGCAATTGTTATTTCAATTTCACCGATATTATTATCCTTTGGTTTTTCAGGGCTTGTCGGAATAGGATTTGGATATTATCCTGCTTATAAAGCGTCATTATTAAACCCAATTGACGCTTTAAGATATGAATAATTTTATTAACTAAAAATAAAAAAGTCGGTGCAATTGCACCGACTTAATTAATAAAATGATTATTCTTATAAAGATTTAGAATAGATTTCCCTAACCCCTTCTTTTGTCGCCATAGTAGGAGCAATTTGCAACAATCCTTCTAAAGACGGAGTTGTATAAGTTAATTCAACCAATCTATCTAAATCAGCCTCGCTAAAGCCTTCATCTTTTAGTTTATTTGGTACACCCACTGATTTTAACCATTCGTAAACCATATCTGAAGCTTCCTTAGCGCTTGTTGTTTCTTTTATTTCAGGCGCAATCGGTTTTAAAATGTGAGCAAGTGTTTGTTTTTTAGATTCCCAAATATTTTCAATTACAGCCGGCAAAATCATTGCTAAACCTAGGCCATGGGATAATTCGTGTTTAATAGCTGATAGAGGATGTTCCAGTGCGTGAGTATAGTGCAATAAGCCGTTATCAAAACAAACACCGCCTAACATAGCAGCATAAGCCAAGAAATATCTTGCTTCAAGATCATCAGGGTTTGCGTTTGCTTTTGGAAGATATTTTGCAATCATTGTTGCAACTTCATGAGCTAAACAAACAGTATATGGAGAAGCAACTTTACTTGTTGCAGCTTCAATAACGTGGTTTAGGGCGTCAATTGAAACGTATTTTGTTTGTTTAGGTGATAATTTTGTCATTAATTTAGGGTCATCAATTGCATATGTAGGATAAATGCAATCATAAGCAATTGCAGGTTTATAATCTTTTTCAACTAATGTTGCAACAGCAAATCTGTTTGTTTCTGTTCCTGTGCCGTGGGTTAAATTAATTGCCACAATTGGAGCAGCTTTTGTGGGTGTAAAAGTAAATTCATAAATATCATTTGCGTTTTTATCTGGATATTCCAATAAAATTGCAACTGATTTACCTGCGTCTGTCGGAGAACCTCCGCCTATTGCAATAACAGCTTTTGCACCAAATTCTTGAGCCATTTTGGCTGCTTCATTAATAGCTTCATTAGTAGGGTTAGGAGTAACTTTGTCATAGTTAATATAGCCGATAGAGTTGTCTTTTAAAGCCTTTTCGACATAATCCCATGCGCCTGTTGCCTTGTATGCATTTCTTCCTGACATAACTATAACTTTATCAATTCCTTTTGATTTTAAATCAACTGCGATATCGTTAATTTTTTCAATTGCGCCAACACCAAAATAAACACAAGTTCTTGTTCTGATTTCTTTAATTTCATTAATGTTAATGTCTTTTTCCCACATAATGAAAAACTCCTTTCTAAAATATCATCACGCTTTTATTTTATCATGTTTTTTGAAAAAGAAGATAACTTTTCTTGTAAAATCCAGAGTGGATTTTGACTAGGGCGGAACAAGGCGCAAGCCTGTCGTGAGCCCGTATGTTCGAGCAATTTTACGAAGCGACTGGGCGAAGCCCAAAAAGCGAAGTACTAAAATTGCGAGTTGTCAAAATCCAAGAGGCGGATTTTGACTAGCATGTAACGAAGCGAAAGCGAAGTGAATGCGTCTGTTCGAGTAATTCTATGGAGCGAATAATTTACTTTAGTAAATTAGAAGCGGAATTCTAGAATTACGAGTTGTCAAAATCCAAAGTAGATTTTGTAAAAGCTTTATTTTAAAATACTTTTATGAAAGAAGTTTTAAGAAAATGCCAAGCCTGCCTTAAGATAAAAGACAGAAATGAAATGATTAAAATAACAAAATTACCTAATGGCACCTTGAAGGTTAACCCGTCATCAAAAGAACTTGGCAGAAGTGTTTATGTCTGCAAAAATCCTGAATGTGTCAAAGTGTTTATTAAAAAGAAAAAATTAAAAACTGCGCTTAAATATTCAAACATGAATGAAATTTTAAAAACAGAAGAAATAATAAAAGGCTTACTTAATTAAGTAAGCCTTTTTTAAAACTCATTAAAGAACTATTTAACTAATTCTTTGAATTTTTTACCAGCAGAAAATGCAGGAACTGTTTTAGCGGCAATTTTAATTTCTTTACCTGTTTGAGGATTTCTGCCTACTCTTGCAGCTCTTTTTCTTGCTTCAAAAGTACCAAAACCAACTAAAGTAACTTTTTTACCTTTAGCAACAGTTTTTTGAATAGTTTCAATAGTTGCGCTTAAGATTTCAGCTGTGTCTTTTTGTGACATTTTAGCACTTGTTGCAACTGCTTTAACTAATTCTTCTTTGTTCATATCTAACTCCTTTTTAATAACACCCCTCTATTATACACGTTTATTGAACTTTGGCAAGGGATTTAACAGTATAAATCAATAGAATTAGTTATTTTTAGTTCTAATTTGTGAAAAATTAATGTCTTTATAAAAATAATTTAAAATTTGCCTTGCGCTAAAGCCTTTATTTGCAAGATTATTAGCCCCATATTGACTCATGCCTACCCCATGTCCGTTTTTCTTAATTCCTTTATCAAATCCGTCCACAGATTGAATATATGGTAAATCATGATTCCAAACTTCGCCTGCCGAGTTTGTTTTTCCTCCTGATGAGGCATGATAATAAGCCGGAATGATTTTATTATCATAAGTTAGAACCTCGCCTCTTGTAGATAAAACAGCATGGGTCGTTTGAGGAGTTTCACTGCTTGCACCGCCATAAGCTTGATCTTGAGGAGTATCCTTTAGGTCATATCCGTGTGAACCTCTTTTATTCAAATTAGCTAAAGCATAACTTCTAGCTGCAATAGCTTGAGCTCTATGAGCCTCATAATTCCATTTTGAAGGCATTTCAGAAGGCACTACACCCATTAAATATTCTTCTAATGGCAGAGAATTAACAATTGTCAAAGTGCCGTTTATATTATATATAATGATATCTCCCCTATACCATTTTTTCTTGGTAGCCAAAAAACCTCTGCTTTGAGGGTTTTGAATAAATAAGGCATTTGTTGAACAATCGTAATATCTTCCTTTAACTTTAACGGCAATAGAATCGCCATAGGCTTTTATTGAATAAGGGAAAAATGAGCGAGATATAAAAAGCAATTTCCCTGTTCTGGCATCTGAAAATGTAGCATTTTGAGAACTACCCACGTAGGTTTTTTTAACGCCTTCGTTTAATCCTATCCTGATTGCAAATGCTTTCTGTGAATTAAAGAATAACAGGCATGATATAAAAAATAAACTTAATATTTTAGCTATATTTAAATTGTATTTTTTCATATTCATAACAATTGTTTTTATAAGTAGAATATTAAAAACCGATTTCTTAATCAAGATTTTAGCACAGTAATGTAAACATGTGTATATTGTCTTATATCGTGCGTTATTCTAATGAAAATCAAAGGTTATTTTATTAAAATGTTATTGTGAATGGTGTATTATGAAAAGAATTTATACAATAGATGACGCTGATGAATTAAAAGTTAAAGAATATATAAATAACTATATAAAGGAATTACAAAGACATTTTGATGTGTCTGATAAACGCATGAGAGCAATAATATACAGCGTTTATAAAGACAGTATTCCTATTAGTTTTATGAAAAATTTAATTTATATGTTAAAATCCGAATATGAAAAATTAAAACTAAAAAGGAAATATTAATGAAAGTTTTAGCATATCCAAACGGAATATTCGGAGCAACAACTTATTTGGTTTATGATGAAAAATCTCTTGAAGGTATAATTATTGATTGCACTTCTTCAATAGATGAAATTGAAAAAGAAATCAAAAAGAAAAACATTAAATTAAAATATATTCTAATTACCCATGGACATTTTGACCATGTTTATTGTATTGCAAAAATAAAAGAAAAATTTCCTTCAATCCCTGTTATGCTGCATAAGGACGATATGGAATTATTAAATCAAATTCCGATACAATGCTCCATGGCAGGAATTAAAGAAATTAAAGTTCCTTGCATAGACGGCTTAATTGATGAAAATACTCAAAATTTAACCATAGGAAAACACGAAATAAAAATCATCCACACAAAAGGTCATTCTAAAGGCGGAGTATGTTATTTAATCGATAATTTATTATTTTCAGGCGATACACTTTTTAGAGGCTCAATCGGAAGATGCGACCTTTTTGGCGGTAATTATAATGAGATTGAGGACAGTATTAAAAATAAATTATTTATCCTTAATGAAGATATTATGGTATATCCCGGTCATGGCGATAAAACTTCAATAGAATACGAAAAGAAATATAATCCCTATTTTGGTTCAAACTATTAACCTTTTTTTAGAGCAAAACCAAAAACGGTAGAATTATTTTTTTGTGATTTAGCTATAATTTCCCACCTGTGGGCATTGATTAATTTTGAAGCTATATTCAAATTAAGGCTCATGCCAAGCTGATTAAAATCACAAAGATTTTTCTTTTCTTCAAAAAGACTTTTTAATTTTTCTTGAGTCATATATATTGATTTATTTTTGGCTAAAAACTCGACATTATTTTTATCTTCTTTAATTCTTATTTCTATATCAGAATTTTCAAAACCGCAAAATATTGCACCTGATAAGATGTTATAAATAATTTTTTGGGTTAATTTTCTATCTGCATTAATTTTTATATTTTTATTTGCTTTAATGTTGAATTTTTGACCTTTATCTTGAGCGAAATATTTTATTTTTTCGCAACATTCATAAACCTCTTTTAATAAGTTTATTTTTTCAATGTTAAATACGGGTTTTTCGTTTTCATATCTTGCAATAAAAATCGCATTTGAAATAACTTCTAATAAAAAATCGCTTGATTTAATTATTTCTTCAAGAATCTCCTTTTGGGCAATATTGAGCTCGCCAAATTGATTTTGACATAAAAGCTTTAAGGTTTGATTTTGTGCCAATAATGGCGTTTTAATATCGTGGGTTAAAATACAAGTGTATTTATTTCTAAGATTTTTTAATTTTGTTTCGTATTTATTTTTTATTTTTTTGAATTTTTGTTTTATCTTTCTAAATGATTTTTTCTTTTGAAACACCCTGCCTCCTAAAATAATCCCGTTCTAACAGCCTTTACGACCGCTTGAACTCTATCTTGAACATTAAACTTTTCTAAAATATTACCCACATGGGCTTTTATTGTGTTAATCGAAACAGCCATTTTAGCTGCAATTTGCGTATTTGTATAACCTTCAATCAAATATTTTAAAACCTGCATTTCCCTTGAGGTTAAATTTTTTATATGTTTTTTATTTTCTGAAAGATTTTCGATACATATTGTTTCAGGTATGGGAATTTTTGAAAAAGCTTTTTGTAATATTTTTAAATCTATGTAAAATTTATTATCTATTGCCATTTGTATTGTTTTTTTAAGGTCTGTACCATAATTTTTTAATATAAATCCGTCTATACCGTACGATAAATAAGTCAATAATCTTTCATCGTTAAAATTAGATGTACTTATAACTATTTTTGTTTGCGGATATTCTTTTTTTAAAAATTTAATAATATCTGAATTATTTTGATTTAGAAGTTCAATATCGATTAAAATTGCGTCTGCCTCTTTTTTTTTCATATGTTTTATGCAGTCTTGAGGATTAGAAAATTCGGCAAGAATTTTAAACGAATTATCAACCGCAAAATATAGCCTTTGTGATATTCTGGTTAGTAAATAATCATCAACCAAATATAGTGTAATAGGTTTCATGGTCAGCAGTAATTCCTATTTCCTCAACAAGGCTATGATATTAAACAACTTAATCTTTGTATATTGCCCTTTTGGGCAATTTATATTTTGCTCATTTTTTCCATGGTTTTTTTAATTTCATCTTGCTTTTGTTCCATGAAATAAAATTCAAGTTTTTTACAGTATAATTCTTTTGCGTTAGGATATTCCTTTAGTCCGTTGTTTAGTGTTTTAATAGCAAATTCTAATCCGTCTTGTTCGTATTTAATTTCTGATAAATCAATGTAATCGATTAAAGAATTAGGCTTAAACTTCTTAATCTCTTTAAGGTAAGAATTTGCTTCCTTTTCATTACCTTGCAATTTACATAATTTATATAAATTATATTTATATATTATGCGATTTTTGTCAAGTTTTAATTTGCCTTTTAGGTAATTAGCAGTATTTTTTTCATCTTCAAGTTTAATATAGTTTTTCAACATATATTCGTCGATTGTTTCTCTATCTAAAGAAAATTCGCTCATAGAAAGCGCATCTTTTAAATTTACAAGAGATTGAGAATATTTTTTTAATGTATAGTTTAATTTTGCAAGTTCAATAAAATATTTCGGATTTTCATCTTTTTTTATTGCTTCTATGATATAGCTTACAGCGTCATCATATTGTGCGTTCATTTTGCAAATAAGCGATAGAAGATAATACATTTCACTGTTTTTTGGGTTAAGAGTTATTGCTTTTCTAATTAAAGGCATGGCTTTTTGCGCTTCATTTAATTCAATTAGAGAGTATATATAGCCAAAATATGCTTCATACATTTCATCATTAATATTTACAAGCTGTTCAAAATATTTTTTGGATGATTTATAGTCTTTTTTATTAAGATAATGATTTCCAAGCGCAAGAAGAGTTTCTTTATTGTTGGGGTTTAATTTATAAGCAGAAAGAAGCGTATTTTCAATTTTATCATTTTGATTTGTTAATTTATATAGTTTAGCGCAAAGTAATTTAACGGCTATATTGTTTGAGTCTGATTTTAAAAGTTCCAAAGAGAGTTTTTGAGCTTTTGATATGTCATTATTTTTAATATAAAGCTCAAAAAGCATGATATTAGATTCAATATCTTGAGGGTTTTTTTCTTTATTTTTTTCAAGATATTTTATCGCTATATCAATATCACCCCTAAAATATGCTTCAAGCACTGAAACATTGTACATTTTTTGAGTCATTTCAGGAATTTCTTTAATATTTAGCGATTTTGCAAGATTTGTTTCTAAATATTTATTGTTGAAAATTATTGCTTGATTAATATATTCTTTAGCTAATTGTTTGTTATTTTTTGCAAGAGCAATTTTTGCTTTTATAAAATATGCGCTTGGAGATTTGGAATTTATTTCAAGCATCATATTTGCATATTGTTCTGAGGCTTTAAGGTTTCCTTGTTCAAAGTACATTATTGACATATCAAAATAATCTTCAATATTTTGATTTTTTGATAAATCAAATGTAATTTTTTCAATATTGCTGTCAATTGAAGTTAATTCATAAGCTTTTTTATAATTTTCAAGCATCAAAGAAGCATTTTTTTTAGAATCTATTTTTTCATAAGTTTTTGCAAGCCAAAAATATCCGTCTTTATCGTTTGGATTGTTATTTATATAGCTAATAAAATAATTTTTTGCAAAATCATAGTTTTTAAGTTCATATTCATTTAAACCTGTTTGAATATCAAACAAAAGACTTGCTTTGCTAAAACCAAAAAATAAAATCGTAATTATAAATAAAGATTTTTTCATAATATTTCATCTATAATTTTTTTAACTTGCTCAAAAACCTCTTCAATAGATAAATTTGCATTAATTACTTTAATTCTGTTTGGGTATTTTTTTGCAAGCTCTAAGTATCCAAGGCGAACTTTTTTATGAAATTCAAGCCCTTCTTTTTCTAATCTATCTTTTTCTTTTCCTACCCTTTTTTGTGCAATTTCACTATCCACATCAAAAACAAAAGTTAAATCGGGCTTATAGTTTTTTGTTGCAATATTATTTAATAAATCAATTTGTTCTATATTTTGACCTCTGGCATATCCTTGATAGGCAACAGTTGAATCAATGTGTCTGTCGCAAAGAACAATTTTATTTTTTTTGACAGACTCCAAAACAACCGTTTCAATATGTTGTGCTCTATCGGCCAGATATAAAAACATCTCACAAACATCTGAAACATAACCGTCGTAATGCAGTAAAATTTGTCTTAATTTTTTTCCTATATCAGAACCCCCCGGCTCTAATGTTACAATTGTTTCACGATTTTTTGATTTTAAATATTTATCCAAAAGTTCAATTTGAGTTGTTTTTCCGCATCCGTCAGCACCTTCAAAGGTAATAAATAAACCTTTTTTATCACTAGTCATATTGTTTTAAATCTCCTCACATAAAAAATTATATTACATTTTATGAAAATTTTGAAATATATTTTACCTTTTTAAAATTATATTTTATAATATTTAGCATAGATTAATTTGGTTGATTAAAAGGGGAGAGGTTCGTGCAAGAATCGTTATTTAATACAGTTAAAAAGCTACAAACAGAACAAAAGGTTAATGTTGAAGAATTAGAAGTTTTATTAGATAGCGATATTGAAGAAGTTGTTACACTTTGCAAAAAAGCTTGCCTAAAACCAAAAACAGATGAAATGGGTAATGCATATTTTACAAAAAAAGATGTGGATATGCTTAAAAAAATTAAAGAATTATACGCTCAAACACAAGACATTCAAAACAAAGAACAAGTTTCTAAAAATACAATAGAAGAAGCAAATAAAAGTAATATTAATCTTGATACAAATAAAAAAATTAATTTTTTACAAAAAGCAAAAAACAGAATTAAAAACGATACAACGCTTGCAATTGCAGCAACTCACCCTATGTTTCAAATTTCAGAAAAGTTAAACACTTTGGAACATAATTTAATTAACAAGATGAGTGAAATGTTAAGCGAAAAAATGGATGGTTTTGATGAAATCATCGTTGAATTAATTCGCGCTAAGACCGAAAATGAAAATTTAAGACAACAAGTTAATACGCTAAACAAGCAGGTTTTCATCTTGAAGAAGGAATTAGCTTCTTTTAGCCCTCTTCCTTTCGGATTTTATGCAAAAAAAGATATGGATGATATGTAATTTAAACTATGAGTAATGCTTTAATTAGTTTTTACCATAATTTAGAAGAACCTATTGTTATTTATGATAAAAAATCTGATATTTTATATCATAATATTTCTTTTCGTAAAATCTTTGCACAATTTAATAATTCAAAAGGCTGGAATTGTTTATCAAAATTAAATTATAAATTTTCTTATCAGATGTGTTTTTTAAAATCTGAAGATTTAAGAACATATAATCCGATTATTTATGCAATTGATAATGATTGTAATTTGACAACTTTTGCTACATATCAAAAAGATGAAAATAAATTTTATCACTTTATGATTAAGGCTTTCAGCGTAAAAAAACGATATAGAATTGTTTATTTTTACGAT
This sequence comes from uncultured bacterium, assembly GCA_949282195.1. Taxonomy (GTDB): domain Bacteria; phylum Cyanobacteriota; class Vampirovibrionia; order Gastranaerophilales; family Gastranaerophilaceae; genus RUG14156. The sequence goes on along the minus strand of CASDOW010000027.1, from coordinate 15,641 downwards.
ATTACAAACGAATTGCAAAGTGAAAAATTAAAAGAAGAAAATGAAAGATTGAGGATACAAAATGTTGAATTTGCTTCAACAAATTCAAAAGCTCAAAATCAAGCAGTTAAAATGGCTCTTTTGAACAGAATTTCAATTAGCATTAAAAACGAGCTTGATATTAAGACCTTAATTGAAAAATCTTTAAAAGAATTAAGCATTGTTTTTGGGGCGAGCAAGAGTTATTTTGCTCAATATAATAAAGATTATTTCGAAATTAAATATACATACCCCGAAGTATACGCTCCGCAGATTAATGAAAAAGTTGTATATTCAAAAAAAATTACGGATGATTTGCATATAGGGAAAAATTCAATTCAGACTTGCGTAAAAGAACACGACGGCGCTTCTATTCCTTTGTTGAATTCAACAACAAGAATTATCATGCCGATTTTAAAAAATTCACAATTATATGGTATAGCGGTTATTTTTACTCCTAAAAAAGAAATAGGGGAAATTGAAAGAGAACTTTTGGTCGGTATTTCAATGGTTGTTTCTTCGTCGTTAATTCAGGCCAGTTTGTTTCATCAAATTTCGCAGAAAAAAGAGGAATTAGAGGCTGCAATTAAAGAATTAAAAGAAACACAATTGCAATTGATAAACTCGGAGAAAATGGCTAGTTTGGGTCAATTGGTTGCCTCTGTGGCTCATGAAATAAACACTCCTTTAGGGGCAATTAATGCCAATAATGAAATGATGGAGAAAGTTTTTAATAATTTTGATATTAGCACGCTTGATATTTTAAAAGAAATAAACGGAGTAGATAGAGAAGCCATAAAAAGAATTACAAATATTGTTCAATCCCTAAAGCGTTTTGTCAGATTAGACGAAATGACGCAACAGGAAGCAAATATCAATGAAGAATTAGATTTAACGCTTGTTTTAATTCATCATAGAATTAAAAACGGGTTTGAAATTGTAAAAGATTATGGCGATATTCCATTGGTCGGATGTTATCCTAATATGTTAAATCAGGTATTTTTAAATGTTTTAATGAATTCCGTTCATTCAATTGAGGAAATTAAAAAACAAAATTCTGATTATATGGGAAAAATTAAACTTATTACCAAGATAAAAGATGATTTTTTATCTATTAGCATTTTAGATAACGGAATCGGAATTGACAAAAATTTAAAAGATAAAATTTTTCAAGCAGGTTTCACCACAAAGAAAAAAGGACAAGGAACAGGTTTGGGACTTGCCATTTGTAAGAAAATTATTGAAAAACATAAGGGAAATATTTCTTTTGATAGTTTTGAAAAGCCGCTGGAAGGGGTTTATAAAACTGAATTTAATATAGAAATACCATTATTTTAAAAAATGCTTGCATGGATTAATTTATTTGGTATTATGGATATACTGGTTGGTCTATCATAGTATAATTAAGCCCTGGTAGCTCAGCTGGATAGAGCAACTGCCTTCTAAGCAGTAGGTCATGCGTTCGAATCGCATCCAGGGTAGACTTAAAGAAGACTCTCATTTAGAGAGTCTTTTTTGCGTTTAAGTCAACCCCGAAGTATTCTCAGCATCCCCCTACAATGCTTTAGTCTTTTTATTTAGGTTATGAATGGGCTAGGGGTCCCAATACGCATTTGTACGCAAGTAAACTTGCTACAACTGCGGTTTACCGAGAGTTTGTTAACACAAACTCCGGCACTCCGTCATTCTATGGCTCATTCTTCGCTAAGAATGTCGTTGCGGCGGATTTTGACTAGCATGTAACGAAGCGAAAGCGAAGTGAATGCGTCTGTTCGAGTAATTCTATGGAGTAGCTGGGCAAAGCCTAAAAGTGGAATACTAAAATTAATTAAACAACTAATGCTTTTAAGTAATTGTTCACTTTTCTTCTTTTTTCTCTCAAACGGCGAAATGAAAAAGAAGAAAAGTGAACCGAAAAGAAGAAAACTCTAGAATTACGAGTTGTCAAAATCCAAGAGGCGGATTTTGACTAGCATGTAACGAAGCGAAAGCGAAGTGAATGCGTCTGTTCGAGTAATTCTATGGAGTAGCTGGGCGAAGCCTAAAAGCGGAGTGCTAAAATTGCGAGTTGTCAAAATCCAAGACAGAGCATCCAGGGTAGACTTAAAAGATAAGTTATCTATGTCTTTTAATTTAATGCAAACAACTTATATTTAAGTTCTAATTTAGGGCTTTAAGTGTAATAACATTGTCTTTAATATCAACTACTTTAAATGTTGTGTTATTTCTAAGCAAAATTTCTTTTTCACGTAAAGTAGATGTTTGGGTTATTGAAGTTACATCAAGTACTTTTGTTGTATCACTTGGTATAATTTTAAACATATAGCCATGCGCTGCAAAGCTTTGCGCGACTTTTTGGTCTCTGGAAGTTGAAACAAACCCTGCTTCTGTAAAAATGTCGCCTACCTTTAAATTTTGAATATTTGTATTTTTGCCGTTGATTAACCAATTGCAGTCAGCATTAACACCTCTATATAAAATTCCATCTGTATCTATTTGTTTTATTTCTACACCCTTTTTATCAAATAGTCTATTTAAGCTGTCAGTTAAAACTTTTTCAGAATATTCTAGTTCTCCGCTACGAAGATGTTCATTGAGGTATTTATATTCGTCAAATCCCTGATATCTTTGACAAGCTTGTTTTAAAGTAGGTCTTGTATACTCTAATAATTTCTCTTCAAAATAACTTTTGCTTCGGAATTCCAGCCCATCGGTACTAAACATGTCATATATGTTTTTAGATTTAATTTCTTCAAGTGGTAATGTTTCATAATGACTTATATAATAATCATATAGTTCTTGCATTTCTTCATCTTGAGCAATACCGTTAAGTTCTTCTTGAGTAAATTGAATTGGTCTTGGAGACTCAAGTTTTTCTGTATATCCATAATGACAAGAGTTTACCTTTTTTTGAATACTTTGTAAATATTCAAACATTGATTGATCTTTTTCTTTTGGTGTTTGTTCTATTAAGTCTAATGCTTGATGTAAATATGTTTTTCTTTTTATTAATATATCTGCCAATTCTTGAGCTGATTCTTTATCTTCTAGGTTTTGTAAAACCGTTTCTCTTATTTTTTCATCATCTAAAGTTGTTACTTTTCTTAGAGAAGCAATTAAGTCTTCTCTGGTTAAATTCGTTGATAACTTTTTAATGGGTCTTATTCGATTAATATTGGGGTCAAACATTGAGCTTAATTCTTGGACAATCTCTCCAAAATTACACTCTATATCAAAGTTATCATTTATTTTATTTTTTAATTCACCCAATGATCTATATTCTAAAGCACCGCCAAAGTCTATTCGGTAACATTTATCTTTTGTCATTTGAATATTATTTGAACATATTGCGTCCCAATTTCCAAGCCAAATATCCACACCAAGTCCATCTATTACGCCCTTGTTGCACTCAGATATAGGGCTTAAATTAGGAATATATTCACTTAACACTACTTTTTTTGTGCTGTCATCAAGTGCAACCTGCATTTTTGCGCAATCTACGCCGGCTAATTCATATAATTTTGATGCTAAAACCTCATTTTCGGCTTGTGATGGTATATGAGAAAGTGTTTTATCTGGACATATAGAACCATATTTTACATAGTATAATTTTCCATCTGCAACATCTAAACCATAATGTCCGATGTTTGTACCAACTTGCGTGCCATCAAATATTTGAAATTTTGTTTCAGCACCGTTTGTTAAAGTAAAATTTTTTGTTTTTATTCCTGTTGCAGTTGATCTTAATTGTTCAATTTTTTTAGTTATTGCCTGTTTTGCCTCGTCTACAATGCCTAAGCTTTTATTGTTAACAATAGATTTATTAAATGAGCAAAGATTATCCAACTCATTTTGTAACTTTGAACTGGCGATAGCATCGGTCAATCCTTTTTGTGCACTGGCTAAAGGCTTGGATAAACTTTGTGTAATTTGAGTTGCTGCTTTGAAACAAATTTTATTTAATGACATAAAACCTCCATAATACTATAAAAAATTTTTTTGTTAAAAAATTGCTTAAAATTTATAATACTTATGTCACATTTTCAACAAACCAGGTTTGAAACTCGACAACTCTATGCTAGATTAAAAAAAGGATAAGTTTTCTTATCCTTTTTAATTTTAAATAGATTTTATCTAAAAATTCTAATATACTCTTCAAACACATAAAAGCGATTTCTGTTAAACCCAGTTTTTTCCTGCAATATTCCTACTTCTACAAAGGCTTTAAGTATTCCATTTGCTGTTGCAGGAGTAATTCTAAGCTCTTCGCTTACAAGTTTGGAATTAACTTTGGGCTTAGAATATAATAACTCCAGTAATCTTTGACCATTTGTTGCTTTTTTACCAATTTTAGTTAATTTATTTTCAACATCTTTTTTGAGTTTAATAATTTCATCAAAAGTTTTGATACTGTTTTTTGATGTTTCAATTACTCCAGTTAAAAAGAATTTGAGCCATTGCGTAATATTATCATTTTGCTTTACTATTGAAAGCGAATCATAGTATGACATTCTGTTCTTTTCAAAAAAGTCAGAAATGTATAAAACAGGCTTATTTAATAAGCCTGTACTAATCAAATAAAGAATTATCAAAAGTCGCCCAGTCCTGCCGTTTCCATCTAAAAATGGGTGAATTGTCTCAAACTGATAATGAGCTATACCAGCTCTGATAAGTTCCGGTACTTGTATGTATTCATTATGTAAAAATTTTTCAATATCACATAGTAAATCAGGTAAAAGATTAGGTTCAGGGGGAATAAAAAATGCATCCTGTAAAGATGAACCACCAATCCAATTCTGAGTTTTACGGATTTCTCCGGGGGTCTTATGTGCGCCCCTGACACCTTGTAATAATATTTTGTGAGCTTCTTTTAAAAGCCTCATCGAAAGCGGTAGTTCATTTAACATTTCTACTGAATAATTAATAGCTTGAATGTAATTTTGTACTTCTTGCCAATCATCTCTTAATTCGGGCTTAACTTGCTCAATAGGAGAGATTGCATCTTCAAAAGTCGTTCTTGTTCCTTCTATTCGATTTGAATTTGTAGCTTCTTTTGTTGCATACATCTTAATAAAAAAATCAATATCTGGGATTAAATCAGCATAAGAATTTAGTTTGCCTAGCCACAGACTTGCATCTTGAAGTAAGTTTGATAATTCTTCTAATTTCCAATTAATATCTTCATTAATAAATGATGGTACAAAAGGCTTGTAACCTTTATGTAAAATATATGTTCCTGCTTTGTATTCTATCATTATAATTCTGCCATATTTTAGTTTAAGTTATTATTCTAAATTATAACATTTTTATAATTTAGTTTCAATAAATCGATTAAACAATGTTTTCAACCAACCAAGTTCGAAACTCGACAATACTATGGAGCGAATAATTTACTTTAGTCTAGAATTACGAGTTGTCAAAATCCAAGAGGCGGATTTTGACTAGCATGTAACGAAGCGAAAGCGAAGTGAATGCGTCTGTTCGAGTAATTCTATGGAGCGGCAAAATAAATCCTAGGAATTTAATTCATTACTATAAAGTTTTTTCATAAATTCTCGGTACATATCAAATTTACTGGTGCCTTGTATAAAACAAGCTATATTAAAACTTCTATTATATGCAGGGGCAAAAAGATGAAGAAAAAACATTTCCATTTCAGGGCTATATGTGCCATAAGAGCTTAATTTTATTAATGGGAACATCCGTTTTCCTTTCTGTGGTGGCTTATGCTATTATTGCAACATTCTAGCACAAATATATCAAACTATAAAAAGCAAGCATTATAGTCTTTTAGGTTTTGCATTTACACTTGCAATATGAACATCTTCCGTTTTTATCGAGTTTTAAAATTGCATTTGTAACAAATTCAACATCAAAATTATATACTTTCGATAATTTTTCAACTCTTTTAAAATATTTCATTTCTTTTGCTTCTTCAACAATTAAAACAACTTTTGCTTTTTTGCCTGTCATAATCCCATAATAGAGCGCTTGTCCTACACTTTCTGCCCATTTTTTAGCAAAATCGAATTCAACGGCGTGGGTTTTAGTTAGGCAATCAATTCTTGTTTTATCTTGGTTTATATATTCTGCTATTCCGTTATTTTGAGCACACCAAGCGTATTGGTAACTTTTTTCGGAGTGTCTATATTGGGCATTAGCCTTAATAATAAATGAGTTTAAAATTAAAATAAAAATAAATATTTTTTTTAATAAATCCATAAAAATTTTTTAACTCATTCTTTTAAAAATTTTATTCTGCTATTGTTTAAGATATTAATAAGTATACACTATATTTTATATATTATTTATAAAACTAATTTATATACATCATGTAAATTAGATTTATATTCATATATTTACAGAAAATTAAATTTAATATTTGTTTACAAATTATAAAGTTTATTTTAAATAGTGTCGATTAAAATTTTGTTGGTGCAGTGCAAAGAAAAAAGGAGACAACTATGAACAACATTAATTTCAATCTATCTGGTGTGGATAAAATTACTCAAAAGGGTATGTCAAATGAAGAAATTGAATCCTCAAAATCACAAGACTCAGAAAGTATTTTTGAAGACATTGGTAGTTTTAAATCAGACACAGATACAAAGAATATTAATGATATTGCAGATATATTGGGCGAAATAGCATCTAATCCCGATGATATTGAAGATATACTCAAGAACACAAAGAATAAAGACGAAATTGCAGATATATTAGACAAAATAGCATCTAATCCTCATGATATTGAAGATATACTCAAGAACACAAAGAATAAAGACGAAATTGCAGATATATTAGACAAAATAGCATCTGATAATCCTGATGAGCCTGATGAACTATTGCCATATGACAATATTTCAAGTGGACAAGATATGCCTGACAAACCGTTGCCAGACGATTTTCCAAGTTTAAAATAAGAATTACAAAAATAAAAGAAGCAACTATGAGCAACATGAATTTATCTGAAATGGGTGGCATTTATCCGCAAAAACAACCACGTCCGGCAGGAGAAAACTTAAAATCTGAAGATAGAATTTCTACAGGAAGTGTTTTTGATAATTCGAAATATTCAATTTATTATGATGAAGATGGAAATCCGACAATCGGTCCAAAGTATTCTGATATGCAAGAAAAATTTGACAGTATAAAAGAAAAATATCTTGACGATGCTGAAATGGATAAAAAAAGACAAGAATTAGAAGAGCAAGGTGTTGAATTTTTAAAGCCAAGAAAAAAGACTCTTGAATATATGGAAATTCGCAAAAGAGATAATCAACAGTAATTGACAGCAATACAAGTGATTTTTAATAAAATAAAACGCTTCTTTGATAAATTCATTGGAGCGTTTTATATATTTTCAAAAAGTTTTAATTGAAATGGCTCTAAATAATTAAGAATATTTTCCATATTTCCTATTGCATACAAAGGAATATCATATAATGATTTATTTATTTTATAATCTGATAAAGATGTTCTTATCGCAATTTCGGGATCATATTTTTCCATATACACTTTCAAGCTTTTTGCTTGTAAATTTATTGTTGCTTTTGCTTCTATAGGTATTATTTTGTCTTTATATTGCAATATAAAATCAATTTCAGACTTGTTATTTGTCCAATAAAATATCGGAAAATTACCTGCACTTTTTAATTCCTGAAGAACATATTGCTCAGTTAAAGCGCCATTATAATCATTAAAAAGTTTATCATTTTCTAATAACGATTTAACATTTAAATCTGTCATTGCACCCAACAACCCAATATCAAGTAAAAATAATTTATATGACGACGGTTCTTCATAAGCTTTTAGGGGCATTTTTGGCTCTGCAACTTTTGATATTTTATTAACCAAACCTGAATTGATAAGCCAATTCAAAGATATTTCAAAATCTTTTGCCCTCGCACCTTCTTTTATTTTTCCATATACACATTTTTTGTTTTCTTTTATCAATTGAGAAGGTATTGCATTCCATAAAAGACGTGTTCTCTCAATGTAATTATTTGGCACATGTTTAGAAAAATCGTTGTCATAGCTCTTTAAAATATCTTTTTGTAATTTTCTGACCTGATTGAAATCTCTGTTTTTGCAAAATGATTCAACTATTTTTGGCATTCCGCCAATGTAGCAATAGCGCCTTAATAAGTCAATTAACTTATTTTTAAATAATTTTAATGTTTCAAAATTATTTCTTTGTATTACTTCCAATAACATATCTTCGCCGTAAGCAAGAAGAAATTCTTGAAAATTTAAAGGGTTTAATTTTAAAAACTCAACTTTCCCAACGGGAAACCCTGTTCCTTTATGATATGCAACACCAAGCAGGCTTCCAGCTGCTATAATATCATATTGCGGAGCATTTTCATTAAAATATTTTAAAGACGTAATTGCTAAAGGACATTCCTGAATCTCGTCAAATATAATTAAAGTATCATTAGGGGTTATTTTAAAACCAGCTTCAATATTTAAAGCTTCAATTAGTCTATTAATATTTAAGTCTTCTTCAAACGCAGCGCATAAACTGGGATTATTATCAAAAGAAATATAGGCAACTTTTTTGTATTGAGTTTTACCGAATTCTTTCATAAGCCAAGTTTTTCCAACTTGCCTTGCACCTTCAAGAATTAAAGGTTTATGATTTTGTGAATTTTTCCATTTAATCAATGAATTTATTGCAAATCTATACATGATATATTTATCATACCATAAAATACATTTTTTCGCACGACTTTTGAGTAAATTCTTTGCATTTTTCGCACGACTTTTGAGTAAATTCTTTGCATTTTTAGCACGACTTTTGAGTAAATTCTTTGCATTTTTCGCACGACTTTTGGTATCATATGATAATTTTATTGCGTGAAACATTGATTTATTATAAAATTTTCATATAAAAACAAAGGTTATAAAAAAGAAAGAAGAAAAAAATGTCAAACAAACCTGAAAGCAAAAAAATGATTCTAACGGTTGGTGGGAAAACCGTTGAAGTTGAAACAGGAAAGTATGCAAAACAAGCAACTTCTTCTGTTACAGTGCGTTGCGGCGATACAATGCTGTTTGTCCATGCAACAGTTAGTAAAGAACCTCGTGTAGGTATAGATTTCTTCCCTCTTTTAATAGATTACGAAGAAAGAATGTCTGCCGTAGGTAAAATCCCCGGAGGTTACACAAGAACCGAAGGAAGAAGTTCAGAAAAAGCGATATTAATTTCAAGATTAATAGATAGACCAATCAGACCTTTATGGCCTAAAGGATATAGAAACGATGTTCAAATTGTTTCGCAATTATTTGCATATGACGAGCAAGAACAACCCGATATTTTGTCAATAATCGGTGCTTCAACAGCTTTAATGTTATCAGGTGCGCCTTTTGAAGGTCCTGTGGGAGCTGTTAGGGTAGGTAGAATTGACGGGCAATTTATCGCAAATCCGACTCATTCTCAAGATGAAAAATCTGATATGAATATCGTTATTGCAGGTACAAAAGAGTCTGTAATAATGGTTGAAGCAGGTTGTAAATTTGTAACCGAAGATGATATCATGGCAGCCGTTGAATTTGCACAGGTGGAAATTGCTAAACAATGTGATGCTCAAATTGAATTTGCAAAAGAATGTGGCGTTGAAAGACAAGAATTTGTTAATCCTTATGATACATCTGAATTAGCTCAAATTATTAAAGATACCGCTTATGACGCTGTAGTTGATGCTTATCACACTACAGACAGAGACCAAAGAAGCGAAAAATTAGATAAAATCAAAGAAACTGTTAAAGAAAAAATCGAAGCTTTAGGAGATGAACATCCTATTGCTAAAATGATTGAAGAAACAGGAATTGATTTTGTTGCTGAAGAATTTAAAGCCCTTGAAAAGAAAATCATGCGCGCCATGATTAAAAATGAAGGCATAAGAGCAGACGGCAGAACAGTAACCGAAGTTCGCCCGATATGGTGTGAAGTTGGTGTTCTTCCTGTTGTCCATGGTTCAGCTGTATTCACTCGTGGTCAAACTCAAATTTTATCAGTTGCAACTCTAGCTGGCCCTGGTATGGCTCAAGAACTTGACGGCGTTGACCCGATTAAAACAAAACATTATATGCACAAATATATCTTCCCTGGTTTCTCAGTTGGTGAAGTTAAACCTCTAAGAGGTCCGGGACGTCGTGAAGTTGGTCATGGTAACTTGGCTGAAAGAGCTAATGTTCCTGCACTTCCGTCACAAGAAGAGTTCCCTTATTCAATCAGAGTTACATCTGATGTATTGGAATCAAACGGTTCAACTTCAATGGGTTCAACTTGTGCAAGTTCAATGGCATTAATGGATGCGGGCGTTCCTGTTAAATGTATGATAAGCGGTGTTGCAATGGGATTAATCCACGAAGAAGATACCGATATCGTTTTAACAGATATTCAAGGAATTGAAGATTTCTTGGGTGATATGGATTTTAAAGTTACAGGTAATACTGAAGGTATCACTGCTCTTCAAATGGATATGAAAATTAAAGGCATTTCAAATCCTACTTTAAGACGTGCTTTGGCTCAAGCTAAAGAAGGCAGATTGCACATTATGGAATGTATGAAAGAGGCAATCAGTGCTCCAAGACCTGAAATATCACCTAATGCACCAAGATTATTAACAATGTCAATTCCTCAAGAAGACATTGGAACAGTAATCGGACCCGGCGGCAAGATGATTAGAAGCATTATTGACGCAACAGGTGCTGAAATTGATATTCAAGACGACGGCAAAGTTACAATCACTTCAAACGATAAAGAAGGTGCCGAATTAGCTAAGAAAATGATTCGTGATTTAACCTTTAAGCCTGAAGTCGGCATGATTTGTAAAGGCAAGGTTGTAAGAATTATTCCTATCGGTGCTTTTGTTGAATTAGCCCCCGGAAAAGACGGAATGGTGCATATTTCACAAATTTGCAACGAAAGAATAGAAACAATCGAACCGCACTTAACAATAGGTCAAGAAGTTATTGTTAAAGTTCAAAAAATCGATGATAAAGGCAGAGTTAACCTCACAATTAAAGGCTTAACAGATGAAGAAAGAGCTTCTTTAAGCTAAAATAACAAAAAGAGCCTGTTTAAACAGGCTCTTTTTTTATGCTAAAATATTCTAGTCTTTATATTAAAGGGTGATTTTGTGAAATACGACGTTATAACGCTTTTTCCCGATATTATTAATAATTATTGCACCCAATCTATCACCAAAAGAGGGATTGAATCGGGCTTAATATCCGTTGAAACTCATAACCCGAGAGATTACTCTCTCGATAAACATAAAAGAGTTGATGACACTCCCTATGGCGGGGGTGACGGCATGGTTTTAATGTGCCAGCCTGTTTTTGATTGTTTTGAAGCAATAAAAAAAGAAGATGATTTTGAATTTATTATGTTGACTCCTCAAGGGGAAAAATTTAATCAAAATATTGCGCTTGAATTATCAAAGAAAAAACAAATAATTCTTCTTTGCGGTCATTATGAAGGATTTGACGAAAGAATAAGGTTGGGATTAACTCCAAGAGAAATTTCAATCGGTGATTTTGTTTTAACTGGCGGTGAATTACCTGCTTTAATTTTAATAGACAGTATTTCAAGAAATATACCAAATTACTTGGGAAAAGATAAATGTGCCCATGATGACAGCTTTTCAGAAGGTCTTAACGGACTTTTAGAATATCCGCACTACACGAAACCTCGTGAATATAAAGGCTTAAGGGTTCCTGATGTTTTATTAAGCGGTAATCATAAGGAAATTGATGAATATAGAAAAAAAGAAAGTCTTAAAAGAACAAAAACAAGGCGCCCTGATTTGTTGAATTAATTTTTTTCTACACCACCACTCCTTTTGTTTAATAAAATAACTGCTACATTTTTTAGTATAACAGATATTTATTAAAATGCCTTGTTTTTACGCTAAAATTTGGAAGGTCTTCCAAATTTTATTTAAAAGGATTAACTTCGCCTTTTTTTAATTTATAAATCAAACCACACTTAGAACAGGCTAAAATCCTTCCTGTTGAATCAATCGGGACAAATAAATGGTCGCATTTTTCAATTTGTTCAACCTTTTTAGGTTGTTTTTTAAATTTGCCGTTTTTTATATCGTCTTTAATCTTTAAAAATAATTCAATTATATACATTTTAATTTTCTTATTTTTTAAACTATAATTTAATTATGAATAGTAAATTAAAAAGATTTATCTCCTCAACAGTATCATACCACGATTTTTCAAAAGCGGTTAATATTGCACAGGAACTTAATTGCGGTATTGAAATTTCTCGTTTTGGAAGATTGGCTGATATTGAAATTGATTTTGAAAAAAATAAAAAAGAATATAAAGCAATCTTAGCCGATTTTGATAATGAAGTTACCTTGCATGGGTTTTTTTCTAATCTTAATATAGCGGCAAAAGACCCTCTAATAGCGAAAGCTAGCCTTAAAAGATATTATCAAAGCCTTGAATTAGCGCAAGAATTTGACGCTTCTTTGGTTGTTTTTCATACTTGTTTTAATAATCTTTTAAAACAAAAAAAATATAAGGAAATGTTCTTTTTAAAAAACCTTGAATTTTTCAATGATTTCATTAAAAATTTTGAAGACTTAGGAATTATGGCAACTCTGGAAAATGTCCATGAATCAAATCCTGAGTTCATTAGGTCAATTATAGCTGCAGTTAATTCATCTAATTTTGGAGCTACAATTGATATAGGTCATTGCAATTTACATTCAGAATTAACTATTTCCGACTGGATAAAAGAATATGGAATAATGCTTAAACACATGCATTTTCATAATAATTTTAAAGACGAAGACTCCCATTCATCACTTTTAGAAGGAAGTGTTAACATTAAAGAAGTTCTTTCAGTGCTCAAACAAATGCATTTATATCCTAAAATTACATTTGAAATTTTTGACGAAAAAGCTTTATTTAATTCAATAAATTATTTCAATTCCTTGTGTGATGAATTAGAAATTCCCTATGAATAGGTTTTTACAATAAAAAATGATATAATTATTTTGATGAAAGAAGAATTAGAATATAAAATTCATAATCTAAAGCAAAAAGCCCTGCAAACTGTTGAAAACGCTGATTTATATAAATATAAAGGCGTTGTTTCAAAATTATTGGGTTTAACTGTTGAAGTTAAGCTTCCGGGGCTTAAAATCGGAGATTTATGTTATATCCAAACTTATACGGGCGAGAAAAAAGCCGCCGAAGTTCAAGCTTTTAAAGGTGATGTTGCTCAACTGTTGCTTTTATATGACGGAGAAGGTATAGGGCAAGGTTCTTTAGTTGAAACAACGGGAGCACCGATTTTATTTCCTGTTGGCGATTTTTTATTGGGAAGATTGGTAAATCCTTTGGGTGAACCCATGGATTCAAGACCCATGGATATTTCAGGCGCAAAATATATGAATATTAATGGCACAATCCCTGACGCTTTTCATAGACCGATAATAACTGAACAAATGTCAACAGGAGTAAGAGTAATAGACGGGTTGTTGACCATGGGTACAGGTCAGCGTATGGGGCTTTTTGCCGGTTCGGGTGTTGGTAAATCAACACTTTTAGGTATGATTGCAAGAAACTCGGATGCTGATGTTAATGTTGTGGCGTTGATTGGTGAACGCGGCAGAGAAGTTAAAGAATTTATTGTGGATTCATTGAAAGAAGAAGGTATGAAAAAATCTGTTCTTGTCTGCGCCACAGGCGACCAGCCACCTCTAATCAGAATGAAGTGTTTACTTGCAGCCACAACAGTTTGCGAATATTTTAGAGATCAAGGTAAAAAAGTTTTCTTAATGACAGATACAGTAACCCGTTGTGCTATGGCAGGGCGTGAAGTGGGGTTGTCATTGGGTGAACCGCCTACTATGAAAGGTTATCCACCCAGCATTTTTTCTTGGATTCAAAGAGCGCTGGAGCGCACAGGAAACGCTGAAAAAGGCTCAATTACAGCTCTTTATACGGTTTTAATGGAAGGGGATGATATAACAGACCCTATTGTAGATATTGTGCGCGGTATTGTAGACGGACATATTTTCTTATCAAGAAAAGTGGCCGAACAAAACCATTACCCCGCAGTTGACGCTCTTGGTTCAATTTCAAGGTTAATGAGTGCAATTGCTGATAGCGAACATAAAGAAGCAGCAGGAAAAATGAGAAACCTAATGGCGCTTTATCGAGAAAATAAAGATTTGATTGATGTTGGTATGTATCAAACAGGCTCTAACCCTAAACTTGATGTTGCAATCGAGCTTATGCCAAAAATAAATGCATTTTTACAACAAAGAACAACTGACATTGTTTCAATGGATACAACTATTCAGACTCTTAAAGATATGATGAGAGATGTAAAATTGTAATTTTGGGCTTTTGTTTTTATAGTTTGTTTGTTTAAAATATTTTTTGAAATTTGAATTTAACACTATTGCGTTGTTATTTTAAATAAGTTTAGGATGATAAAATAAATTAAAAAAATGGGAGCAATTGCTCCCATAAGATATCAAAACACAAAGAGCAATTGCTCCCATAAGATATCAAAACACAAAAAATAACAAAACCTTTTGAAGTTTGAAGAGCTTTAGGGATTGGAAACACCCTTGGGGTGCGCGCACTGACTTTTCCTGTCACCCTGAATTGACCCTGTCACCCTGAACTCGTTTCAGGGTCTAAATAACCATGTGTAAAATAATCAAGCCCGCTATTTTTAGGATTAAAAGTAAACACTGCACGCTTAAAAGATGCTGAAACAAGTTCAGCATGACAAAATTTATTATTTTCAATTTTCAATGTACAAATTATCTTTATCAGGGTTAAAGGGTTATCGGCTTAGTCGCCTCACAGCCTCGATTATCCTACGGCGGAGTCGTACGGTTTCACACACGGCTCACGCCTTTATAATTCTGTGACACAGCGCACCGAAAAAGCGTTCGTGCGGTAATGGTTATACTGGTCCCAGCCACCACTATACAAGGTGTAACGGTAAGCGCGGGACGAACCGATAACAGTACCACTCCACACACAGCTCGGGTAGCAATTGCCAGTGTACGCCCCTGGGCACCTAGTCGGTTTGCTACAACGAGCTGACGAGTAACCTGAATTGACGTCGCAAAGTTGAAGACCGCTTGTCCCTTTACCTTTAGAGTTATTAGGCCTGACATTTCGGACGTTGTTGCTAATCTCCAAGTGTAATTACCTGCATGGAAATTTTTACAAATATAATCAGCTGCCCACCAATCGCAGACTGTTCTATTACAGCCGGAGTATCCGCCACCATTTGAGTTATCGCAGTCTGAAGCACTGGTATTTCCTTGCCAACAACAGTAGTTACTTGCGCTAGGGGAACAACTTTGGTTAATTTGTTTGATGTTTACTCCAGAAGCAATCGGAAGATTTACGCTATCACCCATATTCTTCCTTGTAATACAAAGATTTCCAATTTGCATAAAATCTTCACCTGAACATGTGAAATCTGGCTTGCATGCTGGATTAGCGCTTGAATTTGTACTTAATTTATACCCCTCAGCGCATTTTGTACATTGAGCTAAATTACATTCAGAACAACTTGAGCCGAATTTTGTAGCGCAATCTATTTTGCAAACGCCGTCTTTTAA
>CASDOW010000026.1 GCA_949282195.1 uncultured bacterium | reverse complement strand
AAGCCCCTGGTAAAGAAACGGTAAGCGGCCCTAAAGTAAAAAAAGTATTGAAAAGCCGAAACAGCAAACTGGCAGGGAACTAAAACTTCCCTGTCACGCACACAGGATTCCGGAGCTGGCTTCTCCTATCGTCTTTAACAAAGCCGCATATCTTTGCGGCTTTGTTTATTCATTACAGGATGTTTGGTTGCCTGCGTTCAGGTGGCTTATAACAGTTTTTGCAAATTGTTCTGCTGATTGAAAGTTCTGTGCTGTAATTAAATTGTCATCTTCGACAATGTTGATTTTTCCTGCGTCGGCTTTAACAAATATTGCGCCTCTATCTTTCAGTGCATCTTCAAGAGAGAACGGAACAACTTTATCCATTTTTGCTGACTTTTCTTCTTCATTAGTAAAACAGGTAAGTCTTTTGCCTTCAACAAATGCTCTGCCGTCTTTTTCCGCTGTCAAAAGTCCTGCAGGCCCGTGGCAGATTGCTGCAATAATTTTGTTTTTTTCGCAGAAATAATTTATTATTTCACCTGTAAATTCACTCCGTGCAAGATCGACCATCGGCCCGTGTCCGCCGGGAAAAACTATTGCGTCATAGAGCGTATAATCAACGCTTTCCAGCGGAATTGTATCCTCAAGAGCCTGTTTAGCGGCTTTCCATTTTATATCATCAATAAAGTTTTCACTTTTTTTATCTATCGGGGCGTGACCGCCTTTCAGACTTGCGGTGGTTACAAAGTATCCCTCTTTTAAAAATTCAAGATACGGAACCGCAAATTCTTCAAACCAGACACCGGTTTTATGTTTTTCTTCACCTATTTCATCCGCGTTTGTAACAACCATTAAAACGCGTACCGGACTTTCAAGTTCGCAAGCTTTAAAAATTTCTTCGACTGTTTCTGTATATTTTTCAGACATTTTTCCTCCTTTGAATTTACCTGCCTGCGCCTTACGGCAGTGGCGGAAGGTATTATTACCGGATTAAATTAAAGCTGAAAAAGACAAATTTTTATATTAGCCGGCCGGAGAATATTGTTAAGTGCAAAAAAAAGCCTTTTTAAAAAGGCTTTATGGAATTAAGAATAGCTGGAAGTATGAAAAAGATTTTCTTTAATAATTTTATTCAAACACTTCATACTTTCAGCACAATCCTCCGGTCGGGTATAGTTATTCAGCGTATTTGCGTGTCATAATAACGTTTCCTTCTTCGTCATAAGCGTTTGCGCCGAGCCAGTGGGCTATAAGTTTTCCGGATGGCAGGTAGATGAAACTTTCGTCTTTTGAAACCCTGAGGCTCATGTTCACTAATCTTCCGGCGGCTGTGTATTTGTAAGTTTTGTAAGGGTAATCAGTCCGGTCTTTTTTCCCAACATATAGTAAAGTTCCATCAGGCGAATAATACCAGACATAGAGCGGATTGTCGTTAAACATAACAGCGTAAGTGGAATCCGAGAAAAACGCCAGCACTCTGTCTTTGAGTTCCGCTCTCCCCTGATAAACGTAAGTTAAATTTTCTCTGTTTTGCGCGTCGGTAAGATGTGAACGCACAAGTCCGCGCTCAATTTTCGGTGAAGGCTTTTCCATAAGCGATCTGCGTGCGGTATCTGCATCATAGGTTATTCCGCCCTCAAGAGTAACTCCTGCGCTGCAGGCAGGCAATAGCATCAATGTTGACAGTAATATACAAAACTTTTTCATATTTTAATTATACATAAAAAGTTCCGTTTTTCAGCGCCTCTTTAACATCATGCCGCTTAAGTTTTTTGGCGGTTTTCCCGAGATATTTTTCCACAAATTCCTTTAAATCCATAAAGTCAGGATTTTTTTTCATGCAGTCCAGAAATTTGTCCTGATGTTTTCCTGTGAGAATATAGAGGATTCTTTTGTGTTTTGATTTGTCGCCGTAGAAAACGAAGCTTTCCGGCAGTGTTTCCTTAATTGCGCTTTTGATAGGGTTAAGCTGGCGGGCTGTGCCTTTTATTTTGGCGAAGCCTGTGAACGGGGTAGTTGTATCTGTTTTTGTAATCATTTTTTCTCCGGTGGGTAGTAACTTTAATGTATTAAAATTCTAACAGAAAAATTTTTGCCATGTTTTTTTGTTTAATATATAAGATTACGTGATATAATTTTTGGGGCGGGAGTGCATGTTATGGAAAACAAAAGAGAAATAAAGCCTGATAAGATACTTGTACGCGGTGCAAATGTTCACAACCTCAAAAATATTGACGTTGACATTCCGCTTAAGAAAATAGTTGGTATTGCTGGAGTGTCGGGTTCCGGCAAATCCTCTCTGGCTCTCGGAGTGTTATATGCCGAAGGCTCAAGACGCTATCTGGAAGCGCTTTCCACATATACAAGGCGCAGAATGACGCAGGCTGCAAAAGCTCAGGTGGATGAAATTCTGTATGTTCCGGCGGCACTTGCGCTGCATCAGCGTCCGGGGGTTCCCGGTATAAGAAGCACATTTGGAACAGGCACCGAACTTTTGAACAGTTTGAGGCTTATGTATTCAAGGCTTGCAAATCACATGTGTCCGAACGGGCATTATCTTGAGCCTACGCTTCTTGTTGCGGCAGGCAAAGAACTTGTCTGTCCTGTGTGCGGTGCTCATTTTTATGCCCCCGGAGCAGAAGAACTTGCCTTTAACAGTCAGGGTGCATGTGAGCGCTGCGGCGGTGTCGGTACGGTCAGAACGGTTGATGAATCAACCCTTGTTCCGGATGAATCGCTTACCATAGACGAAGGCGCCGTTCTTCCGTGGAATTCGCTTATGTGGTCTTTAATGACTGACGTCTGCCGTGCAATGGGCGTGCGTACGGATATTCCTTTCAAAGAACTTACGGCAGAAGAACGCGATATAGTTTTTCACGGGCCTGCTGTGAAAAAACATATTTTTTATAAGGCTAAAAATTCAAATCAGGCGGGCGAAATTGATTTTACCTACTTTAATGCGGTTTATACGGTTGAAAATGCGCTTAAAAAAGTCAAAGACGAAAAAGGCATGAAGCGCGTTGAAAAATTTTTGAAAGAAGATATTTGTCCGGACTGCTGCGGAACACGGCTTTCTGTAGCGGCAAGGGCGCCGAAATTGCGCGGAATCTCTCTGGATGAAGCCTGCAAAATGACTTTATCAGAACTTATAAAATGGGTTGACGGCGTACCGGCTTTTCTGCCTGAAAAAATGAGACCGATGGCGGAAGCAATTTGCGAATCTTTTCAGGCAACAGCCAAAAGGCTTATTGACTTAGGACTCGGGTATCTTTCGCTTGACCGTGCAGCCTCTACGCTATCAACAGGCGAAAGACAGAGAATGCAGCTTGCGCGCTCGGTCAGAAACCGCACAACAGGCGTCCTTTATGTACTGGATGAACCGTCTATAGGGCTTCATCCGGCAAATATTAAAGGCTTAAACGATGTAATGCACGATCTCGTGGCTGACGGAAATTCAGTTGTGCTCGTTGATCATGATACTCAAATTCTTTCTCAGTCCGACTGGATTATTGAAATGGGCCCGCAATCAGGTGCTGACGGCGGTGAAGTTATTGCACAGGGTGATATTCCGGCAGTTATTAAGAACCCTGCTTCCAGAATAGCGCCGTTTTTGTCCGGTAAATATGAAAGCCGTCTGCGTCCGGAAATTAAAGAGGATGAAATATTGGCAAACGGGGAAATTACCCTTTCTACTTCGGGTATCCATACGGTAAAACCTCTTGATGTAAAAATACCGAAAGGAAGATTAACAGTTATCACAGGAGTTTCAGGCTCCGGCAAGACTACGTTAGTTCTTGAAAGCCTTATTCCTGCTCTGGAAAATTCTATTGCCGGAAAAGACTTGCCGCTCCATGTAAAAAGCATAAGCGCAGAAGGCATAAAACACGTAAAACTTATAGACGCCACCCCTATAGGAATAAATGTCCGCTCAACCGTTGCAACTTACGCAAATGTTCACGATGAACTAAGGAAAGTTTTTGCAAAAACAGCGGGTGCTAAAGAAGCCGGCTATAAGGCCGGTGACTTTTCTTACAATACAGGCAGTTTGCGCTGTCCTACATGTGACGGAACCGGAAGTATAAGTCTAGATGTTCAGTTTCTGCCGGATGTAGATGTGCCGTGTCCGGATTGCAGAGGCTCGCGATATTCCAAAAAGGCTGAAAGTATTCTATACATTTCTAAATCAAAAGAAAAATACTCGCTGCCTCAAATTATGGCGATGGATGTTAACCATGCGCTTGAAGCCTGCAAAGATTTAAATATCGTGAAACAGCGCCTTCAGGTTTTAAAAGATTTAGGGCTTGGCTATCTGACACTGGGCGAGGCCACACCGGGACTTTCCGGAGGGGAAGCGCAGCGGCTGAAACTTGCCTCCGAAATGGGCAGACGTCAGGAAGATTCAGTATTTGTCTTTGATGAACCTACTATCGGGCTGCACCCTCTGGATGTTCAATCGCTTCTCGGTGTTTTTCAGAAGCTTATTGAAAATAATGCAACAGTTGTCGTTATTGAGCATGACCTTGATGTAATCAGGAATGCGGATTACATAATCGATATGGGCCCCGGAGGCGGCGAGGACGGCGGTACCATTGTGGCTGCAGGCACTCCTGATAAGATAATTAACTGCCCGCGGAGTTTAACAGGTAAATACATGAAAATTTAAAAATGTTTTCTGTAAAAGTTAGTCAGGAGGCAGGAAATTTATTACTTTTTGAAAATGTATTGACAAAATCAAACAAGTATTGTATAATAAAATTATGACAGACGATTTTTTACGTGAAACTGAAAAATTTGCCTTCAAGGGCGGAAGAATGCGCCGGTGCAATCAGGGGGAGAACAGGGAATGTTACGGCGCTGCAGGTCGCGGCGGCAGAAGAATTAATGCCGGACGTAAGAAAACCTGTATAAAGAAAGTTCCGTATAACCGCCGGATTAATGAAAGAATATTAAATATTTTAAAAGATTACGCAAATTCGCATAACATTACCGAAACGGAAGCTCTGGAAAGTGCGATTTTACTGCAATCAAATATAGATAAGTTAAAAGGAGATAAAATTATGAAAATAGCTATTCCAACAGAAGAAGGAAAATTATGTTCACATTTCGGACACTGTGAATCATTTACATTTGCAGACGTAAACCCTGAAACACAAGAGATTATTAATCTGGAAAATAAAGTTCCGGAAGAAGGCATAAGCTGTCAGAGTGCAAGCTGGATAGCTGCTCAGGGAGCAAATATAGTTCTTGCAGGCGGAATGGGCGGCAGACCTCTCGGAATATTTGAACAGAGCGGTGTAAAAGTTGTGACCGGCTGTCCTGAACTTCCTGTCGAAGAGGTTGTGAAATCATACCTGAATTCTACACTCACAACAGGTGTAAATGCCTGCGGCGGTGAACACAGTCACTGCCACGGTCATAGCCACGGACACCACCACTGTCACCACGGGGAAAATAAATAAAAAGACTGAATATATGATTAAAAAATTTTGTCGGGAATAAAGCCCGACAAAATTTTTTAAAGGTTATTTTTGAAATAATCCGGATCAGTTATCGCTTTATGGGTACAGCTTACGCCGTTGTAGGTACTGCTGCTTCCGGTTTTAGAACAATATGTATCATCCTTATCATGATATTGAGTATTAGGTGCCCCCATTGGCAGAAGCTTACCCTCCGGTGTCAGCTGAAAAGTAAAGAGGTCTTTTCCCCAGACATTCGGACGTTTTTTTATTCCGTTTACGTCAACCGAAATATATATTTTACTGTTGTCCCAATTTTCAATCATGATTAAACTGCCGTCTGTCAAAACAAATTGACCGTTATTAAGCAGTGTAGGATCAATATATCTCTTTTCATCAAATGTTTTATAATGCTGGGTATACCGTGTTGAACCGCCTTCGTAGTGTTGTTCGCTCGCACAATATTCCGCTGCATTTTCATAATCTTTAATATCTGAAGAACCAAAGCCGCAGTCATATAAAACTTTAAAATATTTCATAAATTCCTGCTTGAATGTCTGCCTTGCAAAATTATCAGGTGTAATGTCCGTACCTAACTCTGCTGCCATGTGTGATACGGCCTGATAGATAAGAGAATTGTTCTTTAACAATGCAGTTCTGAGTTGAACCTGTTGATTATTGGCAACAAGTGAAGGCAGGGTCATTGCGGCTACAATTCCTATAATACCGAGTGTAATAAGCACTTCGGCAAGAGTAAACGCTGTTTTAGGATTGCTCCGCATTATTTTCTCCATTTTTTTATGATTTTTGTACAGAATGCCTGTACAATAATATATAATAAATTACGAAAGAGACATTTGTCAAATTTTATACGAAATTTTTAATTTTGTGTCGCAGGAAAGGCTGTGCATACATTTGTAGGGAATAAATTTGTCAGAATACAGGCAATTGTTGATAAGAAAAATACTTTATATAAATATAACAGGGGAATTTGGAGATAATTTTTTATGGGGATTGGAAAACTAGGAACAACTTTAGCTCAAAGAGCGGCTGTATGGCTAAGAGCAAGCGGTAAATCACATATGTTACATACTAAACCGCCTGTAAAAATTAATATTGATGAATTAAGATATGCGCCGGAATTAAGTAAAGATGTTGCAAAATTTAGCACCGGAGAAATTAAATTGGATGATGAATTATTCAGCTTTTTGCCATGGAGAAAAGGCTCAAACCTCCTGCCTCCAACAAAAACTCCGCCGCCATATACACCTGAAGCAAGAAGAGCAACAGAAACATTTATAGAAAAAGGATGGATTGAAGAGTCCTTACCTGATGGTTTTCGTACAGCTTATGGCCCATATAGAGCATTTGACAAAAATGGCGCAATTAAAGATAGTTATAGGTTCCTGGGAAGAGGTCATGAATTCTTATTTTTCACAGAGGATTCTAAAGGGATAAAACGGATGGTTAAACAATTAGAAAAAATTTTTTCTGATAATCCGAATTTAACCGGAGAACAAAAAGCTAAAATTTTATACAAATATGTGAGGAGTTGTTATGATAATAATAGAATACACTTTGTTGATAAATTCAGTAATGATTTTATTCCAATAGAATATACTGCAGCCTGCGGTGCGGGTATCTGCAGACACAGGTCATTTTTAGCAAAAGTTCTGGGAGATAAATTAGGATTACATGTTGCTATGGTCAGGGGGGTGTATACTGTAAATCCTAAGTTGGATATTGTAGAGTCACACATCTGGAATGAAGTTAAGATTAAAGATAAATGGTATTTAATGGATATAACGCAGGGACGCTTTAAAGATTTAGAAAAATTTCCTGAATTTTCTACATTATACAGACATAAGGGATCTTAAAGTGGAACAATTTATTAAAATTACGTAATTTCTTTGCAGAAAGTCTGTAGGCTGGGAATACTTGCCTGTGTGTCTATTAACTCAAAAAAAAACAAACCGGACATTAAAATACAGAGGGAGCCGTGCACTTGTAATTTTACAGTTAATTTAATGAAAACTAACAGAGATATATACTATTCAACATTTAAATGTTTTGCCATATTTTAAAGTAATAGTCGGATTTACTAATCCGACTACATTAATATTGACATTTTATTTACAAAATTGTAACAAAATATGATTTTTAGGCAATTTATATATTTCATAGGTTATTATAATTAATGTAAATTAAATGGAAAGGAAGTACTTATGAAAATTACAAACAACTATACATTATCAAATCCGGGAACATTTCAAGGCAGAATTAAGCCGGAGTTAGTAAAAAAATTACAAAATCCTGAGAAGGACGTTAATCTTCAGATTCTTAAAGACGCTTTTACAAAAGAAAAACGAGAACTATCAAAAGAAGATAGAGAAATTTTAAAAGAAGCGACCAAAAAAGACATCATGCAAGATATTAAACTCTATGCAGAGCGTATTGCTAATGAATATTTGGCTAAAAATTTGCCAAAAAATAAAATATAAAATATACATATAAAAAATATATTACAATAAAGAGGTAGTTTCTTAATCCGACTTACATTACTTTGAACTCTCGACCTCACGGACTGTGCCGAGCGAAACGATTGATAATCGTTTTGCGAGAGGGAGTGTAAAGAAACACCCTAAGTGATTATTAGTAACAGTAAAAATGAGTATTTGATTATATATATTACTACAGATCTCATTGAAGAAGATTTGAAACCTGCCTATTTTTTATTACTTACACAATCTCTCAAATTATTTAATATTTTTTCTCGTTTCCCTGACAAATAGTATAATTCTTCATAATATCTTTGTTATTGCCCAAGGCTACAATAATCATCGCTAAGTTTATCAAATTCATTTTTAAATCTGTATAACCAGATTCTTGATTTTTCTAAATTAAAAGAAGTTTTAAACCCAAAATCACCCCATACAAATTTAATTAATGTGCAAAAATTTGCTGTACTTGTTACATTACATATTTAGAAACAAAAAATTTAATCACAACTACTTCATTATTTTATATTTCACCATCATTATTATCAAACCAATTGTACGGGATTAAAGCTTTATCTCCTGTCCACTCAGCAACTTCGTGAATACCATCAATCTCTCCCCATATATCAGAAGCTGCATGGTCTAAAACTAGAATTTGGAATTTACCATTATTATCATTGATACTCTTTTGCATTATTTCAAACATTTCTTTTACAGATTTTGCATCTTCAGTATTTTTATCAAAAATTTGAATTTTTTTATCTATATCATAAGACGATCTTGGAAAATATACTTGACTAGGTTGGTCAAAAATCAAAAAATTAAATACAGGAGTGTCTTTATCAATAAAAAATTTATGAAATCCTAGTAACATTGCAATATGATAAGCAACCCAATTTGCGCCACTACCAGCATCAGAAGCATAAAACGGTCTTGAAAGAGGTGTTTTTCTTATTTTTACGGCAAGTTCTTTTGGGTCGAAAGAATCTAGATATTTAAATTCTGCAAAACTGGGAAGATAATTTTGTGCTATTTTAACTATCTCCTCAAGATATTCTTTTTCTGTATTCTTTATATTTAAATCGTTTATTTGCTTTTCCAATGAACTAATTTGTTGCTCATTAGAAATGTCATGTTGTTTGTATATTTCACAAATATTTTTCGCAGATAAAATTATCTTAACATAGAATTTTTCCAACATAGAATATTCTTCTTTTGTTGTTTCCAATTTATTCTTTTGTGCAACTAAATTGTTTATATTACGAGTTTTTGATAATATTTGTTCTTCAATTTTCGTTCTTTGACTTATATATTCAGAATTTTTACTTTTGATTACTTTAAGAGATAAATTCAACTCTGTTTCTTCTAAATTATTGTATAATCTTTCTATTTCTTCTTTTGTAAAAACATCATCTGCTTCCTCTTCAAAATAATCCTTAAAGAATCTTGAAATTTCAAGCCTTTTTTGCTTACTTTCTAATAAACTCTCTTGTTCATTATTAAGATTTATAATTTCCGACAAATTATTCTTTTGTATTTGTAACTCCCTAATATCTTCATATATCGGTTTGAGCTTCATTTCAATAAAATTTATTTGTTCAAATATACGATTTTGACTATTAGTATCTATATTTATATCTGAAATAGTTTTCTTTGCTAATTTATCATACAAGCTTAACATCTTAGATTCAGACATTTCATTATTAACAGGTACATCTTCATTTGATAATAAACCTAGCTCAACAGCTTTTAATAAGATATGTGAGTTATTTTCTAATATTTTTTTCTTTTGGCTTTTATTGTATTCTTCATCTTTTCTCAAGTCATCAAGTTCTTTTTGCAACTTAACTTTTAATAGTTTGTTTTCTAATATTTGGGCAGATTCTGCACCAATTGCAAAATTAAAAATTGAACGAATTCTTTGTCGGTAATCAGATAAATTTGTTTTATATAAAAGATTATTCTGGTCTGCTACAATACCTTGTGTTTGGAAGTTAAATGTTACAAAATCTCTAAAACTCGGTCTAGGTTGATTTTTATCGATAACAACTTCAAAAGGAACACCAAGTATATTATTAAAATCTTTTTTAAAATCATCCAACGTATAATTCGGTTCTATATTGTCCGGAATAGTAATATTATTACTTATTTCATAATAAATTTTACTATTTGATGGTTGTTCTGTATTTTCGCGAGCTAAAAAGATCTCTTTATCAGCCGCTTGTAATATAAGTCCACACCAAGATACATTATCACGAACAGTTCCGTAGGGAATATTATTGTGACTTGAACCCAAACACCAGTCGATAATATGTATCAAAGCTGATTTTCCTCTTTTTGATCCACCATGGATAATATTTAAAGATCCTGTTTTTAATTCAACTATTTGAGGTTTTATATTTTCTTTTTTTGCCCATAGTATAATTTTTTTAATCTGAATATTCATTAGAACACTACTCCTAATTTTTGTTGTATTAAACTTAAAGATACTCCATTTGCAAAATATTCTCCTAATAATTTGGCTGCTTTTAGGTATCTATTATCTTTTGGGAATTTTGATATTTTTTCTGTTATACATTTTATTTTTGCATCATCAGAAACATCTATAATATTTAACTTCTTAGCAAAAGCTATGCTAGTAAGTGTATATTTCCGAAAAACTTCTGTATAATGATGCAAATTATTAGCAGTTTTGGAATTATTCACAATTTTTGACAAATATGAAATTACTTCTTTCCCATCTTCTGTTTTTCGCGTACGTTTATTTCCTTTTTCATTTATTAATTGAGCACAAAAGTTTTCATTTAAAATAAGAGGTATAATAATAAAAATCAAGTGAATTTTCGGATATTCATTTTTAATAGATTGATTATGAAACTCATTACAAAATATAGCAATTAAGGAAGCCCCTAATGCCGGATTTTGTATGTCATTACAATATTTGTCATAAATTGATTTTTTATTCATTGCTATCCCAATCTTTTAAATGTTCTTTATATTTCGGATGCCAACCAACTGAATATTCATTGTCAAAATTTTTGTTGGCTAAATAATTATAAGCCCCTCTTGAGATTGCCCTTTTATCTCCTTGTAAATCGATGCCATCAACATTTACTGGTATTTCTTGAACTCTACTATATAAATATTGCCCTTGTTGTTCCGGGGTCGGGTATGCAATGGGTGATATTTGTAATTTTTCATTTTCCCAGTTATCTTTTAAATTTGAATATGTTTGATTAAGAAGTTCTTGCGTTACTTTTCCTGATAATAAATCTTTTTCTTCACAGTTTTTCCAAGATTTATATGATTTTTTTGCTGATAAAATAATACTATCATCACAATCAATGCAATTCAATTGAGCAACAAACAGTTCATTATGTAGTTGTGCTAATTCTTTTTCTGTAAGAGTTCCTTGAATAAATTGAACTTTTATTCTAAACTTATCATATTTTGCTTGAATTGAACTTAAGTTCTCTTGAGTAATTACACATTTTTTTAAAGCTTCTTCTTCTCTATTATAAATAAGTTTGTGATATTCACTGTTTAGTGTATTTGCAAAAAATAGAAAATCAGAGCCATAGGTATTACCATAAGTAGTTGCAATTAAATTATTTAAATCACAACTAATATTAATTTGAGGCGTCACTACAGAGAAATTTTTGATAATTTTGGTGGCTTCTTGTTTATGTTGTTTGATATAGTTGAATTTTTTAATTATATCATCATTTTTACAGTTTTTTATATAATTTTCGCAATTTTCAATCATTTGATCAAAATTTGTATCTTGACCAAGACTTAAAAGTTCTTTAAGACACTTTGATTTTTTGTAATTTTTATTTCTTAAAAAAATTACAAAAGCACAATTATCGGAATATTTGTTTTTAACAGGTTCTTCAACATAGTTGTATATCCAATTATACAAAGTTCCCCAAAGATCATCAGAAGTATTACTCAAAACGTTATCCGATCTTTTATGCTTAAGCTGTTCTATTTTGATTATCTTCCCAGTATTATCATAAATAGCAATGTCATCCTCCGATTCAATTGCTACTTTAAAAGCTCCATCCAATAAATAATACATTGCTCTTGGAACTTGTTTTATAAAACCATTAAATATTTCTATTTGACTACCACGTTTTTTATTCTGCCTATTTTCGTGTGCAATACCTTCCACTTATTCTTCACCTCAAGAGATAATTACACTCCCCTATTTTAATTATTTCCCAAAATTTGTTAAAATCATTAAAAATTAACATTTATTTAATTATTTGAACCATTATTAGAAACACAAACCTTTACATTCAAAGATTTGTATTTTTGTTTATAATAAAATAAACCCATGCAAAAAGTTTATGAAAAAGATAATATAACCTTATTTCATGGGGATTGTATTGAGATTTTAAACAAAGCAACTCCCGAATCCATTGATATGATTTTTGCAGATCCGCCTTATATGTTATCTAATGGCGGAATTACCTGCCATGCCGGAAAAGTTGTTTCAGTGAACAAAGGCAAATGGGATGAGAGCAAAGGAATTGAAGAAGATTTCAAATTTCACCAGGCTTGGATTAATGTCTGTAAACGAGTTTTAAAACCAAACGGTACTATATGGATTTCAGGAACTTACCATTCTATTTATGCCTGCGGATTTGCTTTACAGAGAGCCAGATTTAAAATCTTAAATGATATTTGTTGGTTTAAGCCAAATGCTTCGCCAAATATGAGTTGCAGATATTTTACAGCAAGTCATGAAACACTTTTGTGGGCTAAGAAAGATAATAATTCAAAACATACTTTTAACTATGAAGCAATGAAAAATGGCAATTGGGAAGAAGATTTTATAAAAAAGCCTGATAAACAGATGCGCTCAGTTTGGGCAATAGGAACTCCAAAGCCCTCTGAAAAAGTTTTTGGCAAGCACCCGACTCAAAAACCTTTAGAATTGTTAAGGCGGATAATTCTTGCCTCAACGAACAAAGGCGATTTAATCCTTGACCCATTCACAGGAAGTTCCACAACTGGTATAATGGCATTAGAGTTAGGAAGAAAATTTATCGGTATAGACTTGGAACAAGAATATTTGGACCTTTCAATCAAAAGATTTGAACAGCAATTTTCAAATAAGGAACTAGAATGGCAGTAGTACTTGAGAAGTTAAAAGAGGAAACATATCCCATAGTCAAATGGGTTGGCGGTAAGCGCCAGCTTATGTTTGAACTTCTCAAAAACATGCCTGAAAACTACAACAGATATTTTGAGCCGTTTATCGGAGGCGGTGCCTTATTTTTTGAATTGCAGCCTCAAAACGGTTATATCTCTGATATGAATGAGGAGTTAATAAATTTATACTCTGTGGTTCGGGATGATGTTTATGAACTTATTGAAGATTTAGGCAAACACGAAGTGTCAAAAGAATATTTTTTAGAAATTCGTAATATTGATAGGACGGAAAAATATGCAGAATTGTCAAGTATTGAGAGAGCAAGTCGATTTATTTATTTAAACAGAACCTGTTTCAACGGAATGTATCGTGTAAATTCACAAGGGCAATTTAATGTGCCGTTCGGGAACTACAAGAGTCCTAGAATTGTTGATGCCGAAAACTTGATTAATTGTTCTAAATTATTGAAAAATACAGAAATTTATTGTGCAGATTTTTCAGAAATTTTAACTAAAGTTCAAAAGGATGACTTTGTTTATTTTGACCCACCTTATGTTCCTTTGAACGAAACTTCAAGTTTTACTTCTTACACAAAAGACGGTTTTGACCTTGATATGCAGTTTAAATTGCGAGATGTTTGTGATGAACTGGATTCAAAGGGCGTAATGTTTATGCTTTCTAACTCAGATACAAAACTTGTAAATGAATTGTACTCAAATTATGAAATTAAAAAAGTTTTTGCCTCTCGTGCGATAAATGCTAATCCAAATGGCAGAGGAAAAATAACAGAAGTATTGGTTAAAAACTATTAAGCATTATCTTTTAAAATTTTCTTTAAGAAGCATGTTCTTGCATAAAATGCTCTGGTTTTAGGAGCACCGTTACCTTGACCTTTAGTACGAGGTTGAATCCATTTTCCCATTTTACCTGATAATGCATTAAATCCTTTATTCCTTATGCATTCTCGTGTTTCTTCATAGTCAGCTGCAATTTCTGTATATAATTCTTTATCATTATCAATATCAAATTTGAAAGCTGAAAGTAATTCAGAACGAGGCTCTGAGGTTGCATACCACATTCTTGTTATAATCAACAAACAATTCAATTTTAATTTTAGATGACTATGCTCAAAATCATTATTGACAACGTCTTCAGGGTTTATCATTGTTATTGCCATAGTTTCTTTAGGAACAATTATACCTGATTTTAATTTTTTCATTGATATAGTTTTTAATTCCCAGTCACCAAAATCAGGTAATTGTAAACAATTTCTAGGTAATCCTAAATGGCATTCTACCACATGCCCAACCCAACCTTTATTTTTCTTTCCATCTTTAAATAAGGTTACACCACATTCAGCAGCAATTTTAACTAAATCTTTTCCAATTATTTCTTGCAACCTTTTAGTCGCTTCATCTCTATTCATAAATTTATTTTATTTCAGACAAAATTAATAAACAATCCTCTCTGCATAAAAAAAGCATTTAAATATAAATTAAACCACGTTCAAAAAGTGTTCAAAATGCTCTGTATTGAATTTTATATTCGCAAGAGATAGTGAAATTATATCTTACTTAAAATTTTTGCTTAAAAAGCCTGTTATTCGCTTTTTATATAATTACTTATGCCTCAAATACCTTTTGTGTCTAAATGATACATTTTATAGGACCTTGCTTGATATTTAACCCATTGAGAGTGATATATGCTATTGCTGATAAGAGGTAATAATGATTGAATTAGGCAAAAAATACAAACTTAAAAAGATTAAAGGCCTTGCAACCTCAGATAATGAGTATTACAAAGTAATCGGATTTTATAACTTGGACACTGTCATTTGCGAAAACACTTACGGAGAAAGATTTGTATTTATGAAGGAGTTTTTAATTGATCCACAAAAGCCTGATGAAATCTATTCAGATTTTATGCTTGAAAGGAAAGAATAATGACAGAGAAAGAC
The DNA here is from genome assembly GCA_949282195.1 of uncultured bacterium. Lineage (GTDB taxonomy): Bacteria > Cyanobacteriota > Vampirovibrionia > Gastranaerophilales > Gastranaerophilaceae > RUG14156. Next base: position 2,886 of record CASDOW010000026.1, on the reverse strand, counting down.
TATACACTTTATGGAACAAAGGTTTTAAACCTAAAGACTCAAGAAATCGGATTATTGATTTGTATTTGGAAAAATAAGTTTGCTGATTCTGAGATAGATTACGCAACCTGTGTTGATAAGCAAGGAAAACGATACAGTATCGAACTAGATACCATAGTCTCGCTAGAACAAAATAATACTAAATAACATGCATAGGCTTTTCAAATTATTATTTAGTAACATTAAATGAAGTGATAAAAAACATTAATCTTTAATCCCTAGTTCATTTTTTATATGTGCATAAAACTCTAAAATTGCATCGTTATTTTTCTTATGTCTTTTAAATGCATCAGGGCATGTTTCAAAACTGTTATACAAATCTTCATATAAATCATAAAAGATTTCCATCGTTTTATGTTTGCCAAAAATACTTTCGTCTTGAATTTCATTCCAAACATCTTTTGTAGATTTTGATAATATTGGTTTATTTTTTGTTCTAAAGTCTTGTTCTACTCTCATCGAAAAGTTATACATTTTTTGATATAAAAGTTCTCTTTTCCTTTTTAAATATATTTTTTCATCTCTAGAACTTTTATACAAATCAGATAAGAAAGTAAAACCACCGGTTAACACAGCACCTAATATAATCCCAAATAATTGTGAGTGAAAAAATTCAAACATTTAACAACCTATAAAATAAAACTTTAATCTACAGTATGAAATTTCATAATTTTATATTTCAATTCTAAATTTCACCTGAACACTTAAATTATGTTTAATTAATCTTTACATAAGGATAACACAAACATGACTTTTAAATACTATTATTCAATTCTTCTTGCATCGCAGCCTTCATTTCATTTTCCATTTCTTTCAGCATTTCTTCTTCGTAATCCAATCTTTTTTGTGCAACTTTTATAAATTCTTCAAGCTCGAAATCCTGTTGTTCTTTTTTGACAAGTTCTTCAACCAGATTCAGAAACACATTAAGCCTTGATGTGTCTATTTTATTGCCGTTTTGAAGTTCTGAGTTAAAATTTGCAAGCATGGTTTTGCAGAATGTATAAATATCATCTTTAGAGATTGTGTGCTTATGCAGATACTGATACCTTTTTTCAGACCAGTCCCCGTCCTTTTTCCAACGTTTTATTGTGCGTTCATTTATGCCTAACCTTTTTGCAATTCCTGCAACAGTTATGAACTGCTCTGTATACATCTTTTCGGCAACTTCATAGTATTTATCCTTTTTCATAACGAACCTCTAATCTTTTTATTCTATTGCAATGCTTCTTGTGCAAGGATTTTATCTGTTTCAAAAAGGTAAAGTTCTTGTTCCTGCTCATTTTCTCTCTGCAAAAATATTGACAAATCAATATTTGCAGATGCTTTTTGTTCCTTATTTTTGCGAACAGCCATATCCATATTGGTATTTGCGATTTTTGAAACTTTTGCATCTGTTTTAAAATCTTTTTGGGCACTATTATAAGCGGCTTTGTAGTTCTCATACTTTTCTTGCGGAGAAATTTCCATAGTGTTTTTAATATAGGATTTTGCGGTTTTAAAATTGCGTTTTTTAATAGACATAGCCTCTTTAAATTCTTCTTTAGAAACTTTATCAGCATGCAATGCAGCAACAGAACTTACAGCAGTAGCAGTCCCAATGAATTCATCATTATCACTTTTAAATACCCATGCTTCTTTATAATCTTCTATATCTCTGCGTAAATAGACTTTCATTCCCATCTTTGAAATCATCCAGTCCGCCCAGTAAGTGATACCAAAAGCTGTGTCTTTTATTCCGTTTCTTCTGATAGTAAAGTCTTTTGAAGTTCTCATACAAAATAACTTTAGCGCATCTTTTGAGGTAGTAATTTTTTCTTTGAACTCTGAATAAAAAAGTTCATCCGGACATAGGCCTTTTAAATTTTTACCTTGCGACGGGCGTTTATTTAAAACATTTGATATATAGTTATCAAATAGTTGTTTAAAATCTTCGAATCTCATTATTTTGCCGGACTTAATTTCTTTTGCCAGTTTCTTCGGTCTTTCAACAACATTTCCACCTCTATATCCAACGCAATGTTTTGAAAGCAGTTCTTTTATCTTTAAAAAATCTCTTTCTATGGGTTTTGTTTGTGCATTATACGGAAGTGCAAAATGTACATCTATATTCAATTCTGCAAGCATAGACATTGTTTTTGATTTGTTTGCGGGGATTTTTATCGTTTTGCGACCGCCTGCAAAATCCTTTGAGCGATAATCTTTACCATTATCAATAATAACGTCTTTCGGAAGTCCGTATTTTTCTGCGGCATAGAAAAAAGACTGGAAAATATGGTCAGAATTCGGATTGCCTGACTGTAAAATCCAACCAAGCCATTTACCTGATTTATAATCACGCCATACAGTAACCCAAGGGAAAACAACTTTATTCTCTGAAGCAAAACAGGCAACATCAATTTGTGCGTGATCTGATACCCAAACCTCATTACATATAATATTTGAATAATCTCTTTCTATATACCCACCATATTTTCTGTTCCAGGCTGTTTCACCCATTCGAGCAAGATAAATACTTTGTTTTGGAATTTCTTTATCTAACCGCCGTTTAAATGCCATAAAACTTGGGAAAGTTTCTCTCTTTGCATCAAATATTCTGATTGCATAGCCAAGAGTTAAATCCCAGCAGGTTCTAAGTGACGGAGCACCTTCTACAAGATAGAGATTTTTAAAATACTCAAAATAATTATCAGGAACAGTCGAGCCTGTTAAATGTTGTCCGTGTTTAGATAACAGACCGCTTATACCGTAGCGGAAAAATCTTCTTCTCATTTTTATCAATGACGAATAAGAAGTGCGTAGCTCTTCTGTATTTTCATTGTTCCATTTATTGATAAAATCTTTTAA
>CASDOW010000025.1 GCA_949282195.1 uncultured bacterium | reverse complement strand
ATTTTGACTTTTAAACATCCGAACCAGTATAAATGCTTGATATATAAAGAAAAAACCGTCATTTCTGACGGTTTGTATTCTGTGGCTGGGGTGGCTGGAAGCCGTAGTCTCACAAATGCCAAACTCATGAAAAAGCCTGATTTTTTCTTCTGGGCGTACGGTTTTTGCCGAACTCTGAAACACACCCAACTGTCTCACCCTTTTAATTAGTTTATAACCACCATACCCCACCGGTTTCTATAGTCAAGAAGGATTTTGTATTGCTCGGGAAAATGGTAACGGAAATATAGATTTTTCATTATCAATAAACTTCATACTTTTATTTTTATGCAACTATGAAGTATTGGTTGACATTTGGAACTTTGAGGTTTATAGTTTATAAATATAAAAACTATAAAGTATGAGGCCGTCATGCAGGAAATAAGATCAAAAATAGAAGAAAATAAAGCTATTTTGCAAAAGCTATTGAAAAATAAGGATAATCAAAAGGTTCTTGATAAATGGCTGAAAACAGAGCTTGCTTATACTTCCAATGCGATTGAGGGTAATACCTTAACCCGAAAAGAAACTGAGATGGCCATTGAAGAAAGAATTACCTCCGGAGCAAAGCCTATCAATGATTATCTGGAAGCAATTAACCATGCAAAAGCTTTTGAATTTATTCAAACATCTGCGGCCAAGGCGGTTAAAATTGATGAAAACTATATCTTGCAGATACACAAAATTATTTTATCGGGCATTGATGATGGTAATGCCGGTTTTTATCGGAGTGTCCGAGTGAGAATATCCGGTTCACAAACAATTCTTCCAAACCCGCTTAAAGTTCCTGATTTGATGAAAGAGTTTTCTGCTTGGTTGTTGCAAAAAGAAGATGATATGCTGCTCAAAGCGATTGAAGCTCATTATCGTTTGGTAACAATCCATCCATTTATTGACGGTAACGGTCGTACGGCAAGGTTGTTGCTTAACAGTATGTTGCTTGAAAGCGGATACGCTCCGATAATCATTCGTCCTATTGATAGAAAGAGATATTTGAGTGCTTTGGAAACATATCAAACAAGGGAGAATAGCGAGCCTTATTATAAATTTATGCTTTCGGCATTGAATCGTTCGCTTAAAATGATGATTGATTTGTTGGATGTTCATAAGCAAGAACCTAACAAATCATTGCTTACCATATCTAAATTTGCCAAGTTGTGCGATGTTCCAACTTCAACCATTCGTTATTGGATGAAAGAAGGAAAACTAAGGCCAATAGCATTTACCCCGTCCGGCTATGCCTTGTTCGCCCAAGAACAAAAAGCTGAAGTTCAGAAAATCATGATGGAATAGTTGGACGTGTATTGCTTGAAGAAAAAATTATGTTTTGTAAAGAGGATAGTAATGTTATGAAAATAAGTATTTTAGAGCAATTTAATATATTAAATGAGCAAATCAAAGACATATATGGTTTAATATCTAGCGTTCATAAATATTATAGTGCGTTATGTTCTTCAATAGTTGGCATAGCGATATTGCTTTATTCTAATGATGTTAAGCCATCAGAAAATTTCAATTACTTATATTATATAGTGATGCTAGTATATACTTTATCGATTGTCTGGTATCGCAATTTACTGGTATATTTGCACGATTTAAACAGTATAACTGATGAATATAATAAATTTATTGAAATAAACCATATTATAAGCATGTATCGCTTATCCTATATAATAAATGTAAGAAAATTAAATATAGTATTACCATTTGTTGTAGGTGGTTTAGCTTGTGTCATTTTATTGAAATATAGTGTTTATAATACAATTTATGATTATGTATATGCAATGATCTATCCTTTATTATTTGTTCTAGGGTTTATTTGGAAAATTGATTGGCGGGTACTAAAATCGTTATAGATTTTAGTATCTATTTTATAAAGATAAAGGAGGCAAAAGCCTCCTTTTTTATCAGTGTATGGAATTACAGCTGAGCATAACGCGGCAGAGATTGCGACATTGTTTCTTCAATCAAGGAACTGGCGGCGGCAATCGTGCGTTTGGTTGTTTCTTCTTTCTCTTGTTGTTTTTTGAGTTTACGACGTTCCAAGGAAGCTTTTCTGCGTTTTTGTGAGTTCTCAATTTCTTGGGATATGAAATTCAAAATCTCGGTATCAAACTCATTGTTGACAATACTATCATAAAAATCAGACAAGAAATTGAGCTTTTCTCGGTCATTTAAGAGATAAAGAGAATATTTGATGATTTTCTTGCCACCCAAACGCAAAGTGAAGATTGAATTGGTTTCGGTATCAACAATCAACTTGTTCATACGGTTTTTAATGTTCCAAGAGTTGTTTTTGATATGTTTCATATTTTCATCAAGCATTTTTAAGATACGTTTTTTGCTACTATCAAGGGTTAATTTGCCTTCGTCTTGAGTGTTTTCAAGCTTTACGGCATTATATTTGTTCAAAAAGTTTTGCATTTTAATTTCCTTTCAAAAATGAATATTAGTTAAAAAAGAGCATAATAATTCTGTTTGACAAACAGTCTTTCCTGTAGGCCATTTGAGTTAAAACGGTTAAATTTCAGGGGTTAAATAAGGTTTAGGTTTTATAAACCGAAGTTAGTATGCAAAGCCTGCGGCTCTGACAATGTTTTCCATGCGTTTGGCTTCTTTTTTAAGACGGTAAGCTTTTACCAAAGAAGCTATGATATATGCTACAACAGTCATCGTTTTTCCTTTCGTAATTTTGTTAAGTATGGGTATTGCTACCTGACAAGAACAGTATTGGCTCAAAACAAAATGCAAGTCAACACATTGTTTTTCAATGGTTTTATGCTTTGTAGGTTTTAAATAGATATCAATAGATATTGATAGATTTCTTAAGGTAAAAAGTTTTGTAAGATTTGTAAGAAAATGGAAATATTTTGTTTTAGATGTAAAGGAATCGCAATTTTTGAGTGTTAAATAAAATTAAACCTATTCCGTAGTAGTCTTTTTAAGCAGAATAAAGTATTCAGAGGTAAATTATGGCACATTTTAACTTACGGCAAGGTTTGTTTCAGTCTCCGCATGAGGAATCAATCTATGTTAATGGCAGAGAAAATGAATATATTCGCTATGATTATAGTTTTGAGGAAGATATCGTGCCGGCGATTAACAAATTGTTTCCGGATAATGAGCCTATGCCGGAAGGTCGCCCTTTACAGAATGTGAAAGCGTTTTTGCAAGGAGGTTTAATCGGACTTTGCTTTAAGGATTTTGATTTCAGTGACGTAAATTCTGCCGGAGCGTTGTTTGCGGCAACGTCAGCACCTTATATAAGTGTACTTTATTTTGTAAACTGCCGTTTTGGTACTAATGGCGGTATCGATATTCCAGAAGCCGGTGTCGGGTTTTATGATTGTGTGTTTGATGGCAACTTTTACGTCGGTGTTAAAGGCGATAGCGTGGAAGCTCCGATAGAGTTTAATAACTGCGTAATTAACGGACTTTTGAGCTTTCAAGATATTAAAAAAACAATTCCGGTAGAAATTGAGCGTTGTTTGTTTAATGAAAACAGTAAGCTTGATATGAGTGGATTTAATAAATCCAAAGCCATAACACTTTATCATTTGGATATTCGCAACAGCTTGTTTAAGGGCGAGTTTGTGTTTGATGATGCGGTTATTCCGAGTAACAGTATTTTTGAATATCTGACTTTTTATAATACCGTAAGTTTTAAGAATACGGAAATGGGAAGCAAATTGATTTGGAAAAATTTGAGCTTCTCGCCATTTATGAATAAAGCCACAAAAGACGGATTTAAGAGTTTTACGGCGGCGTTGCAGAAAAACGGATATAGCAGAGAAGCCGAATTTTATGAAAAGAATATAGGAATTGAGGCCGCCGAAGCCAAAATCAATAAAGAAGCATTTGATATTGCCGCTCGTTCAAATTGGTTGAATATTAAACAAACCGCGGCATTTTTAGGCATATCTTATACAACCTTGCTGGCTATGCGAAAAGAAGATAAAGCCGGCGGTGTTAGAAGAATACCATATATAGGAGAAGGCAAAAACTCTCGTTACTATCTCCCCTTGTTAGAAGCCTACAAAAGTCAGAACTGGAAACTCGTTTCCGAACTGGCTAAGGAGATGGAAGGAAAGTAAGGAAAATTTTTTGCAATATATTTATATTGCAAAAAATTTAACCAAATATATACTGCTTTTTAATATCGTTTAACGGTATATTATAGGAATAAGATGGTTAGTTCAAATTTTACATTATTACAAGAAAAAACACCGCAGTTGTATCAAATTACAACTTTTGCGGAAGAATATGTATATTCTGATCCTCAATCATCAATATCTAAAGCACGTTTATTTGCAGAACGAATCACAACTATTCTTTACAAGGCATATCATATTGAAGTGCCACAGTCAGCTTCTTTTGTTGATTTATTACAAAATGAGAAATTTAAAAAGGTGATACCTTCTGTTATCTTGTATAAGTTGAATTTTATCAGAAGAACAGCAAACGGAGTTGTGCATGGTGGTGATGCAAAATCAGCTCAGGCATTACAGCTTTTGCAAGAAATTTATGAGGTTTCAAAATGGTTTGCTGCTATTGCTTTAGGTGTAAAAGCACAAGATTATCCTGATTTTATTGCTCCCAAACCCAAGAAACAAATTACCAATGAACAAAAAATAGATGCGGCCAATATTAAACTTCAAGAAACATTAGATGAACTTGAAAAATTAAAAATAGAATTAGCAAAAGTAAAAACAGCTAAAGAAAGTAAAGAAATTGCCGTTGATGAATTAAAATATTCAGAAGAGCAGACACGCAAACATTTGATTGATGCAATGATCCGTGCCGCTCATTGGAATATATCAACAGATGGAAGCAATACAGATGAAGTTGGACAAGAAGTTGAAGTGGATAATCAACCAACACCAACCGGAAAAGGACGATGTGATTATGTTTTATGGGGAAAAGATGGTTCTCCTTTGGCTGTGATTGAAGCTAAAAAAACTTCAGAAAATGCTGATAAAGGTAAAAAACAAGCTTCTTTGTATGCAGATGCTCTAGAAAAACAATATGGAAAGCGTCCGGTAATTTTTTATACGAACGGTTTTGAAACCAAGATTTGGGACGATGCTAACAAATATCCACCAAGAACTGTCTGGGGAATTTATTCACGCGATAGTTTGGAAAGATTAATTTATCAAAGAGATAAAGGTGATATTGCTACAGCTCAACCAGATCCTAATATTACAGGGCGAGATTATCAAATTAGAGCAATTAAAGCTGTTTGCGAAACTTTTAGTAAAAAGCAAAGAAAAGCATTAATTGTACAAGCAACAGGAACAGGTAAAACACGAGTTTCTATTGCGTTAAGCAAATTATTGCAAGATAAGGGGTGGGCAAAAAGAATTTTATTCTTATGTGACAGAAATGCTTTGGTTAAGCAAGCCAGTCGCAATTTTAATACCCTTTTAAATTCTGTTTTATCTTCAGTTTTAAAAAGTAATAAAAATCAGCATGCAGATATTGTCTTTTCGACATATCCGACAATGATGAATCAATATGCAAAGTATGACGTTGGTTATTTTGACTTGATTATTGCAGATGAGTCACATCGTAGTATTTATAACGTATATGCAGATATTTTTAAATATTTTGATTGCTTGCAAGTAGGATTGACTGCAACACCGGTTGATTTTGTAAATCGTAATACATTTCAGCTTTTTAACTGTGAGGAAGGAAAACCAACCTTTTATTATTCTTTGGAAGAGGCAATCGAACAAGGATATTTGGTGGATTATGTCGCTTATCGATATGACACACAGTTTTTGCGTAAAGGAATTCACTATAATCAATTAAATCCGGAGCAAATAAAAGACCTGGAAGAAAGTGGTGATATTGATAAAGAGTTGTCGGTTGAAGCCAAATCTATTGATACACAAGTGATGAATAAGCCTACAACCAAGCTGATTATTCAAAATCTTATGGAAAACGGCATTAAAGATGCTGACGGACAGACTATCGGTAAAACCATTATTTTTGCCCGCAATCATGATCATGCAGCTTTTGTACTTAGTATTATTGATGAGATGTATCCGCAATATGGCGGAAAGATAGCCGCCGTTATTGATATATATGATGGTAGGGCAGAAAGTTTAATTGATGATTTTTCAGATAAAGACAATCCTCTGAAAATAGCCATTTCTGTTGATATGATGGACACCGGTATTGATGTGCCGGAAGTTGTAAATTTGGTATTTGCAAAACCGGTAAAATCCAAAGTTAAGTTTTGGCAGATGATTGGTCGCGGAACCAGATTATGCAAAGATTTGTTTGGTCGCGGAAAAGATAAATTATATTTTAAGATTTTTGATCATTGGCAGAATTTCGCATATTTTGAGCAAGATGATAATAAAAAGAAACAGATTAAAGCTCCTGAACAAAAGTCTTTAATGCAAAAGATTTTTGAAAATCGTATAGAAATATGCAAATTGGCTCAATCCCAACAAAATTCCGATATTCAGCAACAGATGGTTGACCAACTTTCGGATATGATTAACCAGTTGCCTGAAAATAGTATATCTGTAAAAGAAAAATGGAAAGAAAAACGCTTTTTTGCTAAAAAAGAAAATCTTGATTTTACAAAAGCAGATACAGAAGTTCGATTAAAATCAGATTTAGCCAAACTGATGCAATGGATAGATATTCAGGGGCATGCACCAAGTTTTCGCTTTGATAATTTGGTTACGAGCATAGAGAAGAGTATATTACAAAAGAAGCCATGTGAAGATTTGCAGCAAAAAATGATAGAAAAGGTTGCTTCGTTGCCGACAAATTTGCATAAGGTTGCAGCCAAACAAGAAACGATAGATAAGGTATTGTTGCCTGAGTTTTGGCAAAGTGCGACTTTTGCTGACTTGGAGGAAATACGTCAAGATTTGCGAGATTTGATGTATTTGGCAGAAGATGATGGAGCTCATACTCTACCACCAAGAATTTTGAATATTTCTGAAGATGAAAGTCAAATTAAGTTTGAACAGGTTAAAAAACTTTATCCGAACGTTTCAGAAGCATATAAACGTCAAATCACCGATATTTTGCAGAATATTATTGATACTGAACCGGTTATTCAAAAAATAAAATCAGGACAAGGTCTAACCAGTAAAGAATTTGATCAGATCCTATCTTTGATTATGGTACAAAATCCGTCTTTAGATAAGCAAACCTTAAAAGAGTTTTTCCCATCTACGGAGAAGTTGGAACAAATTTTAATGACCATTTCGGGCATGGATGCAGATTATATCAAAGCCAAATTTGCTGATTTTGTGCAAAAATATCATTTAACCGCAAGACAAAACCAATTTTTATCAATGTTGCAAAATCAAATTATTGCTAATAATGGCATAAATTTTGCAAGATTATATCAAGCCCCGTTTACATCGCTCGATAAAAACAGCATAGACGGTGTGTTTAGTAGTGTTCAAGCAGATGAATTGTTTGAAATTTTGGATAATTTTAAAATTGAAGAAACGAGAGCCGAATAATGACTTATCAAGAGTTTAAGCAAAAAGTAGATGCTTTATGGGAAAAATTTTGGACAGGTGGTATTACAAACCCGTTGTCAGTAATTGAGCAAATTACTTATTTGATTTTTTTGAAAATGCTTGATGAACAAGAAGATAAAAAGGCTCGTATTGCCAAACTTACACATAGTACTTATAAAACAAATTTTCCGGATTTCAAAATCAATCCTTTTGATGAAAAGTCACCTGAGATAAAAGGAAAAGAAGTTCGTTGGAGTACGTTCAAACATCAAAGCGGCGATGCTCTGTTAGATACAATGCGTAATAAGGTTTTTCCTTTTTTAAAGCAGTGTGATTTTTCAAATACCAAAGCCGGAGCATATTTGAAAGATGCATATTTGCTGATTAATAAAGCGTCTTTGTTGAGTGATGCGATTAATGATATTGATGCTCTTCCTTTGGAACAAGATGACATTAAGGGAAATTTGTATGAATATCTGTTAAGCAAGCTATCAACCGCCGGAATTAATGGGCAATTCAGAACACCAAGACACATTATTAAGATGATTGTTGAACTGGTTGATCCAAAGAAAGATGAGCGTATTGCTGACCCAATGTGTGGTACCGCCGGTTTTTTGGTTGCAGCATTGAATTATGTTTTGCAAAAAAACAGCTCATCATTTGGGCAAATAACAGATGATTATTATGCCGGAGATTTGCTATCTGATGCTGATCGTAAATTTATGCAAGAAGAAATGTTTTATGGTTTTGATTTTGATGCCAGCATGTTACGTGTAGCCTCAATGAATATGATGCTTCATGGTGTTGAAAACCCCAATATCTTTTATCAAGATGCTTTTTCGCAAAACTTTTACGAGAGAAATCCCGAACAAGCAAAATCTTACTTTGATGTGATATTAGCTAATCCGCCGTTTAAAGGCTCTTTAGATTATGATGATGTTTCACCTGATTTGTTGAGCAAGGTCAGAACCAAAAAGACCGAAGTCTTGGCTATTCCGTTCTTTTTAAGACTGTTAAACCCTGGCGGCAGAGCCGGTATTATTGTTCCGGCTGGTATTCTTTCAACAGAAAACGAGGCTTATAAACAGGCTCGTAAGATGTTGATTGAGGACAATCAGCTTGATGCAGTTATTACAATGCCTTCAGGTGTGTTTAAGCCTTATGCAGGAGTGGCAACGGCGGTTTTGTTGTTTGCTAAAGGTGGAAATACTGATAAAGTTTGGTTTTATGAAATGGAAAATTGCGGCTTTAGCCTTGATGACAAACAAGCGCCGATAGATGATAATGATATTCCTGAGATTATAGAATTTTACCAAGATAGAAGAGAAAGCAAAAAGTCTTTTAACGTGAGTAAAGAAGAATTGGTTGCCCAAGATTATTCATTGTTGCCTTCTAAATATAAAGAAGTGGAATATAAACCACGTGTGTTTGAACATACTCCGCAAGAATATGTACAAATGATTATCGAATCAGAAAAGAAATCTTTAGCCATGCTGGAAAAACTGCAAAAAATGCTGGAGGTAAAACATGGTTAATCAATTACCTCAAGGCTGGAAAGAAGAAGAGTTAGGAAAACATGCCGATATAAAAAGAGGAACTACCATCACTAAGAAACAGGTTATATCAGGAGATTACCCTGTAGTTGCAGGAGGAAAAGAGGCTGCATATTATCATAATGAGTATAATAGGCAACCTCCTGTCATTACTGTGTCAGGTTCAGGAGCAAGTGCAGGTTATGTAAATTATTGGGAAGTTCCCATTTTTGCATCGGATTGTAGTACTATTGAAGAAAAAGATTTAAATATTAAGTATATTTATTATTTTTTGAAAAGTAGGCAACAAGAACTTTTAGATAAACAGGTAGGTGTTGCAATACCTCACGTTTCACCTAAAGATATATATCCTTTATTAATTCCATATCCTACAGATGAAGATGAACAGGAATATATTGTAAAAACTTTAGACGCAGTTGCAGAAATGATTAAATTGCGTAAAGAAACCATAGATTTAACTAAAAAACTTATCCCCGCCATTTTCCAAGAAATGTTTGGCGATCCTAATATTGAAGATGTAAATTATGTTCCTTTTAATCAATTTTTTGTAGTTGTAAATAATGAGAAAAAAGAAATAAAATCAGAAGATTATCGCACAAAAGAAGATGGTTTGTTACCAGTAGTTGATCAAGGAAAAAAAGAAATAGTCGCTTACACAGAGCAATTTGATAAAAAAATATCTGCTCATGATAATCCAGTAATTTTATTTGGAGATCATACACGTGAAGTGAAATTTATAGATTTTGATTTTGTAGTAGGTGCAGATGGAACTCAATTGATGAGAACTGTTGAGGGAGTAGAACCTCTTTTTGCCTTTTGGCAGTTAAAAATGAAACATATCGAATCAAAAGGATATTCAAGACATTTTAAATATGTCAAAGCCATGAAATTCTTGATAGCTGACAATACTAAACAAAAAGAATTTGCAAAAAAGGTTGAACAAATTAATAAGTATATTGTAGCTCAACAAGAAGAATTAGAGCATTTTGAAACTTTATTTCAATCTTTGTTACAAGAAGCTTTTACTGGTGTTTTAACTTGGAAATATCCAAGAGAGGAAAACAATGACTGATAAAATAAGTAACAAGGAAGAAATTGAGAGCATTTCAGAAGGAAGTATTGCTCATCCTGAGGCTGAAAAATCTTATGTAGTTGCAAAAGAAACCCAATGCCCTGTATGTGGGGCAAAAGCAAGTGAGCTTGTTAATTCTCAAGGCTTTGATGGCTTGAGACTAGAATGTCCTAATTGTGGTCGCTTTGAAATTACACAAACTTTACAAAATATAGCTTCCTTTAAAAATCTTTCTCAAGAAGAAAAAAATAAAATATCGGCTTATATTAAAGAATATTATACTGATTTTAACAAAGAATTTTTATTGCATTCAGAAAATTATCTCAAAATTTTATCAGTTCCAGATAATTTCTTGAATATCGCTGAAGAAAATTATCGAGAAAAAGGTATAGGATTAGATAAATCTCTCTATTCATTTGCTCAACAATACAAAATATTAAAATTAACTCGAGATAGAGAATTGTCTTTTCATGAGCTGATAAGGCGAGTAGAAGAATTGTTGCCGGTTGCTGCTAGAAGAACCAATTCAGTTAATACTGAAATAATGCAAAAGCTTGCTTTGGCTCTAAAAGACGAAGGTTCTTTTATTGATTTATCTGTTGGTATGGGCGGTTTGATTTGGCAGTTGGATAATTTAGTTTATGCCCAAGATATTAATAAAGATGTGCTTGATGTGGCGGAACTCATAGCTTTTCAATCGAATGATAAAACCCAAATAATATCAGCGGATAGTATTAAAGATAATTTACCCAATAATGGGAAAGGTATATTTTTGTTTGATCCACCAATGGGACAGACTAGAATAAAACCTAAAGAATGGAACGGATTAGCAAAAATAAATGATTTAGATAAAAATCCTCAAAAAGGAACTTTCTCTTTTGGCATTCGTCCGGCTCTCAGCGATATTATTCCCAATCCAAATGAAGATAAAAGTTCAGTTTCAGAAATCTTATTTATTTTGAATTTTCTGCTCCGTGCAGACGATAATGCATATTTTATATGTTTAGTTCCTGAAACTTTTCTAACTAAAAATGAAAATGAGTATAATAGCTTAAGAGCATATTTAATTAAAAATAGCTTGATTGCAGTTATCAAACCACCTGCATCTCCAGGAATTAATACAGTTGTATTGTTTGGTCAAAAGAAAAAAGAAGAAAATAAACCGGTAAAACTTATAGTTACAAAAAAATATGATAGCCAGGAAGTTATCGATTATATTTTTGAAGATAAAGCTATTGAAAGTAAGAAAATTAAGTCAGATAGTCTTAATACATCCGAAATTGCAGAACCATACTTAATAAAAATGCCGGTTATTGCTGAGAGTAAGGAGCATGAATATACTTCATCAAATGAAGTCATAAAGCTAATCAGGACGAATGAAGATAAATATCAAATTTTAAAAAATATTATTTTATCTGATGTTTTTTTGCAATTTAAACCAGATAAACAGGTTAAAGTTGAAGTACAACCAGACATAAAAGTTTGGTGGGACGATATCAAAGAGCCACAAAATTTACGTGAAAAGTTAGCAGATCAAGGTTTTACTGATTTTCAACGATGTGTTTATTTGTTTTCCACTTTAGGGTGTTTTAAAAAAGAAGAAAAAGAACAAGAGTTTGATGTATCTTTATTGAATACATTTATTAGCATATCTTGTTTTTGTGCTTTATTAGCATACGGGATTGTTAGAAAAGAAGAAGATAAATATATAATTGATACGCGGAAACCTAAACAACAAAATTTTGCACTAAAAGAAGAGAATCTAGTAAAGGCTTATGATGAATACCTTAAACCTGACAAACAAAAAGGAGAGGCTTTTGTTTTGCTGTCTTATACCGATGAGTTTGTGAAAAAGGTTTATTTTGATATATGTCGATATTATATTTTAGGTAAAAATCAAAGCTCCACAGAGGTTTATTCTTCCAAAAGAGCAGATGTATTAAGAGCTTTGAAAATATTAGAAAAATTAGGCCTAGTCAGAACACAAGTGACAACAGATAAATTTATTTATAGTCATTATGTGCCTCGATATTATTTTGAAGGGAAATGGATATATGACTGATAATCAATTAACCAAAATAGAAATTGATAATTATAAGGCATTTAATGGCTTCATTATGAGATTGTGTCCTCAGAAAGGTTTGAATCTGAATCTGTTAATAGGTAGAAATGGCTCTGGTAAAAGTTCTTTTTTAGATGCCTTGGCTGAAATTGGTTGTAATAATTTAACGTCTGCCCCTGATAAATCTGTAGATAATACAAGTTTTAAATATGGTCTAACGCTTAAATCAGAAGAGAATAAGCAAGAAATAAATAATATTCAGAAAACTACAACCGGTTTATGGGATAAGGTTGTGCGTTTTTATACTGGTTATACAGAACGAGCCTTTGAAGAAGAAAATCAAAATATAATTTCTGGAAATTCAGAAACCTTCAGAAAGGCTCTTTGGGCTTATTTGGCCGGTGGTTTTAACATTCAAGATGATAATTGGCATAAACTTATAAATTTGATTTTTAATAATAATTTTATAAATAAACCGACAGATACACTTAAAATTAAAGCGTTGTGGATTGATACTATTAACATTATTACTAAAGTATCACTTGATAATGGTGAGACAGAGGTAGATGATTTTATAAAAAATAATTTTGAAAATGAACCTGATATTTGTTTGCCTATGGCTTCAGAAGAGGACAAAGATATCAGAAGAAGTTTTTGGACAATGAGCCCTAATGGCATATTAGCTAAAGGTGTGAGGGATAATCCATATGTCTTTTTTGAACAGTTTTGTAATGCTTTTAAGCAAAACAAAATAGATAAGTGTGGTTTTTTATATGAATTAAATGGAAAAAATGAAACTTTTGAAGAGCAGTTTTTAAGTGATGGTGAAAACGGCTTTATGTCAAGATATGCTTTGCTTTATCTTATTTCAAAAACAACAGATGAAAGGTTTCTTATATTATTAGATGAGCCAGAAACACATTTTAATGAGCATTGGAAACGATATTTTTTAAAACTTTTGTGTGATGTATTAGCTAAAAAAAATGCAAATGTATTTGTTGCAACTCATTCAGCAATGCTAGTGTCTGATGTAAAAAAACACGAATTACATCGTTTTGAATTAAATGATAATGAGATTGTAAGTAATGATTGCTTATTAAATTCTTATGGTGCTAATATCATTGATATAGGTCAAATCTTGTTCAAAATGGAAGGAAATATTGGAGAACGAGCTAAGGATGAAATTGAAAATCTATTAAATTCTAATTCTAAAAAAAATATAGAAAAGATAGAAAACCTTCTTAAAGAGGTAGGACCAGGTGAATATCGTTGGCGTTTACGTGCAAAACTACAAGAGTTAATGTCGCAGAAAAAAGTTACTGTTCCTGTGTGCCCTTTGGTAAGAAAGAGACGAAAACATGCTTAAAGAAATTACGCGTGAAGAAGCATTGTCTGTTATTAAGGAGTATCTCTATCAGGAGTTTTGTGATAAAATTAAATCTCTTAGTGTTGTGAAAGATAAAGTTAAACGTGATTATGATAATTTTTTAGATTTTCAGAAATATGAAAATTATACTGAGGATGAAGCTAAAGAGTTAAATGATTTAAGCTTAAATAAGATGTATAATAGTATTAATTTTATAAAGGAACAAAAGGAAAAATTGAAAACAGATTTAAGTCTGAAGCAATGTTTTCGTAAATATTATTTCGGATTAGCTCCTCAAAGATGTTGTTTTTGCGGTCAATTGCTAGAAAAAATAGAAACAGCTAATGGCGAAGATTATAACATATCAACGATTGAGCATATATTTCCTAAGGATAAATTTCCACAATATGCTCTATGTATTGACAATTGGGCACCTTGCTGTTCTGAGTGTAATAGTTCTATAAAAGGCGATAGTTTTTTTGAGAGCAATCCAAGAAAAGAATTTTATGATGCTTTAGTGCAACTTGGTATTAGTGATAGTTTTGGAAAAGAACCTTTACAGATATGGAAAAACATTTCTTTTGATTTTTCTAAAATAAATGGAGAAATTTTGATTAAGGGAAAACCTGAAGGGCCAACAAATAAGAAAGCATTTCAATTGTTAGGTTTTTACGGCTTAAATAATCGTTATAAAGCTATTCAACGGAGCTTTTATAGCAATTTATTTAATTTGTTAAAATGTCATAATATTGGTAGCCCAGAGGCTATGGAAAGTTTTCTTGAAGGCTATCAAAATACCAATATGCAGGAAATGGTATCAGATTTTTCTTTTAATAATTATCCTGAATTGTGGCATGAGTTTATAGATTATGTCCTATATGATTACAATAATCTCACGGCTCTCTGGGAAGAAATTAAAGAATACAATAAATTAAGATATTTTAAATTTTAATATCAAATAAGTTGAGCAAATTTGAAGTTTGTTTCTTAAATAATTTAAAATCTAGAAACCATTTGTTTAAAATTTCATCAATATAGTTCATTTCAGGTCTTAATAAATTTCGATATCTTTTTATTTGTCTCGCATTAAGAATATTGCTTTTGAAGTCTTTCTTAGATGAAATACCTTTGTAATAATGAAATGTGATTTTAAATACCTTTTTCATTCTTCTTGTTGCATTTAATACGTGCTCTTTTAATAAATTATCTGTATCATAATATTTAATTAAAAAAGCATTGACATTATAAAGAGATGCGTAAACTTTAGCAATAGATTTAGGTAGTTGCATCAAAATATTATATAATTGGTCTTGATAGGCTTTTGATCTATAATCCATTTCTTGAGTTAAAATGTTATTGTCATTTATAATATAACAAATATCCTCATTCAAGTAGGTTAAAATTTCATATAATTGAGGGGATTCTTTAGCAATGAAGCCATAAGAATTTAGATTTAACTTAGCAACATCTAATGAAATTGGGATTTCATATCCAGGAGATTTTTTTGAATAATGTTTAATTTCTGATATGATATTACTATAATAACAACATAATGTTTTTCCGGAGATATTAATATCATAGAATAATTTTATCAAAAGAGCTTTTTCATTGCATTTGTTGATGTTTCTTTCTTTTTTATAGCTCAACCAATAGGCAGATAAAGCACCAAAACCAGCTCCAAATAATGATGAAAGGAGATTATTCCATTCTACTTCCTTTAAAAGTTCAAGTATTTGATACAAAATATCCATTTTTTTCTCTATTGTATTAGTAAATTTATTATATTCTATTGATTTTAGAATAAAAGGGCAAGAAAACATTTTATATTTAGCAGCATTATATTGCTCCATTTAATGCTAACTTCAACTGTGTGAGTTCGGCAAGAAGTCTGTCTGCTCGTGCTTTTTCAAATTCGTATTGTTTTTGGTAGTATTCGGCGTCTCGTTGAAAGTTCAGGGCTTCTTGCAATATAATACGTTTATCGACGTTGCTTAAATCAACGCAAGCGATGGCTAAGTATGGTTTGTCGGTTAGTTCTAACATTCTGCGGCCGTGGGTATCCATTGATTTGATAAGGTATCCTTCGCGGATAAGGCTGTTTATCATTACTTTGGCGGAATTTGCCGTTAATCCCAAGGCCATGGCGATTTTATCATTCCCCATAAAAAATTTATGATTGTTGTTTGTTTTGTATTTGATGAAGTCCAATAACAGACGTTCGGTAATAGATAATGTAGCTTTACTTTTTCTCATGTTTTCTCTTTATAAACTTTTGTCCTGAAAATATTTATTTGTGGAGAATACGATATTTTAAATTGAACAAAATCAGAGGCGGAAATCGTTATTTCCACTTATAAAGCTTGCGGAAACGGTTATTTCCGGAAATTCAAAAATGGAAATCTATATTTCCACTTGGGAAAGTCTATATTGCCAGCACCGGAAACCGTTATTTCCGCCATCGGAAAGCTATATTTCCTCATTAAATTGCTCAATTCCTTATCAGACAAGGATTTTAGAGCAAAATTTACCCTCTATAATAGTATTATAATAGATATAAAAAAGAACTATTATAATAGAACCGGAATTAAAATAGCTTTCTTTTTTCTTAGCTTAAAATAGCTCTCAAATTAAACAAAACAAACCTCTGAGGTGTGATTTAATCATCTGGGAATTAAAAAGAAATCAGAAAGCCGTCCGCCGTGTGCTGTCCAACAAAAAGAGGTGTCATGCTCGCACATCACACCTCACCCCAGACAATTCGTGTTTATAATCGAAACATAGCCATCAGCTACATAGGTATTTATCTATCATTGTTACTTTCTTCTATAAACTGAATTAATTCCTTAATTTTTGTTTCTAAATCAAAACATTTAGATAGGTTCTCTTTTGTATAATATTTATTTTTGATAATTTCTAATGCAAAATTGACCTTATCAAAAGTCTTGGTGTTCTTAGCTTTTTTATAGAGATTAGGAAATT
The DNA here is from genome assembly GCA_949282195.1 of uncultured bacterium. Lineage (GTDB taxonomy): Bacteria > Cyanobacteriota > Vampirovibrionia > Gastranaerophilales > Gastranaerophilaceae > RUG14156. Next base: position 2,293 of record CASDOW010000025.1, on the reverse strand, counting down.
GCTGATTTTTATTAATTTTGGTTGGTTTTTGAAAATAATCAGATAAAGCTTCTTCCGGTAAATAGTTTTCGATTTCTTTGCCTGCTGTAACCCAGTGATTTTGTGGTAATTCTCTGATAATTCTTTGAACTCGTGATTTTAATTCTTCCTCTTCACTTGTTTTATCGCTATCCATAACAATAAATGAGTGTCTATTGATTTTTAACAAAGAAATAAAATCTTTTTTATCTACGGAATAATGAGAAAGGAGAGAACCTCCATAAAGAATAAATTGATAATGCAAACCTTCTTCAAATTTCCGATTAGAGAATAAATCAATCCATTTCTTAACATATATTCTATCAGAAGGGCCTTCGACCCAAATTAAACAATTTGATTGCAAAATATCACTAGCCTTAACACCTAAATCATCTAAGAGCATTTGTTTGTCTCTATCTGAAATGACGCTTTCAACAATGGATTTATAGCCGTTATTGTTGACTCTGACTATTTGGGCTCGATAATCCTTGCCAAATAAATCTATTGCGACATTAGAATGAGTTGTTAGAAAAATTAGTGATTCTGGATAACGCTCAGAATACAATCTAATGTGATATAGAAGTTTTCGTTCCAAACTCGGATGCATATTATTTTCGAGTTCTTCAAAGGCAAATACATTTTTATAACTTTGCGTCAAATGAGGAATTATGTGCAGTAAAGCTAATGTAGCAATGATTGTTTTCAACCCACTTCCACAGTCAGATAATTTAATTCCGCCTTTATTTTCTTCTTCTAAATAAAGCTCATGAGTATTTTCTTCATTTGTTTTTGTAAAAATGCGCGAAAATTTAATTTCAGGAGCAACTATTGTATTGATAATATCTAAAAAATTTTTTTCAATAAATTCCTGCCAATGTTCCTTGTTTCCAGATTCATCATTAAGCATTTTTGCTATTAGGCTACATATTCCAGAGGCAGATGAATGAATTGGATATTCTGAAATTTTTGAAGAATAGTCTATTTTTTCTTTTTCAATATTGCGTTCTGCTTGTAGATGTAAGAATTTATACCCTTCAAAAGGGTTTGTCGTTGTGGTTGTTGTTTTGAGTGCTCTACAAATTTCGTTTGTTTTCCAATAAGGATGTTGGCGGCTTAGAAAAATATTGTTAAAATTATATGTTCCATTTTTTAAAACATATGCGGCAGGGACATTTACAAGATATTGTCCCACTTCACTCCAAGAGTTACCATTAATATCGTATTGGGTTACATATTCCAGTAGGTTTGAACTTGAATTAAATATTTTCATTAATTCATCTTGTTGTAAGACGCGAACAAAGATGCCATCAAAAGAAAGTTCCGAGGGCTTTTTAGTTACAATTTCTTTCATTACCTCTAATAATTTTGATTTACCGCTGTTATTCTTTCCGATTATGATATTAATGGGTTTTATGTTATCAAAACCTTGACAATCATTATCAGAGACAAAGCATTTGTAATTTTTAACCTTTATAGAAATATACATTTTTATTACCTTTTAAATGCAAATTTAGCTTATTATAATATAACAAAATTAGTAGATTCAATGAATTTTTTACAGAATATATTTTCTTGATATATTTCCGATAAATATCCTTGTAAGAAAACAGACAAGGAGTGGAAATGTTAATGTATAATCCCGAAGATAAAACTTATTCTAAATTTATTACCATTGAAGAAATGGCTGAAGTGCAAGAAAAAATCAAACAAATAGAAGAGAGATTAAAAAATACACCGGTTAATCCGCCATATAATTTTGAGAGCGAAGGTAATATTGATATCAATTCGGTCAGTGAGTTGAAAAAATTGATTAGAACTGACAATTTTAACTTAAATTCATCAATCAATCGCCGCAGAGCCAGTTTATTTTTGGTGGCTTGTTATTTCTGCATGGAAAAAGAGCCGCTTGATTTCCTTATTGCCGAAGGAAGCGAGGTCAATAGAACCGATATATTCGGATATAATGCTATTATGTCGGTTATTTTGAACGAAAATATGGAAGATGACACCAAATTACAAACTATTCAAATGTTGATAGATAAAGGAGTTGATGTGAATTGGCTCAATATCCAAGGTGAAACAGCTTTAACCTTGGCCTTGGAGCGAATAGAGCTAGATATTGCCAACTTATTGCTGGATAACGGAGCGGTGCTTTACAAAAATTGAGAAGACTTGACATTCGGGGGATTATTTAACATAATCCCCTTAAAAGTGAATTTATGCCAACTTGTCCCACTTTAACCAAACGGACTAAACAGGAGAAATATAATGACAG
>CASDOW010000024.1 GCA_949282195.1 uncultured bacterium | reverse complement strand
CAGACCGTTGAGGTCTGGCTAACAGAGCGAAACCGTACCCAAGCGACGTGGGACGAAGTCCCTCAGGAGCAATGGAAATGCACTAAAATCGTAGCGCGATGCCCACAATCCCTTAGCGAACTTGTGAGCTTTAGGGATTGGAAATACCCTTGGGGTGCGCGCTTAATGAAAATCAAAAAAGACAAAAAGCGCGTGAAAAACTTTTGAAATTCAAGTCTTACTCAGAAGGACTTAGATGAGAATGAAAAAGCCATTTCCCCTGCTACTCTGAAATTTTTTAGTGTACAGAAATTTATAATAAAATCCTGCCAAGGTGCAATTCGGAATTTACAGTGATTTTATTTAAAAATTTTTATATTTCTACATAAATGCTTGTATATTTCTTTTTTTTCTTTAAAAATTAATTTATAATGAGAGTAAGTCCAATTTTTTTCAATCATCATCGTAGTTTTAGGTGTAATTCAGTTTCTAAAAACATCAATTTTACCGGAAATGATATATTTGTAAAAAGCACTGACAGAAGCGGTATGACTATATATAATAAAACACTAAACAAAATTTTAAATGAATTTCAACAATTAGACGGTGTTGAAGCGATTGGTATCGGCGGTTCCAGTGCCAGCGGGAAAACTGATAAGTCATCAGATATTGATGTTTATTTGTTTACATCAAAAGATATTCCAATTAAAAAAAGAGAAGAAATCATTAAAAAATATTCTTCAAACTATGAAGTAGGCGAAGAATATTTTGGCGCAGGTGATGAATTTCACGTCGATGTTATGGATAAAGATTTTGATGTAATGTATTTTGATAAAAGCTGGATTGAGGATAATTACAGAAATGTTTGGTTAAACGGTAATGCTTCAAACGGCTATACAACTTGTTTTTTATATACATTAAGCATGCTTGATATAAAACACGATAAAACAGGGTGGTTGACTGATTTAAAATCTAAATTAAATACGCCATACCCCAAAAAATTAAAAGAAAATATTATTCAAAGAAATATGATGTTATTGATGGATAAGCCTTTTGCTTCTTATTATGAACAATTAAATAAAGCTGTAAAAAGAAATGACTTAAATAGCGTAAACCATAGAACTGCTGCTTTTTTAGAAAGTTATTTTGATATAATTTTTGCTAAAAATGAATTATTGCACCCCGGCGAAAAACGTCTTGTAAAATATGCAAAAGAAAAATGCAGAATTTTGCCAAAAGATTTTGAACAAGATGTAAATAATTTGGTTGTGGCTCAGCCTTGCGAAAAACCCTTAATTGTTCAAAAAATGGTTGAAAATTTAAGAGAAATTTTATAGCAGGAATTATCTTTTTGGGGATTTAACCCCAAAATATGTGATGTTATAATTCCTAAATGATTAATGAAATATGGTATAATTCTTTAATAAAACCACCCTTTGCGCCAAATGACGCTATATTTGCTCCGGTGTGGACTATATTGTATATTGCAATAATTATTTCATTTATTATCTATTTTCTTAAAAAGCAGCAAAACAAAAATCTCGGTTATGTATATTTTTTAATACAATTAATTTTAAATTTTTTGTGGGTGCCTTCATTTTTTTATTTAAAAAATATTGTTCTGGCTTTTGTTGTAATTGTATTTTTGGATATTTTTACATTTTTGACTCTTAAAAAATTCTATTCAGTTTCAAAAATTGCAGGCTTGATTTTATTACCTTATTTCTTATGGGTAATATTTGCAACTTATTTAAATCTTGGATATTTGATATTAAATAAGGCTCTGTAATTATAGAGCCTTATTTACTTAATTCAATTTTGTACATCTTCCAAGCTTATAAAATATTTTAGCTGATTCCATTTGTGTTCTTGAAACTTCTCTGTCGCAAAGAACATAAACTCCTGTATCAAGGTCTTTTACTTTGCAAAATCTTTGCTGTGCAACCTTGCAATTGTATGTGTCGCCATAGCCTTCAGCGTTAAAGAATTGTGTTTTAATTTCTTTGTATTCTGCGTCTTTTATGATATCTTTTTTGTTTTTAAGTTCTTTTGCTAATTGTTTTTCATGGTTTTGTTGAGCTTTTATAGCTTCTTTTTCGGCTTTTTGTGCTCTTCTTTGAGCTTCTTTTTGAGCTTTAATTTGCGCTTTTTCGGCTTTATCAGCGGCATAAACAACTAAAGAGCTTGCCATAATAAATGCCATAAATAGTATTAAAACTTTTTTCATTTAATTTCTCCTAGCTTTAATTAAATTATATCAAAACCTGTGTATTTTCTCAAAACTTCAGGAATGATTATGTGCCCGTCTTTTGTTTGGAAGTTTTCGCATATTGCAGCTAAAGTTCTTCCGACAGCTAAACCTGAACCGTTTAGAGTGTGAACAAATTCAACAGATCCGTCTTTTCTTCTAAAGCGAATATTGGCTCTACGAGCTTGATAATCGCCAAAGTTAGAACAAGATGAAATTTCTTTGTATGAATTATATGATGGCATCCACACTTCTAAATCATAACATTTTTTTGCACTAAATCCAATATCACCTGTTGATAGGCATACTCTTCTGTATGGAAGATTTAATAATTGTAATACGTTTTCGGCATCTTGCGTTAATTTTTCATGTTCATCTGCTGAATCTTCCGGTTTTGTTAGTTTAACAAGTTCAACTTTATTAAATTGATGTTGTCTGATTAGACCTCTTGTATCTTTTCCTGCGGAACCTGCTTCTCTTCTAAAACAAGGAGTATAAGCTGTCATATATTTAGGTAAATCATCTTCTGATAAGATTTCATCTTGATAGATATTTGTAACGGGAACTTCTGCTGTTGGGATTAAATACAAGTCTTCATCAACGCATTTAAACATATCTTCTTTAAATTTTGGAAGTTGACCTGTTCCAGTCATGGTTTTAGTGTTTGCCATAACAGGAGGCAAGATTTCCTCGTAACCTCTTGTTAGGGTATGAGTATCCAAAAAGAAGTTAATGATTGCGCGCTCCAGTTTTGCACCTAAATTGCGATATAGGGTAAATCTTGTGTGTGCAAGTTTAACACCTCTTTCAAAATCTAACATACCAAGTTCGGGACACAAATCCCAGTGTGCTTTAAAATCAAAATCAAATTTTGTAGGTTCGCCCCATTTTTTGATTTCAACATTGGCACTATCGTCAGCACCAATAGGGATTTCAGGGTCAGGAGTGTTTGGTATTCTTAAAAGTGTATCTTTTTGTTTAAGATCAAGTTCGTTTAAATCTTCTTCAAGTTTTTTTGCTTCTTCGCCTAAGGCTCTGATTTCTGCTTGAATTTGGGTTGTATCGATGCCTTCTTTTTTCATAGCACCGATTTTATTTGATTCTGATTTTCTTTTGGCTCTTAAATTATCAAGTTCGAATTGAAGCTTTCTTCTTTGTTCATCAATTTTTATTACTTCATCAATTGATAGTTCGGGATTTCTTCTTTTTAAAAGTTCATTAATTTTTTCAGGATTTTCTCTGATTAATTTAATATCTAGCATTTTATACTTCCTTATCTTTGATTTTATTCAAATATGCTTTTAATTCTTTAATTTGTCGGGGTTTAATTTGTTTTATTTGACCTTTTTTTAAACCCGTAAGCTCAATATTTGCATGTCTTATACGTTTTAAATTTATCACATTATAGCCTAAAAATTCAAACATTTTTCTAATTTGTCTGTTTAAACCTTGATATAAAACAATTTCAAATAGAGTATCTTGTTTTGTTTGTTCTAATATAGCCCAGTCGCAATATGCAATTTTGCCTTTTTCAATTTCAATTCCTTCGGTTAATTTTTTTAATTGTTCATCATTTAATTTGCCGTCCACTTTTACAATGTATGTTTTTGCAACTTTAATGGATGGATGTGTTAATTCATAGGCTAAATTACCGTCATTTGTCATTATAATTAAACCTGAAGAATCTTTATCCAGTCTTCCTACGGGGTTTAGGTGTTTATATTCGTCAGACAAAATATCATAGATTGTTTTTCTGCCTTTTTCATCAGATTTTGTTGTGATATAACCTGTGGGTTTATAGAATTTATAATATTCTAATTTATCGGCTCTTAAAAGTTTGCCGTCAATTGTAACTTTGTCTTTTGTTCTTATTTCATAGCCTAACATTGTTACAACTACGCCGTTAACTTTGACTTTGCCGCTTGTAACATATTCATCAGCTTTTCTTCTGGAACAATAACCGCTTTGGGCAATATATTTATTAATTCTCATAGAAAAATTATAGCACAATCATTGATTTAAATTTTATTTTGGCAATTTTTTTTAAGAAAAATACTTTATATAATAAAAGAGGTATATTATGAGAAAAAGTTTTAAAAAATTATTAGCAGGAATTTTCAAGAATTTTAATAAAAAGAAAAATGATATCAATAAAAGCGTTTTATCTGCAAACGACGGAACTAAAAGTTGTCATATTAATTCAAGTGCAACATTGACAATTGAAAATGCTCCTTGTGATATGAGTTATCAAACAAGAATAGAAAAAATGCTTAATGATTACATAGATAAACCTGAAAAACTTTTTGAATATATAAAAGGTTCAGGCACAAAAGTTTTTCTAAATAAATATGCATCTAAAATTTTAGCAAAAATAAACGAACAAGAAGGCTTGATTTACCCTAAAAAAGGATTAAAGGCTTTATATTTAAATTTAATTTTCAACAAAAAGCTTTCATTTAGAACAGACGAAATGTTTGTATTGAGTTCATTTAATGTTAATCTTGTTGCTATGTCATATCAATTTTATAATTGGTATGCGTGTAAGATGAAATTAAACGGATATAATTTTGAAGCGCAAGAACAATTTAAAAGTGTTTTTGAAATTTGCGAAACAGATAAAATAAATGATTTATCTTTTGAAGAAATTATTAACCTTAAAAATGCAATCAGACGCGACATTGAAGCGATTGATTTTGTTAAACAATTGGTTATTAAAAAATCAACCGCAAAGAAAAATTTAGAAAAAATCAAAATGGGTCAAACTGTTAAAATCTAATCAATTAAAATATCCATTTCTTCTTTTAGAGTTCTTTTAATTGAATTAATTTGATAGTTTATTTTCCAGATGTCTGTTTTTTTTGTTGCATATTTAAGCATGTTTCTTAAAATAGATAATTCTATTGTATATCTTGTGTATGAATTTTTAAATTCTTCGCAATTGCTTCTTAGCATAAAATCTCGATATTGGAGTTTTGCTGCTATGTATAGGGCTGTTTTTTTGGAATAACGATTTTCAAGTTGACTTTTAGGTTTTACTAAAGTTTTAGTCATAAAATTAAACCCTCATATTAAATTAATAAGTTAAGACAATACTTACTTATTTTTAATTCCACAAAAGTCAGTTTTTTAGCATTTACTTTTGTAAATTTTTTACTTGACTGGAGAGGGTTTCGACCTTATTTTTAATGTTAAAATTTGAACTGTTTTTGTCTAATAAAATTTCTTCAAGCGTTTTATTAATTGCTTCATTTATTGCTTTTTTATTTTTTTCGTCAAAATCAAATTCAATAAGATTGTCTAATTGTTTTGCGCTTATACATCTTGATTGTTCATATAAATCAGACGAGCAATTTTTAAAATATTCGCTATCAAGAGCGTATTTATTGGAAGGTAAAACATTGGTTATTTTTGCTAATTCCAGTTGATTTTCTTCATTTGTGAGCATTAAGGCAAATTTTAGAGCTAAGTCTTTATGTTTAGCTTTTTTAGGAATAATTAAATTCATTAAAGAAACATCATATTTTTTGTTTGAGCCTGTTAATTGGTTTGCCAGAGCTGATAAATTATAAATATCGGGAGCATTCTGTTTAATCATGTTGATAAAATTTGACCCTGCTACAATGATGAGAGTTTGACCTGACATATATTTTTCAATTATTTCTCTATGATTGGAAGCCAAAATATCTTTTGGAAGTTCATTGTTTTTATACATTTTATTGAGATTAGAAAAGATTTTTTCTGTTTGTTCTTTGTCTTTTTGACTATCAAAAGAATAAACATCATATTTATTTAAAATTTTAGCTAAAGTATCATTTTCATTTATGCTTGAAGCAAACGGGGCAATGTTTGAACAGGTTTTTAATTCTGGTGAAATTTCAAATAATTCATCATAAGATTTTATGAATTTTTTATTTAGGCATTTGTCCCAAACTTCTTTATTATAAACAGTTACAGGGCTTGTTGCATAAAACGGAAGTGCATAAATCTTATTATTATATTTTAGTTTATTAACGAGATTTTGATTATATTGTTTAGTATCATCTTCATTAAAAAAATGAAGCGCGTTTCTTTGAGCTAAAAGAACGGAAAAGTCAGGATTTAAGTTAATTAAATCAGGGGGTGTGGATGATAATATTGAAGCTAAGGTTCTTTTTTGTGCTTCTTGAATTGGAATATCAATCCAAGTGATTTTATAGGGCGGGTTTTCTTTTTCAAAGTCGGCTATGATTTTATTTAGTTGTTTTTCATAAATCGGTTTTAGTTGAATTGACCAAAAGGTTATTTTGTAATTTTGGTTATTTTGTTTAAAAAATTTCTTAGAAGAAATAAAACCAAAAACAAGGACAAATATAATTAAAATGCCGATTATAATTTTTTTTATCATTATAAAACTCCGCTATGATATAATTATACTATGAATTTATTTGATTCGCTAGAAAATAATAATAAGCAAATTCCATTGGCGCAATTGATGCGTCCTAAGAGTTTGGATGAATATTTAGGACAAACTAAAGTTATAAATGAAAATTCACCATTTTTAAAACTTTTAAAAGCAAAGCGTTTGTTTTCGTTTATTCTTTGGGGCCCTCCGGGCTGTGGCAAAACAACCCTAGCCCGACTTTGCGCTAATTTTCACAATGCTAATTTTGTTGAATTATCAGCTGTTAACTCAGGTGTAAAAGATATTAAAGAAACTGTTGATTTAGCTAAACAAAAGCTAAGAGAAGGCATAAAAACAATTGTTTTTATAGATGAAATCCATAGGTTTTCAAAAACTCAACAAGACGCGCTTTTGCCTCATGTTGAATCGGGTTTGTTTTATTTTATCGGTTCAACTACTGAAAATCCTTCTTTTCACACTGTGCCTGCCTTAATATCTCGAGCACAAGTTATAATGCTTAATAAAATAGATAAAAATTCTATTGAAAAGATTGTTTTAAAAGGGTTTGATTATTTAAATAAAACTTATGGTGAAAAGAAATTAGATAATGATGCGCTAAAGACAATAATTGAGTTATCTCAAGGGGACGCAAGATATTCTTTAAATGCTATTGAAAATTCTTATTTTGCAAGCGATGAAATTATTACAAAAAATATTGTTGAAGAACTTTTGCAAAAATCAAGCGTTCGCTATTCAATTGATTCGCATTATGATTACGCCAGTGCTTTTCAAAAAAGTCTAAGAGGCTCCGACCCTGACGCTGCTATATATTATCTTGCAAAAATGTTGATTTCAGGGGAAGACCCGAGGTTTATCGCAAGAAGATTGATTGTTGTAGCGTCTGAAGATGTTGGAAATGCTGATTTTAGGGCTCTTTTGATAGCAGAAGCAGCGCTGAGAGCAGTTGAACATCTTGGCATGCCGGAAGCAAGAATTACTTTAGCGCAAGCGGTTGAATTTGTTGCAAGGGCAAAAAAATCAAATAGAGCAATAAAAGCAATTGATACTGCAATAGCAGATATTAAATCAGGGCTTGATTTTCTTCCCCCAATGCACCTTAGAGATGCACATTATAAAGACGCTTCAAAATATGGTTTTGGAAAAGATTATGTTTATACACACGATAATCCTGAATATAAACAACAATTTTTGCCTGATGAAATAAAAGACAAAAAATATTTTACATAAAAATATTGCAAAAAAGTCTTTTATTAGATAAAATGTATCTACTAAAGCTATTAAGAATGTAAATTTTTGTTAAGGTTAAAATTCCTAAACTAGCAATAAAATTTATGTTTGTATTTTATACAGATGTGTGTTGACCCATAGGAGAAACCGATTATGCAAATAGGTGCTATTAATTCAGTTAATTTTAAAGGTAATTTAAATACAAAACAAGCAGATGTTGAAGATACATATATTCCTTCATCTGAAGAAATTGACAGTTTTGCAAGAAGTGTTGAAGAGGATGATTTGGATGATATGTTATATACAGTATCTCCTAAAGTAAAAGAAAAAGAAGAAATAACATATGGTGATGAAGGTGAAAATAGCCCTCTTGGTAGCACGTTAAAAAAGAACTTTGAGTCTTTTGAAAAGTCTGTAAAAAATGCCCAACAAGATGTACACCCTTTAACTTGTGCATTAGGACTTGCAACTGCAGCGTTTGCTTTTAAAAACGGTAAAAAAGTGGCAAGCTGCGCAAGAAGCACTGTTGCGGTAATGGGTGGCGCGGTTGCAAAAACTGTTACCAAGTTGGCATCAAAAGTAGTTAAATCAATTGATTTTAATAAAGCTTCCGAAAAAATTAACGGTGTAGTTGAAAGCCTTTCTTCAAAAGTAGAAGCAAATGATCCAAAACTTAAAGAATCATTTGTAAATACTATTGATACCATTTTCTCAAGAAAAGTTGACGGTAAAATGCAACAAAAAGGCGAAGCAGTTGTTGGGCTTTTAAATAAGTTTGGTGTTTATTTAAATAAACCAAGCATGGCGGATGCTGTAATAGCCGGTGTTGCTGCTTATAAAGCTGCTGATATTGCAACTGATTATAGCGAAGGTTTTCAAGATAGCCAGGCAATTAAGATGAGTGCAAAGAAAAATCTAGGCAGTGAATTTGCTTCTGAATTAGTCAGAACTCTTGCAGAATAAAAAGGCGGTGTAAAATGAATGTAAATTTACCAAACATCAAAACAAAAGCTTTAAATGGTTTAAATAGTATTGGCACTACTGCTTATACAATTAAAGATAAAGCAATTGATTTATCAAAACAGGCTAAAGATAAAGTTGTAAGCAGTGACATGTTTATTAAAGCAAGTAATACTTTAAAAGACCATGGTGTTGAAAAGAAAACTCTTGTGGGCGGTGCTGTTTTAGTTTGTGCATTGGCGCTTGCAGGTAAAACTGTTAAGGGTGTAGCTCATAAAATCAAAGAAATGAAAGCAAAATAATTATTTTATATAATATAAATTAAAGCCGGCCTAATCAGGTCGGCTTTTTTGTATATTGTTATATCAGCTAATTTCATTTTTTTAAACTTAATAATATAAATTTAAAAAACACAGTAGGTAAATTTAAAAAAATGAAAAAAATTATAGCAACAATTTTATTATTTAACATCTTATTTTTCAACACAGCATTAGCAGATGATATTATAAAAACAACTTATAAATACCCAAGTTATGATTCTTTATATTTAAATGGGGATAAATATGAAGATATAAACAGGAGAATTTTTTATCTTAATTTGAAATTAAATAAGTTATTTGTCAAAAGAGTGCATATTTTGTGGGCGTCTTTATTTCCGACTTTTATTATCGATAGTTTAAATTCGGTATATTCAAATATTGAATATCCAAAAAGACTTGTAAGCTCTTTGTTGCAGCGTGATTTTGAGGCAGTTAAACACGAATCAAAAAGATTTTTTATAAATACAACTCTTGGAGTTGCGGGCTTAATGGATATCGCTTCAAAATATTTTGATTTAGAGTTATACAATGAAGATATGGAACAAGCACTTGCTAAGTGCAAGGTTAAATGTGGAAATTATCTTGTTTTGCCTTTTGTTTCTTCAATCACGACAAGAGATATGTTTGGTAGAGTTTTAGATTTTTTATTAACCCCAACAACTTATATAGCTTCTCCTGTTGCTGCAGCAGTTAAATTGGGGTTGTTGATAAATAGGACTTTACAAATACAGCCCATAATTAAAATGGTTGAGTCAAATTTTGCAGATTCTTATGATATCGCTAAAAAATTCTATGGTGTTGATAAATATATTAAATTGTCTAATTATGACAGAAAAAATGTTTTAGCTTCAATTAAAGATGATTATGATGAAATTGATTTAGTTCAAAATAAAAAAGAAAAAATATTACAAGTTAAAGGCTCAATTAAAGGTGAAAACTTGGTTGTGTCAATGCCAAATGATGAATTGAGCGCAGATATTATTTTAAACGATTTTAATCCTCAAAATCCGATATTGGATTCTATGAGAACAGCTTTATTTGACATGGTTGACAATGAAAAATCAATTTGGGCTGAAAATTCTGTTTGGAATAGAGATTTTTCTAAAAAAATAAAAACTGCGTCTGTTGAAATTGTTCCTAATTTAGAAAAATATAAATTTCGTTATATTTTACAAAAAGATAAGAAATCTCCTCTTGTTATAATTTTCCCCTCAATCGGAGAGGGGATAAACAATTCTCATGGAAATGTAATGGCTAAAATGTTTTATAAAAAGGGTTATAGTGTTGTAATTATCGGTAGTCATTTTCAATGGGAATTTTTAAAAAGTTTAGACAAAAATTATAAAGTAGGTTTTATTAAAGATGATGTTAAATACATAAATAAATTACTAAATAACATAATTTCTTATCTGTCAAATAAATACGATAGAGTATTTTTGGAAAGAACTGCAATAGGAACATCCCTAGGGGCTTATGCTGTTTTGTTTTTGGCAAATGAACAATATGAACAAGGAGCGAATAACATAGATAAGTTTATTGCAATTTGTCCTCCATATGAACTTTTGTATGCGGTTAGTCAAATTGATGAAATTATAAATTCTTGGCAAAGATATCCTGATGACTTAAGGCAAAAAGTTGCAGTAACAACAGCAAAAGTCTTAAGAGTTTTTAAGGAAAAAGAAAAGTTAAACAAAGATTTTAAGGTTTTGCCTTTTTCAAATTATGAGGCTAAATTGATTAGTGCTTTTATTTTTCATCAAAAGCTTTCTGATTTAATTTATACAACAGAAAAGAAAATCAATCCTGATTTAGATGATAAATTGATTTATAATAAGGTTTATAATTCTAATTTTCAGGATTATATAAAAAATTATCTTCTAGATAAACATTCCTATGATGAGATTAAATCGACAAATACATTGAGCTCTATATCAAATTATCTTATAAATAAGGATAATTATAAAATTTATCATAGTTTGGATGATTATTTAATTAGTCAAAGTCAATTGAAGGAATTAAAAAGTTATTGTGATGATAAATTGGTTTTGTTTAATAATGGTGCTCATTTGGGGTTTTTATATCGAGATGAATTTATTAATGCGCTACGTCAGGAAATTGATTTAAATAATAAAAAACTTGCGCAAAGTAAAAAATAATTTTAAGAGTTGCTCTCAAGCACTATTTGTATGCTAAAATTAGTTTAAAGGAGCAATTTGTGTACACTATTAAACAAGTTTCAAACATCATGGATGTTTCTGAGCATACAATAAGGTTTTGGGCAAAAAGCGGTTTTTTTCCGTTTATCAAAAGGAATGAAAATAACATTCGTCTTTTTTCAGATGATGATTTAAACTGGGTTAGGATTGTGAAATGCTTGCGCTCAGTTGGAGTTGAAAATAAGTCCATAAAAAAATATATAGATTTATGTGTTATAGGCGATTCAACAATTAAAGAGCGATATAAAATTATTATTTCTACAAAAGAAAAAGCACTAATGCAGATGAAAGAATTGAAAAAACAAATTGGGCTTTTAGAATATAAAGAAGAGTTTTATAAGGATTTAATTGAAAATAGTTCAGAGGATACGTGGAATCCGATGAATAAAAAATAGAAAATAATGCTTTCGCTATTTTGCAGTCAGTTCAGGTTACTTAACAAGCTGTTTTAAAGTGTCATTCCGAATTTGTTTCAAAACCTCCCTAAGATATTGCAATATAGACCCTGAAATGCTCAAAGAGAACAGAAAATAACGCTTACGCTTTCTGCTCCTGTGGAGTTTTGCTATAGCAAAACTCTTACGTCGCCTATTAATAGTTTCGACCAAAACGATGAGTTTTGGTCTTCACTCTAGCTTACGCTATATTTTCTAGTCAGTTCAGGGTGACAGGAGGTAATGGCTTTTTCGTTCTCGCCTACTCCGTCGGAGTACAGCTCGAACTTCAAAAGTATGCTCCTGAGGGACTTCGTCCCACGTCGCTTAGGTACGGTTTCTCAAACGCCGAAGCTCAACGCTTCGGCGTTTTCGGAACACACCTATGCTTTTTTCATTCTCGTCTAAGTCCGGTCGGACTAAGACTCGAATAAAAAAAGTATGGAGTGTAGGGGATTCGAACCCCTGACCCCAACGCTGCCAGCGTTGTGCGCTACCAACTGCGCTAACACCCCAACTGTTGTAGATTATATAATAAAAAAAATATTTATCAAAGGGCTTGATTATATTTTTTTGTGCTAAAATAATATTTGATATAAGGAGAAAATTTATGGAAACATTCGGAATTGAAAAATTAGGTATCATAGGCCCAAAAGCAGTGTATCGTAATTTGACACCTGCTCAACTAACTGAAGCTGCACTACGTTTAGGTGAAGGTTCTTTATCTAATACAGGTGCTTTAGTTGTAACAACAGGCAAATATACCGGACGTTCACCTAAAGACAAATTTATCGTAGATACAGAAGGAGTTCACAACGAAATCGCATGGGGTAAAGTTAATAAACCCATTTCAAAAGAAAAATTTGACGCAATTAAAGGTAAAATAGCAGCTTATTTGCAAAACAGAGAAGTATTTATTTTCGACGGTTTTGCAGGTGCAGACAAAAAATACACTCAAAAATTCAGAGTTATTAATGAAATGGCAAGCCAAAACTTGTTCATTCATCAATTGTTAATCAGACCGACTGCTGAAGAATTAGCTCAATACGGCGAACCTGATTACACAATTTTATGTGCTCCGGGATTTAAATGTGATCCTGAAGTAGACGGTGTAAATTCTGAAGCTTGTATTGCTATTGATTATGAAGCACACACAATTATTATTTGCGGTTCACAATATTCAGGCGAAATCAAAAAATCTGTATTCGCTACTATGAACTATATCATGACTAAGAAAAATGTTCTTCCAATGCACTGCAGTGCTAACATGGATCCTGAAACTAATGAAACAGCTGTATTCTTTGGTTTATCAGGTACAGGTAAAACAACTTTATCAGCAGACCCTGCTCGTAAATTAATTGGTGATGATGAACACGGCTGGTCTCCTGACGGTATTTTCAACTTTGAAGGCGGTTGCTATGCTAAATGTATCAACTTAACAGAAGAAAATGAACCTGATATTTATAACGCAATTAAATTTGGTTCATTGGTTGAAAACGTTGTAATGGATCCTGACACTCGTGAATTTGATTTTAATGACGGCAGCTTAACTGAAAACACTCGTGTAGGTTATCCAATTAACTACATCAACAATGCTCAAATTCCTTCAAAAGGCGGAATTCCAAAAGTTGTTATTTTCTTAACAGCTGACGCATTTGGTGTATTACCTCCAATTTCAAGATTAGACAAAAATGCTGCAATGTATCACTTTGTTACAGGTTTCACATCTAAATTAGCAGGTACTGAACGCGGTATTACAGAACCTCAACCAACATTCTCAACATTATTCGGCGAACCGTTCATGCCAATGGATGCTTCAGTTTATGCTAAAATGCTTGGTGACAAATTAGATCAATACGGCACAAAAGTATACTTAGTAAATACAGGCTGGGCAGGCGGTTCTGCTTCATCAGGTGCTAAACGTATGAAATTAGCATACACTCGTGCTATGGTAACAGCAGCTCTTAACGGTTCATTTGATAACATTGAATTCAAACATCATGATGTATTTAATGTTGATTATCCGACATCTTGTCCTAACGTTCCTGATGAAAAACTTGACGCAAGAGGAATGTGGGAAGATAAAAAAGCTTACGATGAACAAGCTAACAAACTTGCTCAAATGTTTGCTGATAATTTCGCTGCTAAATATCCTAACATGCCTGCTGAAATTGTTGCTGCAGGTCCAAAACCAAAAGTTGCAGTTTAATAATTTAAATTATATTGGAATGCACTCCATATTTCATGGGGTGCATTTTTTATATAAAATAATTTTATGGATATTTTTTATAAAACAAAATACAATTCGCCCTTTGGTAAAATAAGCCTCGTTTCTGATGGTGAAAATTTGATTGGATTGTATTTTGAGGATAGAAAGACATACTTTAAAAAAGAAAATATTCTATTAAAGGAGAATGATAATCTTTCAATTTTTTCTTTGGTAAAAAATTGGCTGGATGATTATTTTAATCAAAAAAAACCGAATATTTCAAAAATACCCTTAAGGTTTATCAATGCAACTGATTTTCAAAAAAATGTTTGGGAAATCATATCTAAAATTCCATATTCAAAAGTTGCAACCTATAAAGATGTAACAAATGAATTAATTAAAAAAACAGGTATAATTAAAATGTCAAATCAGGCTGTTGCAGGGGCAATATCTAAAAACCCGATTTTAATAGTTATTCCATGTCATAGGGTTATTGCAACAAATGGAAGTTTGAAAGGTTATGTTGCGGGGCTTGATATTAAAGAAAAATTATTAAAAATTGAAAATTATAACAGTTCATCTTCGATTAATGAATCACACCCTGCGTCCTGCATTAGTTCAAGGTATGAATAGAAGTATCTCGACATTGCACCCAGATATTGGCTTATAACTTCCTGGTGTCCGTTTTCATTGATTACTAAATCGGTATATGAATTTTTACCGTTGATATAGCCTTTTGTTGACAGGTCAACAATTTTTCTTGAATTTTCAAGAATTTTTTTAGAATGTGCCATATTTTCTTTTGAATATTTTAAATTATTATAATCTTTTTTTAATTGATATTTTAATTGTGAAATATATGCTTTTTTTGATACTTTGCTTCTTTCTAAAAAGATTTGAGCTTTTTGTATTTCAGGCTTAAATGTATATAAAACCGGAATGTCTATATTAAGCCCTGCGTATGCGCCGCCATATTGATAAGGTACGTTTGGGTGAGCTTGCCAAGCATAACCGCCCCCAATTGTGATATCGGGTATTCTGTTTCTTTTCATTGAAGATAATTCTGCTTCTGATAGGGAAATGTTTTTGTCTGAAATTTTAACAACATAACTGTATTGCAGTGCGATTTTTTCTAAAGAGTCATATTGAGGTAATTTCATATCTAAAAAGCCCCATTTAGCAAGTAGTGACGATTCTTTAGTGTCATACATTATATCTTCATCACCTGTGTTTAGGATTTTATTTAATTCAAATTGTTTAGCAAGAAGATTTGATTTTGCCCTGTTTACCTCTATTAATTGCTGTGCATATTGAATGTCGGCTTTTAGATTGTCAATTTCATAGCTTGGATATTTTGGTTTATCGGTTGTAATTTTAACAAGGTCGTTAAATAATTTTAGGCGGTCTTGTTGGATTTTGTAAACAGATTTTGCATATAATATATCGAAATATGCTTTCATTATTTGCAATTTAAAAGAATGTTCATATTGTTTTAATTCTGTTTCTTTAACTTCATAAGCTTTTATTGCGGCACGTTTTCTTTCGGAGCGTTTTGCTATTTCAATCGGAATTGCAATTCCTGCTTGAGAAGAATTGCCTAAAGCAACATTACCCATAACAACATTAGATTGTATTTGAGGGTTTTTTAATTTATTGGCGATTTTAATATCTTTATTGGATGCTTCAAGTTCAAGACGTTTGATTTCAAGGTCTTGGTTTTTTTCGATACCAATTTTAATAATATCTTCAAGTTCGGCATTAATAACTTTAGCATATATAGGCGTTGTTAATGCTATAATTGCAACCAATAAAAGAATAATCTTTTTCATACAAGAAAATTTTAGCATGGAAAAAAATATTTATAAATATTTTGAAATTAATTGTTAATCAAAAAATGCGCCGCCATTAACCATAATGGAACTATCAATTTCTTTAATTTTTGAATTTTGAAATATTCCTCTGCCGCCAATAAATCTTAGTTTACCTAAATCGATAACTTGCGATAATTGGAAGTATGCATCTTCTTTTATTTCTTCTAAATTTCCAAGGCTTTGAATTTGTGAATTTGCAAAAATTGCAGTTCCTCCAATTGTTCTTAATTTTGAAAGATTTATTATTTTTGAATATGAAAAATCTGCGTCTTTTAAGATTTCTTCAACTGAGCCAAGGGTTTTTGCTTCTGAATTTTTAAAGTTTGCGTTTTTGGTAATTCTTTTAATGTGCAATAAAAGTTCATCTTCATCTATGCCAATATCGCTAAATTTGCATTGTTTTGGTTGTCTGTATGAATCAATAATCAAAAGCCCGTCTTTGTCTTTTTGGGCTTTAATACCAAAATATTTTAAAATATTTTCAAAATTTTTGTTTTCTATATCGTCTTTTAAATCGGCTTTTATTTTGTCCAGCTTTGCCTTTAAAGCTTTTGTTTGTGTTATTTCGTTTTGTGCTTTTTCTGAGGTTTTTAAGTGCTGATTTTTTATAAAATCATCAATTATATCAACAAGTTCACAAGGGATACTGTCATTATTTAATATACCTTGAATTTCTGCAATTGTATTATCAGAGTCTGTTCTCATTCCTATTAGAGGTTTTCCTTGATTAAAATAAATGTAAAAATCGCCGTCTAATAGATATGTTTTTGCTTTGGTTGTTTTTGTACACCAAAGGTCGCTCGATAAGACTTTTAATTTTTCAATGTTTCTTTGAAAATTGGCGCTATCATTACTAAAAGAAGGTATAACAACCCAGATTTGATTTTCGTCATAATTATTGTCTAAAAATTCTTGTCTTAATTTAGTTTCGTATAATTTCAAAAAAGAAGGTACATAGCTTCTGTCTTTTTTGATATTTGTTTCGATTTCATTAATACATTCATTTGCAATTTTTTCATTAAACATCGGTGGAAGTTTTTTGTTGTTCGGTTTAAGTTTTTTGGTAATACTGTCTAATACATATAGTGTGGTTGTGTTTTTATGTTGCGCATTTAAAAATCTTACCCATTCAGCTAAGATTTCTTTTCTCATCAGGTCAATTTTTACTTCTTGGGAAACAAAATCTTTTTTTATTATTCCATTTGCTTTTTCTTGTGCCCAGTTTTGAAGGTCTTGATTTGAGTTAAATTTTTCAATCGGAGCTTTATAATTTTTGACAACAAGCAGATCAATCCCTTCGAATTCAGGCTTTTTCATTGCTTTAAAAGAAATTGTATCACAAGCCAAAGGAGCTAAGTTTGGATAATATTTAGCTTTTTTGGTTTGCATATAATTGTTTTCATTAATGGGGCTGAGTGAAATTTTCATAATTGTTTTTAAAATTTTATTTGTTTCTATTTATATATAAAAAAATCTAACAAAATAAATTGCTATCGGGACAGATTTTTAATGTAGTAAAAATTTTTAATTTAAATTAATATTTTGGCAATTTTTTAAAAGTTTCTTTTTTATTAGCGTAAGTAAGGTTGGTAAAATGAATATTAATTTAATCAGCAATAGTTATAATAGAATAAACAATTATCCTCAATTTGCATTAAAACCCCAAGTAACTTTTGGTGCTTTAAAAAAAATAACCATTGACTCTGTTGATAAAGGGGAAAGTGAATTTATATTATTTATAAGAACAATAAAAAATACTTTAATGGCAGCCAAGAAAGCTATTCATACCAGAAAAGTTGCAAAAGAATTAATGGATTTAAAAGATGAAAATGGTGAACCTATATTTTCTGATAAGTGGTCCGCATTATCAATTGCAGCTTTTGATGAAAACGAAATAAACAATGCAATTAAACTGGCAAAATTAAAAGATGAAAATAACGAAAGATTGTTTGATGACGAAGCCGTATGGGTTATAGCAACACAAAGCGATGAAACAATTGAGCTTGCCGTTAATATGGTTAAAAAAGGCATGGGTAGCCCTGAAGGGAGATTTTTTACGGGCGATGATATAGATGAATTGTTATGTCCGGATAAAACAGGATTGGAAATAGCTTCAAAAATTGTAGATGAGGTTGATGAAGAGGGTAACAGAATTTTTGATGACGCTTTGCTTTTGCGAAAAGTAGTACAAGTTGTTCCTCCGATATATACCGATTTTATTGAATTAGCTAAAATGAGAGATGTTAATAATGAAAAATTATTCAAGAACAAGGATTTAATTATTGGAATAGCAAATAGAAATAAAATAACTCAACAAAGAGCTGTTCGAATTGCCAATATGCAAGACGAAAACGGCAACAGAATGTTTTTTGATAAAGCAATCCTTCAATTGCTTGATGCGGATGAATCTGTTTTGAATACTACGGTTGAACTTTTAAAAGATACAGATGAAAATAATAATAAATTATTTACAAGTGCCTATATCGCAGTAAAATTAGCAAAAATAGACCCCGAAATTAGAGATTTTATTGTTTCTTTAATGAAATTAACAGATAAAGACGGCAAAAAAATGCTGGATGAATCTACTTTAATGGATTTTGTACAAACAATAAAAAATGGTATACGTATAAATCCTAATATTAAAGATAATATTAAAGGGTTTATGAATTTAAGAGACACTGATAATAACAGATTGTTTAATGGCGGATATGATGTTGCCATAGCTAATATTGCGAAAAGTTTTAATACGCTTGATTTTGATAAAATACAAGAACAAATTTATGCGCATATGGATAAAATTAATGATATAAAAGAAAATTGTATATTTGAAGATTTAATCTTGGAATTTATATTAAAAATTGCGGGTGTTGGAGAAAATGAGCGTGTTTATAGTGATTTGTCAGATAAATTACGTAGAATTAAAACCATAAAAAAAGATATAAATATTGTAGAAAATTCAACTTGTTCTAAACGTTATAATAAATTGGCATCCGATGTTATCTCCTCAATCCAATCCTCAATCAAACACGCAATCACCCCCACCCCCACCTCCAAACAAAACATAACTCAAATGTTTAAAAACTTCTTTGCAATAAATAACCCCAAATTAGAAAATCTCTTAAAATCAACAGATTTTACAATCTATCAAAAACAAGGACTCCC
>CASDOW010000023.1 GCA_949282195.1 uncultured bacterium | reverse complement strand
TTTGTTAAACTTATTTAATTGTCAATTTTGATTTCTTGAACTTTCACCCGTTGGTCTGGAGTCCCACCCAGAGCCACCTGAGCTAATAGCCCTTACGTTGTCGCTTAAGATTTTCTTTAACCTTTTGCAAGATTTAATGTATCATGAACAAAAATTAAAATCAACTACATTTTTTCAGGAGCGCTAACTCCCATTAAATTAAGCATTTTTGCCATGATAATTCTAAAGCAATTAACAAGAGATAATTTCATCAAGCTATCTTTTTTATTTTCAGATAGAACTCTTGTGAAATTATAGAAATGATGAAAAGAATTAGCTAATTCTGTTAAATATTTACAAACCATGTAAGGTGCTCGATATTTAACCGCATTAGCCAACAAGGCTTTTCCTTCTTCCAGTTTTAAAATTAATGCCTTAGTAGCTTCTTTTGATTCATCTGAAAGATTTTCAAATAAATCCATTATACTTGGATTTTGATAAAAATTATCAATTTCTTCTTGCTTGAACAATGGTTCAAGCTCTGTTTTGTTGTCGATATCAAGTCTATTTTCAATTGCTTTTCTTAAGATTGAACAAGCTCTTGCATGTGCATATTGAACGTAAAACACAGGATTTTTGTCTGATTGAGATTTTGCTAAATCGATATCAAAATCAATAGTTGTATCGCTTGAGCGCATTAACATCCAAAATCTTGTTGCGTCAACTCCAACTTCATCAACTAAATCGTCAAGAGTTACCATTTTTTTGCGTTTGCCCATGCGTTGTTGTTCGCCGTCTTGGATTAAGTTAACAAGTTGACCCAAGATAACTTCCAGTTTGTTACTATCGTATCCTAAGGCTTCAATTGCTGCTTTCATTCTCGGGATATAACCGTGGTGGTCTGCACCCCAAATATTAATGAGTCTTTCAAAGCCTCTATCCAGCTTGTTTTTATGATATGCAATATCAGCAGTTAAATATGTGTTTTTGCCGTCTGTTTTTACCAGAACTCTATCTTGGTCGTCGCCGTAGTCTGAGCTTTTAAACCAAACAGCGCCGTCTTTTTCGTATATCTTTTCTCTTTGGCGAAGTGTTTCCATACATTTTTCAACTTCGTTATCCTGATATAAGCTTAATTCAGAGAAAAATAAATCAAAATGAGTGCCGAATTTCTCCAACAATTCTTTTTGTAATCTAAGCATATCTTGTTTTGCAAAATCTGCATAAGATAGCCCTTTGTTATTTTCAAGATATCTTTTAGCACAATCAATCAGGTAATCTCCCGGATATAAGCCTTCTTCCATTTCTATGTTTTCGCCTTTTAATTGACGTACTCTTATTTCAAGAGATTTACCGAGTTTATTTATTTGATTGCCGGCGTCATTAATATAAAATTCTTGAAAAACGCTGTAGTTGCAATATTTCATAATGTTAGCCAAAGCTGAACCCAAAGCCGCCCATCTGCCATGACCTATATGAAAAGGACCTGTCGGGTTTGCGCTAACATATTCAATATTAACTTTTTCACCTTTTCCGATGTCGGATTTTAGATAATCATCTTTTTTGGCTAAAATATCAACTATAATTTTGTTCAAAAATTCTTTTTCAAGTTTAAAATTGATAAAACCAGCTACAACATTAATCGTGAAATTTTCTTGTTTGATATGTTTTACGATTGTCTGAGCAATAACAGGCGGAGCCATTTTTGCGGTTCTGGCCAAAGCCGATACGTTAATTGCAAAGTCGCCAAAATCTTTGTTTTTTGGTTTATCGCAAACAAGTTCAATTGTATTTTCTTTTGTTTCGCCCAATTCTTGAGCTTCAATCGCTTTATTTATAGCGTTTTTTGTAATTTCAATAAAATAATTCTTTAACATAGTAAATTAATTATAATACAAAAACCAAAAAAAATTAAGAAATGTAAATAAATATATACTTTTAGTTATTAATGAGTAAATCTTGACTTTTCACTTGTTTTCAGTATAATGGATAATGCGCCGAAAAATAGAGAACAACATATGACTAGAATCAATGGAATCAATTACAGCGTAACAAACGACGGCATAAGTCTTTATACAAAGCGCACTTGCTCTGATAATTCGGAGATGTACATAACTTCAAAATTGAATATGTTATATCAACAGGCATTATCTAGCAAGAATTTGTATAATAGCAGAAGAAACCTAAGAAAAATGGTTGAAGGCAATCACCTTGATGAAACTGTTTAATTAATTTTCTTTCTGAGTCTTGTTTGTATTTCGTTAGCAAAATTTAAATATTTAATCAAATCCCCGTATCGTGCTTCTCCTTCCCCATAAGGAATGGTTTTGTCGAGCAGAGTTTTTGTATCAATGTTTAGTTCAAGGAGTTTTGACATTGATTCTTTGATGAGCTTTGCTTTGTATAATTTAGGAAAAAATTTATATAAGAGGATTTCTAAATTATTACCCGAGCCATTATTTAGCATCATTTCTTTGATATTTAAAAATCTTTTGATTATATCAAAAATGGCGATATTGCGTTTTGATATGGTTTCTTGTTGAGAGTTTTCTAAAAGTTCTAAATCGTATTGATTGAGTCTTTTTCTTGGTTTTTCTTCCTTTGTTGTTTCGTTTTTTATGGAATTATCACCAAAAGGCGAATGGCTCATGTCTTCATCAGGCTCAATTCCAAATAGATTGTTCAAATCTTCTTGGGGTTTAGTATCGTTTTCTTGTGATGACAGTATACCATTTTGGATTAATTTTTCGGTTAATGAATTATATTGCTGATTATCCATAATATAATTATGCACTTAAAAAGGAAAAAATTTGCCATATAGCAGTATGATTTTTAGGTGGTATAATTTTTTGTGTATCATTAAGGAAGAAAAATATGTGGGAATATTCGTCTAAAGTTAAAGAACATTTTAAAAATCCTAAAAATGTTGGTTCTATTGAAAATGCCGACGCTATTGGAGAGGCAGGGGCATTATCATGTGGAGATAAATTAAAATTATATTTAAAAATTAAAGATAATGTTATAGTGGACGCTAAATTTCAAACTTTTGGCTGCGGTTCCGCTGTTGCAGCAAGCAGTGTTTTAACTGAAATGATTATAGGAAAAACAATTGATGAAGCCAAAAAAATCACAAATAAACAAATAGCAGATGAATTGGACGGGTTGCCGCCTGAAAAAATGCACTGTTCTGTTATGGGCAGAGAAGCTCTTGAAGATGCATTAAAAAAATATTTAGATGACGAAGATTGGGAAGAGCTTGTTGACGATGAAAAAATTGAAGGTTCTCAAATTATATGCCATTGTTTTTCGGTAAGCGAAAAAGATATAATTGACGCAATCGAAAAAAATGGTGCAAAAACTTTTGATGATATTTCAAAAATAACATCCGCCGGTCTTGCATGCGGAAGGTGCCGAGAAAATATACAAAATATTTTAAATAAATATGTAAAAAAAGAAGAAAAAACTCCTTTAAATCCTGTACAAAAAATTATTAAAATTAATTCAATAATAGAAAATGAAGTGGCACCTGAATTAAGAAAAGATTTTGGTGATATAGAACTTGTAAATGTAGAAGGAAATAATGTCTATGTTAAATTAAAGGGACATTGTTCAACTTGCGCTAACGCAAAATTAACCTTAAAAAATTTTGTTGAGCGTAAATTAAAAGAATTAGTTGATGAAGAAATAGTTGTATATAACGAGTAAAATTATGAAAAATGTATATTTAGATAATAATGCGACAACAAGAATTGACGATAAAGTGGTTGACAAAATGCTGCCATATTTAAAGGAAAATTATGCTAATCCTTCAAGCATGTATGATACGGCGCATTTAACCGCTAATGCTATCGAAAAAGCCAGAGAGCAGGTTGCAGAGTTTTTAGGTTTAAATTCTTCAAAAGGAATTATTTTTACGTCATGTGCAACTGAAAGCGCTAATACTGCTATAAAAGGTGTTGTTAATCAATATGGCAGTGAAGTAAAAAAACACATTATAACAACTCAAGTTGAACACCCTTGCGTTTTATCGGTATACGAAAATCTTGAAAAAAAAGGTTATAAAACAACTTATGTTGGTGTTAATGAAAATGGCGAATTAAATATTGATAATTTATTATCTAAAATTACTCCTGAAACAATTCTTTTATCTGTAATGCATGCCAATAATGAAACAGGAGCAATTTATCCTGTTTATGAAATAGCGTCTGAGGCTAAAAAAATAAATAAAGATATAAAAGTTTTTGTTGACGGCGTTCAAGCAGCAGGCAAATTTCCTATCAAGCTTGAAGGAACTGATATCGATTTTTATTCAATATCCGGTCATAAATTCCATGCACCCAAAGGAGTAGGTGCGCTATATGCAAAAAAAGGTGTTCTTTTTGAGCCTTTTATGCTTGGCGGTCATCAAGAAGGTTCTTTAAGAGCAGGCACTCAAAATACTCCATATATTGTGGCTTTAGGTGAAGCCGCTAAACTTGCTATGGAAAATATGGATTATGAATTAACAGAAGTTAAGCGTTTAAGAGATAAATTTGAAACAAGTATTTTAAAAGCTTTGCCTAACGCAAAACTAAATTCAAAAAGCATTGAAAGAGTAGTCAACACTTCAAATATCGGATTTGAATATATTGAAGGTGAATTAATTTTATTATATTTAAATGACTTAGGAATATATGCGTCATCAGGCAGTGCTTGTACATCAGGAAGTTTAGATCCATCGCACGTTCTAAGAGCTCAAAAAGTTCCTTTTACATCTTTGCATGGGTCAATTAGATTTTCTTTATCTCGTTTTACAACAGAAGATGAAATTGATTATGCAATTGAAAAAGTGCCTGAAGTTATAAGAAAACTTGCAAAAATCTCGCCTTTTCAAACAGAATTAAACGCCATGGGATTATAGTTTAGTTTATTGCGCTAAGTCAATACTGCTATCTTGAGTTTGTGTTGGAGTTTCTTGGGTTTTTGGCTGCATTGAATTTTTTAATTTATCTCTTAGGCTGTTTAGTTTTTCATTCTGGCTTTGTGTTTTTTCTTTAATTGCATCTTGCAATTTTTGAGTGGCATTTTGTTTGATTTCCTGTGCCTTATTTTGAATTTTTTCTTGCGTTTCAATGACTTTGTTTGCAGCTGTTTCTTTGAGGCTATCTGTAGTAATGGATGAATTATTAAAAATTGTTTGCAGAGCTTTATCTTTTTTTGATTGAATGTAATTATTTTTTATTTTATTGGCTTCATTCATTTCTTCATTTAAAACAAGCCATTTAAAAGATTTAACCAAATTAGCGGGTTTTTCAAGATTACCGTTTAGGGTTATTTGAAATTTTGTTGTTGTATTTTTATTATAATCAGATGTAAAAGCAGGTATTTGATTAAATGTTTTATCGTCAATTACTTGAGAAAAAATGGTGTATAAACCGATATAAGCAAGATTAATGTTTTGAGAATTATTTATATAATATTTTGGATTGGTTTGAGCTAAAATACCTATTTTATCGGATAAGTCATAGTTAAGATTAGAATACACTATTGAATTTATATTATTATTCAGCAGGTTTAAATTACCGTTGATTAATAAACATAACATATCTCCTTGAGAGGTTATGGGGTTTAATTTTGCAGTTCCGTTATTAAAGGAAAGTTTTCCCGTTAATTTTTTAAAGTGTGTTGTATCAATTGCCTTAAGGGGTGTAATCAGTGATGTTAGTGTGTTTTTAAACAGCGCATTTTGTTTTATGTTTTCGGCTAAAAAGAAATTTTCTAATTTTGCAAAAGGACCATAACTTCCGTCTTTTATTTCAAAATCCAAATTTCCTTTTAGGGATTTTGCCTGTTCAAGATAAGTTGCGCCATAAAGAGAAATATCAGTATTAAAATTCAATAATCCTGAAATTGTGTTTTTTAAACTGGCACAATCAGTGAGCAATTTGTTTGAGTCAAGATTTTTACCTTCCAATTTTGCTTTTATTGTTTGATTTATTAAGTTCATATTAATTGAACCTTTGATATCGCCTCTAAAAGCGTTTGAAGTTAAATCATTAAGGTGTAAATAATTATTTTTAATTAATAAGCTGCTTTTTATGTTTTCTATTGAAATTGCACCTGAAACAAGTTTTGATATATCAATTTTACCTGTTAAATATATTGGTATATTAGCTTGATCATTGGATTTTTGTGTGTTTAATGTTGGTTGAGGGGTGTATTTTAAAAGATTATTTAAAACAACCATTAATTTATCAACATTAATTAAATCTGATTTAAGGTTAAAATCGCTTAAATTAATAATTGGTAAAGAAGCCAAATTTGTTTTAAAAGATAAATCTAAGACAGATGAATTCATATCGGCTTTTTGGATGTCAATTAAAGCAGTTTTGTTTGATAAATTTAAATCAATTAATTCTGATTTTGACAGTAGTTCAGGAATTGAAATATTTTTTATTTTTAAATCTCCCTTGTAATTAGGGCTATTTAAATATCCTTCAATAATTAATTTTCCTTTTAAAATCAAGGATGAATTTTTAAAGATTGAAATTTTAGCATTTTGATTTTTTGGAATATCAAGAGAAATTTGCTTAATGTAGTTATTTTCTATATCAGCGCTAAAGTCTATAATTTTTTCAAGGTTATTTGAATAATCAGAGTTTGTTTTAAATAATCCTGAATTTTTGATTTTGATTTTATTGTTTTCAATTGAAATATCTGCTTGAATTGCGCTTGGATAGTTTAATAATGAATTAAAATCAATAAATGTTATATAATTATTTTTATCAGCACAAATTTTAGCAAGAATATTTTGTTTTTTGTCATTTCCTTTGATAGAAATTTTAAGAGGAATTGAGCCTTTGGAATTTAGATAATAGGAAATTTCTTTTCCAAGGGATTGATTGATATTTTGTGTTGAAATTTTTCCGTCCATAAAAATATCAATACTTGGTTTTTCAAGATAGTTATTAATTGAACCTTTGATGTTAATTTTTGATAAATCATTATAAATTAAGTCAAAAGGAGTTATGTTTATATTTTTATCATCAATACTGATTTTAGCTGAATTAATTAATGCTTTTGTTTTTAAGGCTGGAATTGAAAAATTAAGCCCGTTGTTTGTTAATTCTCCTTTGATTTCTTTTGAGTTTGCTAAAAGGTTGAATTGAGTGTCGTTATTAGTTAAAAACATTGTTTTTTTGGTGTCGTTTAATTTTAGATTTTTTAATTTTGCTTTTAGCTCAGCATTTAAATTTTCAAGTTTGCCTTTAATATTGATATGTGTGCTTAATTTAGCCGATGTGATTTCGTAAGAATTTTTTAGTTCCTTAGGTGCAAATGTTTGATATAGGGGAGATAGGTTTAATTCGTCAAAATCGATTTTTATATCGGTGTTGGAGTTGTTATCAATACTGCCTGAGGCAATTATTTTGCTGTTATTTATAATTGCACTTGTATCTTTAATATTGAGAGCGTCGTTATCTAAAATTAAATTAACAACAATATTATTAATTTTTAATTTTGACATTGATTCTTCTAATGAACCGTTTTTGATTGTTATTGAGCCACTTGAAGTCAGTTTTTTAAAATCGGTTTTAATTGATGCATTAGCAGCTAAAATACCTTTTGCTTTTACTGAGTCAAGAAGGGTAATATTAAAGCTGTCCAAGGTTCCTTTTAATAGGTTTAAAATATTTTCGACATGAATTTCGGTTGATTTAATTGTTGATTCAAGATATGATTTTTTACCTTGTTTTAAAATACCTTTTATATTGATATTTTCATTTTGGCTAAAATTGATATTTGTATCATATTCTGTTTCTTTTTTATCAAAGTTAGCATGCAAATAGCTTTTAGGCAGATGTGCATCTCCTAATTTAATTGAAAAATCATCAATATTTAGATGACCCCACATTAAAATGCCGCTATCTTTTGTTTGTTTAATTTTAAGTTTTGAATTAATTGAGGTTTTAAGGTCGTATGTTTGATAAATTTTAACAATGTTTATAAAAGGAATGTTGATTTTTTCTTTTTGATTTTCTTTTTCTGTTTTTTGATTGGGCAAAAATGAAGCATTGACATCAATATCGGCTAAAATATTTTCTTTGTTATCCGATAAAAGTTTTGAATTGGTTTTAATTTTGATGTTGTTTGTTTTGCTATTGTAGCCAAGAGTTAAATTTTCACCGGTTAATTTTAAATTATGAGAATTTTTAATATCATTAACTATAATTTGATAGTTATTTATATCGATTTTTGGAATCTTAATTTTTAAATTGTCGATAACCCATTGATTAAAAGGGCTTAGGGGTTCAGTTTGAGGTTTTTGATTGGCAAGATTTTGATTAATTATATCAGTTAGAAGCTTGACTATTTTATATTCTCTATCATCAACTATATCAAGGTTTATTATGGGGTTGTTAATTTCTGTTTTAGCCGTTTTGATTTTTAGAAATAAAAGAGAAGGAAGCGCTATACCTGTTTTTATTTTAGGGGAATAAAAAAGTTTAGAGTTATCGCTATATGTTATTTCAATATCTTCTATTTTTACCCCTAAAGACCATAGCGGGGTTGAGTATAGTTTTAATTTTGAGTAGTTAAGATTGAGTTTTGAGTTATCTAAAACCATTTTTTGAATAGCAGGTTTATATTTATCAAGATTGATAAAATGAGGAATAATTAAAAAAGCTAAATAAGATAATCCTATAATTGAAACAAAGGTAATAGCTAAAATTTTGAGAAATGATTTCATAATATTCCCCCTCCCAATCAATATTTTTAATTATAAAATAAAATGTATATCAAGGGATTTAAATTTACATTAGTTAACCCAGTTAATTGAAGTATTAAATTTTGTTTTATTGTAATAATTTAAATCTTTTTTTGGCAGTTTAAATTTTTTATTTTTATATTTTTTATCTAAAAATAAGCTGAATTTTTCATCTTCATATGCTACAAACCAATCGTTATTTTTCTTTAATTTTTCAACAATCGGATAGGAATTATCTAAGATTAAAATATCTGTGTGGTATTTTTTAAAGAAATCATCTTGATTTTTTGCAAGAAAGACTCCTGCCATTTGATTAATTAAATCATTATCATATACTTCTTCATATCTTCCATCCATAAAGACTTGGTTATTTGGGTATAGCTTATATGAAGCATAGCTTCCAAAATGAAAATTTATAAAAAGATTTCCTTTGATTGAATTTTCTTTGATAAATTCTATGCAATATAT
Source organism: uncultured bacterium (assembly GCA_949282195.1). Classification (GTDB taxonomy): domain Bacteria; phylum Cyanobacteriota; class Vampirovibrionia; order Gastranaerophilales; family Gastranaerophilaceae; genus RUG14156. Next base: position 10,859 of record CASDOW010000023.1, on the reverse strand, counting down.
AGGATAATCAAGGGTTGCTATTAAAAAATTTCTGTTTTGAAAGTGTGAAATTCCTGAAATCAAAATCAGTATACAGATTACTATTTCTTTTAAATTATCATAAATTTCAGGAAGTTTTTTATTGAAGATATTATAAAAATCATTATAACAAAGTGCCATTACGCAATAAGTAAAAAATACGTGAAATCTTAAGGATTTAAGAGAAATCAAAAGAGTAAAAAGCAATATGAGGTATTTTGTTTTATCTATATTTTTATAAAAATCTTTTGATTTTATATTTTTAAATATTGCATAAATAAAAAACAAGTTAACAATAATAAAAAATATTTTAAATTTAATCAGAAAATATTTAAAGTTTTCATTGAAAAATATACTTTGCCATTCTGTTATATGAACTCTGTTTAAGCTTAGCGCGCTAAAAATATAACCGATATATTCAATTCCGTATGGATTAATTAAGGATGTAATTAAACAGCCTAAAAAAGAATAAAGATATGGTTTATATTTTTCTTTGTTTAGAAATTCACCCAAAGTAAATAAAAAGATTAAAATTAAACCAATGCTAAATCCCCCGTGGCAATTTGTCCAGATTATGTTTAATATGGGCAAACACCACAAAACCCTGTAATTATCTTTAATTTTGGCATATTTTAAGATGTAGAGATAAAAAACAAAAAATAAAAAAGAAAATGTCTGACATCTTATATTTGAAAAAATATTGTATGAAATTGAATGCAGGCAAAAGAAGAAAAATAAAAAGTGTAGTTTTGAATTTTTGTTATCGAGTTTTATTATTTTAGTTATTATAAATAAAGTTAAAAATATTATTAAAGATTTAAAAATATATATACCAATATCGCCAAAATTGTTTTGTATTAAATAAAAAATTAAACTTGAACCCCATTCATGGTCAATAAATTGATGTGTTGCGCCATAGGATTGAAAATCAAAATTAAACAATTCTCCTGTTTGAAAAAAGTTTTTCCCGACAATTAATCTTGCCCAAAAATCATAGTCTATATTGCAATCAATTAAGCCAAACAAGAGAATGAATAATAATAATGTTAAATAAAATATAAAATCCATGAGAAATATTATAGTATAAATTTTTTGTTTAAGCTATTATTATCAAAGGAGAATGATTAAAATGGAAAATAAAATTCAACAAATAAAAGACGAAGCCTTAAGAGAAATAAATAACGCTAATGATTTAAAAGCTCTTGAAATAGTTAAAAACACATATCTTTCAAGAAATTCCGAATTTAATAATTTAAAAAAAGGAATGAAGGATTTATCGCCCGAACAAAAACCTGTTATTGGTGCTCTTTTGAATAAAGTATCAAATGAATTAACTTCTTTAATAGAAGAAAAAAGAGAAGTTTTTTATAAAAAAGAATTAAATGAAAAACTTCTAAAAGAAAAAATTGATGTTACTTTAGACGGCGATTATATTCCGACAGGAAAAGTTCATCCTTTGACTCAAACTGTCAATGAAATTGTTGAGATATTTAATCTTTTGGGTTTTTCTGTTGCTGAGGCTCAATATTCTCCTGAAGTTGAGGTTGAAAAGTTTAACTTTGATTTATTAAATGTACCAAAAGAACACCCTGCAAGGGATGTTCAGGATACATTTTATTGTGAAAGCGCATCTAATGTTGTTCTAAGAAGCCAAACTTCAAACTCCCAAGTGCGCCAAATGTTGAATTCAAGACCACCGATTAAAATAATTTCTCCGGGCAGAGTATATAGAAATGAAAATGTATCGGCAAGAAAAAACAATTTGTTCCACCAAATTGAGGGTTTGTATGTTGATAAAAATGTTAATATAGCTCAATTAAAGGGTGTTTTGAATGAATTCATCAGATTATATTTCGGTCAAGCCCGCCCGACAAGATATAGAAGCAGTTTTTTCCCGTTTACGGAGCCTTCTGTTGAAATCGATGTTCAATGTATAATGTGCCAAGGAAAAGGCTGTCCTGTTTGTTCTAATCTTGGCTGGCTAGAAATTTTGGGGGCAGGCATGGTTGACCCTAATGTTTTAAAAGATGTTGATATTGATCCCAATGTTTATTCCGGATTTGCATTCGGCATGGGGGTTGAAAGACTTGCAATGCTAAAATACGCAATTGATGATATTAGGTTATTCTTTAATAATGACGAAAGATTTTTAAAACAATTTTAATTTAATAGCGCCTTTTGGGCGCTATTAAATTATTTTTCTTCAATTAAATTATACAGTTTCTTTTTTTTGATATATCCGACAGACTTCATATCTGCTTTTGCGCCTTTTGCAATCAATTGTGCTGATATATCGTACATTCTATTTTTTAATGACATATATAAAATGGTATTATTTGTGATTGAATCTTGATAATTCACTCTTGCACCATTATCAATTAAAAACTGCGCCATTTCTTTGTTTTCATTTTTTACTGCTTCATATAGTTCGCTATAAAACCCCTTGTCTAATTTTGCTCCATACTCATAAAGGAGTTTTAATATTTCAAAGTTATTTGCTTTTGCAGCGGTATAAATGGGATATTCGCTATAATATGAGTTATTGGGGTTTGTTTTAGAGTCTAAAAGCAATTTGACATTTTCAATATTGCCTTTTTTGATTTGTTGATTTAGACATTCAGAAGTCGGAAAGAGTTTTTTTGAAATTAATAATTCTTTTTGCTCTTGAGAAATTGATTCTGTGTTATTCATTTTGTTCATTATAATTGAACGAGATGAAAAATCGCTATATTCTGTTATATCTAACGCTAAAGCCGGTAGGCTGAATAAAACCACCGGCAATAGCATTAATAAAAATTTATTTTTCATATGTTTCATAGTTAAAATTATATAATCATTCCACCGTCAACTTCAAGGACTTGACCTGTCATATATGCTGCATCAAGTGCCAAGAATTTAACTACATCAGCTATATCGCTCGCTTCACCAAGTCTTCTTAGAGAAATTAATTTTAACATTTCGTCTAAATTGGGTAAGTCTTTTGTCATATCTGTTGCGATAAATCCCGGAGCTACGGCGTTAACTCTAATATTTCTTGAGCCAAGTTCTTTAGCTAAGGATTTAGTGAAACCGATTAAGCCTGCTTTTGCTGAAGCATAATTTGCTTGTCCAACATTACCGTATACACCAACAACGCTTGTTGTGTTGATAATTGAGCCAAAGCGTTGTTTCATCATTAATTTAACAACAGGTTTAGATACATAAAATGCTGAATTTAGGTTTGTATTAATAACCGCGCTCCATTTGTCTTCTGTCATTCTGATAAATAAATCATCTCTTGTAATGCCTGCATTATTAACAAGGATGTCTATTCTTTTAAAGTCTTCAATAACTTTTGCAATATTCTCATCAACTTCAGCTTGATTTGAAACATCAAATTTATATGCTTTAGCATTTACTCCTAATGCTTTTAATTCTTCAATAGTTTTATTTGCTGCTTCGTCATTACCTGCATAAGTAATAGCTATATCGCAGCCTTCTTTTGCTAATCTTAGAGCACATGCTTTACCGATACCTCTTGATGCACCTGTGATTAGAGCAACTTTATTTTCCATATTAAACTCCTACCATTAGTTCTTCAACTACCGCTTTTAAGCTATTTGAATCTGAAACATTGTATGTTTTAATTTCAGATGAAATTTTACGATTTAATCCTGCTAAAACTTTTCCGTTACCAAACTCAATAAATGTATCAATTCCTTCGTTGATTGCATTTTGAATAGACTGAACCCACATAACCGAAGAGTTAATTTGAGCCGGCATTTTTTCAATAAAGTCATTTTTATCTGTTGTTAACTTAGCGTCAACATTAGTTATAACAGGAATTTGTGCATTATTTAATTCAAGTGTTTTAACAAAATCAACAAATGCACTAGCCGCACTTGTCATTAATTTTGAATGAAAGCCGCCTGAAACAGCAAGAGGAACGATTCTTTTGGCTCCTTTTTCTTTGATTAAATCACATGCTTTTTCGACCGCTTTAATTTCTCCTGTAATTACAACTTGAGTCGGGTCATTATAGTTAGCAACTTGTACCAGCCCAATTTTTGAAGCTTCTTCAATTGATGAATTGATATCTTCTATTTTGGCTCCCAAAATAGCTGCCATTGTGCCTTTGGTTGTTTTTGTTGCTTCATCCATAAGTTCTGAGCGTTTTTGAATAGCTTTCATTGTTGTAGATAAATCCATAACGCCAGAGCAATACATAGCGCAATATTCGCCTAATGAATGACCTAGAGCCATACTTGGTTTGATATCAGGACAAGCGGATTTGAATGCTTCAAGAGCTGCAATTGATGTAGCTACAATTGCGCTTTGAGCATTGATTGTTAATTTTAAATCTTCGTCCGGTCCATTAAAGCAGATTTCAGATATTTTTTTATTTAAAACCTTGTCTGCTGTATTATAAACTTCTTTTGCTTTTTCAAAATTATTGTATAAATCCAATCCCATGCCTGTGGTTTGTGAACCTTGACCGGGGAAAATAAATGCAACTTTTTTCATTTTCTCCTCTTTTTTATTATCCAAAGTCATTAATTTATAATTTCTGCAATTTTTTTGTTAACACCTGATTCAACAGCTTCTTTTGCAACTCTTACGGCATTTTTAATAGCATAAGATGAGCTTCTGCCATGTGAAATAACTGTTATACCTTTAACACCTAAAAGTAGTGCGCCGCCAAATTCTTCATAATTAATTCTTTTGTAAATTCTTTTCATAAAAGGTTTTGCTAATAAGCCGACAATTTTAGAAACTAAATCACTTCTAAATTCTTGTTGAATTAATTTAAACAGCATCATAGAGCAGCCTTCAATGGTTTTAAGCGCAACGTTTCCGACAAAACCATCGCATACAACCACATCCACATCTCCTTGGAATAATTCTTTTCCTTCGATATTGCCTATGAAATTCAGACCGATTGTGTTTTCTTTTAATAGTCTGTGTGTGTCTTTAACTAATTGGTTGCCTTTTTCTTCTTCTTCACCTATATTCATAACGCCAATTCTGGGGTTTTCTCTGTTATAAACATTTTTAACAAATGTTGCGCCCATTGTGGCAAATTGAAATAACATTTCAGGTGTGCAAGAACTGTTTGCGCCTGCATCAATTAAGATAACAGGTTCTTTTTTAGTTGGTAATGTGGCAGCAATAGCAGGACGTTCAATACCTTTTAAACGTCCTAAGCCAAATAAAGAGCTTGCCATAGCGGCACCTGTTGAGCCTGCTGCAACAACAGCGTCTGAACTGCCTTTTGCAACAGCGTCAACAGCTAATACGATTGAAGATTTTTTCTTCTTGCGTATTGCAACCCCCGGAGCTTCGCCCATTTCAATTATTTCATCAGCTTGGGTAATTTTAATATCCAGTTTGGACAAGTCTACTTTTATATTTTTTACAAAGTATCCGCCTCTGTTTGATTTTATGCCCTTTTTTGCTATTTCATCCAATACTTCTTGGATTTTATCTGTTTGTCCTACAAGCTCAATCGGAACATTGTAGTCTTGTGCTGCCCAAACAGCGCCTTTAACGATTTCTGAAGGAGCATAATCTCCGCCCATTGCGTCTATTGCAATTCTTGTCATACTAAATTCCCCAAAACGATGTTTTATTTACTATTCTTTTGTTTCTTCAACTGTTTTTTCTTCAACTACTTCAGCTTCAACAACTTTTTCTTCAGTTTCAGCTTTTTTAGCTTTTGGTTTTCTTGTTTTTTTAGGCTCTTCTTTAATTTCTTGAGCTTTCATTTCTTCTTGTTTTTTAATTGAAGCAAAGCCGTCTTTGTAGTATCCGCACTCAGGGCATACTGTGTGAGTTAAAACAACAGCTTTACAATTAGGGCAAGTTGTAGTAGCCGGAACTGAACCTTTCCAGTTTGCTCTTCTTGTAGCCTGACTTGCTTTTCCTGTTCTTTTCTTTGGTGTAGCCATTTTTTATTTCCTTTTCTACATAATCTGAGTCATTTTATCTTATTTTATTTGACATAATACTATTCTCTAAAAAAAAGAAATCCTTGTCAATGTCTTGCAAGGATTTCTTTAAAATTAAGTAATTTTTTTTAACTATCTTAGGCTAACTTTTGTGTAAGAACCTTTTTTAGCAAAGTTAACTTTGTCTTCACGAGCTAACCAACCTAAGCCAAGGCTTGCAAAGTTTTCGTTAAGACCAAGGTCTTTGTTCATTTTTTTAGTTGTAACTTCGCCGTTTTCATTAAGGTATTCCCAAATTTTTCCAGCTGTTTCGATAATTGTTTCTTGCATTGTTGTACTCCTTTTTAAATGCTTTTGTATACAAGTGACTGCGATGTGCGAATTTTTTTAAATTCGTATTTGCATAATTATCTTAATTTATAATATAGTGAATGTATATAGTTTAAATGGATGAAAAAAGAATGAGTAAAAATTGGATTTATGGCGACAATGTCGATACTGACGTTATTATACCCGCTCGTTATTTGAATACCAAATCTGAAAAAGAGTTGGCACTGCATTGCATGGAAGATATAGATAATACATTTAGTAAAAATGTTCAAGAAGGCGATTTAATAATTGCAGGCAATAACTTCGGGTGCGGTTCTTCAAGAGAACATGCTCCTCTGGCAATAAAAGCAAGCGGTATTAAAGCGGTTATTGCAAAGTCATTTGCAAGAATTTTTTACAGAAATGCAATAAATATCGGTCTTGTGATTATTGAAAATGATAAAATACAAAATGATATCGAAAGTAATGATATAATAGAAATTGATTTATCAAAAGGAAAAATCTTTAATAAAACAAAAAATAAAGAATACGGTTTTAGTGCTTTTCCTTCTGAAATTCAAAACTTAATTAATATTGGCGGTTTAGTCGAATATACAAAACAAAAAGTAGGTAAATAATGAAAAACATTGCAGTTTTACTAGGTGACGGAGTAGGCGGAGAAATAATTTCTTCAGCAATAAAAGTGCTGGACAGAGTGTCTGAAAAATATAATCTTAAATTTCAATATAACTATGCTCCTATTGGCGGTAGGGCTTATGATGAGACAGGTATGCCCTTGCCTGATAAAACAATTCAAACTTGTTTAAAATCTGACGCTGTTTTATTGGGTGCTGTCGGTGATTGGAAATATGATTCCTTAGCCCCTGAGCTAAGACCTGAAAGGGCATTATTGGGCATAAGAAAAAAATTAAATTTATTTGCAAATTTAAGACCTGTCAAAGTTTTTGATGAATTATTATTTTCTTCTCCTCTTAAAGAAGAAATTGCAAGAAATACAGATATTATGATTGTAAGAGAATTGACAGGCGATGTATATTTTGGCGAACCTAAAGGAATTTCAACAAAAACAACCCTAGACGGCAGAGAAATAAAATACGGTTTTAATAACATGATATATGACGAGGATGAAATCAGAAGAATAGCTCATGTTGCCTTTAAATCTGCTCAAAAAAGAAAAAAAAGAGTGTGTTGTGTTGATAAAGCAAATGTGTTAGATGTTTCAAGATTATTTAGAGAAATAACAAAAGAAGTTTCTCTTGAATATCCTGAAGTAGAATTATCTTTTATGTATGTCGACAATTGTGCAATGCAGTTGGTTCAAAATCCGAGGCAATTCGATGTTATTTTAACCGGTAATATTTTTGGCGATATTTTATCTGATGAAGCTTCAACAATTTGCGGTTCATTGGGAATGTTGCCTTCGGCATCATTGTCTGACGGAAAAACCCCTTTTATGTATGAACCAATCCATGGCTCTGCTCCTGATTTAGCGGGCAAAAATGTTGTAAATCCGATAGCTACAATTTTATCGGTTGCTATGATGTTGGATTATTCATTTAATGAAAAGCTCGCGTCAGATACAATCTTCAGAGCCGTTAAAGATGTTCTGAAAGAAAATTACAGAACAAGAGACATAGCCCAAAAAAATTCAAAAATCTGCACAACAACAAAAATAACGGATTTAATTATTGAAAAAATAGTTTAAATAAAACTTGCACAATATTTTTTGTGTTAGAATTACATTAATTAGAGATATTTTGAGGAAGTATATTAAAATGGAAAACCAAGTTGATGAAAAATTACATACACTAAGACATTCTTGTTCACACATCATGGCGCAAGCTGTTCAACAGCTTTACCCGCAAGCTAAGCTTGCAATAGGTCCTGCTATTGAAAATGGTTTTTATTACGATTTTGACATTGAAGGCGTTACTTTATCGGATGAAAATTTAAAAGAAATTGAAAAAGTAATGAAAAAATTAATTGCACAAAATCTTACTTTTGAAAAATATACTATTCCTGACGTTGAAGCACAAATTGAAGAATTTAAAAAAGAAGGCGAAATTTACAAGGCTGAGCTTTTAGAGGAACATAAAAACGATAATCCGACTTTGTATTTAACTAAAGATAGAAACGGAAACGTATTATTTAATGATTTATGTTCAGGTCCTCATATCGAGTCAACTAAAGAAATTAAGGCTTTTAAGCTTATGTCTGTTGCAGGTGCATATTGGAGAGGTAATGAAAAAAATAAAATGCTTCAAAGAATTTATGCAACAGCGTTTTTAACAAAAGAAGAACTTGATGATTATATCAATCAATTGGAAGAAGCAAAAAGACGTGACCACAGAAAATTAGGCTCTCAGCTTGATTTGTTCTCTGTTAGAGATGAAATTGGCGGCGGGCTTGTATTGTGGCACCCTAATTTATACACTGTCAGAGAACAAATTGAAAACTATTGGAGAGAAGAACATAGAAAAAGAGATTATGTTATTGTTCAAACTCCTCAACTGGCAAAAACAAAGCTTTGGGAATTATCAGGTCACATTGACCACTATAAGGAAAACATGTTCTTTATTCAAAAAGAAGATGAGTCTGATGATCAATATATTGTAAAACCAATGAATTGTCCGTTCCATATTTTAATATATCAATCTCAAAGACATTCTTATCGTGATTTGCCTTTAAGAATGGCAGAACTGGGCACTGTATACAGACGTGAAAAATCAGGTGCATTATCAGGGTTGACTCGTGTACAAGGTTTTACACAAGATGATGCGCATATTTTCTGTACACCTGAACAATTGGTTGATGAAATTAATAATATTATAGATTTTGTTTCTGATACAATGAAAATCTTCAACATGACTTTTGAAGTTGAATTATCAACTCGTCCTGAAAGTTATGTCGGCGACATTAAAAACTGGGAATTAGCAGAAGCCGGTTTAAAAGAAGCAATGGATAAACGCGGCATGAAATATGAAATCAATGAAGGCGACGGAGCATTTTACGGGCCTAAAATTGATTTTAAAGTTAAAGATGCGCTAAAAAGAACATGGCAATGTGCAACAATTCAGCTTGATTTTAATTTGCCTGAAAGATTTGAAATTAAATATCAAGATAAAGATGGCACACTAAAAACTCCTGTAATGCTTCATAGGGTTATATTTGGTTCAATGGAAAGATTTCATGGAATTTTAATAGAGCATTATGCCGGTGCCTTCCCTGCATGGCTTGCACCTCATCAAGTTGCGCTTGTTCCGATTGCAGACAGACACAATGACTATATGGAAGAAGTTTATAAAAAACTCAGACAAAAAGGTATCAGAGTTATTTTTGAAGAAAAATCCGAATCAATGAACTATAAAATCAGAGATTATTTGCAAAACAAAAAGGTACCTTATGTTCTTGTCGCAGGCGACAAAGAGATTGAATCTCAAAAAGTTGCGATAAGAAAACGCGGAGTTGGTCAAATTGGCGAAATGTCAATTGACGAATTTATCGATAAACTTTTAAATGAAATCCAGACAAAAGGTAGTTTTGAAATAAAATAAAAAAACTTAATTCCTTTTTAGTTCATAAAGCATAATACTAATCTTAGTATTTTATTAAGATCTCTATCTGAGGCACTTTTTAGTATGCCGTTGATTTTGTCTAAAATATATGCTCTTGTTTGAAAGTGTTGAGTTTTGAAAAATTCTGTATACTCCACATTCAAAACATTCGCAAACCTTTCAATTAGGTCTGCTTTTGGGAAGCTCCTTCCTGTTTCAATGTGACTCATATGTTTTGGATCAATACCGACCTGCTCTGCAAGTTGGTATTGGGTTATTCCTTTTTTGGTTCTAAGCTCTTTTATTCTTAGACCAAAGTCTTTTTTTATGTTCATTTATCCCCCTTTGTTAGAAAGATAATAAGATTTATTAAATATATAAACCGTATTTAAAACATAATATATATTAATATTTCTGTATTTAATATTGAAATTCTTTGTTAAATATGGTAAATTTTAAATAAAATATGTTTTAAATAAAGGATATTTTAAGTAAGAGTATTATGAAAAAGATTTTTGGGTTTTCCCTGATTGAGCTATTAATCAGTCTAATTGTAATTAGTTGTATTACGGCTGCTTTTACGCCGTTAATTACTAAAAAGTTTTCTAACTCTGTTTTAGACAGAGTGTTCTGCGTATGGTGAAAACTGTACATTATGCACAAGTAATTTTTGTATAGCATGTACAGGATTATCTTGTGCGGCTGATGAATATAAAGATGATAAAACTTGCACCTGTAAAAAGTGTTCTGAAAAATATGGTGCAGATTGCCCTGTGTGCAATGCAAGCAAGTGTTTGACATGTCCAAACGGACAATATTTGGATGAAAATGAACAATGTGTATATTGTTCAACTAAATTTAACAATTGTGCAACTTGTAATTCATCAGAGTGCACAAGTTGCAATAGTGGTTATGTAATGGTTGACCCTGCTTCAAGCACCCCTTGCACAAGTTTTACCTGTCCAAGCCCTGATTTTATGCAAATTGATGATTTATGTGTTACGGCAAAAAACATGGGTGATAGCAGCAT
>CASDOW010000022.1 GCA_949282195.1 uncultured bacterium | reverse complement strand
CTTCTAAGCAGAGGGTCCCGCGTTCGAATCGCGGCAGGCGTATTTTTTGTGCAAAAAATCGTCAGAGTCGCAAAAAAGTTGCATTTTTATTTTTGAGTCGCACTTTATTTTAGTTTTATTTGTACGGCAAGTTTTAAGGCTTGTGAAATTGTTTTTGTATGTATTTATACTCGACAAGTTGAAAAGTGCGACAGGAGACGCCGTAACTACTTCATTTTAGACCATAAAGAAATGATGTGGAAAGATTTTAAAATAAAAATACCCGCTTAAAATAAGCGAGCATAAATATGATTGCAATATGCAAATTCTTATTAAGTCCCAAATCTCACAATTTTTGCTTGTGTTTCTACAGTTGTATTTACTATGTTATTCAAGAGATTAACGCACTTGTCATTAACTTCGGGTAATAAATGAGTGTATAAGTCCATTGTCATTGTTATAGAAGCATGTCCTAATTGACTTTGCACATATTTCATCGGTGCCCCGTTAGCAAGAAGCAAACTCGCGTATGTGTGTCTGAGGTCATGGAATCTTATTTCTTCAATGCCTGCACGACGTAAAGCAGGTTTAAATCTTCTTTTTAGCATATTATTAGCGTCAAAGTGCAAGCCTTCACTATTAGGAAAAACTAAATCCAATTCACTATGAGGACAAGCTAAACGCCATTCTTTAAGCACCTTTGCAAGTTCATTGCTCATATCAACATAGCGGATTTTGTTTGTTTTTGGTGTTCCAACGCGACCATGAGTATAATTTTTATCAATTTTAATCTTACCTTTTACCCAATTTATTGAGCTCCAGGTTAGTCCCAAAAGTTCGCCCTGTCGCATGCCTGTAAATAAGGCAGTGAATAAAAGCGGATAAAAATCAGGGTATACTTGTTTTGTTTTTGATAATAATACTTGTACTTCTTCTGTTGATAATGCCCTAATTTTATCGTTTTTAGTTTCTTTGAGTGCTTTAATACGGGCAAGAGGGTTTTTATTTACTACATCATTATCTATCATAAAACTGTAAATCTCGCTCATGAGCTTTGTGTACTTGTTTACGGTAGAATTAACTCTACCCGTTTCAAGTTTTTGTTTAATAAATTCTTTAACCATAATTGGAGTAATATCAACAAGTTTCATATCACCAAAGAACGGGTTAAGATGATTTTTTAAATACCCTTCATAACCATCTTTTGTTGAGGGTTTACAATTTACTTCAACATGAAGGCGCATAAATATTTGTGCTGCTTCTCTGAAAGTGATTTTTGAATCAATAGTACAAATACCATTGCTTAATTCTTCTGTCAATTTGCTTTGGGCTTTCTGGGCTTCTTCTTTGGTTTTAAAACCTTTTTTAGTTTTACGTCTGCCTTGAAGGTCTTTGTAGTCAAATTCCCAGTTGCCTGTTTTAGGATTTTTTCTTATCGCTGCAATCATATTTTAAAATTTCCTTTATATTTTTATAATGGCGTGTTTTGTGTGATTTGTAAGCCCCTTCGCTAATTTTTGCAAACCTGAATTTTTAAAATAACCCTGGCACCGCGAGCACCGTGCCGGCATAGTGCCGGCAGTGCTGTGCGAAAGTGTTGATATTATTCGTTATTAACTGTATTGTTATTAACAAATTCTTTGAGGTAGTCATTAGAAAATAACACCCTTGAGCCTATTTTGGCATGTTTAATCTTCTTTTGATGTACCCACCTGTAAAGTGTGCTTATAGAAATATGTAAATAACTAGCCGCTTCTTGAACATTTAAGAGAGTATTATTCATCTTTACCCCCTTTGTCGTCAGTGGAAGTCATATTTTGAGCCTTATCCATAGCAGAATCAAAAAGGCTGTCATTAGTAGGCGGCAGCTCAAAATCTTTGTCCATAAGCTCAATTTTATATGACTTCTGGTTTGCTCGTTCCTTGTAAATCGTTATCTTGACATCATTTGAGATATTGCCCTTAATGTTAGCAATTCTGCGTGTAAGCGACTTTACACTCTTATATTTTGCTCTAAATTCAGGAATATCAAAGTTATCTTCATTTGCAATTTGAAGAAGGTTTTTGTGCAGTTCAAAGCCGGACATCTTATGAGGCTTAATCTGCTTTTTGGCAAAGATTTTGAGTGCATACACAAGACTATCTTCTTCAACCGCAAAGGCTTTTTGTGCTTCAACAATCTTGTCTAAAATGCTTTCAAATTCTTCTTTTCTGCCCAGTGCGTCAAATATACGCAACCCAAAGGTTGCAAAATCAGCACTTCTTAAATTAGTCTTATAAGTGCGTTCTTTAGTTGTATCAAGGGCTTTCAGTACCTTTTGAAGTTCATACATGATATAAGACATTATTTCGTCCCTGTGGTCTAAAATATCCTTTATCAGTTCGCCCTCTGGTACAAATTCAGATATTCTCTTGAATGGTATACCTATGAGCCGGTCTGCCACATCATCACGAGTAAATTGCGGTGTTCTAGAAGTTAATGCAAGGTAAGTCTTTGTAGGCAGCTTAATTTCTTCATTATCGGTATATAATTTGCGTTTACCGATATTTTGTCCCGTTGCAACAGAAGCAAGTTTATCATTAAGCCAAGATTTACCCGTATCAACATTATCAAGAATAACCAAATGGTTATTTGTTACAAGTGTATCAAAGTCCTCAGGTTTGCTCGGCAAAGGTGTTACATTATATTTTGAACCAAATAGGATTATTCCTATACGTCTCAATGTTGAAGTTTTACCGCTTCCTTTTTCACCGACCGCAACAAGTAAAACCTTTGTTGGCATAATTGACTCAAAGAATGTACTTAAAAACCACACCCGCACAAGTGTTTTAAATTCTTCTGCCGTCAAAGTTCCTGTATCTGTGTCGATATTCATCGAATCAGCAATATATTTGTTAAAATAATTTACCGAATCATCAGGCTTCACTAATTTAAATGGCTCGAAATCAGGTCTGTAATTGAACATAATACCTTCATCACCGTTTTCTAATTCTTCAATGCTTTCGGTTGTGATTTTATAAACCGTGGTATCGTTGTTAGAAATATAAATTGCATTTTTATCTTTATCATAGTGGCAGAAATTGTGTGTTTCTATCGTGGTGCCATGGTCAAATGCAAAAGTTGATAAATCGTTAACAGTATAGTTATAGTATTCTCTCGACGGATTTACACCCATACGATTTAACAACCTTTTTAACCATTCGTCAGAAGCTATTATAGGTATAATTTTCTTATCATTATCAAGGAAGATGTACTGGTAATTGCTGTCTTTGAAGAATTTACCGCGCTGCAGAATTTCTTTTTCAATTAGTAACGAAACGAGCTGCTGCCTATTGAGCTGTGTTATTTTAGTATTATTCATAATACTTCTAACTTCTGTCTCAATGCCGCTAAGCTCTCTATGATAGTGTTTCATACCTTTTAGTAATTCCCAAACAGCTTCACTACATTGCTTTTCATCTTCAAAACCATTTATAAATTCGTCAATATCTTTTATGCCTTCGGGTGTTGTTAATCCAAAAACAGTACGAATTTCTTTTGCTTTTTCTAATACTTTCCTGCCCGCTTCGTCATTATCATGAAGTATACAAACTCTTTCAGCGGATATTTTCATGGCTGTATTTATATCACCATTTGCACCGCCTAAAGCACAAACATCAATAGGTTTATTCATTCTATATAGTTGTGCCACCAGAGTAAGTTGGTCAAACTCTCCCTCAACGACAATAAGACCTTTGCGCATTTTCTTATAACTTTTAACTTTTGAAAGTTCATCAGCAGAAAATACACCTTGATTAAAGATACCCGCTTTATTTTGCACCTTTAATATTTGAAATGTTTTTGTATCGGTGTAAGGTTTTCTTGTTTTAATTTGTGTAATAAGTCCATTCTCGTCACGATAAAAGAAAATAAGCCTATCCCAGTTATCACGTATGAATTTCTGTAATTTTTCAATAAAATCTTCAAGATTTTTTAATTCTGTTTGCAGCTTTTCTTTTTTCTCGGCATCTGTTTCTTCCTCAATTCTTTTGTTAAAATCAGCAATTAAATCTTCATTTTCTTTTCTAACATCATAATTTGCAGGAATAGCACCGACATCAGAGCGTCTTAAAATATGCTCCGGTATTTTTCTAATTTGATTTGCATAGACAAATGCTTGACATGGTTTACCGTCTTGTTTGTTTTCAAATAAACCTTTGTGGGCTGCTTTAAAAAATCTATCTATTACAACCGATTTATTATCTACTCCGTGATTTATTACATCAAGATTAAGATGTAAACCGCACACAAAGCATTTTGCTTTTTCTAAATTGTCTCCATATCTCTGAAAATGCTTCTTCCCGCAATAAGGACATTCCTGCGGTTTTTTGTGTTCTTCAAGTTCTTTGCCATACATGGCTTTTGTTGCTTCGCTTAGATTTTTAAACATTGTTTTGTTCTCCTTTTCCTTTTCTTCTAACTTTTGAATTTTCGTACATAAATTTTTCCTCCTTTTCTTTGTGTGATGTACTACGATTTTTATTGTATAATTTGTATGATATAATCGATTTAGGAGAATATATTTGTGAGAAAAAAAGAAGCGTGTAAAAGAGAGTATTTAAGGTTATCAGCAGTTTTTGAGAATTGGTATCTTAAAAAAATGAAAGAAATTGAAGCTGATAAAAATTTGAATAAACCACCTAAAAATATGCTAAAAAGACTTGCTATAAGCGAAAATGAATTTTATGAAAAATATATAAATCCATATAAGAACCTCTCTAAACAAGATTTAGAGACTGTTTTTAAAGTTCTAGCACCTGAATTAATTGAAACATATATAAAGGAAGGTTCTTTGTTAGTTGGTTGTGAATTAAAATTAAAATATGATATAAGTTTTACAAGAAAAGAAAATGCCCTTAGTTGGCTTTTATTTCAAGTTGATTTACTTGGTATTTTTAAGTTATCAAAAAATTTAAAAAAGTTTCTTTTAGTACCATATCATCAATGCTACTATTGCGGGAAACCCAACTATTATATAAGAAATGGTAAAATTAAAAAATTTAACTTAAAAGAAATTTTATGCCATAAGGATAAGTGTCAAAATAGCTCTAATCCTGAAAAACATGATAATTGTTGTTATGCAAAATGGGTACGAAAAAGAAAATCTTTAGAAAAGGCTTTAAGTGTTGTTGATAATTTATATCACGACATTGAAGATTATGAAGATGAAAAATTGAGTAATGAGCAGAAAGATGTTTTAAATAATAAACTGGATAAGATTTTTATTGATTTTTGCGAAAATCAATATCAAGAAAATTTAAAAATAAATTACACAATACAAGAATCTGATAATAAAGCTATTAACTTATTAAAAATTTCGTTATAAACTTTTGCAAATCAAATTAACCTAATTAACCATATTAACCGGTTACTTTGGTTAGTATGGTTAATTTAAAACTAAAGAATTTTTACTAAATTTTACCACCCATGCCGGTTGTCTGCCAATAATACAAGTAATGCGGATTTAATAATTGTCATAAAGTTTACGGTCTTTCTGCTTATGTATAGCAGAATCAATAAATTTAGGGACGCCGATATTAAAATATGAAATAATCAATGTTTTGTTGTTAAAATACTTAATCTATTCCAAGAGCATTTTTTATTACTATTAACATTACAACGAGCACAAAAAATAAAATACCAATTGTCTTATCACTCAGTTTTTCTCGTGAGGCAAAGTACATAAAAAAAAATAGAGCAGGGCACAACCCATTATAAAAAATATAAATCCTGTCATTCTATTTATTCCTCTTTAATTTTATAAACATAATTACCATAGGATAATGTGCACATACCAAATATTTCTGTGGTATTTCCTTTCATATCAGTTATTTCAACAATTACTGATATATAATTAGGCTCGCCCTCAATAACTTCACTATTCTTTATATAATTGTCTTTTTTAATTTCAACTTGCTTGATTTTTATGCTTTTAACCTTAATGCCCTTGTAGTATTCATGCGACATTAACATTTCAATATTAGGATTAATTTCTAATGTTGTATGTATAACTGCGTCCTTATTTTTTGCTTGAGAAGTGGTAAGAATCAAAATCACTTGATATAAATCAGATATATTTGAACCACTTTTTATATCATACCAATCATAATATTTTTTCTTTTTTATAACCTTTTGATTTTTAGGGTCAAATAATTTAACTTCACTAAGATTAAATTTTTGTGTATTACCATTTATAACAAAAATGTTTCTGTATTCTAGTCCATTATCCGCAGGAGATTTTGTTTCTATAGAATAAATATTTTGACCTTCATTTTTTATACTTTCCTTATCAAAATAAGTTGTAGTATCTGGAATTTGTACCCAATCTGCGGCAATCGAAGGCAAAAAAGTAAAACAAATTAAAAGTAATAAATATAAGATTTTTTGCATATATCACCTATTTGTTTAACTTCTTTTCCAATTTCTTCATCTCTTTAGTAGTATTGTGCAAGAAATTTTGATAATAAATATTGTTTGCATAAGCGTTGTTTCTCAAATATTGAGGATAATTTTTATAGATATGCTCATAGATATTTACCATTCTTTTAGTGGCTAACGGATAATAATGACACCACTCATAGCGGGTCTGGGCAAGAGTTTTGCTGTAAACTGTAATCAATGCAAGAGGATTGTAACCGGCATTTACCATATAATCTACTGCTTTTAAATCTGCTTTGTTTTCTTTTGGTCGAGGATTAAAGGAATAAGCAGCATGAGAGAAGAAACCTCTAAATAAACCTCTGTAAGAATTTTCACCCATAGCTATTGCATGGCTTAAAAGTCCTGCTAATTCATCTTCATTATCAGTTAAATTCAAAACATCACCATAAACCCACAACACTCGTCCGGTATAATCTAGACCAATATTTTCCGGCTTGTAATCTAATGTCGCTCTGGGATTTTTGATAGAAAATGTATATTTAAAAACCATTCTTTTTGGGATATTGTTAGATTCTAAAATCTTGAATCCAACAGGTGCAATATCATCTAGAGTTGGCTTTTTAGCTTCTGCCATAGGAGTTGAAGCAAAGAGCATTAATACTGCGAACAAAACTAAAAACTTTTTCATAAAACCATCCTTTCTTAAATTTATACTTATAATTCGTATGAATTACCGAACTTATACAAAGGCCTTTCCCGTGTGTAATCAGGTCTATTGTAATTATTTCGATTATTCTCATAATTTTGCTTGTTGTAATAATCGCTGTACATTTTTTCAAACTGCCTAGGATTTTCCATTGCACGATTCAAGGTATCAGTTTTGCCTACACTCTGTTCATACTTGATTTGCTCAACGGTGTAATAAGCGAAACATTTTCCTGTGATAGCCGTTAGGATACAAAACAAAATAAATAACTTTTTCATAATTTACCTTTCTTAACCACGCATAGTATTAGTCTTTAAATTCTTGATACACAAAAGATTAACACATATAAACGCACGGTCGGTTTGTTCCATTGATTTTATATTACCACGAAAATTACAATATGAGTAAAAAAGATTTACAAAAGTTTGGCAAGAGATTAAAATTTCTAAGACTTGATAAAGAATTAACCCAGCTTGAACTAGCTGAAATCCTTGATATGTCCCCTAATTTTATCGGAATGATTGAAAGAGGCGAAAGAAACACAACCGTTGAAAATGTGTTTAAAATCGCAAGGGCCTTAGGAGTTAAGCCTTCTAATTTATTTGAAGAACTTTAGACCTGTAAAATGTCTATTGCTTTTTGCAGCTTTTTGTTTAATGTTCTGAAAAGTATGTAATAATCATCTTTGTCTTTATTGAGTTGTAAGTCTTCATCAATAATACCGGAATCGCTAGCAAGGGCGCCTAACTTAATGAACACTTGCAAATCGTATAAAATCATTCTTGCGTCAGAAATTTTGTTTTCTAATCGATTTAATGCGTTATTATCGCACATAAAAATTAACTCCTTTGTATTTGTATACGTGTATCTAGCTGTTTTATAGTATTTATGCCAGGTGTCTCATTCTGATAATGAGTAATCCTTTCATAATCGCATATTAACGCAAGAGTGAATTTCTGTGCACCATGTTAATTTATGCGAGTTGTAAATCTTAGAACTTAATCTTGAATCAAGTTTTCTATTTTATTTACTTGATGGGTAATTTGGTGCAAAATAATACTCTAAATTATCCTGTAGCTGTAATTCATTATAATCAATACAAGACTCAGGCGCTAATGCTCCCAATCTTGCAAGACACTTAACCTCTAATAATAGGTGCCCCGCCTCATTCAATTTATCTTACTCAATATTAACCATTCTTCCCCCTTTTGAAATTATTATGACAAGAAAGGAAATAGATGTAAGTAATATTATAGTAATTTTTGCATAAGTTAGCATTTATTTTTATGTATAATTATTTTAATTATGATTAACAGGAATAAAATTATTGATACAGAAATTTTTCATCAAGAAATGGGTAAACTAATATTTAGTTTTAACCAAATAGTTGAAACTGTTAAATATAATACAAAAGAATTGTTAGTTTATTATGTCCTTATTAAGAAAATTATTTCTAATGCGACGTCTGCGAATATTTTGATTTATGAAAGTTATATAAATGAATCTAAAATGGTTTTAAGAAGTGCTGTTGAAACAGTTATTCTTATTACATATTTGACACAATTTCCAGAAAAAATTAATGATTATTTAGACGAGGCTCAAATCATAAAAATAAAAAATAACTTTATTGTTTTTAATAGCACAAAAGAGGGGGAACCAATTGATATAGAAGGCAATACTTGTACTAAAGAACAATTATCTCAACAAAACAAGCGATGTTTTGAAACCATACAAGAATCTGCAAAAGCTAAAATTTTAAAAGGAATTGGAATTAAAGATTTTAAAATAACAGAAGATAATTGTGAAAAATTTAATAAATATTTTAAAAATTTTAAACCTGAATTTATGAAATATGAAAAGATGTATAAAGAACTTGATAGGGTTGGTTTTAAACTTAAAGATGTTTTTGAATATTCATTAAGAGATATTGTTTATGGATTTTACAACGATAGCTCACAAATTGCTCATGGTTGTTTTTTAGATTGGCATCATAAAATAGAATTAAATCAAAAAGAAGCCGAATATTTATTCCATTTCTTTATTAAAGCAACTTTGTTTTTAAAAGTATTGCTAAAAGGAACTATTAATTTTAATACAGAAGCATCAAAACTGTATTTATTAGATATGAAACAAGCACATGAAAATCTTGAAAAATTGATTTATGGCAAAGTTTTAAAGCATTAGGTATTTAAATATTTTAGGCTTAATATAACAACTATTAACTAAAACAAATATAAGAATATTTATGGTAGAATATATGCATGAAAAATTATGAGGAGCAATGCATGTCTAATATTGCAGAACAAATTGAAGAAGAAATTGTAAATCAATTAAAAACTGTTGACTATGATACACATGAATTTACTATTGAAGTTATTTTATCTAAATTAAAAAAGAGTGAAATTTTTATTCCTCAATATCAGAGAAAATTTGTTTGGGATGAAAATAAAAAGTCTAAACTCATAGAGTCATTACTAATTAACATTCCTATTCCATATTTATTTTTAGCTGATACTGAAAGTGGTGATTTAGAAATAGTTGATGGTGTACAAAGATTATTAACCATTTATTCTTTCTGCAAAAATGATTCTAAATTGGATTTACCGGATTTAGATTATTGTAAAGATGAATTAAAATTGCAAAATTTGGAAAAATTATCCCAATTAAATGGTAAATATTTTACAGATTTATTAGAGTCAAGGCGAAAAAGGTTTTTAAATAAAACAATTCGTGCCATAGTTTTAACTGAAAAAGCAGATGAAGATGTAAGATTTGATTTATTTGAAAGAATAAATACAGGTAGCGATACTCTTAAAGGCATGGAAAAAAGACGTGGTGCATTTCAAGGTAAATTTACTGATTTCATTAAAGAAATTGCCACTAATGCCATGTTTATGTCTACATTAAATATAACTGACACTAAAAAGAAAAGACGAGAAGATGAAGAACTTGCATTAAGATTCTATGCATATTCGGATAATTATTTAAACTTTACCAAAAGTGTTCAAGGATTTTTAGATGATTATCTTATTGAGAAAAATGCTCAGTGGGCACAGTTAAGCGATAATGATTTAAAACAAGAAAAAGATGCCAAAACAAAAGAAATTATGGATGTTTTAACTTTTGCACAACAACATTTTGTAAATAACTTTTATAAAAATGAAAAAACAAAACAAAATTCCAGAGTGAGATTTGAAGCATTATCTGTTGGTACGAATTTAGCATTAAGACAAAGTCCTAATTTATTAAACCAAAATATTGATGTTAGCTGGGTAAACTCAAATGATTTCTTAAAATTAGTTACAACAGATGGCAGTAATACAAAAAAACGGGTTAATGCACGTATTGAATTTGTAAGAAATAAACTTTTAGGAAATTAGCAATGCAACAATTATTTGATGAATTCAATGAAAAAAAAGAGGAAATAGACTGCTATTACAAATTTTTAAGACAGATAACCTCTCAGACCTATATTCTTAAAAATATTCGTAAAAAACAAGATAATTGTCTAGATGTTAGAATACAAAAAATATTAAAAGCAAATACTTTTTTGCTTTTATATAATCTAATTGAGTCAACCGTCAAAAATTCTATACAATATGCATGCCAACAAATAGCCAAAGAAAATATTCAATATGAAGCATTGGTTGAGGGTCTAAAAAAACAATGGGTAAATGTACACACAAGACAACATTTACAATCCCCAAATGATTTAAAACTAAGAGAAGGTGTTAAATTTATTATAGATAAGACCCTTGAAGATTTTATTCGATTTGATGATAAATACAAGATTGAGTATCAAAATAATATAGATGCAGAAACAATGCGTAAAGTAGCAAGAGACTTTGGATTTAAGTTGAGATTTGCAGATTCTTTAAAAGGCGGTTATAGAATCGCAGAAATCAAAGATAAAAGAAATTTCTTGGCACATGGCAATATTACTTTTTCGTCTTGTGGACAAGATAGTACTTTAGAGGATTTAACAAAATACAAAAATGACACCTATAAAATTTTAAATAAATTCCTAAATTCCATAAAAAAATATTTAGAAAAGAAACAATATAAAGCTATTTAACTATTACACAATGTTTTTTTATATGTTGCAATATAGATTCTCCAATAATTTTACCTAAATCAACAGGTACAGCATTGCCTATGTGCCGACCTATAACTTTTAAAGAATATTCTGAGCTTTCTACGAATTTATAATCTTTTGGAAAGGTTTGTAACAAAGCTCCTTCTCTAAGAGACAAAGCCCTATTTTGGGTTGGATGTCCAAATCTACCTGTTCCATATATATAAAATTGCGTTGTCATTGTTGGTGACGGGCTATCCCATTTCATTCTTCCATAAACAGCACTATAAGATTTTCCCGTTGATTTTTTATAACAATCTGGTAATAACTCCTTATCCCACTCTTGCCATGTACCACCAGGTGTTGATTGTTTAATTCTTTCCAAATTTATATTCGTTAATTTTGCACATCGATGCAATGGGTCTGCTTTATCTTGTTGACCATTTTTCAATTTTGGTAAATCTTTTATTGCTGTTTCTACAGTTCTGTAAATTTGATTTTTGCTTGGAGGAATTAACTCTATTTCTCCTAATTTAGAAGCTAATAAAACCAATCTTCTTCTTTTCTGGGGCAATCCATATTTACTACAATCAACAATTTTATATGATACCTTATAATTATTTTTTTCTAAAATATCCAAAAAATATTGAAAAATATCAAACTTAACTAATTCTGGAACATTTTCCATTGAAACTATATCTGGTTTAATGTTTTCAATGTGTTTAGCATAAAATTTTAAAAGATTCCATTTCTTGTCTTTTGTTCTATCTTTATATTTATTTGTTTGCCTTGAAAAAGTTTGACATGGTGCACAACCAACTAAAATTTTTATATCATCTTTTTTATAATATTTCGCAATTAATGAACTATCTATTTCTGATATATCACAATTTATAAATTTAGCATTATTATTATATTCATAAGCAAATTTGCAAGTACTATCACTGTCAAAACCCGCAATAACATTCAATCCTGCTTTTTGTAGCCCACAAGTTAAGCCCCCAACTCCACAGAATAAATCTACAACTGTAACATTTTTTGATTTAGACTTCTTCATAATTATAAGCATATCATAAAAATAAATGTTAGCGGCTTATTATACCACAAAGTTTGCGAATTGTTGTGATTTATTTGTTAAAAAATATAGAATTTTTCTATGGCTCCGATTAAAGGAGGCTAAATAAGGGATTTACCCCTCCCTCGCCCTTATGCAAAATCACAATTCTTTAATTTTCAACCTTTCCTTAATCACATTAGAGTTGCAAAAAGGTTGCAAAAATTTTGATAACTCAAAATCAAATCTGATAAAATATGAGAATAAAAATTACTTCAAATTCATGCACCGCAACAAACAGAGATAAATCCTGATAAATTCTGAAAAATAGCGAGAATACTGTGTTATACAACTTCTAAGCGGTAGGTCATTGGTTCGAATCCAATCCAGGGTATTTCTTGCAAAAAGAGAAAATAATAAATAAAGGGTAAGTTATAGTTTTAACTTACCCTTTATTTATTATTCCATTTTGAATCAAAATGCTTTATCTTATTCTGTGTCTTCCGTCTTTTAAGAATAATTGTATGACATCCGTGAGGAGAGAATCTTTCTCAAGATATGGTGTGAATTTTGGCAAAAACATCTGGAAAAAGTTCGGTTTTTTCATTCCTTCTGTATTCGTAAGAAAATTCGTCACGGTTGCTTTTGTATCGGTGAATGAGTTATTTTTATTTCGCTCCCAAAATCTTGAAAGCAGGCCTGTTACATCTTCTCTTGAAAAATTCCAGTTGTGTACTGTACGTTTTATTGCTCTGTTATCTTGAAATGCCGGATTCTTTTGATATTCCGTAAACCATACCGCATCTGGTTGTTTTGCTCTGATTGCTAGTTCTTTGCTGACATCATCATAAAATCTTTCAAATGCATCTCTACTGTCGTAACCTTGTATGATATAACCTTTATTTCGCATATCAGTCATTGCATTTGATGGTTTGTACCAGTCAGGTGTGTAACCGCAATCATCACCAAATGAAATATTTTTTTTTGATGCAGCGTTAATGTTTCTTTTTGCAGAATACATAGTAAGACTTTTTACTTCCATATTTTACTCCTTTTTATTAATCATATTTCGTAATAAAATTATTTGTTATAATTGTAGCTGAAAATTTACAATTGATTACAATTGCAGGAGGAATAAAAAAATACCGTAAAACAATTTTCTGTCTTAACGGTATAAAATTTATATAAGAAGTGTGGTTTATTGAAGTCTTGCACCGGTAGCTTTATATAGTCCAATATAATCTATGTTACAGTCTACTTTGTCAGAAACTACCTGTTTATTTAAACTCAAAAGATTTTCTTTTCTTTGGAGTAAATCCAAATATGATATAAGACCTTCTTCATATTGGATTGTACTATAGCCAAAATCTTTTTGTTCAAGTTTATAAACATTTAGATTTGTTTTATATTTCTTGTCATCCTGTTTTAAAGAAACAAGTGAGTCATTCACTTCTTGAATAGCTTTTAGATTTGTATTGTAATAATTGTGCAAAATTTGCTCATACTGATTTTTCTTAAGCTTTAAATTTGCAACTTTTCGTCCGCCAGAAAATAAATCAAGCATTGCACCTGCTGCAAGAAGTCCCAAAACATTGCTCCAGTTAAAGGCTGTATTTAATGCGGATGAGCCGAAAGACATTAATCCTATAAGATTTATTTTAGGTAAAAATTCTTTTTTTGCGGCTCTTACATCTATACCGGCTTTTTCAACTGATATCTCCGCCGCCAAATAATCAGGACGTTGATCAATTATTTCCGAAGAAATTGATTCAGGTACTTTTACAAGGTACGAGTCATCATATGCTTTTCTTTTTAATTGATGTGCATTAGCAGGGCTTTCACCTATTAATACAGCAAGACTATTCAGCAAAGTATCTCTTGATTTTTCAAGATCATTGAGATTTGCAGTTGCTGCGACATAAGCTTTATTCGCTCTAACGACATCTGCTGTTGAAGTAAGACCTACTTTATTGCGTTCTGACATTAATTCATAAATTTCTTTCCTCGATTGAATTATTTCTTTTTGCAGCTCTATAAGTTTATCAGCTCTTACAATATTCAGATATGTAGAACCGACTGCAGACGCAATTGTAATATATGATGCACGTTCTTCTATTTTTGATTTTTCCCAATCTTTCTTAGCAGAGCGTGTTTTGTCTCTGTTTTTCAGAAAGATGTCTGCTTCATAACTGACTACAATTGGAAAAGCCCACATTCCGGTTGTATTAGTTGCACCCGGTATTTTTAAACCTGTTGGTGAAAAACCTGCGCCGACTGTTGGAAGCTCATTTGCGAGCTGCATTCTTTCCAACTGTCTGTACTGTTCTACCCTTAGTGTTGCTATTTTTAAGTCATGATTATTTTCAATGGCTTTTACAATATATTGATTAAGGTATTCATCATCAAAATTATTCCACCATTCCGAATTTATATAATCAAAACGATATTCAGAAACTTGTGATTTTATAACTTTTGTTTTCTTTGAATTTTTACTGTTATTGTCTTTTTTATTTGACTTGGCAAGGCATGCCGCAGGCATGAGATTAAGTCCTAAAATGCTTGTCATTATTATTGTTGCAGCTAATTTTTTGTATTTCATCATTTTCTCCTGATGGATTATTGTTATCATAGTAACATAATGTTATCATAATAACAATTTATTTTTTTACTCTATATATATTAAAAATTGTATTTATATTTTTAATATATAGCAAATTTTTTTGGTTAAATGTTTTATAATAAATGAAGGCATGAAGTTATGAATTCTTTTAGTGTAAACAATTATGGTTATTCGCCATATACATATAACATAGGCTATTCCAATCCTTATTGGCAAGGACAGCAGACATACTATGCAGAGACTGCAAACAACGATGCAAATGCTGCTAAAACTGTCGGTCTTGCAGCTTTACTACAGGCACTGGCGATAGGTATAGAAAAAAGCTCACAATGGTTTGCAAAAAAGTTAGAGGCAGGTAAAGAGTTTACTTCTTCTGAAAATGTTCATAAAATAGCTGATTCTATGATTAAACGTAATAATTTGGATGTTACGGTCGATTATATTACACCGGAAAACAGATTAAAATATAAAGATAATGCCGCACTATATAATGAATTGGAGGCAGTTGCAAAAGGACAGAACGCCTTTTACGCAGATCAACATAAACTTGCGGTTGCCCCAAAGTCAAAACCGTCTTTGATACTTCATGAATTGGGACACGCAACTAATACTAAAAATACAATTTTAAAATTACTTCAAAAATCAAGAAGATATGCAATGTATGCACCTATGGCATTGCTGCTTACATCTAAGGTTATTGGAAAACCTAATGACAGAGATAAAAATTTCATCGAAAGAAATGCAGGCTTGCTTGGATTTGCAGCATTTTTACCTACAATAATCGAAGAAGGTGCAGCCTCTTTGAAAGGTATTAATGCAGTCAAAAAAGTACCAAAAAATCTTTTGAAAGGCGCATTGAATACAAATATTCTGAAACGTAATTATTTGTTTGCACTGGCTACATACATATTAGCAGGTGTTGGTCTTGGAGTTGCCTCTAAGCAGGCTATAATAGAAAATTCATAATGTTTTAACGGCAATTTTTCATTGACTGGCTGCTGTAAAAATTGCCCCAACACAACTGTTTCTAACCAAGGTCACTACAGGGGCGTGCAGCCTAAGTACCCTCTGAATTTTTAAAATCCGTTATTCTGAGATTTAAAATAGCAAAGTAAAAAGAGTCCCGAAATTCGGGACTCTTTTGTAAAGATTTAGAGAATAACAGATTAATATCTGTAATGAGCAAAAGCCTTGTTAGCTTCTGCCATTTTGTGAGTATCTTCACGTTTTTTGCAAGCAGCACCCTGACCGTTTGAAGCATCTAAAATTTCAGCAGTCAGTTTTTCCTGCATAGATTTGCCGTGTCTTTTCTTAGCTGCTTCGATAATCCATGTAGAAGCAACACCCATGCCTCTGTCAGCTTTAACTTCTACAGGAACCTGATACGTAGAACCGCCGATTCTTCTTGCTTTAACTTCGAGTAACGGAGTAGCGTTAGTAATGGCCTTTTCAAATACTTCTCTGGGATCCTGTTTAGTTTTTTCTTTAACTGCTTCCATCATTGAGTAGAAAATCTTTTCTGCAATAGATTTTTTACCGCGTCTCATTAATCTGTTAATAAATTTTGCAATATCTACACTGTTGTAAATTGCATCAGGTGCCGGTATTCTTTTCGGCGGTTTATTTCTTCTTGACATCTTAGTATTCCTTTCTCAATTATTTGCCTTGTTTAGCTCTTTTAGCACCATATTTAGATCTGCTTTGTGCTCTGTTTGCAACACCGGCAGTATCCAGTGTGCCTCTTACAATGTGATATCTAACACCCGGAAGGTCTTTTACCCTGCCGCCTCTAATAAGAACAACACTGTGTTCCTGAAGATTGTGTCCGATACCCGGAATATAAGATGTAACTTCAAAACCGTTAGTCAATCTAACCCTTGCAACTTTTCTCAAAGCTGAGTTAGGTTTTTTCGGTGTAGTAGTATAAACTCTTGTGCAAACGCCGCGTCTTTGGGGGCAGTTTGTAAGAGCAGGTGATTTAGTTTTATCAACTGAACTTTTACGTTCTTTTCTTACCAATTGTGCAATTGTTGGCATATTTTCTCCTTGTATAAAATTTAATAATTATTGTTTCAGCCTTGGCATACACACCTAAGCCATCGGGTTTGCGGGATTTGCAACGGCGTCTCGCGCGCCATATCATTACCGAAAATCAGCGTTCAGCACAAACCTGGTACTCCCGATAGAGATACAAATATATCAAAACGCAAACAAAACCCGATGTCAACTTTAACATCGGGTTTTTATTAAGTTATAATAACGTTTTACGCGGCATTATTCCTTTACGACTCTTGCATGAAAGCCGAGTGAATTGATTTCTCTGGCTACAGCCTCTGCTTTGCCGGCATCAGCATAGGAGCCTGCTTGTAAAACATAAACGCCATTTACTTCTTTAACAAACGGACTTACTGAAACTGTCGCATTCATGAGCTGATTTTGAGCCTGAATAGCCTGTTCAATGGTTGGATAAGATCCGACAAAAACTTTTGACATCTTAAACTGTTCTACGACTGGTTTAGGCACAGCAGGTACTGGAGGGTTAAGCTCTTGCTGCTGAGGCTCAGGTTCATTTACATATTCTATAGGATCCAGTTCATTATTATCAGTATTTGATTCTGCATTTTTATTTTTATCTGTACGTGCAGATGAACTATCCTTTGCCGGATGGTCATAATCAATTTCATCAGAAACACCATCTTCTCTTTTTGATACCCCCGGCATGTTATCTTCCATTTGTATCCATCTTAATCTGTCATCGATAGCTTTTTTAACATCACTTTCAGATGTTTGTTCTTCTGTATTTTGTATATCTTCACCGCCTATTTCCACATCAACATCAGGAGACATGCTTTTTATAAAATATGTAATTACAATTAAAGAAACAAGGAATGTTACTATGAATAGCACCCATGTCTGTTTAACTTTTTTTGATTGAGCCATATTTATACTCCCCTGACCTTACAAGCGGCTTCTAAAATTTCAGTATTCTCTTCAATATACCGTCTCATTACATTTTTGGCAAATTCTTCAATATTTGTAATCCCGAGATCTGTTGTCAGTCCGCAGGCATCTATAGGTGCGCCTTCGGGGTCAATATTAAGACCTGTGTGTATTAAAGCTGAGGTTGTTGATTTTGTAGCAATTGAGACAGAAAGCTTTTTGTCAACACCGTCTATATGAACAAATATATCATCACCGCTGCGTGTGATTTTATATTTATCTCCAAGAATTTTTCTGAGTTCTTCTATTATTATGCATATCAAAAAACGCTGTCTTACAACGCATTCTGACAACCCCATTTCGAATTGTTCAATAATAAAACTTACCATCTTTTTACTGTAAATCGGAGAATTTGAAATCACATCTTCTATATCCACCATTTCAGTAATTTTTACATCCATTTCACCTATAAAAGACACTATAGCATCACCGAGTATATGAAAATTTTTGTATATCCAGTGCGGTGAAAGCTGGCTGCCTATATATTTTATTTCTTTATCGATAAACAGAGATTTCATAACCATTCCTCACATACTATTCAAAAAGCTTTTTTATTATATCAAAAGCACCTGCATTTTCTAATGCTCTTTTTAATCTGGAGCAGGATTCACATTTTCCGCAGTGCTTTTCAAATGCATTATAACAGCTGTAGATATCTTTTAATGGCACATTTAACTCAATTGCTTTTTTAACGATTTGATTTTTGTCCATGTCTATTAGAGGTGCAATAACCTTGACATCATAGTTTGTTGAAGATTCCAGTGCTTCGTTAACATCGACTATGAACTGCTCTGAATTATCCGTAAAAGTCACTGCCTCTTCTTTATTTGCACCTATTACAACATAATCAATTTTAAAAGAATCTGCATAAGCAGCAGCGATATTTATAAAAACACCGTTTCTGTTAGGAACCCAGACATTTTTCATTGATTGTGAAACTATAGACAAATTATCCAGATTTTCCGTTTGTATATCAGGAACCTCCTGTTTTGAAACAAGAGCTGTTTGTGTTATATTTCTCAACCAGTCAAGCTTTATAATTTCGTGTTTTTGAATATTATAATACTTTGCAATTCTTTCAGACGAATCTTTCTCTTTTTTAAAAGATTTCTGCCCGTAGTCAAAAGTAAGTGCATAACAAAAATCAAATTTATCCTGCAAAAGTGCAAGTGAAACAACCGAATCCAGTCCGCCCGAGAGCAAAATCAAAGCCTTAGGTTCATTATTCATCGACATCATCCTCATTGTCCAGAATTTCTTGAGCTTCTTCTTTACAGATTTTGGAATATTGAGAAGAATTTAAAATTTCTTTTAAAATATCACTGCCGGACATATTATAAAGAGCAATTACGGCATTTTTTTGAACTTCTTCATCTTCATCTGCCAGCATTTTCTTTATTAAACAGAAAGCTTTCTCTGTTCCGTTTTCCATTAATGCTTCTATTGTATTAATTCTTACCTGCGGATTTTCATCATTTAAAGAATTTTTCAATGCATTAAACGCCCTGTCATTATTTGGGTTTAGACGGCAAAGTGCTTCCACTGCTTTCTCTTTAAGATATGTAAATTTATCCATAATACCATTCTGGTTTTCAAGAACTTTCACAAGCGAATCAACCGCTCTCATATCGCCGATGAGCCCGAGCGCAACAGCAGCAGACTCTCTGATATAAACTGATTTTTCCTCTTCATCACCAACAACATCAATTAGAGAAGTTACTGCGTACTTATCTCCAAGCTTACCCAGAGCATCTGCACAGCTTAATCTTATCTTGTAATTTTCATCCTTATTATTCAAACAGTATAATAGAGCGTGAACAGACTCATGATCTTTGAGATTAGATATAGCTTTTGCACACAGAACACGGACATTTGTATAATAATCTCTGTCGTAATTTGCATTAGGTGTATGGTCTTTCATCAACAAAAGTTCAATCAACGGCGCCAGAGAAGAAGAATCTCTGTATTTATCAAGTTCTTTAATAAGCCAGCACAAAACTTCTGAACGATATTCTATCTTTAAAAAATAATTAAAAATTGCAATCAACTGCATTTCAGAATAGCGGTCTTTTAATGATTTCAAACGGTCGACAACTTTTTCACTGTCAGCCTCCTCAGCAATAAGACAGTCCGATGCGATAATATTAAAATCCAAACTCTTATTATCAGCCATGACCTTTAAGATATCTCTCGTTAATGATATTTAAAATAAAAAACAAAAAGATATCAACTTATTTGGCCGTAGAATTACGTAGTATATTCAAGAACGATACAAAAACTTTACATTCCAAAACCCCAAAAAGGCAATTTTTATACTGATGTTTACTTTATATAGATAAGGTAAGTAATAAGGTAA
>CASDOW010000021.1 GCA_949282195.1 uncultured bacterium | reverse complement strand
AAAACCCGATTTATGTTATTTTTTGTGTTTTGATATCTTAAGGGAGCAATTGCTCCCTTTTTTTTAAGTTTTTTGTTATTTTCTAGTCAGTTCGAGGTGGCAAAGAAAATGTCATTCCAAAACGTCATGCTGAACTTGTTTCAGCATCTTATCAACATGCAAGATTTACTTTTAATCTTGAAAACAATGGGCTTGATTATTATGTACATGGTTATTAAGACCCTGAAACCAGTTCAGGGTGACAAGGTCAGTTCGAGGTGGCAAAGAAAATGTCCTCCCAAAACGTCATGCTGAACTTGTTTCAGCATCTTTTAAGCGTGCAGTGTTTACTTTTAACCCTAAAAATAATGGGCTAATTATTTTATACATGGTTATTAAGACCCTGAAACCAGTTCAGGGTGACAAGGTCAGTTCGAGGTGACAAAGAAAATGCCCTCCCAAAACGTCATGCTGAACTTGTTTTAGCATCTTTTAAGCGTGTAGTGTTTACTTTTAACCCTAAAAATAATGGGCTAATTATTTTATACATGGTTATTTAGACCCTGAAACCAGTTCAGGGTGACAAGGTCAGTTCAGGGTGACAAAGAAAATATCCTCCCAAAACGTCATGCTGAACTTGTTTCAGCATCTTTTAAGCGTGCAGTGTTTACTTTTAACCCTAAAAATAATGGGCTAATTATTTTTACATGGTTATTAAGACCCTGAAACCAGTTCAGGGTGACAAGAAAATACACTAGTTTATTTCAAACATCTTTTGCTCTATGTAATTGTTCACTTTTCTTTGCTCCTGTCAAATTCGCCTTACGGCAAGAATTTGAAACGCACCCCAAGGGTATTTCCAATCCCTAAAGCTTCCAAGTTCGCTAAGGGATTGTGGGCATCGCTTCAGTCCAGTGTCGGGCTGTCTGTCAAAACTCAACGTTTTGACATCACGCCCTCACATCCTATCGGGTCATTCGCAATTTTAACAGCGCACAAGCGCTGTAAAAAATTGCTTCATTCCCAAGTCCAGTGTCGGGCTGTCTGTCAAAACTCAACGTTTTGACATCACGCCCTCACATCCTATCGGGTCATTTCTAAAACCTAGCGCAGTCGCGCTACGGTTTTACATCACTCCCACAAAAAAAAGCTATTGTATGAAGTATACAATAGGCTCTAATAAGGATGACAATAAAGTTATATGGTGTGTATATTATTTTAATTTGATTTACATTTTAGCTATCGTGCCAACTTTTTTATTTCTTTAACATTTATTTTAAAATATCCTACATTTGATGTATAATAGGCTTATGAAATTAGTAATTCAAATACCCTGTTATAATGAAGGGGAGTGTATTTTAGAGGTTTTAAAAAATTTACCTAAAAAACTTTTGGGTATAGATAAAATTGAAGTTGTTGTTCTTGATGACGGAAGTGATGATGATACTTCTAAAATTGCACTGAATTACGGAGTGGATAAAGTTATAAAATCTCAAATAAACAGAGGGTTATCTTATAATTTTATGACAGGTGTTAATTATGCTCTTGAAATTGGTGCTGATGTTTTAGTTAATATTGACGGTGATAATCAATATTGTGCTTCTGATATTCAAAAATTAATTAACCCTATTCTTGAAAATTCATGTGATATTGTCATTGGTGCAAGAGATATAAAAAACATCAAAGCTTTTTCAAGTTTTAAAAAAGCCATGCAGAAATTCGGCTCTCTAATGGTAAAACTTATATCAGGGATAGATGTCAAAGATGCGGCAAGCGGGTTTAGGGCTTTTTCTAAAGATGCGCTTTTGAATTTGAATGTTTTTAATCAGTTTAGCTATACAATTGAAACAATTGTCCAAGCAAAAAATAAAAATTTAAAAGTGACAAATGTTGATATTAATGTTAATGAACAAATAAATCGCAAGTCTAAACTTTTTAAAAATGATTTTGATTATATATTTAAACAAGCTAAAAATCTAATCAGATTTTTTATAATCTATCGGCCTGCAAGATTTTTTATGATTAATGCTTTTATTTTTTTCTTTTTGGGGCTTTTGATTTCATTTAGGTATTTATGGTTTTTCTTTAATTTTGACGGCTCAGGCCATGTTCAATCTTTAATATTAGCCAGTATAATTTTTATATTGTCTTTTTTGTGTTTTATACTTGCGATAATTGGAGATTTATTTTCTATTAACAGAAAGCTTTTGGAAGATATTCAATATAAATTAAGGTGTGATAAATATAAAAAATAAATTTTATGTTTATGTTTATGTTAATATAAAACCATTAGAGGAATTGTATGGAAAATAAAGATTTAATTAACTATATAGATAAGCTAAAAGAGCCTAAAATTCTTGTTATTGGTGATTTTGCACTTGATGAAATGATATACGGAAATACCGAGCGAATTTCAAGAGAAGCGCCCGTATTGATTTTAGAACATTATGAAACCAAAAAAATTCTTGGGGCTGCCTCTAATGCTGCAAATAACGTGTCTGCAATTAATTGTGGTAAAGTTAGCGCGCTTGGTGTATATGGTGATGATTATTACGGACGCGAATTGCTTAGGATTTTAGAAGAAAAAAACATTGATACCAATTTAATGGTTTTGGATGAAACAAGAAAAACAACAACTAAAACAAGGATTTCAGGTTCATGTAATCAAAGCATAACTCAGCAGATTGTTAGGATAGACAGGCAAACAAAAACACAGTTAAATCCTGAAATTGAACAAAAAATTATTGAAAATATCAAAAAATCAATTAAAAATTTTGACGGTGTTATATTATCAGATTACCATTTAGGCTGTTTGACTCAAAATATAATAACTGCAACAATTGAAGAAGCCAAAAAATATAATATTATTGTTGTTGCAGATATTCAAAAAGATATGGAAAAATATAAAGGAGTATATGCAATCACTCCTAATCAGCCCGATAGCGAAAAACAAGCAGGCTTTTTTATAAAAGATGATAAAACGCTTTTTATGGCGGGTGAAAAATTATTAAAAGAGTTGGATTTAAAAAAAGTTCTGTTAACTCGCGGTGAAAACGGCATGGCATTATTTGAAAAAGACGGAGAAGAAGTTATTTTCAAAAAAGTGCCTGCATATAATAAAAAAGAAGTTTTTGATGTGACAGGCGCTGGCGATACTGTTGTTGCTGTATTTACTCTTGGATTGTGTTCAGGGCTAGACGGCGAAGTTGCGATGAGGCTTGGAAATCTTGCGGCAAGTATCGTAATCAGATATTTCGGCTGTCATACCGTAACTTGTGAAGATTTAAAAGAAGAAATTAATGTATAGAAAGAAAAAGGGATTTGAAAATGAATTTTATAAAAAAATTAAGACCTTTTGATTATTTAATTATCGGAATTGTTTTAGTCGGAGTTATTGTCGGCTTTTTGACTTTTAGCGGAAAAAGAGCAACATCATCAAACCAAATTGAAGCAACAACTGATATTGAAATGGAAATTTATTTAAGAGGCGTTTCATTGACTGCCAATGAACAATTGTTCAAAACGGGAGATGAAACTTTTATTACAATTAGAAATGTTCCTTATACAAAATTAAAAATTAAGGATGTGAAATTTGATAAAAGAAAAATCATGCTTCCTGCGATTAATTCAAAAAAACCTTATGTTGTAGTTAATGATGAATCTACTCCTTATCAATATGATTACATAGTTAAAATTGTAGATAGCGCTAAAATTACAAAAGACGGCGATGCGGTTGTTGGCGGTAATAAAGTTAAAATCGGCATTCCGATTACCTTAGAAGGAACAAAATACAAGGTAAACGGGGTTATTTCAAATGTTACTGTAAGCCCTGAACCCACTAACAACGTTCATGAAGATTTAGATAAGCATACAAAGTTAAATCAAGATGTTCAATAATATAAAAAAATTCATTAATAACAGCTTTTTTATGGAAAATATTGATAATATAGCCTATTTGACTATGTTATCAATATTGATTAGTGCAGTTATATTAAATAGTGAATATATGGGCTTATTGGCTTTGCTTTTTAGTGTAATTGTGGTGTTTAAAAATATATTTAATTATGATGATAAATTTAAATTTAAAAATTATCATAAAGCTTTATTTGTATATTTTCTGATTGTAACCGTAAGCTTATTTGCTTCAACATTGTTTAAACTAAGCTTACATGGCTATATCAAAACTTTGATTTATACTTTGTTTTTCTTTTGTGCAACGTTATTTTTTAAAGACAATAAAAACAAGATTTTTCCGACAATTCTTCTTACGGCTTTTTTAATGAGCTTTGAGTCATTTATCGCAATTATACAAAATGCTTGTGGTGTGTCAGAAATTTCCGGCTGGCAAGATATGACCTCTATTAATCCTGAGGAAGTTGTTTCAAGAGCATATGGCACCCTAAAGCCTTATAATCCGAATTTGCTTGCAGGATATTTATTATGCGGTTTATCTTCTTTTGTATATTTGATTTTAGATAGTTTATCTAAAAATAATAAAAAGCGGGCTTTAGCATATTGTGCTTTATTTTTTATAAATATAATTGCAATAATTGATACAGGCTGTCGAGGAGCTTATCTTGGCTTTTTATTGTTTTTCCCTATGCTTTTTATGGCGTTGATTTATTATGTTCAAAAGAAGTTTGGCGGTTTGTCAAAGATTAAAAAAAGATATAAAAACATTGCATTATTAATAATTCTGGCGATTGTTGCTTTTGCGGCTTTCGATCCTGCAATTTCAAGAAGAATTGAGTCTATATTTGCGCTTAGAGCAGATAGTTCAATATCTTTCAGATTAAATGTATATGAATCAGCCCTACACATGTTTTTAGATAATCCGATTTTTGGAATAGGGGTTGGAAATCAAAATTTTAGAGAAATATATGGGCTATATATGAAGTCGGGTTTTGACGCTTTGGGTTCATATTGTGTGCCTTTAGAAATTGCTGTTGAAAGCGGTATATTTGCACTTTTTGCATTTATTGTTTTTCTTGTATTGGTGATAAAAACTTGTTTAAAATATTGTTTAAAATCAAAAAATACATCAGTACAGATTTTGTCTTTAAGTATAATTTTAATGATTTTGGCGGTAATGGGTCATGGATTATTTGACACCATTTGGTTTAGACCGCAATTGCAATTTTTGTTTTGGACAAACATTGCAATGCTATCAGCAATAAAAGAGTAATTATTTATTGGAAAATAAATAATAGCCTATCGATGTTGCAATTAATCCTATGGTTACACTTAAAAGAGTGTAGGTAATAAAGTGTATAAATTTACCGTCTTTTAAAAATATAAAGTTTTCAAGACTGAAAGATGAAAAAGTTGTTAAACCACCTAAAAAACCTACCATTAAAAATAGTTTCAGATTGCTTGGAATTTCAAATTTAAGGGTAATGGCGTAGAGTATTCCTATTAAAAAACAACCGATAATATTAACCAAAAAAGTTGCTAAATAGGCTAAACCAATAGTTTTAACTATTATTAAGCCCGTTAAATATCTTAATGAAGCGCCAATTGCTCCGCCTAAAAATACGCTAATTAAGCCGTACATTTATTTATTCCTGAACTTCAATGCCTTCAAGTTTATCAAAATCTTCTCTGGCTTTTTCTTGGATAAGTTTGCCTTTAACATAGTTTTCAAAAGATTTATTTTTAATATCTTTAGAAGCGCTATTTATAAGCTTAGCTTGAGCGCCCATGCTGCCAATTAAAAGCCCTAATGGTGCAAAAGTTTTAAGTCCGCTCATTAACTTTTTGTGTTTTTGACTAAAAGGTAAAACTTTGTTTTCAAAGAATTTGCCAAGTTTTGTATTGTCAATTTCATTTGCAAGAGTTGCAGCTTCTTTTTTTGCAAAGTTAACAACAGGAGCAAAATGTTTATTTGCAATTTTTTTACCTGATTTTATACCCACAAAAGCTAAAAGCGATAATGTAGCTGCGGTACCTATAAATGTTCCGACTTTTAAGAATAATTTATTTTTTTCTGTTTCTTCTGTTGGTTTTACGTTTTTAAAGCATTTTTCAATAACTTCGTTAGTTGTATTAAGAGTTGAATCTATGCTTTTAAAAAGCGCTAAAAAACCCAACCCTGCTGCAGCCTTTGCTGATAATTTCCCGGGTTGGGCCAGTGCTAAACTTGTTAATACGAGTGATGATGTTATTTTTGGCATAGCTTTAATTAATTGTCCTTTAGGACTTTGTGCTACTTCTTTATGTGCTTTTATTACACTTCTTGTTGCCAGCACATCATCATTCATCTGCTTGTAATGCTTGCGGCGCATTCGTTTTTTGTTTTCCGAATTATATTCGCCAGTAAATGTATTAATGCGTCGTTTAGGTCTACAACATTCTAAGCTGTTAATTTGCATTTTTCCTCACGAGAATAATATCTCATAATATATTACCGAATATCTTTATTTTATATCAACTTATAAATAAATCAACATGTTTTTTTAAAATTTACAAATGTTTACTATCTTTGTTTACATTATAAATACAGATAATTTTATCATGATATAATAATTTTATTACTTTATTCGGGGGAACCATGAACTATATTAAATTTGTGGATGTAACAAACAGGGACGGTGTTCAAACTTCTCGTTTGGGGCTTGCTAAATTACAAAAAACTATTATCAACCTTATGTTAAATGAAATGGGTATTAATCAATCTGAATTTGGTTTCCCTACAACTCAGCATGAAATTAATTACCTAAACGGTAATTTAGAACTTGTTGAAAGAGGAGTGATTAATAAAACTGTGCTTTCAGGCTGGATGAGAGCCATAAAAGGCGATGTTGTCGAGTCATTTAAAAATGTGCCAAAATTAAAATATATTAATTTATCTCAATCAACATCCCCGCAAATGATAAATGGAAAATATCAGGGTAAAAAAACTCCAAAAGATGTTCTAGCTTCTACATTAGAAGCAATTAATGAAGCAATTAATCAAAACGCAAAAGTAATAGGGGTTAATGCGGAAGATGCTTCAAGGTCTGATTTGGATTATTTAATTGAATATGCTAAAGAATGTAAAAAATACGGTGCAACTCGTTTTAGATATTGCGATACACTTGGTTTTGACGATCCTAAGACAGCATATGACAGAATTTATCTTTTAGCTAAAGAAACTCAAATGGATATTGAGCTCCATTTTCATAATGATTTAGGCATGGCAACAGGTTGTTCCGTTATGGGTGCAAAAGCTGCAATTGATGCCGGTGTTGACGCTTGGATTAATACTGCAATTAACGGCATGGGAGAACGAGCAGGAAATGCGGATTTAGTTTCTTGTATTTTAGCGATTAAAAAATCAAGCGGTTTTAAAGATAAATATCAAATTGATCCTCAAATTGATATTTCAAAAGCATGGAAATTGGCAAAATATACATCATATGCTTTTGGAGTGCCAATTCCGGTTAACCAAGTTGCAATGGGAGCAAATGCTTTTGCCCATGAATCAGGAATACACGCAGACGGTGCCTTAAAAGACAGAAGAAATTATGAATTGTATGATTATGAAGAATTGGGAAGAGGCGAACCTGAAGTTATTGAAACAGGGCGCATGATTACAGTTGGCGAATATGGCGGCATTAGGGGTTTTAGAAATGTTTTTGACGGATTGGAATTGGAATTTCATGATGAAAATGAAGCAAGAAACATTCTTGAATTGTGCCGTTATGCAAACGTTCATACTCAAAAACCTTTGGTAGACAGCGAATTAAGATTTATTTATTTTTATCCTAATATCGCTGCAAAAATTATGACTGTTAACCCTTATTACTTCCCGAGCGGAGCATTAAAAGAAAGAATGGAAAGATTAGAACATATCGCAGGTTCTAAAATAATATAGGAAGATTATGAAAAAAATATATATTGATACACTTGGCTGTCAGATGAATAAATCTGATACCGAAAGAATATTAGGAATGTTATCTCATTTTGATTGGGAGCAAACAGAGCTTGAGAGTGAAGCTGATTTGTTTATTGTAAATACTTGTGCAATAAGACAATTATCAGCAGATAAAGCTTATTCAAGACTTGGCAATTGGGGAAGAATTAAAAAAGAAAAGAAAAAAGAAGGGAAAACGGTAAAAATAGCAATTTGCGGCTGTGTTGCTCAATTGGAAGGCGAAAATTTATTAAAAAAATTTCCTTACCTTGATTTGGTTTTTGGTACAAGAAATATTTACGAGCTCCCGAGATTGCTTGAAGAAATCGAAGATAAAAGAGTTTGTTGTCTTGATGATAAACCAATATTTGAAAATGATTATAATATCATAAGACAAAAAAGTGTTAATGCTTGGCTTCCTATCATGGAAGGGTGTAATAATTTTTGTTCATATTGTGTTGTGCCTTATACAAGAGGTCGAGAACGCTCAAGGACGATTGAAGCTGTTATTAAGGAAGCTAAAAATATTTTATCTCAAGGTTTTAGAGAAATTACTCTTTTAGGGCAAAATGTTGACAGTTATGGTAAAAATCTTGGCGAGGGTGAAAATTTCTCTAAACTTTTAAGAGAATTGGATAAATTAGAAGGTGATTTTAGAATAAGATTTACTTCATCATATCCTACTGATATAACAGACGAAGTTATTGACGTTGTTAAAAATTCAACCCATATTTGCGAATGTTTTCATATTCCTATGCAGTCAGGGAATGACAGAATTTTAAAAGAAATGAACAGACGTTATAATGTTGAACAATACAGGAATATTGTTCAAAAAATCAGAAATTCTATTGAAAATGTTACAATAACGTCTGATTTTATTGCAGGGTTTCCGTCTGAAACAGAGGAAGAATTTTTAGATACCATAAAAGCGATTGATGAATTAGAACTTGATTATTCAAATACCGCAGCTTATTCACCTCGTCCCATAACTAAAGCAGGAAAAATGACGGATAAATTTATTGATGAGGATACCAAAAAGAAAAGACTTCAGATTTTAAATGATAAAGTGAAAGCTGCAAGCTTAAAGTCTAATGAAAAATATATCGGGAAAACTCTTGAAATATTGATTGACGAAGTTAAAGACGGAGTTTACCAAGGCAGAACAAGAAATAATAAGGTTGTACACATTATTGATGATAAGGCATATAACATCGGAGATTTTGTAAATGTAAAAATTGAAAGAGTCTCGACATGGTGTTGTTTTGCTAAAAGTGTGTAGATAAAAAGAAGGGATAAAATTATGAATAAAAAATATAATAGAGTTTACAATTTTTCAGCTGGGCCTGCAGTTTTACCTGTGGAAGTTTTAGAAACGGCCAGAGATGAGATGTTAAATTATCATAATTCAGGCATGAGTGTCATGGAAATGTCTCATAGGTCTAAAACTTATGATGAAATAATAAAAACCGCAGAACAAGACTTAAGAGATTTAATGAATATACCTGATAATTACAAAGTACTGTTTTTGCAAGGCGGTGCACATTTGCAATTTTCGATGGTTCCTATTAATCTTTTGAAAAATGGGGTTGCAGACTATATTGTAACAGGTCAATGGGCAAAAAAAGCCTATAATGAAGCCCAAAAATACGGAAAAATTAATAAAGTTGCATCAAGCGAAGATAAAACTTTCTCTTATATTCCTGATTGCTCTGATTTGGATATTTCACCTGATGCTGATTACGTGTATATTTGTGAAAATAATACAATTTACGGTACAAAATTTCATACACTGCCTAACACTAAAGGTAAAATTTTGGTGTCTGATATGTCATCTTGCTTTTTATCTGAACCTGTTGATGTTGCAAAATATGGTTTAATATATGCCGGTGTACAAAAAAATGTCGGTCCTGCGGGCGTTCAAGTTGTTATTATTAGAGAAGATTTATTAAGAGATGATTTGCCTAGTTGGTGTCCTACAATGTTGAGCTATAAAATCCATGCGGATAACAATAGCCTATATAACACACCTCCTGCTTATGGAATTTATATTTGCGGTTTGGTATTTAAATGGCTTAAAAAATTGGGTGGTTTAGAAAAAATGAAAGAAATCAACGAAAAGAAAGCTAAAATTCTTTATGATTTTCTTGATAAATCTAAACTGTTTAAAGGTACGGTTGAGAGAAATTCTCGTTCTTTGATGAATGTTCCTTTTGTAACCGGAAGTGAAGAAATGGATAAAAAATTCATCGAAGAAGCAAAAAATGAAGGACTTGTTCAATTAAAAGGTCACAGAACCGTAGGCGGTATGCGAGCTTCAATATATAACGCCATGCCGATTGAGGGTGTTATTAAACTTGTTGAATTTATGGAAAAATTTGAAAAAGAAAATATATAATTTTTAAAGCCTGAGGTAATCTCAGGCTTTAGTTTAATCTTTTTGTTTTAGATAATTTTTATAATTTTTCTTTAAATCTTTATATAGATTATTCAAGTCGTCTTCAATTTTCTTCCTGATTTTTTCAATCGTTTCATTATCAGGATTTTCAGGTACATTAATCGGTTCGCCAAAAAGCATAACGAGTTTTGTGCCCACAAGAGGAAATCTGAAACTATCCCAAGATTTAAACTTTAAAAATAATTTCTGCGGACTCCAATATACAGCAGGAACAATCGGAACTTGTGCCATTTTGGCTATTTCAATTATTCCTTTTTTGACAATTCTGTTGGGCCCTTTCGGTCCGTCAATTGTAAGAGCACCGTTTATGTCTTCTTCTTTAATTCTTTTAATTAGTTCAAGGCTTGCTTTTGCGCCGCCTCTTGTTTTTGAACCTCTAACCGTTTCAACGCCTACAGCGTTTGCTGCTCTTGAAATTATTTCTCCGTCTTTTGAGCTTGAAACCATTATGCAGGTTTTTCGATTTAAATTACAAGAAAATACTCCGCATTGATGTGCGTGCCACAGTGCAAAAATACATTTTTCTTTTGGATAGTTTATGCATTTACAGCTATAAAATATTTTTTCAAATTTAAATAGTGCATTAACAAAAGCTGAAATAATTTCAAATGCATATTTATTTTTAAATTCCTTAAATTCCCCTTTTAAAAATTTCAATATTATCTCCTTAAATCTGCAGCTAATTTGTGTGCATATAAACCTTCTTTTTGTGCAAGTATTGAAGCAATTTTGGATAATTCTTTGCTGTAATTATCCGATAGCTTTTGATAGGTTAAGATTTTAATGTAATCAAAAACAGATAATCCCCCTGTGTATTTAGCGCATTTGTTTGTAGGTAATACGTGGTTTGTTCCTGAACAATAATCGCCAAAAACTTCGGCGCAATTGCTTCCGATAAAAAGTGAGCCGTAATTTGTGAATGAGTTTTTAATTTCATCGGCATTTTTTGTAAATAGTTCTAAATGCTCGGGAGCTCTTGCATTAGTTAAATCAATTGCTTGATTTATGTTATCTACTATAACACAAATTGATTTTTCAAATGAAATTTTGGCTATTTCTTTTGTTTTTAGCGTTTTTAAAATCTCTTGCGCTTCAATTTCAACTTGTTTTGCTAAATTTTCATTATTTGTGATTAAATAGCTTCTCGCGTCCTTATCGTGTTCGCATTGGGCTAGCATATCTGCCGCAATTAATTTTGAATTATTGATGTCATCAGCAATAATTAAAACTTCAGATGGCCCTGCTATAAAATCGATATCACATTGTCCGTAGATTGATTTTTTTGCTGCTGCAACAAATTTATTACCGGGGCCAACAATTTTATCAACCTGTTTAATGCTTTGCGTTCCAAAGGCAAAAGCTGCAATTGCTTGCGCTCCTCCCAGTTTATATATTTTAGTGGCACCTGACAGATGTGCTGAAACAATAACTTCAGGAGAAATTCTTGGGCTTGTAAGATAAATTTCTTCAACTCCTGCAATTTTGGCAGGAATTATTGTCATATAACAGGAGCTTAAAAGCGGATAATTTCCACCAGGGCAATAGCATAAGACTCTTTTTAAGGGCACTATTTTTTGAGCTAAAATTGAATTTTCTTTTTTAAATTCGAACTCTTTAATGGAGTTAAATTGTTGCAGGGAAAATTCTTCCACATTTTTGATTGCCGTTTTTAGAGCTTCAAGAAGTTCTTTGTCTATTTTTTTATAGGCAAGTTCAATTTCTTTTTCGTTTACAATGAAATCATTGTTTGAATTGAAAATGCCGTCATTAAATTTTTTTGATAGTCCAATTAATGCGCTATCGCCTTCTGATTTTACTTTTTTAATTATTTCAACAACCGAACCCAATTGTTCAAGCTCGATTTTTTGAAAAAAACTTTCATCTATTTCATTGTATTTTATTGTTCTCATGATTTTGCTCTTGATTTTAGATTGTTTCTTATATCTTCAAAAGTTGTATTATGCATAGCCATAAATACAAATAAATGATAAATCAAATCAGCTGCTTCCCAGCCTAAGCCGTCGCCTTGTTCAAAGTTAACCGCTTCAAAGGCTTCTTCCATAATTTTTCTTTTCAGATAAAATTCATCATTGAAAAGCTTTGTTGTATAGCTGTTTAGGGGCATTTTTTCTTTTCTGTCTTCAATTAATTCAAAAAGTTCTTCTAAAGTGAAGTTTTTGTCTTCAAAACAACTGTATCTACCTAAATGGCAAGCTTTTCCTTTTTGAGATACGGTAAATAATATTGCGTCTTTATCGCAGTCAAATTTTGCATTTAGGAGTTCTTGGGTATTGCCTGAGGTTTCTCCTTTTGTCCATAGCTCATTTCTTGAGCGTGAAAAATATGTTGCAAGCCCTTCCTTAAAAGATTTTTTCAAAGATTCAGGGCTTGAATAAGCAAGCATTAAAACTTGTTTAGTAAGCTTATCTTGAACGATTGTGGGGATTAATCCTCCTTGTTTTTCAAAATTCAAACAAGCGCAAAATGCGTCTTCAAGATTGATTTTTCCTGTATAAATACA
Source organism: uncultured bacterium (assembly GCA_949282195.1). Taxonomy (GTDB): domain Bacteria; phylum Cyanobacteriota; class Vampirovibrionia; order Gastranaerophilales; family Gastranaerophilaceae; genus RUG14156. The sequence continues at coordinate 8,010 of CASDOW010000021.1, read as the reverse complement.
CATTCCCAATTGACAGCTTATGTTGTTTTTTTCAAGCTCAACAATTTCTTCAATAGAAGAAATACCGCCTGCTGCTGTTATCGGCTTTTTGGTTGAAGAAGCAATTTCTTTAATGAATTCTAAGTCGGTTCCTTGCATCATGCCTTCTCTTTCAACAATTGTGAAAAGGAAACCGCTGCAATAATTTTCAAATCTTTTTACGTAATCAAGAGTTGAAAATTCGCTCACTTCTTGCCAGCCTTTTGTGGTGATTTTTCCGTCACGAGAATCAATAGCAACTAAAACTCTTGATTTTGGAAGTTTAGATAAAAAGTCTTCGCTTGCTGCTGTTCCTATGATTATTTTTTTAGCACCCCAAGAAAGAACATTTTTAGCTTTTTCTATTGTTCTAATTCCGCCGCCAACTCTGCATGGGGCAATTTTACAGATTTTTTTAATTAATTCTTCGTTATTTTTGCCTGTATTCATTGCGCTATCTAAGTCAATAACGGCAACTTCGCCAAAACGGGCGTAATATTTTGCTAATTCAAGAACGTCTTCGCGCTCTAAAACTTTTGTTTTTCCTTGTTGAAGTTGAACTGCTTTTCCATCCATTAAATCTATGCTTGCTACTATCATAATTATCTCCTTTTATTTTTCTATAACGTTATCTATACAATCCCAAACAAAAGGTCTGTACGGATGGACTTCATTTAAGTTGTGATTAAAGAAGGCGTCCAATCTTAAATCAAGTTCGTTTTTTTGATAATTCTTTATTTCAATATTTTTAATATCTGATTCGTCACAAAGGGTTTTTATTTTTTCGTCATATATTAAACCAAAACTTTTTACTTTAAGTGCGTTTGAAACAATTAAACCATGGAGTCTTGTAGATATGATATATTTTGAGTTGTTTATCAGATTTATTGTTTCTTTAATTCCTTGATAGGAAATAAAATTTGCTTCTATATTATATTTTTTTAATTTTTCTATAAAATTAAGACATATTTTTTTATCATATTCATTGTGCAGCGAAAGAACATTGATTTCATTTTTATAATATTTTGATATTATTTCAGCTAAATCTGAAATAAATTTGTCATTTATCCCTTCAAAGCTTCTTAATTGAACAATTAAGCCTTTTTTATTTTGATTTATTTCAATATTTTCAACAAGGGAATAAGCAGGATCTGAAACAAGTTCTGCTTTTATATTCCACGAATTTAATAAATCCTGACTTTTTTTATCACGAACCGTAATAAAATTTGTCATTTTTAAAATTGTTTTTGTTAAAAACTCAAAAAATTTTCCTTTTACAGGCTCAATTCCTTGCGCAAAAATTATTACTTTTTTATTAAGAAGCTTTGCCAAAAATATTATAAAAAGATAGTAAACTAGGCTAAAGTTGCTTGTTTTATTTTGTAAAAGGCTTCCGCCGCCTGATATTAAGATTTCATTTGAAAAAATAGCTTTTAGTATTTCAAAAGGTTTTTTAAAATTATAAGTTATAACATCGTAAGTTTTTTTGACTTCATTTTTATTGCTGCACAAGACGCTTACTTTATGACCTTTTAATTTAAGGTGTGATGAAAGAGCCAAAAAAATGGCTTCATCTCCAAAGTTATTAAATCCTATATAACCCGATACAAGAACCTTCTTCATAATTTTGAATATAGCATAAAATTTATTTTATTGTAATATTGTAAATTTTCTTATTTTTAAAATTTATTTTTGAATATTTTTCATATTTAAAATAAAATATATTTGTTATGGATAAAAATATTTTAATTATCGGCTCAAATTCAGAGCTGGCACACTATACAATAGAGGAATTAAAGCAAAAACCTGATTATAAAATTTTTGCAACAAGCCGTCAAACAGGTGTTATGGATAAAAAAATCCATGAATTTTACCTTGATATTTCAAATGAAATGGATTTTTTACACTTAAAAGAAAAAATCAATAACATTAAATTTGATATTATAATTAATTTTGCAGGTATTGCAATAGCAGACGCTGTTGAGCAATTAAATGAATTAGAGCTAAAAAAGCAATTAGATATAAATTTATTCGGATTGTTAAGAATAATAAAATATATCTGTCCTAATTTAAAAGAAAACGGAAAGCTCATAAATGTCAGCTCTATGGCAACTTATGGTATTTTTCCTTTTTTGAGTCCTTATTGTATCTCAAAACAAAGTGCTGATATTTTGTTGAATTTATATTCTGTTGAAAGTAATATAAAAGTTGTATCAATAAGACCCGGTGCAGTAGCAACAAAATTCTGGGAAAGTTCTATAAAATTAAATGAAGAACGCTTGAATAAAGAGGATGATAAATTTCAAGAGGCTAAAAATTTTCTTATTGATAATGCCAATAAAAATTCTCTTAAGGCAACTAATCCAATTTATGTTGCAAAGAAAATTGCCCATATTATTGAATTGAAAAATCCAAAAGAGGTATATAATATAGGTTTTGATGCAAAAGTTGCTAAAATGAGCCGTTTTTTACCTCAAAAAATTACAAATTTTATTGTGAAAAGCGTTCTTAAATCAAGAATAAAAAGAAATAAGTAATGGCAAATAAAAGGCAAAAAATATTTTTTATATATCCGCCTTCTCCCGTAATGAACAGAGAAGACAGATGTCAGCAGCCAACGGGGGATTTATTAATAATACCGCCCCTGCCTCCTGTTGATATGATGAGTCTGTCAAGTATAGCAAAAAAATACGGATATGAAACAAAGTTTAAAGATTACAGTTTAAAAAATGAAAATGTTTACGACTTTTTAAGAGATATAAGAGTATTTAAACCTGATTTTTTAGTTGTTAATGTTGCTTCAACTTTTCTTGAACAAGATTTATCTATTTTAACTCAGGCAAGAGAACTTTTGGAAGATACGGTTGTAATTGTCAAGGGTGCAATTTTTAATTTTAATTCTTATTCAATTATGCAGCAATATCCTGAAATTGATATTGCACTGCGGGGTGAAATTGAGCCTGCTTTTGAAGAAATTATTCAGTATCAGGATTTTAAAAATATAAAAGGTATAACTTATCAAATTAACAACAAGATTACATCCACTCCTGATAGAGAATTGTCTAAAAATCTCGATTATCTTCCTTTCTTGGATAGAGATTTAATTGATAATAATATTTATGTAAGACCGGACACAAGAAAACCTCAGACTATAATAAGAGTTTCAAAAGGGTGTCCAAATCATTGTTTTTTCTGTCTTGCAACTCCTCTAAACGGTAAAAAAGTCAGATATCGAAGTGTTGATTTAGTGATTGATGAAATTAAAGAGTGCGTTGAAAAATACGGTATTAGAGATTTTATATTTTGGTCTGATATTTTCAATCAAGATAATCTTTGGGTGCAAAGATTATGCAGAATGATTGTTGAAAATAATCTTAAAATTAATTTCAGCGCTAACACAAGAGCAGACACTTTAAACGAACAAACTTTGGGATTATTAAAAAAAGCAGGCTGCAATTTATTATCTATTGGTATTGAAAGCGGCTCTCAAGAATTGCTTGAAAAAATGGGCAAAAAAATTACGGTTGAACAGATTAAAAATGCTGTTTCTTTAATTAAAAAACATCATATTCAAATTTATGCGTATTATGTTTTGGGTTTGCCTTGGGAAACAAAAGAAACAATATTAGAAACATATAAATTGGCTAAGGAGTTAAATACTGAATTTGCAAGTTTCTATACGGCAACTGCGCTTCAAGGTACAAAATTTTATGATTATGCTTTAAAAAACAGGCTTGGTGAAATTAATTTTGAAAAACCGTATTATTTTCCAAGCGTAAAGTCTTATACTCTTAGCGCCGATGAAATCTATGAATACAACAAAAAATTTAATAAAGAGTATTATCTAAGACCGAGATATATTTTAAAAATGGCTTGTTCGATTAATTCTATAACTAAATTTAAATCGTATTATGATACATTCTTAAAATTAATCAGAAAGTATTAACCGAGCATTATTAATGTAACCCCCATTATTATAAGACCAAATACAACTCCGCTGATTGAGTAGTGTCCTGTGTCATAGTCTTTTGATAAGGGCAGTAATGTATCTATTGAAATATAGGTCATAATCCCTGCTACAAGAGCAAATAATACTCCTATACAAAGATTAGGAAATAGCGCTTTTATTATGATAAAACCGACAACTCCGCCAATGGGCTCTGCTATTCCGGATAAAAAGGAATATAGAAAAGCTTTTCTTTTTGAATGTGTTGCTTGATAAACAGGGATTGAAATTGCCATTCCTTCAGGGATGTTATGTATTGCAATTGCTAAAACAATTCCAAGCCCAAGCATTACATCTTGTGCTGTCATAAAAAACGTTGCTAAGCCCTCGGGAAGATTATGTACCGCAACCACAATCGCAGTTAAAATTCCTGCTTTTTTAACTTTTCCGATTGATATTACAGCGTTTTCATTTTCAACACAATCAGTGCTATCGATATTTTTTTCGTTTGCGCCGATTTGCTTAGTGAACATATGTCCTTGTATATGATCAGGAACAAAATAATCAATTAAAACGGCGGCTAAAATTCCAAGTGCAAAAAATATTATTGCTAACCACACGAAATTTTCGCCCATTTGAGTTTTGAGCATTTCGCAAGACTTAGGATATAAATCCACTAAAGAAACGAATAACATAACGCCTGCGGACAATCCAAGACCAAAAGACAGAAATTTCAGAGAGTTTTCTTTAATAAAAAAAGTAACAAAACCGCCTAAAACTGTCGAAAGCCCTGCAATAGTAGATAAAATCAATGCTATTAAATATGATTTTTCCATAGCTTTATTATATTATTTTAAAAAATTAAATCAAATAAAAAGTGTAATTATTTGATTTTAAATTGACCCTTGCTTGTTCGCTTAGTAAAATAAAATTAAGATGAGAATTAGTTGCGGAGCAAATATGAAAAAAATATTATTTTATACATTTGTATTATTTATGGCTTTTCAAAGTGTTCAAGCAAGTGATAGCGTGTTTGATTCAATGGATAAAGCTACAGAGGTTAAGCTTCAACCTGCTGTTAATACAACAAGCACAACAAATACAACAAGTGTAAATTCAACATACAGATCTACAACACTAAAAGAACAAAAATTTAATAATGCATTAATTAATCTTGATGACGCTCAAGTTGAACTAAGACAGGAGCTTGCTGTTGTTACATCAAAATACAATGAAGCATTAAACGAAAAAGAAAGAGTTGAAGCAAATTGCAAGGCTCTTAAAAAAGAGATGAAGGCTATTAATAAAAAAATGAAAAATGTCGATAAATCCAAAAAAATGATTAATAAAAATCTTGAAACAGCAAAATAGGTCATTCAATTATTTAGATGATGACATTACAGGCTGCTTTTTGGAAAATAGACAGTATATTAAACTATGACAACTTTGGGGAAACAAGAGCTAAAAAATGAGTCAGACAACAGACATTGATTCATATAAAAAAATACACAGACTTTCAGACGAGGAATTATCTCAATTATGGCAACTGTATCTTGATAATAGAGAATCAAGAGAATACAGGGATAAATTAATTGTTCAATATATATATCTTGCAAAGTATGTTGTTGGCAGAATTAAAGTTAACCTGCCTCCGAGCTTTTCTTTTGAAGATATTGTTTCTTTTGGAATTGAAGGGTTAATTGACGCAATAGAAAAATATCACCCAAATAAAGGTGCTAAGTTTGAATCGTATGCCTTGATGAGAATAAGAGGGGCGATAATTGACAAAATTCGTTCATCCGATTGGCTGCCTAGAACCTTAAGAAGAAAAATTAAAGAAGTTAAAATTGCAACTGAAAGATTAAAACAACAAATCGGCAGAGCTCCGACAACAAAAGAAATTGCAGATGTTATGGGGCTTAACGAAGAAAAAGTTGTTGAAATTATGTCGTCTGATGTAAGTGTAAATTCAATTTATGACAAAAAGGGCTCGGGAGAAGATAGTGTTGAAATAATTGATACGATTGAAGATGAAAATTCTTCTCGCCCCGAAGATGAGATTGAAAAAGTTGATGCAAAAAAGGAATTGGAATTGGCGCTTAAGAAACTTCCCGAGCGTGAAAGAACGCTTTTAGTATTTTATTATCACGAAAATATGACACTTAAAGAAATAGGCGAAGCGATTAATGTTTCAGAATCTCGTGTTTGCCAATTGCACGCTCAAGCTATTATGAAATTGAGAAATATTTTATCTGTTAATAGAACAGAAAGATTAAACAGAAGTATAATTTAATTTTATTCTTATTAATTTCTTTTATGCTACAATAATTCCTGTAAGTATTTAAATTAAGGAGTTAAATATGGCAAGAAGACCTATTATTGCCGGCAATTGGAAAATGAATAACAATAAAGCCGCTGCTAAAGAATTAATGGAAGGTATTGTTAATGGCGTTAAATCTCTTGACGCTGATTTAATGCCCGAAGTTGTTGTTGCCCCAACATTCACTGCTTTATGGCAAGTTCAAGATTGTATTAAAAATGAACCAAAAATAGCCTTGGCTGCGCAAAACGTTAATCCAAACGAATCAGGTGCATATACCGGTGAAGTTTCACTTGATATGTTAGCTGATTTTGATGTTAAATTTGTTATTATCGGACACTCTGAAAGAAGACAAATGTTCAATGAGTCTGATGAATTTATCAATGAAAAAGCAAAAGCTATTTTAGCTAAGGGTTTAATTCCTATTATTTGCTGCGGTGAAACATTAGAACAAAGAGAACAAGGTGTTACAGACGCTCATTTAGCTTCTCAAATCACAAAAGCATTTGAAGGAATTTCTGCTTCTGACGCAGCAAAATCTGTAATTGCTTATGAACCAATCTGGGCAATTGGAACAGGTAAATCATGTGATGCAGTTGAAGCAAACAGAACAATCGGCGAAATCAGAAAAGTAATTGCTAAATTATACTCAGCTGATGTTGCTGATAAAATCAGAATTTTATACGGCGGATCTGTTAAACCTTCAACAATTGTTGAACAAATGGCTCAAAGCGAAATCGACGGCGGTTTAATCGGCGGTGCTTCACTTAAAGCTGACAGTTTTGTTGAATTAATCAAAGGCGCAATGCCTGTTTCAGTTTAAGATAAAATTTTTACTTAAAGCACTCTCTTTAATAAGAGGGTGCTTTTTTATTCGTAAAAATTAAAATCTTTAGGCAGCTTATTCTCAATTTTTAGCGCAAATTGCGAAAAACTAATGTTAAATGCGTTTGCTAATTTCCAAAGCGTTGTTATTTTTGCGTCTGTTGTGCCATGTTCAAGTCTTGACAGCAGACCGTTACCTATATCATATTCAAAAGAAAATTTATTTATCCCCTTTTTTAGCTTGGTTCTTTCTTCTAAAACAATCTCTCCGATTGCCTTTAGAAGTATTTTTTTCTTTTGGTTTATTTGTTTAATATCATCATCCATATCTCTTTATTTTAACTTTTATTGATTAAAAGGTATTGACTACAATCAATAGCATGGTGTAACATGTCGTTGATTAAAAATAACATTTATAGGTAAATTTATGATTATCAAAACACACCCTAAGAGAGCATTCTCTTTAATTGAGCTGCTCATATCACTTATTGTGATTTCTTGTATAACTGCTGCTTTTACGCCTTTAATTACTAAAAAGTTTGCAACAAACATCGGCTTTGGTGGCGGAGGAGGAAGCAGTATCGAATCTCCTTCAATTACAACTGACTGTAGTTCTAAATATTCATCTGATTGTATTTTATGTTCATCAAGTGAATGTTTAAGTTGTGTTAAATCATGTCCTGACGGTCAGTGTCAAGACGCTACAAATTGTTCTTGTAAAGAATGTCCTACAAGCGAATTTCCCAATTGTGCTAAATTTACAAGTACAGCTTGTATTCAATGCCAAAAAGGATATAGATTGGTTGAAGGGCTATGTGTTGCTTGTACTAGTGAAAAATATTCTGATAACGGAAAAGAATGTAAGTATTGTGAAGCAGGTTATTGGCCAAATAGTGATAGC
>CASDOW010000020.1 GCA_949282195.1 uncultured bacterium | reverse complement strand
TCTTTATACTCCTTCTTGGTCAAATACATTTTTCTCATTATGTTCGCAATCTGCGTATAAATTGGCATACTCATCACTATTTAAATACCCCTCAAGCCATTTTCTTTGTTCTGGATTGGTACATCCATATTTCGTTAACCATTCATATTTTTCATAATCAGCATTAAATACTGGAATATTCATTTGCTGTTCCCGAAAATTTAATTTGCGTTTTAATGGTGTTTTAGGCTGTTCAAATTTTTCAATTTCAATAACTTTTTCCTGCTCAATTTCTATGGCCTCTGCTTTTTCTTTAGGGAAATACTTTAAGAACTCTTTTTTCACTCTATTAAATCTGCGTTGTTGTTTTTGTATTTGTTGTTTAAATTGTTCCATATCTTTGACTGTTCCTAAGTGATTTGCCATCGGGTGAACTTTTTCAACTTGCCTTGTGATACATAAAAATTCACCTTTCATTGAATATACAAGGATTTTTGAAAGATCAAATAAGCTGTATTTTATAAAGACTTTTTCTCTTAAATCCAATAAATAATCACTCATATAATGCATTCCAAGAAATGTTATTCCGTGTTTATTTATCGTTCTTGCCTCGGTTTTCATCATTAGATCGTTCAAAATATTTTTATCTATATCCTGCTTCTGAACGGTATTTAAACACTCTTTAATCGTTATACTTCTATCATTAGGGCAGGGCTTTGAATTATGATAATCAAGCCAGCAATCAATAAATTTAATAGCCTCCTGAACTGTCGGAATGTAGTTTTTAGTTAGTTTTTTGTGCATATCTCTATACAATTTTTCTCCTCGTTTCATCCAAGCAGGTTTATTTTCAACACTTGTCCCAATATAACTTGTCATCATTTTTTCAAACTCTTCTTGAAATTCAAGGAAGAATCTCTCAATAACTTTTGCTCTTGCATTATATGGTTTTGCAAAAACTGATTTTATTCCAAGTTTTACATAAAGCCCATTAAAACCCGCCTCGTCGAAATCCACATTCTGAAAGTATTTAGATTTAAATGCTTTTCCGTTATCTTGATAAACTACTTTAGGAATCAAGCCTAGATTTAAAATAGAATTTCTTAATGCACTTGCTATGCATTGAGTATTTTCACTCATCATAATTTCATATCCGACTAATGCTGTTGATTTCCAATCTAAAAAGCCGACCAAAGTTGCTCTGGTCGGCTTTCCTGTAAATGGATTAATTATTTGAAAATTAAGAACATGTCCATCAGCTATCAAAACATCTCCTACTTCTATTTTAGAAATATCTCGTTCTATATACGGTTCAATTTTATCGTGGTATGCTTTTTCACCTTCTCTAAATAAAATCCACTTTGAATAATTGTTTTTCTTAAAATTCTCTGCAAATCTTCTGAATGTTAGATTACAAGGAATATTTTCATATCCTCGCTTTTCAAGAATATGTTTTGTTAAATTTATAGCTTTTCCGATACTAAATTTATTCGGGTGTAACAAATATTTCAAAAATATCTGTTTCATTTCCTCATTCAAAATCGTATTATATTCACCTTGTTGATTAGTTTTGCGTTTTTGTAGAAGCCCATCTGTTCCATAATTTTCAAACATCTTAACCCAACGATAAAGTGTACCTATAGAAATTGAACCAACAAACTTATATATTTGCGGTAAATACATTCCACTATTGTATAAATCTAAAAATACTGAATCAGCCTCTTTTTTAGTCGAATATTTTTTACGAATATTATACAAGGCAGTTACTATATCCACTCTTGCAAGTGCTGTTAGTCTTGCATTTTCTGATACAAAATTCACCTTGTTTTCAAACGGAACAATTGCTGTTGTTTTTAATTCTTCTTCATCTAATCTATCTTGTATCTCAGGTTCTAATGAAGAATAAAGAATTTCATACGATTTTCCGCCTCTTACTTCAATTTCTCTTGCAATATATTTACCTTGGTTAATTGCAAGTCTTATTGAACGTGTACTTTTTAATCCTTTTAATTCTGCGATTTTGTTAATACTTATATATTCATCCATACTCACAGATTAACTCTGAAGTCGGAAATGTGTTTCTTTTTTCTTTCTTTTGTATCATTAGGACATAATTTTATTTAATATACGAACCGGACTTTATTTACTTAAAATGTCAAATAATCGTTTTATCCGTACAAATTAGATTATGAGGACGAAATAGGCTATAACATTGGTTTTAAAATAGAAAAATTAAGACAATTCTTGGACAGTAATCAGACAATCAAGACCAGTAAAAGACCATTTTGTAACATGTAAAACGATTACTTCCGACCACCAAAGTTCAAACACAAAGCCAACTTTGCCGAATAATCTTTTTATGCGTGCAGATAAAATGTCCCGTTAAATTACAGCTAAAACATTTTTATGCGTTCAGTGTAAAATAACACTTGGTTTGACTATTTTGTACATGTAGTTTGATACGGGAAGGGTGGGATCCGAACCCTTTCATTTTTAATGATAACTCATTTTACTAGAATATCAAGTCTATTTCATAAATTGTCCGAAACAGGACAAAGAAAAAATTTTTATATTATAATTAACTCATGCAAAAGTATTATGAAACGGATAATATAACCTTATTTTTAGGGGATTGTATTGAAATTCTGAACCGTGCAACTCCTCAATCCGTTGATATGATTTTTGCTGATCCTCCTTATATGTTATCTAATGGTGGCATTACATGCCAATCTGGAAAGGTCGTTTCAGTCAATAAAGGCAAATGGGATGAGAGTAAAGGGATTGATGAGGATTTTGAATTCCACAACACTTGGATAAAAGCCTGCAAAAGAGTTTTGAAGCCTAACGGAACAATCTGGATTTCGGGAACTTATCATTCTATTTATGCTTGTGGGTTTGCCTTACAAAAAAATGGATTTAAAATTCTAAACGATATTTGTTGGTTTAAACCAAATGCTTCGCCGAATATCTCTTGTAGGTATTTTACAGCAAGCCATGAAACACTTTTGTGGGCAAAAATCGATAATAATGAAAAACATACGTTCAATTATGAACTTATGAAAAATGGTAATTGGAGTGAAGATTTTATTAAAAAGCCAGAAAAACAAATGCGCTCAGTCTGGGCAATAGGAACTCCTAAAAGCTACGAAAAAGAATTTGGAAAACACCCAACACAAAAACCTTTAGAATTGTTAAGGCGTATAATTTTAGCTTCAACAAACAAAAATGATTTAATTCTCGATCCTTTTACAGGAAGCTCAACAACTGGTATAATGGCTTTAGAATTGGGAAGAAGATTTATTGGAATTGATTTAGAAAAAGAATACTTAGACCTTTCAATTAAAAGATTTGAACAAATATTTTCAAAGAAAGAAAAAGCATGGCAGTAGTTTTAGAACAATTGAAAAATCAAACATATCCGATTGTTAAATGGGTTGGCGGAAAACGTCAGCTAATGTTTGAACTACTCAAAAATATGCCAATGTCTTACAACAGATATTTTGAACCTTTTATCGGTGGAGGAGCTCTGTTTTTTGAGTTGCAACCACAAAATGGCTATATTTCAGATATGAACGAAGAGTTAATAAATTTATATTTAACTGTTCGAGATAATGTTTATGAATTAATTTCAGATCTGAATAAACATGAAGTATCAAAAGAATATTTTTTAGAGATAAGAAATTTAGATCGAACTGAAAAATATTCAACAGTTTCAAATATAGAAAAGGCAAGTCGTTTTATATACTTAAATAGGACTTGTTTTAACGGATTGTATAGAGTAAATTCTCAAGGACAATTTAATGTCCCGTTTGGAAACTATAAAAATCCAAGAATTGTTGATGCTGATAATTTGATAAACTGTTCAAAATTACTTAAAAATACTGAAATTAAATGTGCAGATTTTTCAGCGATTTTAGAGAAAGTCCAAAAAGGTGATTTTGTTTATTTTGACCCTCCTTATGTTCCATTAAATGAGACTTCTAGTTTTACCTCATATACAAAGGACGGTTTTGATTTAGATATGCAGTTTAAGCTGAGAGAAGTCTGTGATGAATTAGATTCAAAAGGTGTAATGTTTATGCTATCTAATTCTGATACTAAATTAGTAAATGATTTATATGCCAATTATGACATAAAAAAAGTTTTTGCTTCTCGTGCTGTAAATGCTAATGTTAATGGTAGAGGCAAAATTACAGAAGTTTTAGTGAGGAATTATGACTAGAAATTTTAAAGAATGGTTATCTACTTTTAGACCTTGTATTGCAGATTATGGCTATTATGCAGATTTTGATAAAATTACTAAAAATATAGATAACTTAAAAGTTGAGTTAAATATTTTAAACTCTTTAGTTGGTTCAAAAAATATTGAACAAGATTTTGAAAATATTATAAAAAAATATCCTGAGACTTTAAAATGTATTCCTTTGCTTTTAGCTGTAAGAGCTAATGAAATTTATACAATAGATAAGGATGGAGAATATAATTTTTCATTCAAGAAAATGAATTATTCTATTGAAGAATACAAGATTTTTATGAGAAAAACGAAACTTTTTGATTTGCTACAAAACCATATTGTAAATAATTTAGTAGATTATGCAACCGGCGTTGAAACGGGGTTAGATTCTAATGCTCGCAAGAATCGTGGCGGGCATTTAATGGAAAATCTTGTTGAAAGTTATATTCAAAAAGCAGGGTTTGTTAAGGGGCAAAATTACTTTAAAGAAATGTATATCCATGAAATTGAGCAAAAATGGAATGTAAATTTGTCGGCAATTTCTAATCAGGGTAAAATGGAAAAACGTTTTGATTTTGTAATTAAAACAGATAAACAAATTTATGTAATTGAAACTAACTTCTATGCTAGTGGAGGCTCAAAATTAAACGAAACAGCAAGAAGTTATAAAACACTTGCACAAGAGGTTGCAACAATAGATGGAGTGACATTTATCTGGTTCACTGATGGCTGCGGTTGGAATAGTGCTAAAAACAATCTTGAAGAAACTTTTGATGTTTTAGATTCTGTTTATAACATTCAAGACTTGGAAGATAATATATTAATAAGGTTGTCATAGAAATGGATAAATTAGCAGATTATTTTATCAATATCCTTTTTGATTATATTTGGAACAACACAATTGTATTGCGTTGTTCTCTAGTTATGCTGCTAATAATAATTTTTATTATTTATCAAAAAAGGACAGAGGTCTATAATGCTCTTTTCCCTATTACATATGATAAACTATGTTTAAAAATTGGTACAATATTAAACAAGAATAAGAATTTGTTTCGAGAATTTGGTCCAAATTCATCAATAAATTCCGAAAAAGACCCAATAAAACAAGATTTAAAATTATGGAGAAGCATAAAAACAAACGAAATTTTACCAAATAATAAGGAAATAAGAAATTTAATTGAGGATAATGATAAAATAATTTCTTCTACTGATAAATCTTTATTTCAAAAAATGTTGAATCATATAATTGCATTTGAAGCTCATTGCCTTGATGAATCTATTGATTATAGAAATTTTCAATTTCCTATTGAATTTGAAAAATTTATATATTTAAAATGTGAATACTTAAATAGAAAACAAATTGAAAAAATTACAAAATGGATAAAAAATAAATTTTTAGGTAAAAAATCTAAACAACTAGAAATAAAATCTGTATGCATATTTGGCTCGATTTTTAAAGCTCAGTACAAAGACATTAACGATATTGATATTTTAATATTTAGTGAAATTTTTGAAAAAAAAGATATTTTAAAATTTGCGATTTTTTTAGAAAAAACAAAAAAAGAATTCGCTTGTAAGTTTAAAAAAGAATTAAATTGTACTTTATTTACAAAAAGTGAAAAAAATGGATATAAAGAATTTTTAGAAAAAATTGATATTAAAAAGGAGTTGTAATGGGCAAAAATTTACATTATTCAATTATCAACTTCATAAAACAAAGATTGCAAGAATGTAGCAAAATAAATTCATACATTCTTATACAAAATACCAATCATTATGTAATAGAAGTTAAAAGAAATTTACCATACGAATCATTTAAAATCTATATGAGTGATGAATACAGATACACAATAATGGATTATTACAATAAACCTACAGAAATCAATAAAGGAGATTTTATATATCTAGCAAGGCCCGAAGCTAATTTTGCAAATGAAATTGAGATAATGGAGACTGCTTTGTCTGATGGTATATACATAGGTAAATTTTCAAGATTGCTTAGTTTTATGAACAGATCTTTAAAAGATGCAGAGATAAATACAATCAATCACATCAATAAATTAAAGGAAGAAGAAAAAGAACGAAACAGACGTAATCTATGGTACACAACTGGACTATACCAAAATAATCAAACTATCCGTACACCTTAAAAACGGTCTAAACGCTAGCTTTTTAAGAAAAAATCAAACTATCCGTACAGTCCCCAAAAAGTCCAGTTTTCCAGTTTGATTTTTTTGGAACACTTAATTTTTCCGACCCGAAAATGTCCACACAAAGCCTACTTTACCCCAATAATCTATCTAACCGTACAACTCAACCTGGACAAAAAACTACATTCAGATAAAATGTCCCGTTAAATTACATATGAGCAAATTCTCAATTGGCATTAAAAAAAGGCTTATTTCTAAGCCTCTTTTTATTAGCAAGGGAGAGACTCGAACTCTCGACCTCACGGGTATGAGCCGTACGCTCTAGCCAGCTGAGCTACCTTGCCATAAATTATTAAACTATCAAGTAAAATCATCTTCTCATAAAAAAAATTAAATATCAAGATATTTTTAAAAGAAAAAAGACCGCAAAACGGTCTTTTTAACTTTGGGTTTTTAATTAGTCTTCAGTATCTGGAACTTTCGGTTCGATTGGTTTTTTAAAGTTTTCATGGTGTTTCATAAATTTTTTCATCATCATTTTTTTATGTTTCATACAATCGCAATGATGTCCATGCATATGTCCGTATGCATATGGAGAAGCATAAGCAGCCGGCGGCATTGGCGGCATTGGTGGCATTGGCGGTTTATGAAGTGCGCTAAATAAGCTTAAAGCACAAAAAGCGCCCACAAATGTTCCCAGTGCAACAACTAAGAATTTTCTGAAAAATTCACTTTTGCAAAAACATTCAGTGTTCTTTTCGTTTTCTTGATTCATAATTAAGACTCCTTACGTAACTAAAATGGTTTATTGTGTGGTTTTAAAGTGTATTACATTTTGTATAACGACGAATAAAAAAAATTGTTCATTTTTAATGAACAATTTATCTAAACATATTTTTTTATTTTTTACAATACGCCTTTTGTAGAAGGAATTTTATCACCGCTAATTTGAATTGCTTCAGCTAAACATCTGGCAAAAGCCTTAAAAGAAGCCTCAATTATATGGTGGCAATCATAGCCGTCCAGCATTTTTAAATGTAAACACAAACCCGTATTATAAGATAAAGTATTAAAGAAATGATAAAATAAAACAGTTTCAAAATCGTCTGTTTTTTCTTCTTTAATTGAAAAATCCATTTTAAAATATGGTCTTTGAGAGATATCTAAAGCGCATAAAATTAAAGCGTCATCCATGGGAAGAATTATGCTTGAGTACCTTTTAATTCCTTTTTTATCACTCAAAGCTTCTTTTATAGCGCAGCCAAGAACAATTGCACAATCTTCAACTAAATGGTGAAAATTGTTATCTAGCGCCTTTGCTTCAAGATTTATGTCAATATTACTGTGGGCGCTCAACTGCTCAAACATATGGTTAAAAAATCTGCAAGGAGTATTTATTAAATAGCTTCCGTTTCCGTCAAGATTAATTTCCAGTTTAATATCAGTTTCTTTTGTTGTTCTTATTTTTTCAATTTGTCTTTGCATTGCTTTTCTCTATATCTTCTAAAAAATCTATGATATTTTTAATATCTTTTATAATATATCTTACTCCAAGATGTTTAAAATTATTAACCATAAGGTTATAATCCGCTCCTTTTGAAATTACTCCAATCATTTCAACTTGGGCAGAATTTCCCGCAATAATATCATCTATACTGTCACCCAAATATTTTACAGATTTATAAGGACAATGCTCTAATATTTCCAAAACTCCTTTAGGATGAGGTTTTAGCATATTTTTAGGCAAATCATCGCTTGTTACAAAATAATAAAAATATTTGTCTAAATCATATTTTTTAAGCGAATATAAAACTTCTTCTTTTAATCTTCCTGAAAATATAACAAGGTCATATTTTTCGCTTATTTTTTCAAAAGTTTCTTTATTGATTAATAATTCTTCTTTGTCAATTAAATATGTTTTGGTTTTATCTTTGGGATTATAGAATAAATTCTGAAATACGCTAATAATTTCTTCAATATCAATATTAAACCCTTTGCTTTCTAAAAGGTATTTTGTTGCATCCCAATCACAATTCATTCCGCTTTTAGATTTAACTTTCATTACTTCATCAAAAGAAATGTCTTGTTTTGAAAAATATTTAAAAGTTTCAATAATTGCATTTGTGTATGAATTTCGAACATCAAAAATAACGCCGTCCATATCAAAAATCAACATATCTTTTTTGCGTAATAATTCAAGAATATATTTAACTCCGCCCAAAGTCGGAATTGTTATTCTAAGGCAATTTCCAATCGGCGAATTTTTGGGATAATTTCTTACGATTACGCCGTTTTTTCTTAGTTTTTCATAATAAAAATCACTGTATGGCCCAAAATCGCAAAGAATAAAATTTCCTTCAGAAGGATAGGGTTTAAATTCTAAATCTTTTAAGCCTTTATGTAAAAGTTCTCTTGCTTTTATGTTTAATTCTTTTATTTCATCAAATTTTTTCTCATCATTAAGGGCGCTCATTGCACAATTCAGCGCAGCAATATTAACATTATAAGGTGATGAAACTTTTTTTAAGTTCTTTATAATTTCATAATTAGAAATTATAAAGCCAAATCTTAACCCTGCTAAGGCAAAATCTTTTGACATAGATTTAACAACAACAACATTATCATATTTTTTAGCTAAATCAATATAATCTTCAAAAGCAACATTTTGAGCAAAATTTGTATATGTGCAATCCAATAAAAAAAGAATATTTTGATATTCTCTAATCAAAGTTTCAACTACTGCAGCTTTTGTTGTTTCGCCCGTCGGATTATTAGGGGTAGCAAGGTAGAATATTTTTGTTTTTTCAGAAATATTATTTTTAACATCTTGAACATTAAAAACAAATTTTTCACTATAATCGATATATTTAATCTTACCCCCTGCTATTTTCGTATATAAAACAGGCATAGAAAAAGAAGGGTTATATAAAAGAAGCTCATCATCTTTATCAATATAAGCATTAACTATGATATTGAGCGCTTCATCACATCCGTTTGTGATTAATATATTTTGATAATCAACTTCGTATCTTGAAGCAAGTTTATCAATAACATCTCCATAACAAGGGTATAAAGATATATTTTTAATATCAATATTTTTAATGGCACTTATTATGTTATTTGAACATCCGTATATATTTTCATTTGAATCAAGTTTTAAACGCCAGCTTGGTTGATATTTATCTGTTTCATAAGGCGTAATATCTTCTATGGTTTTTCTTGGTTTAATCATAGCAAGATTATACTATAAAACTAATGTCTTGCATAAAAACTTTTTTCCTTAACTTCAATTCTAATATTAGCAAGCTCACAATCATCATAGTCAACATATTCTTTTTGAAATAAATTTCTACCTGTTTGAATAATAAGCTCATTATCATTCTTTAATACACTTGAAGGTATTAAAATTTCAATATTATCTCCGTTTAATTCAATGGAAGCTATCTTATGTCCGTTTATTAAAACTTCCATGGGAGATGAATATACTTTTGCAATTCTGTTTTGACCCGTCATTTTAGCCTTTTTAGTATCAAGACCAATGATTGTACCAATTCTTAGAACAACATCCTGACCGTTTGATGCCGGTCTTTTAAATTTTTTTGCAAAATATGAACCGTTTGCGCTCAATTGAAATTCATTTGAATTAGCGGAATTATCAGAATATAAATTATCGCCTAAATGAATAACGCCGTCGCTAATTTGAAAATCAAATGGGCTGGATTGTTCTATGCCTAATTTAAGCGGATTTTTTAATACGCTGTTATCAACAGTTAAAGAAAAAACTTTGTAACCTTCTTTTTCAACAAAAAGAACAGTTTTATCGCTAACATCAGCATTTAGTTGAAAGGAACCGTCTTTATCGGAATAAGTTGTATAATGAAGTTCGGGAATAGTAATTTTAGCGTTACTTAAACCTTGTTTTGTTTTTGAATCAATAATTTTATTTTTAATATTTAATTCATCGTGGTCGATTTTGCCTGAAATTACATCTGCAAATGATAAATTGCAATTAAAAAACGCTAGAACAGTTATTGCTAAAAGTATTTTTTTCATTTTAACCTCTCATTTATAAGGTTATAAATGATTTAAAAAATACATACAATGTTATAAATTACTATCTTTATTTACATAAAAGTATAATAAAAAACCTGTCCTTTTGTATTATTGGACAGGTTTTTTATTACTTTTGTTTTATCTATCTTGAAACGGGTATTTGTAATTCTTGACCTATTCTGATTGCTTGAGGATTTGTAATATTATTAATTTTTTGAATTTCTAATATTTTTGCCTCATCATATTTGCCGTAAAATCTATATGCAATACCATTTAGTGTATCGCCTTGTTTAACAACATATTTTTCAGTTGTAGAAACAACCTCAGGAACAGTTTCACTAACTGTATCCGTTCCGATTACCGCTACATTTGTTTTAGCATCTTCTATGGGCTCTGCTTTAGGCGCTATAGAGAATATTGAGATTATAAAAGTAACACAGCACATAAAAAGAACGCCTGAAATAAAACCGATTGCAAGATATGCAAGGGGAGATTTTTGAGCATTTGTCTTAGTTACACTGTGGACTTTTTGTATTCCTCTTTGAACGCCGCCCCAAAGTATGTCTAATTCTTTGGATTTCGCATTTCTGTAGTATTGGTTTAATTGGTTTCTGGTGTTTGTTTTTTTATCTGCCTGAGATAAACTCGCTAAAACACCCATTTTTTCTCGAGTTAGCCCCGATCTATGTAATGTTGAACCTTTCATGCTTCACCTTATCAAATTAAATAATATTTGAAATCATGTTATAAAGAGATTTCGATAAAGTCAAGCAGGAACATTTTTTTCGTAAAGTTTTATTACTTAAACTTTACGTAATCATGAGCACGTTCAAACATTGAATCTATTAATTCTTTATTTTTTGTAATGTTAAACCCGCCTTCTTCAAGATATTCAATCATTCTTGTTTTCCATAAGGTAAACAATTCATCTTTTGACATATTAAGAACATTTGCTATTTGTTTTAATTCTTGATAATCAATTTGTATGGGTTTTGCTCCTCTTAAAATGTCAACAAGTTCTAATCTTTTTTTTCTTTCAAACATTTTGAGAAAATCAAGAGTGGTCATCTTGTTGAATTTAATCAAATCTTTTAACATTAATAAATTTTCACTGTAAGTTGTAACATCGGAAGGAATTTGATATTCAATAAATTCTTCAGGATTTATATCCATAACCGTTGCAATTCGCTCAAGCGTAATTGAACGAGTTGAAAAGGGAACATTTTCATCAATTAAATTGTAAACATAAGAAAGCGTTACACCTATCATTTGTGCGAATTCTTTTTTGTGAAGTTTTGTTTTTTCTAAAAAATCGTAAACTAATTTTGAGCTTTTCTTTTGCTCAAGAGTATTTCCATCATTAATTTTAATATTTTTCATCTGGTTGATTTTACCTTGTCTTGTATGCTATTTTACAAATAACCTTTTTTATTTATTTTTTAATTACCAAAAAAGATAAATAGCTATGATTAATTCAAATAACTTTTAAAACAAGAAAGAAAAAACTAAAAATGAAAGCATTAATAGGGCTCGGAAATCCGGAATTAAAATATAAAACAACTCGCCATAATACAGGTTTTTTAATTATGGATGAGATTTTAAAAAATCATGATGTTGCGCTTGGTGATAAATTTAATTCTTTTTTTGCAAAAAAAGGAGATATCTTATATCTTTTACCTAAAACATATATGAATTTATCGGGTAATGCCGTAATTGAAATGATGAATTTTTATAAATTATCCAATAAAGATATTTTAGTTATATATGACGACGCAACAATTGATTTTGGCATCTTCAGATTGAAAAACAGCGGCTCTTTTGGAGGTCATAACGGAATTAAATCAATTATAAATCGAATTGGTACAGATGTTTTTGATAGATTAAAAGTGGGAGTTGGTCCTGTTAGTACAAATACGACTATTGATTCATTTGTCTTGTCAAATTTTACGTCAGATGAATTAGATAAGATTTCTATTATGGCAAAAGAGGCAGTAAAACTTGTTGACTGTTGGATAAATGAAGGTATGGGAAAAGCGCAAAATAAATTCAACCGAAAAATTGTATAGCTTATTTTTGTTTTGAAATACTGATAATTAATGTATCGCTTTTATTTAACAAAATTGGTATTTTTTTATAAATAAAGTCATAATTTGACAGGTTTTTCCATAAATTATGCCCGCCTTTTTGCCCTTTTATTAGCCAATGAAGGTGGTTTGCGAGTCCGTATCTTTGAATTGGTTTAATGTAATTTATTTTAACATTCATTTTTGAAAAGAATTTTTTTAAGGTTTTTTTGTTGTAGCAAAACAAATGACAACTCCAATGTGTAAAATCGGCAAATGCCCTGCATTTATATAAACTTAAAAGAATATCATCTTCATTTGGGACTTCAATTATTATTTCACCACTATCTTTTAGATGAGTCAAAAGATTTTGTATAACCTTCTGAGGTTCTTTTAAATGTTCTAATACGTGGAATAGAGTAATTATATCAAATTTTTCTTTTATTTCATCAATAGATTTATAAACTTCAAGATTGTTTTCTTTAAAAAAAGGTTGAAGTGATTCTTGCGCTTCTATTCCTTTGATTTTACATACATTTTTCATAAGCAATAAAAAGCCGCCTGCGCCGCAGCCAAAGTCCAAAAAGCTTTTGTTTTTGGCCTTATCTTTTAACATCTTAAATCTTCTTAAATCATCTTGCTTTGAAATCTTTAGCCACTTTTGCGGTGTAAATTCATATGAGTGCATTAAACCTTTTTCATAGAAATTTTGGTTTATATGATCAAAAGAAGACAAAAAAACCATGGAGCATTTTCTGCATTTTAAAACTTTTAAATCTTTACTATCCCTTATTTTGTTATCGGTTATGCATACATCTTTTGAACCGCATAAAGGACAAGACTGTTTTGTTTTATTTTTCATCATAAATATTCTAGGCTAATCAATTAATAAAATCAATTTTGTTTATTAGCCTATCTTTTAGCCGGTAATTTTTCCCAGCCGTTTTCAGTCATACGATATTCTTTTATAGTTTTAGAATGATATCCGCATTCGCGGCTTTCTTTATATTTTGCAGGTTCTCCGTTTTCCAAAAAAAGCTCTCTTACGTATTCTGTTTGACATTCGGGGATATCTTCATATCGCACACGAACAGCTGCCTCTCCCTCTTTAAGGTTAGGGTACATAAACGTATCTACAAAATATGCTGTTTTTTCTACAATAGGTTTATTGGGGGCTTTTCTTTTGGTTTCTTTGTATTCGCCCACTTTGCCGTCTAAAAAACTTATGCGTTTTTTAGGAGGTGAAAGTTTAACATTATATGCAGCATAAATTGCAGTGGTTAAAAGCTTTGCAATTGAATCACTTCCATTTACAAAGGGGGATTCTTGAGCAATCAGCCAGTTAATTGTAGCGCAAGATTTATTAATTTGTTTCAATGACGGATTTTTAATTTGAATTAATTTATTATATTCTTTTTCTGCAAGTTCTAAATTTGAACATTTATCATACAAAGGCTGATTTAAAGAGTTTGTATAAATACCATAATCAATTTGTATCGCCTCAGAATCGCCGTCTAAATTAAATAACTGGATTTCACAAGTATTTGCTTCGGGGTATTCTTTATTGCTTTTAGGCTTTATATAATTAGTATGATTTGATTTCATAACATCTTTATATCTTGAAAAATACTCTATACCTCTATTGGGTTGTTTTTCTAATATACAAAAACCATTAGGTGCATGCCTGTATTGACCATATAGTTTGCTATGATTAATTTTTTTAACTCCGTCTAATATTGTATTTAAA
Organism: uncultured bacterium; assembly: GCA_949282195.1. Classification (GTDB taxonomy): domain Bacteria; phylum Cyanobacteriota; class Vampirovibrionia; order Gastranaerophilales; family Gastranaerophilaceae; genus RUG14156. The sequence goes on along the minus strand of CASDOW010000020.1, from coordinate 14,305 downwards.
ACTTCATTAAATGATTTTTTTGTTTAATTTGAACTGAAACAGTTTCAGATAAATCAAGCATTTTATCAGCCCATGCCTGATTTTTTTGGTAATAATCCATATTTATAAAAAACGGGCTTTGATTATTTTTGGAACTCAAAATAAAATCAGGAAAATGAGGAATTTTTATCCCCGAAAAATTTGGATTATTTTTTACTTTAGGTTTATAGGAATTAAAGTTTAAAGAAGTAATATTCATACTTGTAATAAACCTTTGAAAAATAAAAGTTGCTCTTAGATAAAAAATTGTGTTAAGAAATAAATAGCATTACTGTTTGTATTAGTGTATTCATTATTTTTTAATACGTAATTTATTGCAAATTTAAGTCTTTGCTCAAATATGAAATAATTAAGCCCTAAACTATATTCTGTTTTTGAATTTGAGCCTACACTTGTATTTGGGTCAAAATAATCATATCTAAAAAGCATTTGCCATTTTGGAGTAAAATTCCAACCTAGGGTTGTAAAAAAACCCTGTTGAGAATTTGGATTATAATAATCACCGTTGGAGCCGTTGGCGTACGCATATTCAAAATTCATTAAGAATTTTTTATATTCATAAGTTAGCGCAGTTGAATATACGCCATATGTATCGCTTCTATGGCCAATATCAGCACCTGCATAAATTTTTAGATTTTTTAGGGCGTTATTTTTGTCATGAAAAGGAGCATAACCAATTCTGCCGATAAATTCCGCACCGTCTTTAAACCCTTGAGAAAATCTGGTACTTGTATATCCGCCAAGATTATATTCAAAACCGTTTTGTTTACCAATAAAAGATACACCTGTTGAAATTGCGTCACCAAAATTTCTTGAAATCTGGGCTCTATTTGCAAAAGGCAAAGAAAAAGAGCTCATTGAACCTTCTAAACCAATGGGTGAGCGAGAAGTCCCTATTCGCATTTTATGTTTATCATTAAAATTGCGCTCAATATATAAATTTGAGAATTTTCCAAAAAATTCATTATCCATATCGCTTGTATTTCTGGCAAAAGCATATTCTGTAAAAAATCTGTATTTATTTTTTGCAAATTTAGATTCAATAACTCCATTAATATCAAAAGGATAAGTTGAGCTTGGGTTGTCGCCGATTTTATCTAAACCCCATATACCCTGAAAGCGAAGTTCTCCTGATATTTCATCAACAAAAGCATCCCTGAAATTGATTGTTTTTTTATCTGCAAAAGTTTTTTCGGCAAAAAGTTTAAAATCTTTTTCAAATGGGTCATCATCATAAACAACACCTTTGATTGAATCACCGTCAATTGTTTCATCAAGGGTGATTATTTTATCAAAAATTGTTTCATTTTGTTCTTTAGTTTTTTTGTCTAGCGGATTTTTCTTATCATCAAAATCATCAACAACAGCACAACACGGACAAAAAGATAACAACAGGGATATTAGAAATATTTTAAAAGTTTTTACCATAATTTGAGGAGTTAATTATAACATTAAGAAATTATAAATTAAAGAAGAAATTTATGTAATTTAGAGCAAAATTTATTTTTACACGTTGTATAATCATCAGACAAAAAGAGGTAAATTATGCAAATTTCACCAGTTAATTTATTCAATAGTTCAAAAATTACTCCCCAAAAAAATCTAGCTCAAAATAACAGTATTAAGTTTGGTCAAAATGACCATTTAGATAATGAAGCAGTTCTTAATTATTTAAATGCAGTTTTTTCGCTAAGAGGAAATATAACAACAACACCAAAAGAAATAAAAGCGGCGCTTGAAAGTATGACAGCCGCTCAAGAAAAAAGTAAATCAGCACTTATGACTGAAGAGGCTTATGTTATGGAAAATGTCAAAAAAGCACAAAAATACGCGCAAGAAGTAAGCGCTATTGCACAAAGAATTTATGATGAAGCTAACAGCGCATATAGACAAGGAGAGAAAAATATCAGCCCCGCCTTGTTCAGAAAAATAGAAGACTACGGAAATACAAAAATAATAAAAGAAATATTGAATGGCGAAAATGGAACTATTATAAGAATATCAACTTTTGAAAACGGACAATTAAGAGACGTTGAAGAAGGATACAAAGTAAGCTATGATGGCACCATATATAAAGAAAAAGAAATTACGTACGATGAAAATGGTGCCTTAGAATGGTATAATGAAGGATATAAACAAACTCCAGATGGTCATTGGAATAGAGAAAAAAGAGCAAATTTTAAAGACGGAAAATTGCGCTTGTATGAAGAAAATTTAACAGGAGATAAAACCAATTTTCTTGGATTGGGTAAAAGAATTTGTTTTGTTGACGGTTCTTTAAGTTATTATATGGAAGATTTAAAAAGAAACTTAAATAAAGAATTAGAAAAACCAAGAAAAGAACTATATTTAGAAAACGGTAAAATTAAATCAGGCTATACAAGCTCTGAAATTTTACCCGATAACAGTATTGAATTTAAAAACCGTATAATGCAAAGTCTTTTCTTGACAACAAAATACGCGGATGTTCGAAACACCCAAGACGGTATATTATTAACAAGTGATATATTATTATAGGCAGGTCACAATGAACCACGATAATATAATTTTTTTATTTCCTAGCAAATATGATAATAATCAAAAAGGACTATTTTTTGAAAAATTTGTAGCGTCATTAATTGAGCCAATGCGATATAAAGTTATATCAAGGGTTAGATACACAGGAATGGAAATAGATTTGTTAGCCAAAGGATGTGATCAGCCAAAGACTGTTTATATTGAATGTAAAGCCCTTAAGGAAAATATATCAGCAGAAGTAATCTCAAAACTTGTCGGTAATATATGGATACAAAATGCAGAAGAAGGATGGCTGTTTAGTACATCCGATTTATCGAAAGATGCAAAAGGAATAAATGAAAATATTAAACAAGATAAAAGCAAGGCGCAAAAATTTACTTGGTATGGGCCGCATAAAATTTTAGAAATATTGCTCTCTCAAAAAAATGTCATTAATCCTGAATGCATATTAAACAAATACTCTATAAAAAATTATGGAGATTTCACTTTGTTGATATTACCGGATAAATATGTTTGGTTTTTAGAAATTTTAGAAAACGGTATTCCTTCAAAATGTATTTTATTTGATGCAAAAACTGGCGAAACTATTGACAAAGAAACCTCATTAAAAATAAAAGAAATGCATAGTGAATTTAAAAGTTTAAATTTATACGATATAAATTATTCTATACAAAATAATTCCAAAGATGTGATAACGCAAAATATCGCCAAAGTAATGTCAGGAGATAGTTGGGACGACTTGCGACCCGCCAAACCACAAGATTTCGTTGGCAGAGATGTTTTAATTCAAGATATCGCAAACTTTATAAACACTGTACAATACAAAAAAACAGAAACAAGAAATTTTGCAATAATCGGACCAAGCGGCTGGGGGAAAAGTTCTTTAGTACTCAAAATTTCTGATTTATCAAATAACAGGAAATACAAAAATTGCTCAATTACCGCAATAGATACAAGATCAGCCACTAATCTAAGCTTTGTAAACGAAGCTATTCTAACTTCTTTAAAAGATGCACAAAATAAAAATCTAATCCCGCCATTATACAATTTAACAATAGACAATACTTTAAAACCTTTATCTTCTCAAAATGTTCTAACGGCTTTAGATTATATAAACAACTCAAAATCTTTAATTGTCTTAATATTTGATCAATTTGAAGAACTTTTTTATAAAGAAGAACTAATAGATATATTTAATAAAATAAAAGAATTATCACTAGACATTGATGCAACTCAATTACCTATATTACTGGGATTCGCATGGAAAACAGATGTTACCTTGCCGCAAGAACATCCTGCATACCATTTATGGCATATATTAGAAGATCGCAGAAAAAAATTTACAATAACCGAGTTCGGCAGAAAAGATATTTTAAATTTAATAAACAAAGCAGAAAAAGAAACCAAAATCACCCTTACAAAAGCTCTTAAAGATAGGCTTACGGAACAATGTCAAGGGCTTCCCTGGCTATTGAAAAAATTAATTGTTCATACCATAAAAAAAATTAAAGATAACGAATCGCAATATATGTTATTAGACAGAGAATTGGATTTAGAAGAATTATTTAAAGAAGATTTATCATTATTAAATTCCAACCAAGTTGAAGCAATTGAATATATTGCCAAAAAATCTCCAATACCAATATCTGAAGCAGAAAAGCTTTTTAACAGAGATGACTTAATTACTTTAGTAAATAGAAAATTAATACTTGTTAGCGGACTGAATTACGTAATATATTGGGATATTTTTAGAGATTATATCAAAGAAAAGAAAGTTCCATATATTCCCTGGAATAAAATATTTCAAAAAGAACCAAAATCTTGCGTAAATCTTATTAAAGTCCTAAGTGATAAAAAATCATACAATGTAAATAATTTAGCCGACATCGTTGGAATTAAAAAAGGAACTCTTTATAACATTTTAAACGATTTATTGTCATTACAATTAATAGACCAAATGGCTCCGGAAACATATAAAATATCAAAAATAATTGATGATTTTGAAAATGTTAAGATTGCAAGATTAATACAAAAACAATTAAAAAAACATATTGTATATAAAAAATTAAAAGATTTTTGGGATGAAGATAAACAATATACATTTGATGATTTCGATAAATTATTTGAAAACGCAATTCCTCAAACAACTTTTTTTTCAGATAAAACGAAACGGATATATGCTATACGCTTTATTCGCTGGCTGTATTTTGCAGGTTTAATTGATATAAAAAACAACAATATAATTTTCTCACTAAAAGGTTATGAACTAGGAAGAAATCTGCGCTTAAATAATAGCTGTCTGTCACAAAAGGGCAGCCAGGTTTTCTTTAGAGCAGCATCAAGCCCTAAAGATTTATTGAATTTTATTAAGTATCTATACAAAGAAAAAACATACACTGCAAATTTAAAAATTTTCACAAAAGGCGTACTGGAAGACGCAAGAGCGCTGAATATCATAAAAACAACAAACAATAAAACAATCATACTATCTAATGATGTAATTAAAAATATTAATTCTGTCGAGAGGTATATCAAAGAAAAAATCGGAAAATCAGAAGCTATAAATAAATTTATAGCTTCATGTAAAAATATAGACAACTCGAAGGATTTTAAATCAAAATCCTTAATTAATAATTTTCTTAATTCGGTAAATCCAAATTGGAAATATTCATCTGCCAAAAGAGTGTGGGGCGGACTTAAAATTTATTATCTATGGTTAAAATACGATTTAATAGAAACAAGAGGTCATAAATTATCTATAGATGATTTTGATTAATATTTAAAGAATAAATATTCTTACATTCTTGCAAATATTTTATATTATAATATCTATTTATTTGATATACTTTGTTATATTCGGCAGATTGGTTAAGTTAGGATTAATATGACAGAAGAAAAACCTGATATTAAAAAAATAAGCGACTTAACACAATATAAATATTTTATTCCAAACTACCAAAGAGGATATCGCTGGAAAGAACAAAACATTCTTGATTTATTAAATGATATCATGAATTTCAAATCAAATAAGAATGAAGATTGGTACTGCCTTCAACCTATTGTGGTAAAATATATAAATGAAAACGAATTTGAAGTTATTGACGGTCAACAAAGATTAAGCACAATTGCACTAATTTTGCATTGTTTTTCACAAGGCAATTCTCTTGGCTCCAATAAATTAACCCTTAGCAATAATCCTGATTTAAACAATATAAGTTTCAAATACGAAACAAGAAAAAACACAGAAAAATACATAAACAATCCTTATGAAATTCCAAACGATATTATACCTGATGAAATAGATATTTATTACTTATCTAAAGCATATAGCACCATAAAAAAATGGATTGAAAAAAATCTTTCAAATCAAAATAATTATTATGAATATTTCAAAAAATTTACCATTCAAACAAAAATTATCTGGTATGAAACAGATAAAAATGAAGATTCGATAGAAATTTTTACAAGATTAAACACAGGCAAAATAAGGCTTGTTGATGCGGAATTAATTAAAGCTTTATTTTTAAATAGTTCAAACTACAATCAAAATAAACCGGAAAACAAAACAATTAAAGACAGAACATATGCCACTCAATTTGAAATTGCCGTAAAATGGGATGAAATTGAACATTCATTGCAGAATGACAAATTTTGGTTCTTTTTGACTGGAGCAAATAAAGAAGAAAGAAATCAAAAAGAAAATCGTATTGATTTAATTTTTAAAATTATGGCAAATTTATTGAACGATAATACAGACGATAATCAAAATTATAAAGTTTTCAGATATTTTTATGAATTAATAAATTCTAAAAAAATAACTCAAAATCCAAAAGAAAACATTGAAGATGTAACGAAACTTTGGCGCGACGGCGTTCAAAAATGCTATATGAGATTTTACGAATGGTATCAAGATAGAGAACTATACCACAAAATAGGGTTCATTCTTTGTGAAAGCGGAAAGAATAAACTAAAAGATTTATATGACATTGCTGATTTTTCAACAAAAACAGAATTCAAACAAAAACTGGACGAAATAATTAAAAATTTAATAAAATTCAAAAAAGCAGATAAAACTTATGTTACGGATATTTTCGATGAGCTTAATTACGAAGACAATTATCCTGAGATAAAGAGAATTCTCCTTTTATACAATATAATATCAATGATTGAGGACAAAAAGGAGAATAAAGAAGAAACAGAAAAAAGTTTAATATTAAAAGATACCTCATTTTTCCCATTCCATGCCTACAAGAAAATGGTTTGGAATTTAGAACATATTGCCTCAAGACAAGATGACGCACCCAAAAACAAAGATGTGCTTCCTTGGCTAAAAGGAACATTACCTCATATTAATGAAAACAAAGAATTAAAAAAGAATATTCTAACATTAATTGAAGAGCTTAGCAAAATTAATGACTGTAATAATTATAATGAAAAGCAAAAATCAAAAATAGCGGAAATCTATAGAAATACAATTACCTATTTTAGTGGCAATATAGACGAAGACGGGAAAAACAGAATTTCAAACCTTGCACTTTTAGATGAGAAAACAAACAAATCTTATGGTAATAAAGTTTTTCCAAAAAAACGAAGAGAAATTATCGAACAAGAACAAAAGGGGGTATTTGTGCCTATTTGTACTAAAAAAGTTTTCTATAAATGCTTGCCCTACGAAAATGAATATCCCAACATTTCTTTTTGGACAAAAGGCGACATAATTGCTTATAAAAAAGATATTGAAACTGTTTTGGCAAAATATTTAAACAAACAAAAAGTGTAGACTAAGGAGAGGAAGGGTGAAAGATAATTTCATAAAAACCACATTTTGGGAATTTTTAAATAAATACAGAATAGAAATACCAATTCTTCAACGTGATTACGCACAAGGAAGAAAAGATGATAATTCTTCACTTATAAGAGAAAATTTTTTATCCTCGATTTATAAATGTGTTAACGATTTAAATTCAAATCCTTTAAATTTAGATTTTATCTATGGGAGCATAGAAAAAATAACCGAAGACAACAAAGAAACAAAAGTGTTTTTGCCGCTTGACGGACAACAACGTTTAACAACATTATTTTTGCTTCATCTTTATGCTTATAAGAAAGAAAAAATTAAAGAAAAAAACATTCTTACAAAATTTTCTTATGAAACCAGAACCAGCGCAAGAGAATTTTGTAAAAAAATAGCCGAAGAAGATTTCGAAATAACAGATGATACTAAAATCAGCAAGATAATTGAAGATTCTAATTGGTTCTTTTTGTCTTGGGAAGACGATCCGACAATCCGCGCAATGATTGTCATGCTTGATGACATCCATGAAAAATTCAAAAAAATAAAAAATCTTTTCGGAATTTTAACCAAGAAAAAACAAATTACTTTTTATCAAATTCCTCTCCAGGATTTTGGACTTTCTGATGATTTATATATAAAAATGAATTCAAGAGGAGAAGCTCTCACCCCCTTTGAAAATTTTAAAGCGAAACTGGAACAAAAAGCAAAAAACTGGGAAAATAACATTAGCCAAGAGGAACGATTTTCCCGTAAAATTGACATAGAATGGACTGATTTTATTTGGAAAAAATACAAAACTCAAAAAAATAATTTCTATTCAATTGATGACTCTTTTATGAGATTTATAACATCTATTGTAATGTCAGAAGCAGCTCTCGACTTGAATAGAAATGAAAAAAGCGAAGATAAAGAAAAAATAAGAAAATTAAACAACGATTTTCAAGACAAAAGTTTAATTAATCTTATAAACGAAAAAGTTTTCAATAAAATTAAACAAGTTTTTAATTTATATTCAGCTGATGAGAAATATAATTTTAAATATGATTACAAAAATCTAAAATTTTGGAAACATTCAAGCAAAAACACGCTTACCGACTATATAATCTTTGATAGCAATAAAGAAGCAAATCACAGCGCAACATATCCCATGCAAGTATTATTTTATGCTCAAACAGAATATTTTATAAGAAATAAAGATTTTAAAAAAGAAGATTTTTTAGATTGGATGCGTGTTATAAGAAATCTGGTCTTAAAATGGGAACCTGACCTAAAACTCACAAAAATTAATCGAAATGACGTTATAAGATTTCCCGAAGTTTATATAGGATATATACAATTAATTAATGAACTTTTGGAAATTTCTAAAGATAAAAATATTCATGAAGCTATTGTTAATTTCAAATCAGATTACAGAACAAAAGATATAAAACATGAAAAATTAAAGTCGCAAATTATTAATAAATTCCCAAATTATAAAAATTTAATTATTCGCCTTGAAAATATTGAAGTTTTAAAGGGAGATATAAGTTTTGCACTCGATTGCGCAGGATATAAAGATAAAATTGAAGACATAAATTTTAATCTTTTAGAAAAAGTAGCAAAAGTATTAGAAGACAATTTTAATTTTGAAGAAGAAGATAAAATTTTAACAAATACCCTCAGACGCGCATTGTTGGCAACCGGAATTGAAGAAAATGGACAAAAAAAATATTGTTTTTATAACGGCAGAACAGGCAGCTGTACTGCATTTATTGAAAAAGGACAACCAAATGTCAAAAAAAGATGGCTTCTTAATTCATTTAATGAAATCGAATATTACCTAAATAATAACGAACGCCACGCTTATAAATATTTTAAAGCACTAATTTTAAATCTTGTGCAAAATAAAACATTGCAAGACGTTATAGATGAATTAACAAAAAAACCTGCCGAAATGCCAAAATGGCAATATTCGCTAATAAAAAACCCAAATTGGCTCGATTATGTAAGAACTAAGCATTCAAACGAAAAACAAACTCGACACTTGTTTTTCATAGCATTTTCAGATGACGATATAGAAACTTGTTATTTGCTTGAAAATTTTAACCCTTGGGATATTGGCAAATGTGAACTAATAACAGATGATTAAATTTATAGATAAATAACAAGATTTTTGTGATTACCCATAGGATAAATATCCCTGTCACTTTTTGTCAAACTTGGTGACACTTTACAATGCCAAAAATGCATTAAAAAAGAGCCTTTGAAAGGCTCTTTTTTATGGTGGAGGTTAGGAGATTCGAACTCCTGACCCCCTGCGTGCAAAGCAGGTGCTCTACCAGCTGAGCTAAACCCCCGCATGTGTCGCTAAGGACAATTATGATGTTATATTAAACAAAAAAAATAATCAAGTATTTTTTTTAATTATGTTAAGATAATTTTATGGATTTTGATAATCAATTAATAAAAATGCCTAAAATAAGCATTATTATAACTTATTACAATCTTGGAAAATATATAAAAGATTGTATTTCAAGCGTGTTAAATCAAACATACGATAATTTTGAAATAATAATTGTAAATGATTGTTCAAATGAAAAAAATACAAAAATATTAAACGAAATAGAAAACAAAAAAATAAAAGTTATACATTTAAAAGAAAACCTTGGGCAATTGGGAGCTTTTTTAATCGGGCTTGAAAATTCCGAAGGAGAATTTATTTGCAGCATAGACTCCGATGATATACTTCTTCCTAATTATTTAAAAACCTTATTACATGTTCATTTAAATAATAATACAGCGCTTGTGAGCTGTGCTTGCGGCGAAATTAATTCAAAAAACGAAATAATTTCTCTGAATTATGTCGCCAATCCGATAAAAACAAAGCAAGATAAAATAAACTATTCCAAAATCGAAAAAGCTTATAATAACAATGAAGATTTTGAATTAGAATTTTTAACCATAAAAAAACTGCCCTTTGCGATGTGGGGCTGGACCCCAATGAGTTCCGGCATGTTCAGAAGGACTTCTCTTGATATTTTAAAACATTACCCTGATATAAAATATTGGAAAACAGGAGCAGACAAGGTAATTTTTTCTTTTTTACATCTAATTGGCGGCTCGATAAACATTTCAGCTGTTTGCTTTTTATACAGACATCATCAAAAAAATTCAACTCAAGGCACTTTAACATACGGAAATAAAAGATATATAGATGAAGCCTATATTAATAAATTAATTGACTGGAATAAAAAAATTCGATTTGATGCAGTCAAAATGTTCATAAAAAACAAAAAAGATTTAATCAAAACATACAACAAAACAAATTACTATAAAATGCTTAAAAATATAGTATTTTGCGTTAATTTTAAATTATGCGCAAAAGCAATAAAAGCCCTTGCGCATAAAATAATTTAATCTACAACAACACAATTAAGCGATAATGTCCAATTTACGTCCTGCTCCTTGCATAGGAATTTGCTTATTCATTTTAGGAGATGACATATCGGCTACAATACCGTTTTGTTTTTGTGCGGTTTTCTCATTTTTATCAAGCTGTGCATTGTATGAATTACGCGCATCATGCAATTCATTAGCTTTAAATGATAAAAGACTCGGGCGAAGATTTGAAATCATGCATTTATCTCCTTACAACACAAATATACAAAACATCTACAAAGCAAAAATTGCTTTAACAAAGAAAATTATATCATATTTTTTTACATATTCAAAATAGTTCTTTTAGTGTAAAAAATATTAATATTCTAAATATTACAATCTAAAAGATTGCAAATGTAGCCTTCTGGGGAAGTTTTCTTTATTATTCTGACATTTCCTGTTTCTATTGGAAGTTTTTTGCCTTCTTTTATCTTAACCACTCTTGGTTCTTGAGGAGCTTTTGACCCGTCTATTAAAGTTATTTCATCACCTTTTCGAATTAACTTTATGATTTCATTTTTAATTTTAGAAGATGTATCTTTAATAAACAAGCTAACTGCTTTAGCAGGCGATTGTTTTGGGCAATTCAATGTTGAACTGCTCATAATTTTAACAACAGGGCTTGAATCCGATATTTCAACTTTTAAAATTTCTTTTATGGTATTTTTTGGTGAAACAATTCTTGTATAAACTTTTTTTAGAAAATCACCCGATTTTTCATCTCCAATTACGCTTTGTTGTATAAGCCCGTCTTTAAAAGTTATTGCAACAGGCTTGTTAGCGGTTGTTATTGTACCTAAAATTGTGCCGTTGAATTTTTCGTTTGTAGATTTATCAAAAGCTAAGCCTATAGTATCTTTTGAAAAATATATCTTACTTTTAACAGCGTCTTGAATATTTACTAACGGTTGAGGTTCTTTGTTTTGAACATTTTGAAGTATACCTTGAATTTGTGTTGCTGTTTTTTGTGCACCTTGAAGCACATCTTGGGTTTGCAAAGAAGCTTTTTGCGCATCTTGCATAATTTTTTGAATTTGCGCTATGCTTTTTATTAATTCATCTTGAATTAATAATTGCGAGTTTTGACTTACATCACTTGCAGATTTTGCAATTAAACTTATCGCTGCATTCGCTGTTACGTTTATTTGTTTAAATGATTGTTCATATGCTTCTTTACTTATTGAGTTTGCATTTTGAGAAATTTCTATAATTGCTTGCCTTGAATATTCTTGAATTTCTTGAATTGCTTTTTGAGGAGAAAGTTCGCCCAGTTTATTCACGCTTGCTTGTATACGCGCTTCCATATCTCCCATTTTTTGTACCACTCTATTTGATTGTTCTGCAAAAGTACCTTGAGAGGTTGATAATTTTTCTGTTGCTGCATCAAGAGATTGTATTCTACTTTCAAGTTTGCTTACTTGTTCAGCAAAAGCAGATTTAAGTTTTTCCAATGCTTCACCTGATGCTTGAGTGATTTTTTCTTGCGTTTTTGTTGCGTTTTGCGTCATTAAGTTAGAAGTTTCTTCAAGAACTTGGGCAGCTTCTTGATAAAGCGAAGTTTTAGCGCTTGGGTTATTTTCCGCCATTTGAGATATTTTAGCTATACTTTCTTGCAATTGAACTAAAAGAGATGTAAGCTTGTCTGACAAAAATACCGCATGACTTGACATTTCTTCTTGTGCAAATTTTGAATTTGCATTGATTGCATTTGTAACTTGCGATACTATCATATCTGCGTTCGACGCGGGTTTTGAAGATGCGGTTTTTTGAACTATTTGTTTTAATCCGTCTATTATATTTGTTAATTTGCCCAGTTCTTCTGTATTAGCTATTTTTGAATTTTGAATTTCGGTGCTTAGCGAAGAAACTGCTTTTTGTAATTTATCAATCTCGCCTGCAGCAACATTATTTCCCAAATTTCCCTGTAATTTTTGAATTAAAGCTTCAAATTGAGTACTAAGCTCACCAATACTTTTTGTTGCTTTTGAAACATTGGAAGCAGAAACAAGGGAAAACAGTAAAACACCAAAAGTAGAAAGCATTAATAACGGATTAATCATCCTTACACTTTTTTGTGTCGGCGTACTTTGCGAATATGTATCATTCAACTGATATTCAGGCGCAGGACTGACAACATTTGCCCCATTACTATATATAGGCATATATTGGGCTTGTTTTGGCGCATTGGGGTTATTTTGTAAAACAAGTTGAGATAATGGGCTTGTTGATACATTTTGCATCTTTTTTAATCTCCATTTAAGCATTTCACACACTGGGTTGTTGATGTTATATGTAGAAATGCTCAGGAAATTAGAAAATTTACATTAATTTTACAAAAATTTACATATGGGCGGTCAATCTGTTTAACAGCTGGCTTTTTGTGTGATAGCCGGCAAATTGCGCTTCAACTTTTCCGTTTTTAAATAAAATAAAACTTGGAAATCCACCAATGCCATAATCTTGAGCTATTTTTGGATGTTTATCGCAATCTAGCTTTCCTATCCAAAAACCGTTATCGCTTAAATCTTTTAAAACAATGTCTTCATTTTGGCAATATTTACACCAAGTTGTATAAAAATCAACAAGTTTTAAGCCTGTTTTTGTTTCATTTTCGAAGTTTTTTTCATCTAATTCTACAAACATATTTTCTCCTTTTGAATGATTATATACTTTTATGAAATTTTATTCATCCTTCTTTTTATAATTAAAAGTATATATCTTGAAAAAGAGGATTTGAATGTTATAATTAAATAAGTACTTTGAAAATTAAATATGGGGATGTAACGGTTTCGACGGGGTGAAGCTTATCGTTGCGGTTGCATTTCAAGCTGAATAACTTGTTAAACTTTTCAAAAAAATAAACGCAAATAACGTTGTAAAAGCTGACTTTGCTCCTAGAGCAATCGCTGCATAATAGCGACAGCCACTCTATACGCCCAACTTGCCGGTTTATAGGGTAAATTATGCAAGTCGTAGTTTATGTTTTCATTAGCGGCATAAAATACGTATTTAGTTAATGAAGTTGGCAGTCTTTAAAATTGCCTTTGAGCTTTGATTGGTTGCGGTAATTTTCCTGTCATAGTTTCAAGATAAAAGTGCCTATGAATGTAGATATCGCCTCGGTATCATTTCGGACGCGAGTTCGACTCTCGCCATCTCCAATAATAAAATTATTCAGATTTTTAGGGATTGAACTCGCACAAGCCCAGTGGCTTGTAGCGAGTTTGAGCGCGAGTGAACTGAGGGCAAAAACTCAAAGCGTTGAGCTTTGAGTATGCCCGTTAAACGCGAACGAGCAAGACACTCTCGCCATCTCCATACTTTTGAAGTTTAAGCCTTAGTCCGGCTGGACTTAGGCGAAAACGAAAAAAGCATACGGATGTGAGTCCGTGACGGCAGACCGTAGAGGTCTGGCGGACAGGACGACACTGGACGAAAGCGACGTAGAAATCTTTGATTTCACAGGAGCATACTTTTGAAGTTTGAATTGCGGCGCGATGCGCCCAATGAAAACGAAAAAGCATACGGATGTGAGTC
>CASDOW010000019.1 GCA_949282195.1 uncultured bacterium | reverse complement strand
TTGGGGTGTCGCCAAGTGGTAAGGCATCGGCTTTTGGTGCCGACATTCGTTGGTTCGAATCCAGCCACCCCAGCCAGACTGGAGAAGAGTTGCGTTTTTTGACGCAACTCTTTGATTTTTAAAAGCAATTTTCGGCCCGAACGATTTTGCGTTTTCATCTGTTTTATTATCCTCAAGGCCTTGGTTTTCCTCGTTTTGCAAGCCTTGTAAAAATTTGCTTCTTTTTTCGTAAAAATGCGCTTTTTCAAACTCGCTGAACGGAAAATTCAGCTCATACGTCAATTCTCCTTCCGTTAATATCATTTCCTTAAAAACAAATTTTAACAACAGATGTTTCAACTCAAGATTATCGGATTTGGCAAACACTCTTCCGGCCTGCGACGCAAGATTTATGAGATCTGATATCGTTGAAGTGAAGGCATTTCCCGTCTTTTCATAGGTTTTAATCTTTCTTCCCATACGGTCGATTTTGAGTTGGATTTCATTGCGCTTGGTTTCAAACGTTTCTCGATCAAGCTCTCCGTCCAAACGCAAATCAAACAAATTATCCAATTTTGCCTTCAATTTCTCCTGTTCCTGTCTCAATTTTCCGATTTCCTGCTGACAGTATTGTTTTTCTGAAATTTCAGCATTTTTAATCTCTTCATACAACGGATTTATTAAGGAATCCGGTACTTTGATACGGTTTAGGACGGTTTCTATCATGCTTAAAACATCTTGTTCCGGGATGTATCGCCTCTGCCCGGTTTTGGTGTAACAAACCACCCACGAATAGTATTTTCTTTTCAGCTGATCTTCGCAGGGACAAACCCTTCCCGTTCTTCCACAGGTGATTAAACCTCTCAGTACAAAAGGCTTTTGGCTGTATTTCAGCCCCGCGCCGTTATGATTGTTCAGGGCCTTCTGCTTTTGGCATTGCTCCCAAAGCTCTTGCGAAATCAGCGGCGGATAAACATGTTTGATAATGCCTCGTTTGGTTTTCATCTCGCCGTAATAAAAAGGATTGTCCAATATATAGTAGATACTGGAATTGACCAGTTTTTTGCCGGCTCTGGTCTTAAGTCCCATTAAATCGGCAAAATGCACGGCTTCCAATATGCTCATCTTACCGAGAGCATAAAGTTCAAAGATTTGCTTGATGATACCGGCTTCCGGTTCTTTGAGGCGAATATTATGTTTGCCCCGTTCATCGACATAATTTTCATACCCGAGCGGCGCTACGCCGCACCTTTCCCCGTTTTTGGTTTTCAACTCCGTAGAACGGCGGACATTCTCAGAAAGCTGCAAAACATAGGCTTTAGCGCCCATGACCGAGAAATCCCAACGCATGATATCGGCCGAGGTAGATTTGCTGTTTAATATCATCCCTTCGCGATAAAAATGCAGCTCAATCTTGTCTTGGCGCATCAGTTCATCAAGAAGCACACTTTCTTTGAAACTTCTTTGCACCCTGTCAACCGTATCGGCCACAATCGCTATGGTTTCCTTTTGTTTCTTGCAAAAATTTATCATCTCCATAAAACGCTTACGTTCGCCGCGGGTGGAACTTTCGATAATTTCAAAGCGCTTGATAACATCAAGCTCCCTTCTTTCGGCATATTCTTCCAAGCGTTTACTTTGAGCGCGCAGGCTCAATCTCTCTTCCTGCATTTTGGTTGACACGCGTGTCAGTATAACGGCTTTCATTTTCTTTAATCTCCTGTTTGATTGATAACATACACCTTGCAAAACCCATCAGGTTGCGAACACCTTGTTTCAGTTCCTCCTCGGTTTTGGGGATGGATGCAATGTTTCTCAATGCTTCGGTTAAACTTATTGTCATTTTATCTTTCCCTTAATCGAACTCAATCTAATATATTGTTTTGTCCTGGTTTTATTGCAAAGGGGCTTATTTTTGATAAGCCCCGGACACTTTTAATTAAACCCGTTCAGAAACATATTGATTCTGTTCATTTTGGCGGGCAGCTTCAGATTGTATATACATCTCATGAAGCATCGGCTCAGCGGCGGCAAGCGTTCTCTGCCTTGTTTCTTCTACTTTTCGGGCATATTCTTCCTGTTTTTCCCTGGCTTTTTGCTCGCGTTCGGCTTTTTTCTTATTCTTCCGGCGCTCGTTGGCTTCTTTTTTGCGCACCGCGGCATTATCAATCTCTTTGGCCAGAAAGTCGGTAATGTCCTCATTAAACTCACCGGCCTCAACACTGTTGTAGAAATCAAACAAGAAACTTATTTTCTGCTGAGTATCCAACAAATCCAGAGAATAGCGGACAATGCGTTTGCCACCCAGACGAAGCGTAAAGATTGAGTTCTTTTCCGTATCAATAATCAGCTTGTTCATGCGGTTTTGTAAATTCCAGCTTTCTTCCTTGAAGTTTCTGATATTATCGGTCAAAAGTTTCAAAATCCGTTCTTTGGCCGTTTCCAAGGTCAGCTTGCCTTCGTCTTTTGAGGTTTCAATCTTAAAAGCGTTATATTTTTCCAAAAAGTTTTTCATTTTAATTTTCCTTTCAAAAGTAGGGTTTTTGTTAAAAAAGAGCATAATAATTCCGTATGGCGCTTTGGTACTTCCTCCGAGCCATTGAGGTTAAATGTTTAATTTTATTAGAAAATCAGTTAATTATGGCAGTCTGTCACATAAACCACGTCATCGGCGGCAAACGGACAGCGCTTTTCGGTTACGTAATAAAAATCTCCGGCCGCGGAAATAAAGGCATAAACACCGCGCGGGTCGGCAATGACATCTTTATAACGTCTGATTCCTTTGATGACAAAGCTGTCAAAATGGGTTGATACTTTTTCATAGATTTTGTGATCATCTCCAAAAGCAAACCCGTACTGACGCAAAATGCCGTCCTGCTCATCAACGGTTCGGGCTTCATCGGTATCAATGCTCTCTTCTGCGGCAAATGCTGCAAAATCGGCATAACGCGCAAGTTTCCAACATCCGTATTGATGAACCGCCTCGTCCGCCACCGGCATAAATCCCTGCAATTTATTGAGCAATTCTTCCGGCGTAAAATCGGAGGTTTTGGCAACCAGTCGGTAATGCATGACTTTTCTCCTAGCAGGCAAACCGGGCGGCATTAAGAAGATTTTTCAGGTTTTCGGCCTCTTTTTTGAAACGATATTTTTTCAGCAAAGAAGCAATAATGTAAGTTAATATGGTCATTTTGTTTTCCTTTCGGTTTAATGGTTAAATTATGGCATCGCTGCCTGACACGGTTAGTATGAGAGAAAAACAAAATGCAAGTCAACAGATTGTTTTTCAAGGCTTTTCTCGAAACTCGGTTTTAAATGTATTTAAATGGATATGTGTGGATATAGCGGGGTAAAAAGTTTTGTAAGATTTTGCTTAAAACCGGATAATTTTGTTTTAATCAGCAAAAGAATCGCAGAATCGGATAAAAAAGTAGACATTCAGACTTCAGAAGTAGACATTGAAACGCCAAAAGTAGACATTGAATGTATCCGTAAAAATAAAGTCCCTGGTATTTTGGCATGATTTTATTAAATGAAATTAAACTTGTTTGCGATTATCCTAGCAAAAAAGAAAGTAGGAATTGTTGAGGACGCATGGTGCATTTTAATTTCAAACAGGGACTTTTCCAGTCAAAAGACGAAATTTTGCAATATATCGGCGAAGACGGGAAAGAGTACGTTCCGTATGATTATAATTTTGAAGAAGACATTGTGCCGGCCATCAATAACCTGATACCCGGCAATAAGAAATTACCAATCCGACGGGAACTTAAAAACATTAAGGTATTTTTGCAAGGAAGTCTGGTAGGGCTTTGTTTTAAGGGCTTTGACTTCGGCGATGTGGTTGCGGCCGGTGCTTTATTCAGCGCGACCGGCTCACCGTATATCAGCGTTTTGTATTTTATCGGCTGCCGTTTCGGCGTTAATGACGGAATTGACATTCCGCCGGCGGGTGTCGGATTTTATGACTGCGTGTTTGAAGAAGCTTACAATGTGCGCTTGCGAAACGAAACACCGGACGCACCGATAGAATTTAACAATTGTGTTTTTAACGGCAGCTTGAACTTTGACGAGATAGATGCCCGGATTCCGGTGGAAATTGACCGCTGCGTGTTTAATGAGAACAGCCGGCTTAATATGCGGCGTTTTAACGGCTGCGGTAACGTAGGTTTGTATCATCTGGAAATCCGAAACTGCCTGTTTAAGGGGATAGTGAATTTTGATGAAAGTATTGTTCCGGAAAAAAGTGTGTTGGAATATCTGACATTCTTCCGCGAAGTCAGCTTTAAGGATACGCAATTTAAGCCGGAAGTCAAAATACAAAATTTAAGCTTTGCGCCGTTTATTACCCAGACGGCCAAAGACGGTTTTAAGAGTTTTCTCACCGCCTTAAATAAAAGTGGATACGTTAAGGAAGCCAAGTTTTACGAACAAAATGTCGGCGCGGACGGCATTGATGCCAAAATCAACAAAGACGAATTTGACATTGCCGCACGTTCAAACTGGCTCAATATCAAGCAAACGGCCGCATTTTTAGGCATTTCATACGCCACCCTGCTCGCCATGCGCAAAGAAGATAAGGCCGACGGTATCCGCCGCATTCCCTACATCGGCGAAGGCAAAAGCTCCCGCTATTACCTCCCCCTCCTCGAAGCCTACAAAAGCAGAGATATGGATTTGGTTAATAAACTGGCAAAAGAGATAGAGGGGAAGTAAAGGTGATAATTATGATACTAATCGAATAATCTGTGGCATAAAAATAGTAAAAACTTGAATTATCTTTGCTTTTGCTTATAATTTGCTAAAATATAGCTTTTGTGGAGTTTGACAATGCCTATTTTGGATTGGTTAGGTAGAGATGAAGCCTTAAAAATGGCAAACAATACACCATATCGCCTATTGAAAGAAGTTCCAGAACTTGGATATGGTGATAAGAATACTGAAAATATGATTGTTCAAGGTGATAATCTTGAAGCATTAAAGGCATTGTTGCCGTTTTATGCAGGGCAAGTTAAGTGTATCTATATAGATCCACCATATAATACGGGTTCGAGATTTACAACAGATGGTAAAAAGCTACAATATGATGATAATTTGGAACACTCTACATGGCTTTCAATGATGCAACCACGATTAGAGCTATTGAGGGAGTTTTTGAGTGAAGATGGTTCGATTTGGGTTTCAATAGATGATGATGAAAATCACTATTTAAAAGTGCTTTGCGATGAAATCTTTGGTCGTAAGAATTTTGTTGCAAATTGTATATGGCAGAAAAAACATACACGAGCCAATGATGCTAAGTGGTTTAGTGACAATCACGACCATATTTTATGTTATGCAAAAAATAAGGAAATATGGAGACCTAACTTATTACAAAGAAGTGAAGATAGTAAAAGTAATTACACTAATCCTGATAATGATTATAGAGGAGTATGGGCTTCAAATCCTTGTCACGTAAAAACACCTAGTGAAAATTGTATCTATCCTGTAATAACGCCGTCAGGAAAAGAGATATGGCCCCCAAAAGGTCGTAGTTGGATGTGTAGTAAAGAACGTTTTGCGGAATTAATATTTGAAAACAGAATTTGGTTTGGAGAAAAAGGTGATAATGCTCCTAGATATAAAAAATTTCTTTCGGAAGTAAAACAGGGTTTTGTCCCTATAACGATATGGTATAGAGATGAGGTTGGAGATAATCAAGAAGCTAAATTAGAAGTTAAAAAGTTTAATGAAAATGAAGTTTTCACTACACCAAAACCCGAACGGCTAATGCATCGAATTTTACATCTTGCAACCAATCCCAATGACCTTGTTCTTGATTCTTTTTTGGGCTCAGGAACAACGGCGGCTGTTGCACACAAAATGGGGCGGAGGTATATCGGCATAGAAATGGGAAATCACGCCATAACGCATTGTGTGCCACGTTTGAAAGCGGTTATTGATGGTGAACAAGGTGGTATATCAAAAGCTGTTAATTGGCAAGGTGGCGGCGGATTTCGTTTTTATAAATTAGGAGATGAAGTCTTTAACTCAGAAGGACAAATCAACGAAAAAATAAGTTTTGAAAACTTGTCAGCTCATATTTGGTTTACGGAAACAAAAACACCATTTAACAAACCAAAGGAAAAATCAACCTTTTTGGGAATGAAAGATAATGTAGCTTATGCTTTGTTGTATAATGGAATTTTAAGAGATAAAAGAATTGATGGTGGAAATGTCCTTACCTCAAAAACTTTAGAAGTAATTTTGAATGATATGGAACATAAGCCGTATGATAAGTTGGTTATTTATGGGGAAAGCTCTCGTATTAGCCTGCCTCGCTTGAAAGCTCTTAATATAGAATTCAAACAAACCCCTTACGACATTAAAGCGAGGTAGTTATGGTTGATATTACAATTGATAAAGAAGTTTTGAAAGTTTTAAAAAATTATATCAATAATGAAGAATTTGATGCTGTTGCAGCTTTAAACTATTTTAGTGAAGATGAGTTTGTCTTTAAATTTAGATATAGCAAGTATAAAGGATGTATAAATGCCCCAGCAGCAAAGATTATTATTAATTTTCAAGAGGCAATCTATAAATTAGTTGCTCAGGCATTAAAAGGAAAGCCCGATATTAGATTATTATCCCAGCAAGAAAAAGACGAATTAGAGATACCTTTTAAAATTACAGAAGGGTCAACAATTGAAGAAATATCAAAACTTGTATCTAATGTTAAAAAGGTGTTAAAAATGATTCCTGAAAAACATCGTGCTGTAACGCTCGTCGCCATTATCTTAATTGTATTTTCATTTTTAGGGTGGTGGACATATTGTTCGTTAGAAAAAACAAAAATAGAATCTGAAATTTTAATGCAAGATAATAAAAGTAAAGCTAGTCTTTTATCTCGAGCAATAGAAAAATTAGCAAATGAACAACCAGAGATGGCTCGTATTGTGCGTGGTGCAGATAGTGAAATAATTTCAAATTTAGCAGAAGTCGATGATTCTGTGGAGGTTCAAGGACATAAAATCACATCAGAGGAATTAAAAAATATTAAAAAAAACAAATATTCTTCTGTAAAAAAGAAGATAGAAATTCAACAATTAAATGGATTATATAAAATCATTGCTGTTGATTTAAAAAATAATTATATAACAGTTGAAAGTGCAACAAATAGCGAGGTTCCTCCCTCGCGCATATATTATGAAAGAGATACGCTGCTTACATATATGCAAAACTTAAAAGAACAACTAAAAAATGCGATAGATAATGAAAATAATGTTTTTAGCATTACCACAACAACTATCAAAAAAAACGGAAAAAAAGATATAATTGTTTTGCAATCAATTAGTGAGCAAAAGGATAAATAACGATGCAATTGAAACAGTATCAGATTAATACCCTCAATGTATTACAAAAGTTTTTTGAAACGGCTCGTATATGTGGTGCAAAAAATGCGTTTGAACGAATTACTTCCGAACTTGAAATTAAAAACAGGTTGTCTAAACTTGCATCGGATTATATTGTTTGGGACAGCATACCGAATGCTCCCAGAATATGTTTAAAAGTACCAACTGGCGGTGGAAAGACTATTTTAGCAGCCCATTCAATTAAAATAGCCTCTGAAACTTGGTTGGAGAAGGATTTTCCGTTTGTTTTGTGGTTTTGTCCGTCTGATACAATTAGAAAACAAACTTCGGAAGCTTTGAAAAATCCTCGTCATCCATATAGAGAAGTTTTGAATGAACAGTTTAACGGCAAAGTAAAAGTCTTTGATATTGATGAAAAATTTAATATTAGAGAAAGTGATATTGATCAAAATTTATGTATTGTTGTTTCTACCATACAGGCCTTTAGTAAAAAAGATACATCAAAGTATAACGTTTATAAACATAATGAAAATTTTGAGCCTCATTTTTCGCATATAACCGCAACCGAAGGCCTGGAAAAAGATAAAAACGGTAAGTTAAAGTTTTCTTTTGCCAATTTGCTATACTTTCATCGCCCTATTATGATTATTGATGAAGCGCACAATGCTGTTACGAATTTAAGTGCAGAAATGCAAGGACGTATTAACCCTTCTGCTATTATTGAATTTACAGCGACTCCTCGTTTAAGAAATAATACGTTATATAACGTTAGGGCAAGTGAGCTCAAAGAAGAAGAAATGATAAAACTCCCAATTGTTTTAACCGAACATAATAATTGGGAATTAGCTATCACCGAAGCCATTGCTAAAAGAGCTGAGTTAGAAAAAGCATCCGAACACGAAAAAGAATATGTACGACCGATTTTGTTGTTCCAAGCGCAAGACAAAGATGGTGAAGTAAACGTAAATGTGTTGAAAAAACATTTAGTAGAGGTGCAAAACATTCCCGAAAATGAAATAGCAATTGCAACAGGGGAACAAAAAGAACTCGATGGAATAAATGTTTTTGATGCAAACTGTTCTATAAGATATATTATTACAGTGCAAGCATTAAAAGAAGGTTGGGATTGTTCTTTTGCGTATGTTTTATGTTCTCTAGCCAATGTCCATAGTGATACTGCCGTTGAGCAGTTATTAGGCAGAGTTATGCGTATGCCATATGCTAAAAGTCGTAAAATTTCGGCATTAAATAAAGCTTATGCTTATGTATTGTCTGCAAAGTTTGGAGATTCGACAGAATGTATTGTTAAAAAACTAGAAAACAAAGGCTTTTCAGACGAAGAGGCTTTAGCTGCAATTGAACAAAAACCCGCTGATTTTGGTTTGTTTGGAATAAAATCTCAAAACAAAATTCTATTACCTCCAGAAACCGTAATTGAATCTAAAATATTACCACCAACAATTACATTGCAAAAAGAAAGCGATGGAACTCAAAGCCTTTGCTTTACGGCTGAAACCAGTAAAGAAGAAATTGAGCAAATAAAACTGCATTTAAAGGAAAAACAACGATTTGAGTTAGAAACTAAATTTGCAAACTACAAACAAACACTTAATGAGCCTTGTCCTGCAAAAAGTGGAGAAAAATTTAAAATTCCTTGTATGATGGTTGAAGTACAAGGGCAACTAGAACTAGCTGATGCGGATGATGTTTTTGAATATTTTGACTGGAATCTAGAAGATTATGCATCATACAAACTTGAGGCTGATGAATTTAAAATTTCAAAACAAGGTAACGGTTTTATGATTGACCTTGACAATAATTGTTTGAGATATTCAATTGCAGGTGAAGACCAATTAACAATGTCTTTTGTCGATACATCTAATTGGACGGAAGCTCATTTAGTTAAGTGGTTGGATAAACAATTAAGAAATTCATATTTTTCACAAGATATAATGATTTCTTGGTTAACCAAAATAGTTGATTATTTGGTTAAAAATAGAAATATCAGCATTTCAGAGCTTATGATTGCCAAATATGCATTGGCAAATAAACTGAAGACCAAAATAAATGATGCTTTTGCAAAAGCGAAAACACAATCGTTTCAATTATCATTTTTAAGTCAAAAAGCCCGTGTAGAATTAAATTTTGATAATGGCTTTGAGTTTTTTGATAGTATGTATGATGGAGAAATGTATTATCGCGGAAATTATAAGTTTTCGAAACATTATCTTGGTTCAAACCGGGTTCCACAATTTGACGGCGGTCAAAATGGGGAAGAATTTCAATGTGCACAGGCACTAGATAGAAATAAAAATGTTAAATTCTGGATCAGAAATGTTGCACGACACAGAAATTCGTTTTGGTTACCAACTTCAACTGACAAATTTTATCCCGATTTTGTTGCTATGCTAAATGATGGTAGAATTTTCGTTGTGGAGTATAAAGGGAAGTTTATTGCTGATACTGCAGATACAAGAGAAAAAAACAACATTGGAAAACTCTGGGAAAGTAAGTCAAACGGAAAAGGGTTATTTTCCATTGTTCAAAAGGTAAAAGATGGGCTGAATGTTGATGAACAACTTGAAGAAATAATAGAAAAATAACAAAATTATAAAAGTTATTATATTCTTAATCGAACATTTTTCATCTCCTCAGCCAATCTATCCGCCCTAGCCTTTTCTAGTTCGTATTGTTGTTTGTAATATTCGGCGTCGCGTTGGTAGTTTAGGACTTCTTGGGCGAGGATGCGTTTATCTATGTTGCTTAAATCCACGCAAGAAATAGTTAAGTAGGGTTTGCCGGAGAGATTTAACACTCTGCGGCCGCGGGTATCCGTTGATTTTAGAAGATATCCCTCGCGGATCAGTTCGTTTACCATCACTTTGGTGGAATTAACCGTTAATCCGAGAGCGGCGGCGATT
The DNA here is from genome assembly GCA_949282195.1 of uncultured bacterium. GTDB lineage: Bacteria > Cyanobacteriota > Vampirovibrionia > Gastranaerophilales > Gastranaerophilaceae > RUG14156. Next base: position 14,748 of record CASDOW010000019.1, on the reverse strand, counting down.
TTATCGTTCCCCATAAAAAATGTATGGTTATTGTTGGTTTTGTATTTAATGAAATCCAATAGCAAACGTTTGGTTATGGATAGCTCTGCTTTGCTTTTGCTCATGTTTTTTCCTCATAAAAATTTGTCTCACAAATATTTATTGAAGAAGAAAGTTAGATTTTCATTTGAACAAAATTGATGCAGGAAATTGTTATTTCCACCTGTTTGAGGTATTGGAAACGGTTATTTCCGGTTTTCTTGAAATGGAAACTCTTATTTTCGCCGATGGAAACTGTTATTTCCGCTATCGGAAGTCGTTATTTCCTGAAATGGAAACCGTTATTTTCTTTGCTTTTTGCAAAATGTGTTATGTAGCAAGGGATTGAGAGCAATTTTAGAGGCCTATAATAGTATTATAATAGAAAATAAAATAGCTATTATAATAGACGAGAATTTAACAATAGCTCTTTTGTTTTTCTCTTAAAATAGAAGTAAAATAAATCAGTTGAGATGAGTTTAGCTCTTTCAATAAAAAAGGAATGCGATTTAGGCATTCCCTATAAAGACAAATTAATATGATGAGATTTATAGCTGTTTGCTACATAGATATTTATCTCGCAAATTCCGCTTTTCCCGAATTAAAAAATCACCGATTTGCCGGATAAATATCTATGTAGCAAAAGACAAAGGAGATTTTTATGTTGATTTATAACTCAGAAAACGAATGCTACTCCAGATTTATCCCTATTGACCAAGCAGCTGAAATACAAGAGAAAATAAAGAAATTGGAAGCGAGATTGCAAAATATGCCGGTTAACCCGATTGATCAGGCGGAATGCACAGATGAACTAGATATTGATGACGTTAATTCATTAAAAAAATTGCTTAAATCGGAAAATTTTAATATCAATATGCCGATAAACCGCCGCCGTGCCAGTTTGTTCCTGGTTGCCTGCTACTTTTGCTCCAATAAAGAGCCTTTGGAATATCTGCTTGCACAAGGCAGCGAAATCAACAGAACGAATATTTTCGGTTACAACGCTATTATGTCCGTGGTTCTGAACGAAAATATGGACGATGAAACAAAATTAGCCGTGCTGCAAATGTTGATTGATAAGGGCTGTGATGTTAATTGGATTAATTGCCAAGGCAAAACTGCATTAATGCTGACCTTGGAGCGTATAGAGCCTGATATTGCCAATTTACTTTTGGATAACGGTGCTGTTTCATATAAGAATTGATTTTATTTCAAGCACTCTTCAATATAGGCCATGGCATTGAGTAAACTTTGGGTTGCTAAGGTTAATTTTCCATATCTTTTGTTTTGATGAAGATTATTAAGCCAGTACTGATAAATCTTCGTCATTAAACTTCTACAGTCCCGAGCAAAATCCTGTAAATCGCTACGAATAACAGTATCATCATCTTCCTGTAAAATTTGATAACCGGTGATTTTGTTATGGTTTTGCGCAAGAAAGTCGTCAAATTCCGCCTCATCGGCAAAGTTTTTATATCCCCTGCGGCTGGTTATCGTTTCAATCAACACCTTCATATTAAATCCTTATACTTTATAAAGGTATTTATTGATTTTTTGCATTTTCCAACCCGTTGAATTTAAAATAAATGATGATGAATCAAAGCATTAACATGAAAAAATGTTAAAAAAAAGTGCTTGACTTGAGAATCCCGGCATGGTAACCCGGGTGCCATCTTTAAATCTTGGTCGATTTTGATGGAGATTCAAATGGATAGCAATAATTTAATGCAAGCGCTTTATGCTATGGACTGGGAGCGGATTAAAGCCGAGCTCAATGCCGGTGCGGATATTAATACTCCTTATAACAAGCACTGTTGGACACCTTTTATGTGGGCATGCCGGGAATTTTATGAACCTGAAGCGATTGAAACATTTCTGGCGGCCGGCGGCAATGTTAACTCCCTCAATCAGTATGAAGAAACGCCTTTTATCATTGCTGCCAAGCACCGAAGTTCACCACAGACTTTGTCGGTTTTGCTCAAGGCCGGAGCGGATATCAACGCGCAGGATAAATTCGGCAATACTGCGTTTGTTTATATCGTAAAACATCCGCAGGCAATGATGCGGCTTCGGGTTTTGGATTTTATGATTGATAATGGCGCCGATCCGAATATCAAAAACAAGCATGGCAAAACCGTTTGGGATTATGCCGCCGAACAGGATGGCTTAACCGATTACCTCTGTGTCCGTTTGTTGGAGGAGAAGAACGATGAGTAATGCAGCCAGAATTGCCGCATTAAACGATGCTTTCAGAGCTAATCCCTCACTCGGGACATTTGTTTTAACCGCCGGTATCCGTGCCAATATGCCGCAGGACGTTGCCACCATTATCAACAAAGTGCGGACTTTTAAGGATTTCAACGAAGGTGATGATCCGTATGGTGAGAGGGATTTCGGGGCTTTTGACTTTAAGGGCAAAAAGATTTTCTGGAAAATTGATTACTATAACCGCAATTTTGAATTTGCCTCGCCGGATGCTGCCGATCCGGCGGTTACCAATCGCGTTTTAACCGTTATGTATGCCGATGAATACTAGGAGGCCGTTATGGAATATGATGTTATTTGCAGCGAAAGCATAGACAAGCTGGTGGAATACGTGAACGTGTATCTTCGGGACGGTTGGCAATGTCAGGGCGGTATCGGTGTTTTAACCCAAGGGTTGAGTTACAAAGTGTTTTATCAGGCGGTTGTGAAAGGAAAATAAGATGACCAATGACGTTTTTGTGGATGATAAGAAAATCAAAGATATTCTGACTTATATCAGCGGAATGAAGCATGCCGAACAAATCCGCATGATGTTTTTGTGCAGCCTGAACGGTATGCGCTCCATCAATTTTGCCTACTTGCAGGTTAAGGACGTTTTTACCGACAACCTCAAAATCAAAGATGTGATTTGCCTGGATTACGACAAGAACAAAGGCAAAAACAAATGTTCCTACTATATGAACAGCCAGCTGAAGAAGGAATTTTGCGAATATTTGAAGTATTTACAGCGGAAATGGAAAGACAGACTGACACCGGAGACTTATTTGTTTACGAGCCAAAAGCTCAATAAGCCCTATAACCGCGCCAGTATCAGCCGTTTGTTTGCTTCGGTTTACCGGAAATTCAACATTCAGGGCGCGAGCCACTTGGGACGGCATTTGTTTGTTTCCAAACTGGTTAATTCCGGCGTGAATATCTGTATTGTGCAGAAACTGGCCAATCATAAAAACATCAGCACCACGCAGCATTATTTTAATTACAACGACCAAATGCTCGCCAACGCCGTGGAAAATGTTAGGATTTGAGGAGAAAATTATGTCTTACAGAAAAGATTTTTTGAAATTAAGCATTGGAAAACAACGAGTTTCTTTTATGCTATCAGATAAAGAACGTCAAGAAATATGTAAAGAATTAAAAAAACAAGCCAAAGGAATAATTCCCCAACCAATTCATAATCTAACTCTTAATGGCTATTTTCATATTGTTAAGGAGGCAATACTTGCTTTGTGTGATGAAAAAGGCTGTTTACATAGTATATGGAATCCTGATGAAACGCCTACTAATATAATAGATATGACTGATTTAGATGTTGCTAAAAGATTCATGGACGGAAGGTCTTTATTTCATTCTTCTTATGGTAATCCTTGTGGAATCCTAGCCGATATAGACCATAATGATCCTATTCAATTTAAGTGGTGGAAACTGCAAGCCAACTATAGAGGGCATCCTTGGGAAAATAGAATGTTTGAAATTCATCCTTTTCCTATTATCAAACATGAATATAATCAGACTGAATTTTTAACAAGACAAGAAAATCGCTCCCAATATTACACAGATGATTGGTTGCTCTATATACCGACATATCATAGAAATGATACTTATGCATTAAGAAGTTTTTTACATTTAAGACGAAAAAATATTCCTGTTATTTTTGTTATCAACCCTGAACAAGATAAAAAACTATTATCTAAACGATATTGTCCTGATTTATCAACTCAACCTAATTGGTTTTCTCTATCAGATAAGTTTTTTCACGGATAAGAGAGAAACCTATATCCGTACCACCATTGAATGAGGACTCATGATGAAAATACGCATTATTTCTGATTTACATATAGATGTTAATTCTAAATATCCCTTCAAATTAAAAGATAAAGAAGCATTTACTATTATCTGCGGAGATATTTCAGGATATCTAGATAAAACAAGTAATTGGCTAAATAAAAATATCAAAAGAGGTCTTTTTGTTGCCGGAAATCATATCATATATAATGAAAGCGGACATTCTATACAATATTTAAAAGGACAATACACAAAGAACTATCCTTTAAGTTCTAGTATTTCATTTTTAGATGATTCATACAAGATTGTTGATGATATTGTTTTTGTTGGAGGAACTCTTTGGACAGACTACAAATTATTGAATAAAGACCAACAAGATATGTATATGTGGTTTGCCACAAAATACTTAAATGATTTTAAATATGGAAAACTAAACCCGAATGGATTCGATGAAGAAGAGGACATTAACCGATTAGGTAATATTACCCCTGATTACTGTTATAATAGCTTTAAGAAAACATTGAGCACAATAGAAAATATCTGTAAAAAATTTCCAGATAAAAAAATTGTTGTCATCACTCATCATGCTCCAAGTATCAGATCTATTCCTGAAATATATAAGAATAGTGAAACAGCCCCTTGTTTTGCAAGCAATTTAGAAGATTTTATACTAAACAATCAAAATATTAAGCTTTGGTGCCACGGACATATTCATATGGCAAGCAATTATATGATTGGCACATGCTGTGTCGTTTGTAATCCATTAGGATATACGCAATATTATGAAAAAACTAATTTTGATGAAAATCTAATCATTGAAATATAAAAGAAAAAATATGAATAAATCGACTATTCAGCCATTAAAATAGGAATTGAAGCTTAATCAATATACTTACCAATACCTTAATGATTTGAGATGAACAAAGAAGAATACAACAAAATACTTAGTGACTATCAGGCTAAAATTGAATACCTAAACGAGGAAATGAATAATTTTAAGTGGACAAACCTACTGGTAGTCAAAGAACATATAAAGCAGCAAAAACAACAGCACAGAGAGTGGTTTCTGGAGCATTTTGATAAGGTTTGGGAAAATCGGTACAAATTCAAACTAGGAACGCCCTATGCCTCGGTTATTGTTGACGGCATCATCATTACAAGCTTTGCTTGCCCGTATTACGGTTACGTGGTAGATAAAATCAGTATTGGGTATCTGATGAAGCTCTGGGATAACGGCTTTATGTTTCGTGGTTATCCGTTAATCCATTACCGCAGACATCATAATAGTGATTACAGCAGCATTTCATATATCAAAGACAGGAAAGTTATTAGTTATGACTATTCCTGCCGGCAACCGCCGGAAGAACAATATATTCCGTCACGGCTGGTTTTGCATATACTCAAAAACCTCCGCCACCACCAGCCCGATGATTTGGATAATTACAGAACGGTAGAAGAATTGGCAGAGGTGTTATAATTCAGAACTTATCCGGTAAATCTTTGAGTTTTGTTCCATTATACTCAAAATAGGCAGCCCCTTGATATGCCCCACTTTTATTTACTTCACTGCGGTTTTCAAATAAATGCCGCACCAGCGGAGATAATTTCCAAATGTGTCCTTTATATTCAACTTCTCTTTCCCCAACAACTTTGGCCTTTTCATTTTTGTCTTTAATAAAGGTTACTATATTTCCGTTTTTGAGCCCTTTGGCATAGAAATTAAATCTGCTGTTTTGTTCGTTCGTCTTTGCCAAAGCTGTAAATTCTTTCTCACGGTCTTTTACCTGAGGGTAGATGATTTCTCCTTCAAATGCCGTCAATAAGCGTGTAACCAATTCGGAATCCAAGGCAAACAGTTCGCTTTGTCCTAGTCTTTGTTTAGAAAAGACATCTTGCAATAATCTTTCTTTTTCTTGATAATCTGAGACTTTGATGGCAAATACTCTTTTTAGTCCGACAACATTATAATAACCATTCATTTCCAAATAGCGCATCCGTTCAGGATATTGCTTTTCCTGAGTAATACCGATTTTAATCAAATCCGGAACAGCTGTTGTCATGATATAAAGTATTCCTGTTGCCATTTTTGTTCCTTTCCAATAAATTAGCTTATTAAGTTAAGATTACTTTATCAGGAATTATAAAAACGTTAAAAATATGGCATAAATAAACAAATTTTAATGGAAAACGCAAAGGAACGGATATTAGTGACAGAAATTCGGTTATGATTGCCACATTTTTCAGATTTGTAGAAAAGAAGTTTTCTGCAATTATTGAACAAACGGATGAGTTTTTAGCAGATACATATAAAGGGTTGAAAAAATGTTAAAAATATTAAACATTTCTGTTCAAAATACAGTTTAATATTTTTACATCGTTGCTCTTTTGAAATTTTTCAAAACTTGATATTTTACACCTATCATTAAACAAAAATAAAAAAATATATTATAATATAAAGAATATTATTTATATTATCTACAATATATAAATATTGTTATTTTGCAAGCCCATAAAAAATCCCGCCCAATATTTCCAGTTATTTTTGTGCATTAACACAAATTTCACTTTTATTTTTTATTCTACAAAATAAGTTAAATATTAGGCTGGTCATTAATAATATTTAAAGGTTTTGCATGAAAAGTTTATATAGGTGTCAAATTTTTACTCCAGAAGATAAGGTTCACAAACTTTTAGATATCATTGATTATCGAGAAAATTTATTTGGCAAAAAATTTCTAGAAAATTCTTGTGGAGATGGCTCTGTTCTCAAACAGGTTCTCTTTAGATACATAATAGATTGCAAAAAAAAGCAGTTTTCATTAGCTAAAATTAAATTTGGCATTGAAAATGATATTTGGGCTTTTGAAATAGATACAAATAAATATAATGACTGCATTTGTAATTTGAATAATATTGCTAAAAGTTATGGGCTTATTGATGTAAATTGGAATATTCATAAATGTGACTTTTTAAAATATGATATAAAACAAAAATTTTCATATATTGCAGGAAATCCTCCATATATGAATTACAGAGATTTAACTATAGAAACCAGAGAATTTATAAAAAATAACTTCATAACCTGTCGCAAAGGAAAATTTGATTATTGTTATGCTTTTATTGAAAAAAGTATAAATTGTTTAACTGATAACGGAAAATTATCCTATCTTATCCCAAGTAGTATTTTTAAGAATGTTTTTGCGGAAAATCTAAGAAAACATATATTGCCATTAATTAGCAAAATTTATGATTTTAAAACTAAAAAGGTTTTTTCCCAAGCTTTAGTTGCAACTTCAATTTTAGTATGTGAGAAAGGAAATACCAACACACATATATTATATAACAATGATAAAAATAAAAAGGTAATTTCCATCCCCAAAAGCTCATTAAATGAAAAATGGATATTTAGATTGCCTAATACCACAAATACTCATAAAAAAGCTAGGTTTGGCGATTTCTTTAATGCACAAATTGCCATTGCTACATTATTAAATTGTGCATTTATTTTTAAAGATAAAAAAATTACAAATAATATGTATGAAGTTAACGGATATAAAATCGAAAAGAGTGTTACTCGATCTGCTAAAAGCCCAAGAAATCTTGCTTATGATATAAAAGAACGTATCATCTTTCCCTATTTTTATAGAAACAATAAACTCTGTAAATATACCATTACGGAATTTGAAAATAAATATCCAGAAACTGTAAAATATCTTAAGTGTTTCAAGACGCGTCTTGATAATCGGAATAAAGATACCTCTGCTCAATGGTTTGAATACGGAAGAAGTCAAGCTTTAGCTCATTTAAATCAAGATAAACTACTAATTTCAACGGTTATTACAGATAAATTAAAAGTATATAAATTAAAAAAAGAAGAAATTCCATATGCAGGAATCTATATAACATCTAAAAATGGGACATCTTTGGATATAGCATATAAAATTCTTAACAGTGAAGATTTTTTAACATATGTAACAAATATTGGCATCCAAGCGAGTGGAACTTCTTTAAGAATTACCCCTAAAGATGTTAACAACTTTGAGTTTTGTGAGGGGAATGTATAAATGGAAAAAATTACATATCAAATTTCATCTAGAGCAGCAATCTTACTTGGAAGAGAAAGTGTATCAAAAGTTGATGGCGCTATAATTGAATTAATCAAAAACACATATGATGCAGATGCAACTCTTTGTATACTGAGTTTTGATGTTGAACATAATGCCATTTATATAATTGATAACGGCACAGGCATGACAAAAGAAACAATACAAAACTGTTGGATGCTTATAGGTACAGATAATAAAAAAATTGAATATCAATCCAAAAGAAAACGAATAAAATCAGGGGAAAAAGGAATTGGTCGTTTTGCATTAGATCGTTTAGGCGAAGTCTGTGAAATGTATACTAAACATAAAACATCTGATAAAACATTATATTGGAAAACAGACTGGAAAAATTTTGAAACAGCAGGAAAAACTATCAATGAAGTGACTGCTGATTTAGATTATTTAAACAAAGATATTGTCCAGATTATTCCCTCTGAGATAGTGCAGAATTTAAGTAATTATAATAACTCCTTAGTAAATGACTTTCATACCGGAACAGTAATAAAGATCACAAAATTACGCGATAACTGGACAAGTAATTCAATAATGAAAATTATAAACATGCTTTCCTATATATTACCTAATAATGGCATACAGGATTATACTTTATTTGCCCAAACTAATTTATCAAATAAATTAGTTTTAATTGAAAATGAAATGATTAATGAATTCGACTACAGATTGTCTGCTAATTTTGATGGAGAGAAATTTCATATACAACTGTTTCGCAACGAATTTGATATATCTAAAATACCTGAAGATATTTTTACAGAAGCAGATTTTCAAAATTTCCCTTATAGAAAAGAAGATTTTACAAAAGAAAATTTCTTTATGGAATATACAATAGAAGAATTAAACAACACTTCCGATTATAAAATTATTGATACAATTAAGAACATCGGTACTTTTCAATTTGAATATACTTTTTTAAAGGCAAATAGTACAGAAGACACTAAAGATAACTACTACTATAAAATAACAAGCAACAACAGAAGAAAATGGTTAAGTCAGAATGCTGGCGTAAAAATTTACCGAGATAACTTTATAATTCGTCCTTACGGTGATATTAATTCAGATTCTTTTGATTGGTTAAGTCTTGATGCCAGAAAAGCACGCAGTCCCGCGGCACCTTCTCATCCTTCTGGTAGTTGGAGAGTTAGAAATACACAGGGTTATGGAACTGTAACAATTTCTCGTGTTTACAATTCAAACATTTTAGATAAGTCTAGTCGTGAAGGTATTATTGATAACGATTTCTTTTCTGCATTTAAAGAAGTACTTACAAATATAATCAGTATTTTTGAAAAAGATAGGCAATATATTATTCGTGCTTTCAAAAAATATAACGATAAAAGGAATGATATCAATAGAAAGAAAAGTGCTGGAAGAAACTTAGCTAGAAAAATTATAGCCTCATCTGACACCAAAGAAGAAAGTCTCTTTAGCAAAATATTACCACAAAAAGATAAAAATAATGAAAAGTCTCAACTTGCTGAAGCCCTTTTATTAATAGAAGAAGAAAAAGAAGATCTACTAACAGAAATAAAGTTATTACGAGCTCTTGCAACTAATGGCCTAATTACAACATCAATTGTTCATGATTTAGCTGGATTAACTGCCGAATTAAAAAATCGTGCTGATGATTTTAAATATGTAATAGACAATAAAGATCATAAATTAATTAATGGCTATCTATCAGACTTAAAAAGGAATGATACTTTCTTAGCCTCTTGGATCGCAGTAGTAATCACTCAACTAAAACAAGATAAACGAAAAAGGAATATTGCAGATCTGTATCTTATAATAAAAAACTTAGAATTAACACTTACCCCGCTCCTCAAACAAAAAAATATCTGCTTATGTATAAATGGCGAAGAAGGAACAACAATAAAAAAGATTTTCTCTGTTGATATAGAAAGTATTGTTTGCAATCTTATAATAAACTCCATTGAAGCATTTAAAAAAATTGAACAACAAGATCGAAATATAATAATAACACTTTCTTCAGAACATGACTATATTAAAATTATTTATAAAGATAATGGTCCTGGTATTTCTAAAATATATAAGGATCCTTATGAGATTTTTAACTTTGGTGTATCTGACAAAAAAGATAAAAATACAGGAGAAGTTATTGGCACTGGACTTGGTATGTATATTGTAGCCTCTACAATTAATGAATATAATGGCAAGTACAATATCATTAATAATACAACAGGTTTTGAATTAGAAATACTTTTTCCAAATGAAAGGAACTAATTATGGATACATTTCATATCGCTATCTTAGATGATAGCCCAGACAAAATACATAGAATACAAACAAAGTTTAAACAAAGAAATGATAAAAAAAATGACCTTTATGATAAACAATATGAAAATTATACATTAATTTTACATCCTATAAATGTTAATAAGACAGTAGAAGAAATTATAGGGGAAATAAATAGAAATGGTTTTGATGCCATAATAATTGACTATGATTTATCATCGTTTGCAACAACAACTAAAAATGGCATCACTATTGCTAAGCAAATAAAAGAAAAATTCTCTGAATATCCTTTATTTATATTAACAGCATATGAAGACCGCTTATTCCAAAATGAGATATTTGATGCATATCAAATATATACATATGATAATTATCTTAATAATAAAGATACAACAAAAGAACTTCATTCACGCATTATCCAACAAATTTTAAAATCAAAGAAACAAATTAAATTATGGGAACAAGAACTGAATGATCTTTCTCAAAAGTCTCTAAAAGAAAGAACAATAAAAGACGTCTCAAGAATGATTGACTTAGATGATAAAATAGAGCATTCAATTGATGGGAAATCTGCGTTACCTTCAAAATTAAAAAAAGATCTATACACTAATAAATTAGATGAATTATTAAAAAAAGCTGATGAAATTCTAAAGGAATAATACTTTGATTGAAATACATAAAATTCGTCCACATCGTTCTTTATCTGGGAAAAACTTAAAATATAAAAACCCAAAAACAAAAAAACAATTGGCAAAAGATTTTCATATGGCCTGCGGTTATTGTGGCGATTTACATCATTATACAGGAGGTATAAAAAGTTTCCACATTGATCATTTTGCCCCTAAAAGTAAATTTAAAGAACTCGAAAACAATTATGACAATTTTGTATATTCTTGTCCTTATTGCAACTCTTCAAAAAGTGATAAATGGGTTGGGACAACTGCAGAAGAAAATGTTGTTAATAACATAGGTTTTATTGATCCTTGCAGTGAAAACTATTCGCAACACCTTGAACGTAAAAATAATGGATGTATCACTTATAAAACCGATATCGGAAAATTTATGTTTTATGAACTTAAGCTATATTTAGCAAGGCATCAAATGCTTTATCAATTAAATGAATTAAGACAAAAAATTAAAGATGTTGATAAAAAAATTTCTGAATATAGCGACTTACAAAAAGATGTTAATAAATTAACAGAATTGAGAAAAATATTATGTACAGCTTATTTCTATTACTGGGATTCATATTGTGAAAATTTAGATACCTTCTAACACATCGTACATATATTATATTTTCATACGCTAAAAAATTATCGTAGCAAATTGTACCAAATGTATAAAAGGCCTAGAAGAAAAACTGAAAATCATTACAAATGTCAAACTTGCTCACCTTTCCAAACAAAGTTTAACATTTTTTCATTCCTGCTCTTTTAACCAAAATCATACCTCTATATTTTCTGCCGATTTCAAAGAAAATGTTAAAGAATGTGCATTGTTTGATATTTTTATATTTGAAAAATTTCTCTTGCAATATAATTTAAATTAGTCTAATCTATATTATATTAAATACGAGGTGATTATACAGGTGATGATATGGAATTTATCGGCAGAACAAAAGAACTTAGTGATTTAGAGCAAGAATATAACAACTCCCATTCCTTTGTTGTTATATATGGCCGCAGACGTATCGGAAAAACGGCTTTAATTCAAGAATTCATTAAAGACAAGCCGGCTCTGTACTTTTTGGCGACAGAAGAATCCGAACCGCAGAGTATGAAACGGTTTGCCTTAACTTTATCGCAATTTGCCAACCAGGAATTTATCGCCAAAGCTAATTTTGATGATTGGATTGAGCTCTTCAAACTGTTTGCCGCCGTTCCTGGCAAAAATACCAAAGTGCTCGTTCTTGATGAATTTCAATACATGGTCAACACAAATCCCGCCTTTACTTCAATCTTTCAAAAAGCATGGGATGAAGTCTTATCAAAGCAAGACATTATGGTTATTATCTGCGGTTCATACATTAATATGATGACGAAACAAGTTTTAGCCGAAAACAGTCCTCTTTACGGCCGCCGTACATCTCAAATCCGATTGGCACCGCTACCTTTTTTCGATATCAGACAACATTATCAGCATAAGTCTTTTTCCGATGTGGTTGAGCTTTATTCCGTGACCGGCGGCGTTCCGAAATATTTGGAGTTCTTTGATAACAAAAATTCTTTAACGGATAATATATCCCGTGTCATTCTTAATAAAAACGGCTTTTTATACGAAGAACCGGCGTTTTTACTCAATAAGGAAGTTAAAGAACCGGTAAACTATTATTCGGTTATGAAAGCAATAGCTCAAAACAATCACAAGCTCTCAGAGATAGCCGCGGCAATGTCCACGGAAGGCAATAAATTAAGCCCTTATCTGGAAACTTTGCAGGGGTTATACTTATTGGAAAAACATGTTCCGGTAACCGAAAAAAATCCGGAAAAAAGCCGGAAAGGATTATATTTTATCCGAGATATATTTATCCGCTTTTGGTTTATGTTTGTCTTTCCTTATAAAGGAGAGCTTGAGCTGGATAATCTGAATTTTGTACAAGATAAGCTGAAATCCAATTTTATTGATAATCACGTGGCTTTTGTTTATGAAGAAATCTGCCGCAACATATTTGCAGAACTATGCAGATGTAAAGAAATCGATTTTGTTCCTTCTCGTATCGGCGCATACTGGAACAAAAATGAAGAGATAGACTTGGTTGCCGTGGATGAAAGCCACAAGCGTATTTTTGCGGCTGAATGTAAATATTACAAAGACGACAAACCGGTTGATGTTAATGTTTATGCAAAGCTGGCGGAAAAATGCCAAGTTGACGATTTCAAAGGATATGATTTAACCTACGGCATATTCTCTAAAAGCGGATTTACAAAGCATTTGAGAGACATCGCGAAAAAAAACAAAAAACTAATATTAATAAATGAATGCAGTGTGGTGAAGTAACTAAATTGTCATTTCATTTTTAGTCAGGTTCTTAATCAGCATAATCATTTTTAGTCAGGTTCTTAATCAGCATAAGACACTCTCTCATAATGAGAATTTTTTCACGATACTCAAGAAACAGCTCATAATTTATAATTAAATTTTGCTTAGAATATTGCTTTTTCTTCCAGCCAAGCAAAATGAGAAGCCATTGATTTTCAATGGCTTTTTTCTTTAGAAAAGGCCTTCAAATGTCGGGAAATGCCCTTTTGTAACATCTGAGACAGTTGGGGGAGACAGTCATGGCCTTAAAACAAAATCACTTAGAACGCAGGAATCACACCTATTATTTCCGCTATTGGATACCCAAATCCCTCCAACCTTTCTTCAAAAAAACGCACGTTAGGTATTCTTTAAACACTAATGATTACAATATAGCCATCCTGCTATTGAAGCGAGAAACTTTTAAGTTTGATACGTTAATCAATGATTTGGAACGGCTGCTGATGGAAATAAAAAACAACAAACTCATTCTTTCCGATGACGATATCGAAAATATCGTTGCCAGCCGCATTAAAGAGATTCAAAACAAGTTAGACGATTCTTATTTTCAAATTAAAAATAATCAGCTCTCGGTACATGAGCTTGATATCACTATGCTCAGCCGCTCGGATTATGAACATTCCGATAGTTATGGTTCTTATGAAGATTTTAAGGATGAGCAAGTTGTCAGCTTTGTAAAGAAATATATCACTTCGCTCAAACAAAACAAACGTATTCCCCCTTCGGTATTTGATTTCTTAAAACGAACCGTCAAAAAGAATGCAATTGAACCTGAGCCCAATCAAAGACCGGAATGGCTGGATAAGCTGGAAAATCATTTGGCTTTGGCCGATGATTATGCTTTGAACAGAGCTAACGCCATTCAAACCGACAACCGCAATTTCTACATTCCGGCCGTTATTGAGCGTTGCTTAAGTTATATAGAAGAAGAAAGAACCGCCAACACCATTCGTTCGCCGCAAATTAAAACACATTGGAAGACTCTGTTTGAAAAATTCAGAGAATATAAGAAAAATGTCAAAGGAACCGGCGATAACACTTTATATCAAGATGAAACCTGTCTGGATGTGGTGTTCAGTTTGGTTAACAAGAAATATGTTGAAAATCTAACCGCTAAAGACTGTGATACGATTTCAACCAAAATCTATTATGTGCCACGCGGTTGGAAGAAGATGAGTGCTTCCAAACACAAAAAGCTGACCGATATGCTTTTGCCCGAGATTGGTGATAAGACCATGTCCACCACCACGGTCAAACGCTATTTACG
>CASDOW010000018.1 GCA_949282195.1 uncultured bacterium | reverse complement strand
CGCTACAAAATTCGGCTCAAGTTGTTCTGAATGTAATTTAGCTCAATGTACAAAATGCGCTGAGGGGTATCATATGGGTTCAAGCCAAAGTGCAAACCCAGCATGCGAAAGTGATTTTACTTGTTCTGGTGAAGATTTTATGCAGATTGGAAATCTTTGTATTACAAGAAAAAACATGGGTGATAGCGCTAATCTTCCTATTGCTTCTGGAGTAAACATCAAACAAATCAACCAAAGTTGTTCCCCTAGCGCAAGTAACTATTGTTGCTGGCAGGGTAATACCAGTGCTTCAAACTGCGATAACTCAAATGGCGGAGGGTACAGCGGTTGCAACAGAACAGTCTGCGATTGGTGGGCAGCTGATTATATTTGTAAAAATTTCCATGCAGGTAACAGGTAATTACACTTGGAGATTAGCAACAACGTCCGAAATGTCAGGCTGGGCTAATAACTCTAAAGGTAAAGGGACAAGCGGTCTTCAACTTTGCGACGGCGATTCAGGTTACTCGTCAGCTCGTTGTGACGATTCGACTAGTTGCCCAGGGGCGTACTTTGGCTATTGCTACCCGGCCACTGTGTGGACTGGTACTGTTAGAGGTTCGTCCCGCGCTTACTATTACGCCTTGTATAGTGGTAGTTGGGGTCAGTATAACCGTTCCCGCGCGTACGCTTTTTCGGTGCGCTGTGTCACAGAATTATAGCGGTTTATTTAGGCATAATACGCCAAATTGTACATTGAAAATTGAAAATAATAAATTTTGTCATGCTGAACTTGTTTCAGCATCTTATCAACATGCAAGATTTACTTTTAATCTTATAAACAAAGGGGGTTAATTATTATATACATGGTTATTTAGACCCTGAAACGAGTTCAGGGTGACAAAGGGGGAGTCAGTTCAGGGTGACAAAGGGGGAGTCATTCCAAAGCGTCATGCTGAACTTGTTTCAGCATCTTTTAAGCATGCAGTGTTTACTTTTAACCCTAAAAATAATGGGCTTGATTATTTTATACATGGTTATTTAGACCCTGAAACGAGTTCAGGGTGACAGGAAAAGTCAGTGCGCGCACCCCAAGGGTGTTTCCAATCCCTAAAGCTCGCTTTACTCAGGTACGGTATCCGCTCTGTCCGTTGCTACCTCAACGGTCTGTCGTCACGAACTTCACACACCAACGCCTTCGCTTTGCTCGCTAAGTTCGCCCTGCGAACTAAAGCTCGCTTTACTCAGGTACGGTTTCCGCACTTGGCACGAGCTCAACGCTTCGGCGTCAAAAATGCTCCTGAGGGACTTACGTCCCACGTCGCAATAGCCCACCAAGCTCAACGCTTGCTGTGCTATTGCTCACATCCTTTTGCCTTTTCATTCTCGTCTAAGTCCGTCGGACTAAGACTCGAATTTCAAAGATTCTCCACACACCTCTGCTTTCTCGTTTTTGCCTAACTCCGTCGGAGTAAGGCAAAAACTTCAAAAGTTTTGTTATTTTTTGTGTTTTGATATCACAAGGGGCTTATGCCCCCTTTTTTTTGCCATATTGAAATATAAAACAATAACATTTGACGCCTATAATACATCCATAAATACAACTAAAAAGTATAATTGTAAATAAATATTACAATTTTATTTATACCATGTTGTATAAATTGTATTTTCATATATTATATAAATTAATATGTTTACTAACTAAAGATACAATTTTTAGCAAAGGAATATAATGTTTTCCCCTGAAAATAATTTAACATCTTTTTTCGTATACAAATCTTACATAAGCAATAAGACGGTTTCTCAACCGTCTTATTCGCTTTTAGAAAGGAAATTTTATGCCGGTCGAAACATTGTTTAAACCAAAAACAGATTACAAAGATAAAATCAAAATTTCATTTAAAAGAATCAACTATGAAATTGAAACAAACAGACTATTAAACATTATCAGAATGTTAGAAGAAGATAAATGTTTAAAATTCGAAAACGAAAGCCATATCCAACGCTTAATCCGCAAGCATGAACTTGCAAAAAGGGTCTTTTTTGAAGATATAAACAGATTATAATTTATTTCATACTGATTTTATTACTATCGATACAAGTGTGCGTTTATAAAAACGCAAAATATGTCCGCTTTATTTCATATAAAGCGGATTTCTTTTTATTTTTTATTTTTTATTTTTATCTTAATTCCAAAAATTTTATAAATTGTATAATCTGTATCTAAATATTTTGAATATACTTTGAAAAAGAAAGTAATTAACTTTAAATGAAAAAATGAAATTTGATTTTTTTTGTTTATTTTTTCAGAATATTTATCGATATTTTTGAGCAAATATTCCGGAAATAAATTACTTATTTTTAAATTTACAAAATAATCGCCTCTTTTTAAAACATCTTCATTATTTTGGATAGATTTTTCTATATCGGCAATTTGTTTACATTCAAAATTATTAAATTGTTGTTCTACTATTGAACTTGCTTTCAAAATTAAATTTTCAACATCGCTGATATAGCTAAAATGCCAGCCGCCGTTTTTTATTTTTTTGCCTCTGCAAAATCTTAAATATGTAGGCTTTCCATATGAAGAAAATTGGCAATATCTTTTGTTACTTTCTTTGATTTTTTGTTTAGGATTAGTTAAAATATCATATGTGCATATTTTTGCCGATTGCGAATAAGGCGCATTAGCATATATCGTATTATAGTTAAATGCAAAACGCAACTGAGAAAGCGAAAACAAACCTTTTTTATATCTTTTAATCGCTTCTGGGGATGGAATCTCATCACAATCAGAAATTATAATAATATCATCCGGCTTACAATTTTTAAGCCCGTCGAGTATTTTATCTCGTTGATAATTTTCCAATAACCATTTATTTCCATATGTATCTGATTTTGAATTTTCTATATCAGGTAAATCTTCTAATTTTATATAAATGATTTTATCTAAAAAATTTTTATATCTTTGTTTATTAAGCTCAAATAGAAAATCTTTATCTTTTCCTGTATGTGTCTTATTGGCTTCAACTATTACAAAATAATCCACAAAAGGATATAATATATTTAACCTTAACTCTAGTATTTCTAATTCATTAAAAAAAGTAAAACAATCATATATCATTTTTTCATCATCACACGAATTTAAGAAATAGTCAAACAAAAAGCACTTCTTAATAGAAGTGCTTTTTTATATTAATTTATTTATTATTTAGCGCAAGAACCGCACGCAGCGCAAGACATATTTAATTTATCCATTGCTTCTTCAAGACGAACTTTTATACGACCGTCAACTGCAATACCTTCGCCTGTTTTTTCTGATATTAACAATGGGTTAATATCTAATTCATCAATAAACGGATAATCAGAAACCAATTGAGATAATCTTAGCAATGTTTCTTGAATTTGATCCATTTGAGCAGGTTTTGTGCCTCTTGCACCTTCTAATAATTTATATGCTTTAACTGATTTAATCATTTCAGAAGCGTCAACATCAGTTAATGGTGCAATTCTAAATGTTACATCTTTCATAACTTCAATAAATACACCACCTAAACCGAACATCATCATAGGTCCGTATTGAGGATCTGTTGCAATACCGCAAACCATTTCGCGATTACCTTTAACCATTTCTTGGATAATTACGCCTTCAAGACCTTCGATTAAACCTTTTTCCGTTAATTTTGCAATTAAATCGTTGTATTCGGCTCTTAATTGTTCTTCTGACTGAATATTAACTCTAACACCGCCAACATCTGTTTTGTGTGATGTTGTTTTAGAAGTCATTTTCATAACAACAGGATAGCCTATTGAATTGCCAACTTTAACAACTTCATCAATATTTGTTGCAAAGCCTGATTTGCAAACTCTTATGCCGTAAGCGTCCAATACATCAATTGATTCACGAGTTGTTAATTGTGCTCTACCTTCCATAATTGATTGTTTCATAATGGCTTCAGCGCGAGCTCTATCTACGTTAAATGTTGGAATTTTACCTTCAGGGCGTTCTTGCCATAGTCTTTGTTGATTTAATCTGTTGAAGCCGTCTGCTGCTTCTTCGGCATACATAAAGAATGGCATATTAACATTCAAATCAGATAGTTTTGAGAAGAATTCGCTCTTTGTCATAAATACACCAACAACAGGTTTAGATGGATTTTTAGCTTTAATTTCCATAACTGCTTTAGCTACGTCGATATCTTTTAAACCTAAGAATGGTAAATAAATAACCATAATCATGTCAACATTAGGGTCAGCAATAACTGTTTCAAGAGTTTGTTTATAGTGTTCAATCGGTGCTGAAGCAATCATATCAATTGGGTTTTTAACTGAAGCTGCAGAAGGCAAGAAACTTCTTAATTTTTCTTTTGTTTCATCGGTAATTTTTGCCATTTGCATGCCATATTCGCATACTGCGTCAGTTGCCATAATTCCGGGGCCGCCTGAGTTAGTAATGATTGCAACTCTATCACCCTTTGGAATAGGACAAGTTGCAAACATTTTAGCTGTTGCAAATAAATTTTTCAAAGAATATTCTCTGATTACGCCTGATTGAGCTAACAATGCATTAGCTGCTTTATCGGCACCTGCTAATGAGCCTGTGTGAGAGCTTGCTGCTGAAGCACCGGCAGCGCTGCGGCCTGCTTTAAGGGCTAAAATAGGTTTCTTTTTAGAAATTTTAGTAGCTAATTTTCTAAAGTTTTGAGGATTTTGAATAGATTCCATATATAAAAGAATTTGTTCAACATCATCTTCATTTTCCCAATATTCAAGAGCAGTTTCAGCATTAACATCAGCTTGGTTGCCGATTGAAATAAATTGCGCAAAACCAAGATTTAAGTCTTTTAAGATGTTTAAGATACCGCCGCCAAGAGCGCCTGATTGAGAAACAAAGCCGATGTTGCCGCGTTCGGGTAGAGATTCGGCAAAACAAGCGTCCATTCTAATGTCAGGATGAGTATTAACAACACCTAAGCAGTTTGGACCAACAGCTCGCATTCCATATTGTCTAACTTTATCTAAAAGTTGTTTTTCTAATTCTGCACCTTCTTTTCCTGTTTCTTTAAAGCCTGCAGTGATAATACAAAGTCCTTTAATACCTTTTTTGTGACATTCGTCAATAGTGTTTAAAACAAATTTAGCATTTACAACAATTAAAGCTAAATCAACTTCATCAGGAATTTCGTTAACATTTGTATAAGCCTGAATACCTTCTATGATTCCGCCTTTTGGATTAACAGGATATATTTTACCGTTGAATTTATATTCTTGTAATCTTTTCATAATATCAGAGCCGATTGTATGCTCTTTTGTAGATGCACCAATAACCGCAATTGATTTTGGTTTCATAATTTTGCTTAGCATATTATTTCATCCTTTCCTCTTTTAATTAGTATCCATTTGGTATAAAATCTCTTGAGCGAAATTTTGCACCCAGAGATTTAGCAATAACTGCGCATCTTTCAACGTCTATGGGGTAATTTGGAACGTTAGCTACAACAGATGCGGTAGTTTTGATTTTTGCTTCAACGCAAGCTCTAATAAACCTTTTAACTTCTTCATAAGCGTTTTCAATCTTTGGATTAGAAATTTTGTTATAAATTTCTTCATTTTCACCATTTAAACTGATTGAAATTTCATCGATATATAGAGCTAATTCTTCTGCCACATTTCTTTTGAAAATTGCGTTAGCATGTCCGTTTGTATTTACTCTTATTTTTAAATTCGGATAATTTTCTTTAATATGCTTAGAGATTTCAATAACCTCATTTAACTTTATTAAAGGTTCACCATATCCGCAAAATACAATTTCTGTGCTTTTTAAAACCTTATCTTTGTTAAGTTCGATTTGTTTAATGACGTCTTGCGCTTTTGTATTGTCATAATCAAGCCATAAATTTGCGCCTTGAACATCTTCTTTTTGGTCGCGAACGCAAAAAACACATGCGTTAGTGCATGCGTTTGTCATATTTATATATGGCTTACCGTCTAAAAAATATAAGAGATTTTCATTATTTTCTTCCATAGTTTAATTGTAGCGCAACAATTTTTTAAAACAAGATAAAAGCTAAAAAAACTAAAATGTAGGTAACATCATTGAATTATTTTGTTTCGTTGTAAAATCAAGCGCTCTTTGGCGGTTAATTTGTTCGGCATCTAATCTTATTTTGGGGCTTTTGTGCTTAGCCTGTTCTTCTTGAACTTGTTTAATCTTGTCTGATTTTTTCATTTTGTCATATTGAATTAAATTTTCACTATTATCAATTTCATAATCGGTAATAATAGCGGAGTTATCAATCAAAAGAGGCACTTCTTCTTTTGCAATAACGAAAGGCAAACAAAACACAGCTAAAATTGTTAACATCTTTTTCATAATTTTATCGCTCCTAACCTTAACACTTCATAAGTATCATTATTGCATAAAATAACGGTTGAAGGCAAGTTTTCGCTTTCTGTGTCGTTGATTGGTTTTATTATTGTTGCAACATTAGAAAATTTTTCTAAGGCTTCTTTGTAATTTTTAACAGGGGGCTCAGAAGAAATATTACAAGATGTTGTAGCTAATACTCTTCCTTCGATTTTTGAAACTAAAGAACAAAAATCTTCGCTGTTTGGAATTCTGATACCTATTGTATTGTTGTTTGAAGTGATTTCAAAAGGACATAATTCTGATTTTTCAAAAATCAAAGTCAACCCGCCGGGGAGATATTTTTCAATTAAATCGAGCGCATAAGAAGGAATATTTTTAATATATTTTTTTAAAGGTTCAAAACTGTCGCTCATTAAAATCAAAGGCTTTTTTGTATCTCTTTTTTTTATTTCATAAATTTTTTTAATAGCTGAAAAATCCTTTGGATGTGCACCAAAACCCCAAACAGTATCAGTTTTAAAGGCTAAAACTTCTCCTTTAATTAAGTTCATTTTTCTTCCTTTTTAATTTCATCTCAATTTTTTCTTTTAAATCTTCAAGATATTCTATTTTTAACAAATGAGCCAAAATAACATATATTAAAAGACTAACTGTAAATACAACTGATACTTTAACTATTTTCAAAACAAATGTTGAAGCTAAAAGATTTCCTAAAATTGTATTTATTAAACTTCCTATTAAAAATGCAATTAATGCCACGATAATTATTTTAAAAACTTGAACCAAAAACACTCTATAACCGATTGAAATTTTCTTTCTGATTAAAAATGCTAAAAGTGTTGCGTTGATTAATGTGATTATTGCTGTTGATAAAGCAATACCGTTAATTCCCATTGGCTTAACAAGAATGGAATTAAAAATTAATTTCAACAAAATTGAACCAATTGCAATATAAAAAGGTGTTTTTGAGTCATTAAAAGAATAATAAAGCCTTGTTATTGAATCCCTAAACATATAAGGGATTATGGATAGTGTTATGAAGAATAATACATCAGCTACCATAACCGTTGCTTTGTGGTCAAATGCTCCGCGCTCAAGCGCAAGAGAGATTAAATCAACACGAGAAATAAAAATAAATATCATCATAAAAGTGCCGACTAAGATTAACGAGCCTACACCTTTATTAAAATAATATCTTACTTCATCAAATTTCTTTTGTGCAACAAGCTTTGAAAATAGCGGAAACAAAGGAACTAAAAGAGCTGATAGCATCAACCCCACAGGAAATTGAAAAATTCGATTTGCATATCCATAAGCTGTCCATTGCCCTTCGGCAAGACCTGACGCAAAGAAAATATCAACATATATTCCTATTTGACCAATGGTTGAAGATAAAAAAGCCGGAGCTAAAAGTTCTAAAATTTCGTTAAAATGTTTATTGTGGAAAAAATCAAAACAGGGTTTAAATGTGTAGCCTAATTTTATAATAGCGGGTGATTGCATAATAAACTGCAAAAGTGCGCCTATTGTTGTACCTATTGCAAGATAAAATCCCGTATTATCACCTTTTGAAAATAACAAAGTAAAAATAACCCCAACAGAAAGCATAGATGGCGCTATATTAGGCAAAAGAAAATGATTATAAGTAACTAAAATTCCGTAATATAACCCTAAAAGCGCACCAACCAAAATAACAGGCGACATTATTCTTAAATGGTATGCAGCTAATGAAGATAATTCGGGGCTTGCCTGTGAAATTATTATATTCATTACCTGTTGAGGAAAAAAGAAACAAATCAAAGCAATAACGCCAAAAATCAATATTGAAAATGTTTCATAAGTGTTAAAAAGTTTTTTTACTTCAGGAGAGGGTTTTGTATTAAAGTTTTTGACAACCTTAGAAAAAACACTAACTGTCGCAGAATGAAAAGGTCCGCCCATTCCTCCTAAAATTACAATTGCAAGGGCAGGTATTTGATAAGCATATAAATAAGCGTCGGATACAACGCTTGCGCCGTAATAGTTTGCTACAAATATATCTCTTAAAAAACCTGCTATTTTGGATAATAATATAACGATTACTATTAAACCCGCACTTCTTAAAAGTCCGGGGGACTTTTTTTCTTTTTCCGTATTTTCCATTTTACAATAATTCCACTCTGTAATTAACTGTTTTTCCTTTGTTTTCTCTTGTTAGGGGAGCAAAGTTAATTACGTTTATGCCTTGTTTTAAATATTGTGTTATATCCATTTTAATAAGTTTATCTTTTGTTATTGATTTTGTTTCATTAAAATCAAAGTCGTTTATTTTAAAAGGAAATTCCGTTGCATTTTTAGGATTTTCAACAATTAAATAAGCTTTATTAAAAGTGTTCTTATCAAAATAAAATTCTGTTTTATACCAAACATTATATTCGTTATATAGTACAGTTTTTGGTATTGTTGAAATATTAATATCAGTATAATAATGATTTAAAATTTGAGCGAAATTTTTACCTGTTTTAGATAGATTATAAGCACCATATTGGCTCATTCCAACCCCATGACCAAAACCGCCGCCTATAAATTTAAAAGTTGAAGGATATTTTTCCAAATCAAATGAATCAAAAAAGCTTGTGTTTTCATCATTATTTTGTGCTAATTTTTCTTTTCCTTCAGTTTCAACAAAAAAGTTTGCACTTGGTAGAATTGCATTATTTTTTTTGATTGTTTTTCTAATTCCAAGCTCTTTTTTAACATTATATGTGCCTGATTTAGCAATAATTTCAAGCTCAACTATTTTGCCTGATTGAGTTCTTTTTTTGGCTTTAATTTCTTTTAAGCCTTCAAGCTTGATATCTCCGTCATATTTCGGTTCAACCAAACCTGATTTTGATTGTTGCTGCAAGGTGTTATGCAAAACTTCTTCAAGTTCTAATCTTGTAAAATCATATTCCCACCTGAATTTTGGAGAATTTGTATCAAGCCCAGTGTCTTTAGATAAATAAAACTTTTTAACATCATCTTCTGATTTTAGAGGTTTTTGATTTTCTTTGTCGTATCTTGCCTTTAAATAAGGATAAGAACCAATTGATTTTTCCGTTCCGTACACATCATCCCAATCATCTGTTATTCCAGGGCTTGTTGAAAAATAAAGGGCGCTTATCGGTTTTTCATTATAAAGTGCATAAATTCCTTTTGTTTCATTTATTGCTTTATCTGATATATCTCGATATGAATTGACACCATAATATACTTGAGAAGAGGTTGAGTCCGAAACATCGTAATTGGAACTTATTTTAGCGTTTGTTACATAGTTTCTTGCGGCAACCGCTTGAGCTTTTAGGGCTTCAAGACCGAAAGAAATCGGCATTTCGTTTGGAATAACCCCTCTTAAATAGTTTTCTAAATCTATTACATTGATTACATTAAATTTTTGTTCATTTTTGGATTTTCTTATTTCTATCATGCCGTCATATTTTGCAGGCATACCTTTTCTGTTTAGTTCAACAATTTCAAGTTGAGAATTGGAGTTAAATAAAAGCGGTCCTTCAAGATTTTCGTATTTTTTTTCTCCATCAACAAAAATTGAATATAATCCGTTTATTATTTGTACTTCTACAATTTTTCCCGCTTGTATATCATCGATTTTATTATTTTGCGACATATCAACTACTTTGATGATATTTTGAGAGGATAATTTGATTTTTTCATATTCATATTGGGAGAAAGATTGATTTGAAATGCCTACTCTTACAGTGCTTTTCTCCATTTGAGCAAAAACATTTTGTACTAAAAATGTAATTGTCATTAATAATATAATTAGTCCTTTTTTCATAATAATAATTTTACAATTAAAAATTATTAATGTAAAATTAATTATGTTTTATTATGCTTACGGAGGAAAAAATGTCCAACGATGAGAATTTAAGAAAATTCAGTTCTCTGGCCCTTTTAAATTTTTGCATAGGCTTTTTTGGTCTGCAATTTGCATGGCAAATGAGAATTATTTTATCGGGACCATTAACTGAATCATTGGGTGCAAGCCCTCTTTTGTATGGAATTATTTGGCTCGCAGGTCCCGTAACGGGAATTTTAGTGCAGCCTATAATTGGTGCACTTTCTGATAATACTTTTACCAGATTTGGAAGAAGAATTCCATATTTGTTTTTTGGTGCTTTGTTTGGTGCAATAGGCTTGATTTTATTGCCTAAAAGTGAAGCATTAAGTAATTTATTCGGGCAAAATCACCCTGAATGGCTTGCTTTATTTATTGCGGCAATATTTATATGGATAATTGACGCTTGTGTTAATGCGGCTCAAGGTCCATATAGAGCATTAATTCCCGATAATATAGTAAAAAGTCAGCATGCAATTGCTAACTCATATTTAAGTTTTGCTATTGGTTTGGGTTCTGTTATTGCTGCAGGTGCTGCTCCATTTTTAAAATGGGCTTTTGATTATCAAATGTCTGTTGCAGCGCAATTCACCATGGCAGGTTTAGCTTTTATCTTGGGTATGTTATGGACTTGTATTACTTTTAGAGAAAATATTCCAACCAAACAAGCCATGATTGAAAAGAAACTTGAAGCTAAAAAACATGTTTCAAAACCGTTTATAGAAAATGTTAAAGAATTTTTGAGCGCAAGCCCTGAAGTAGGAAAAATATGCTTAATTCAATTTTTTACTTGGATTGGTATTATGTGCCTATTAATCTTCTTTACGCAATATGTAGTTCATATTCTATATATGGTTCCAAATACTGCTGATTTGGCGCCTAACATTATCGAAGCATTTGAGCCCCAACAAATAAAAGCTCAAAACTTTGCTTCAATTTGTTTTGCATTTTATAATTTAATATGCTTTATTATTGCAATTCCTATTGCAAAAATGGCTGAAACAAGAGGAAATAAGAAAGTTCATGCCGGTTCGTTATTTTTAATGGCTTTTGCATATTTGCTAATGACCTTAATACCTAACAATATTACGGTTTTTGCAGCAATGGGATTAGCTGGTATAGGCTGGGCTTCAACATTATCTTTACCTTTTGCAATGCTTACAAAATATGTAAAAGAGGGCACGGAAGGTTCAGCTATGGGCATATTTAATATATTCATTTCTGCCCCTCAAGTATTAGTTTGCACTCTTTTAGCTTGGTTTATTAATACTTCAACTTTTAAAATGGGTGAATTTACAAATAATCACTGGGATTATGCATTTTTAGCAGGTGCTGTTATGTTGATTATTGCTGTAATGATAACACTAACAGTTAAAGAAAACGATAACGATTAATTAAATAAATAAGTCAAAGCATAACTAAAAAAGCTCTTTAATTAAAGAGCTTTTTTAGTGAATTATAAAAATATAGATTATGTATCCAAAATAAAATAATCCTGCCGTTAGCAAGGGTATGAGTTTAATTTTTCTTGTAATTAATATAGTTAAACCAAAAAGAATAGAAAATATAATTACAATTAGCGAATTTATTAATATATCAATATTTAGAACCCAAGGAGTAAACGCTATACCAATTGAGGTTGGAATCATTGCTTGAAACACAATTCCCCCTAAAACATTCGCCATAGCTAAATCATCTTTATTGTTTTTTATCCAAATTATACTATTTATACATTCAGGTAATTCTGTTGCAAAAGGGGTTATAATTAAGCTTAAAATCACAGGGTTTATGTTTAATAAAGTTGAAAAATATCCCATTTCCTTTACGAAAAAATGAGAAAAAATTGCAAGGGCAATAATTGAAATAACAAATTGAATTAATATAGAAAATAAATTTTCCTTAATTTTAAAAATTTTAGTAAAAAATAAATCATCTAAAATATTTTCACAAAAATTTTGTCTGGATTTAATTAATGTTCTGTATACAAAAAACGAATAAAGAGCCAATAAAAATATTATTGCTGCTGTTTTTAAAATTTTATTATCACTAAAAGAGGTTAAAATGGCAGTTGTATATGCAATTAAAAAATATTTATATTGCCTTGTAACATTTTTAAAGTCAAGGTTTAGTTCTTTTTTGGGGCGTTTTATGAAAATCAACATTAATCCCATTAAAAATAAAGCAAAAGTTGAAAGCATAAATGGAGAGCCGATAATTGCTCCAAGAGCGATATCTTGTCCTAAGGAAACATCTTTTTTTGTTAATAATGAACCAAAAATAGCAATTATAGGGACAATTGTTTCAGGGAAGCTTGTTCCGAAAACTGCAAAAATTGAACCTATTGCATTATTTCCAAGCTTTAGTTTACATCCTAAATGTTCGGTTGCATCCGTAAAAAACGAACAGGCATAAATAATCATTATAAGATAGAATATAATTATAAAACTATGCAGTAAAAAAAGCATTTATTTTTCCTTTATTTTTGTGTTATTTTATAACTAATGGAAAGAGAAATTTTAAACACAATAAATAATTCGCTGCGCCCTCTTATAATAACACACATCAATCCTGATGGCGATACTTTAGGTTGCGCAAGCGCAATGAAGGCATTTATCGGAGATAGGGCAGATATTTTAATTCAAATTGAAGATAATTTTAATTTTCCTTCTTCATATAGTTTTTTGCCTTATATTAATAATGCAAAAAATTTTGCAGACATAAAAGATGAGTATGATTTAATTATAGCTCTTGATATTGCTTCAACAGACAGAATGATAGGTAAGGCAAGAGAAATTTTTGACAATGCAAAAAATACAATTGCAATAGATCATCATAAAACAAATAAAGGTTATGCAAAATTAAACCATATAAGAGGCGGAATTTCTTCAACCGGAGAGGTTTTATTTGACCTTTTTAAAAAATTAAATATCAAAATAACACCAAAAATGGCTATTGGTTTATATGCTGCAATATTGACGGATACTGGCTGTTTTAAATATGAAAGCACAACACCGCATACTTTTGAAATTGCTTCAGAGTTATCTCAACTTGGAATAGATACCTCTCAAATAGCGGATTTATGCTATACCAATAAACCAAAAAATTTAATTTTGTTTCAAAATAATCTTGTTTCAAATGCGCAGTTTTGTCTGGATGATAAAATCGCTTATACATTAATTTCAGAAGAAATTTTAAAAAGGTATAACGCAAAAGATGAATACACAGAAGGTATTTGCGAAACCTTGCGTTCTATAAAAAATGTTGAAATTGCTTTTGTTCTAAAAGAAACGCAAGCAGGAGTTAAGGTGTCAATCAGAACAAAAGAACTTGATGCGACAAAAATTGCACAAAAATTCAACGGCGGAGGGCACAAAAGGGCTGCGGGCTGTACAATAAAATTAAAGTTGAATAGCGCTCTTGAAGCACTATTAAAAGAAGCGAAAGCTCTATTATAAAAATATGAAAAAAGTAATACAAATATTAAAAGAATATATTCAAAATCTTATAAACAGTATTATTAGGGATGATTTTGCCAATGCCGCGGGTGAAATGGCATATATGACAGCATTGGGTATTTTTCCTTTCATGCTTTTTTCAATGGCGGTTTTTGGTTGGCTTGGAAAAACATTTTTTATAAATAAAATTATCTTTGGTCTGTCAACTATTGCCCCTCAGGGGGTTATTGATTTAATTAACAGCGTTTTAGCCGAAGTTGTCATCTTTAAAAGCGGTAAATTAATGGCAATTGTTGGCTTTTTTGTTACTTTATTTTTAACTTCCAATGCAATAGCTGTTATAATAAAAGGTCTAAATCGCGCTAATAATGTGGCTGAAAATCGAAGTTTTATCAAAGTTCGATTTTTATCTGTTTTAATGGTTTTTGTAAATACTTTTTTTCTTTTTATTAGTATAAATTTAATCGTTTTGGGAAAATTAATCCTTAATTTTATAGGAATTTATTTATCAATTCCTTCTCATATAATAGATACGGTTTTAATCATCAGGTGGCCGATTGCTTTTATAATGTTGTTTTTGCTTGCGGCAATTAATTATTATGTTCTGCCTGCCAGAGATTTTAGTGCAAAGCGAAAAAGCATTATTCCGGGAGCATTATTTTTCTGTGTTTTTTGGCTGCTTGGTTCGTGGGCTTTTTCTTTGTATGTAAATTCTTTAGGTACATATAATAAGGTGTATGGAACAATCGGAACATTTGCCATTTTAATGGTTTGGCTGTATTATTCGTCAATTATTCTTTTAATTGGCGGACAAGTTAATAATCAAACTTTAAGAAAACTTATTATTTTAGAAAGAAAAAAACAAAAACAATGCGAATGATGTTTAAAAAAATAGTTCTTATAATTTTACTTTTAACTTCTTGTAGTTTTGCCGTTAGTTTAGATGACAAAATCGGGCAAATGATAATTTTAGGGTTTAGCGGCAACACTGTAAATTCCAAAGGATTTAAAAAAATACTGAAAGATGTTGAACACCAAAAAATATCAGGGGTTATTTTATTTTCAAAAAACATTAAATCAAAAGACGATTTGATAAAAATGAATGAAAAACTTTTAGCTTCATCTGATGTTGTACCTTTTATTGCAATTGATAATGAAGGCGGTTTTATTCAAAGACATAGCTTTTATAAAAGTTTAACCGCACAGCAGGTTTCAAAAAAAGATGAAGCGCAAGTTGAAAAAGAATATTCAAAAATGGCGGATGTATTATCTGAGCTTAAGTTTAATCTTAATTTTGCACCTTGTGTAGATTTATCTGTAAATAAAAACTCAATTATAGTTAAAAAGCAAAGAAGCTATGGCTCAAACCCCAAAAAAGTTTCAAAAATAGCCAGAATTTTTATTTTAGAACACAATAAAAGAAAAATTATAACATCAATTAAACATTTCCCCGGTCATGGCTCAGCCAAAGGCGATACTCATAAAGGATTTGTTAATTCCACTGATGTATTTAAAAAATCCGAACTTGTGCCATATCAAGAATTAAAAGACTTAGATGAAATGAACATGGTCATGGTTTCTCATATTTATAATAAAAATATAGATAAAGATTTCCCTGCAAGTTTATCCAAAAAAACAGTAAATGATTTATTGATTAATGAAATCGGTTTTAAAGGGGTAGTTATATCTGATGACTACGATATGGGAGCAATTAGAAAAAATTATTCACTTAGGGATATTGTAGTTAATGCAATAAATTCAGGTGTCGATATTTTGCTATTTTCTAATAACATAGGTAGAAATAATAAAACAATTTCATCTGATATACATAAAATTATAAAAGAAGAAATTAAAAAAGGTTCTATAAAAGAAGAAGACATTGACAGATCTTATGAAAAAATTATGGCACTAAAAGCTCGCTTGTAGTAGAATAGTTT
The DNA here is from genome assembly GCA_949282195.1 of uncultured bacterium. Taxonomy (GTDB): domain Bacteria; phylum Cyanobacteriota; class Vampirovibrionia; order Gastranaerophilales; family Gastranaerophilaceae; genus RUG14156. The sequence goes on along the minus strand of CASDOW010000018.1, from coordinate 12,012 downwards.
TATGTTAGATTTAAATGCCAAATATGAAATATTATCTTTTTCCGTTGGAGATACAAAAGCGGGAACTAAAATGGGTAAGATGCAGCTTAAAAAGCTTGAGGACAACTCAATTTTAAACTGTGTTTTGTGGGAAGAAGCACTCAACAGACTCCCTGATATTGCCCTTAGAACAGGAAACATTATAAGAATAATTACAGGCAGTTATAATGAAAAATACAACAATTGCCTTTTAAACAATTTTGAAGTTTTAGACACTGCTTCATTAGGAATTGATAAAGATAAACAAGAGGAATGTTTTAAAGTAATTACTGATTCGGTTAGCGAATTTAGCAACGAAAAATTAAAAACATTTGTTTTGGATATTTTAAATGAAAACAAAGAAAGGTTCATGACTTCGCCCGCTGCTAAACATATGCACCACAATTATATCGGCGGACTTATAATGCATACAAGAGAGTGTGTTGAAATAGCAAAAGCAATTTTGCCTGTATTAAAAAAACCTTTAAATAAAGATGAAGTAATAGCTGCGGCTATTTTACATGATATAGGTAAAATTTTTGAATACGAAATAAATCTTGAATCAGGCTTAATTGATTATAATGAACAATTCAGAAAAGATTGGATTAGCCATTCTCAATATGGATTTTTCCTTTGCATGAAAGAAGGCTTTTTGAATATGGCAAAAATGATAGCTTCTCATCATGGCAGATCCGATTGGGGAGCAATGATTGATTTAGGCGAAAAGGATTTAGAGCCATTTTATTATATAATTCATCATGTTGATGACTTGAGTGCAAAGTTTGGCGCAACAAGCGCAAACGACATTAAAAATGAGGGATAGATAATGAAATTATTTCGAATTATATTACTTGGTTTTTGTTTGTTATTTTTCGCAAAAGTTCAAGCAGCACATCAATTATATGCCGATATTGACGGTATTAGTATTCCATATGGAACAAAACTTAATCTTGAAATGGCACAAGATGTGACAACTCAAAATATTGTTCAAGGAGATATGTTTCAGGCATATTTAAAAAATGATATCTATGTAAATAATAAATTGGTTTTGCCTTCTAAAACAATATTTAGAGGCAGAGTATCAGAAATTGAATATTCTAAGAGCCTTTCAAGACCTGCTGTATTATATTTAACACTTGACCATTTGATTACAAAAAGAGGTACGCAATTGCCACTAAACGCTGGGATTGCAAGCCATTTCAGCTATATTTTAAAGCCGGACGGAGCATTAACCACAAACGGCAATTATTTTAGAGCAGTTGGAAAAGATTGGAAAAAATCAGGTCAAATTGTTCCACGAACAATTAAATGGGGTGCAACAGCGGGAGATGATTTATTTAAAGGAGCTAAAATATTGTTTGTGCCTGTTGCTGCTATCGGCGGTTCAATTGCCTGTGTAGGTTCAGGTGTTTATAATACCATAGCGGATTTATTTCGCCATGGAGATGAAATAATAATTGATAAAGGTGCGGAGTTTAATATTATTTTATTAGAAACTCTTGATATACCTTCATAGGTTAAAATATGAAAAAACACGAAATTTTACAAGAAATAAAAGAAATTTTAATAAAAAACAATTTAGCCCTTTCAACAGCAGAAAGCTGCACAGGGGGTTTAGTCAGTTCATATTTAACTGATATCGATGGAGCAAGCAAGTTTATTTATCAAAATTTTGTTACTTATTCAAATGAAGCGAAAATGAAATTTTTAAATGTATCATCTTCCACTCTTGAAAAATACGGAGCAGTCAGCGAACAAACAGCAAGAGAAATGTCTTTAGGGCTATTTAAATATGCACCTTGCACAATTGCAACAACAGGGATTTTAGGGCCGACAGGCTGGAGCGAAGAAAAACCTGTTGGATTGGTTTATATTTCTGTAGGCTATAAAGGCAATATCAAAGTAATAAAATACATTTCAAAAAAGGCTGACACCAATGAAAGATGTAAAATAAAAAAAGACATAGCAAAACAAGCCTTAAGGGAGTTTTTAGAGTTTATAAAAAATACTCTTAATTAAGTATATCTTTATCTTGAACTATTAAATATAATAACATCGGGGCGGATAGTACGCAAAAAACTTTTAAAATGATTAAAACTATCATTATCGATAAAACTGAAAACTCAAAAGAATTAATATCATCATTCTTAAAAAACATTGATGATATTGAAGTTGTATCTTGTTTTGACAGTTTTTCTCAAAATAATATAAATCCAAAAGACATAGATTTAATTATTTTTGATGTAAGTTCAAAAGATTTAAATGAAATAATCATTAAAATAAATAAATTAAAAGCACAAAATTCTAAGCTTAATTTTATTGCAGTATCTTATGAAATCAATTCAGAATTAACTACGGCAATATTAAAGGAAGGTGTTGGAGATTTTCTATTAAAACCCTTAATACCAAATATTTTAGAAGCCTCTATTAAAAAAATCACACAAAATAACAACTCAAATTTAAGTAAAGCAAACACCATTTGCGTTTTTTCAAATAAAGCAGGAGTGGGTAAAACTTCAATTGCGGTTAATTTGGCGTATGAACTTTCTCAAAAAACAAAAGATAAAGTTTGCTTATTAGATTTAAGTTTTAATTCTGAAGATATTTTAACGTATTTAAATATTGAACCGAAATTTAACATTGATTATATTCTAAACAACATTGAAAATGCAGATAATGAGTTGTTTTTATCTTTATTAAACAATTATGAAAATTCAAATCTGTATGTTTTTTCTCTGCAAGATGAAATAAATTTAAACTTCACAATAAACATTCAAACAATCAATAAAATTCTAAATGCACTAAAAAATATTTTTTCATATATTATCATAGATTTAACAAATATAATAGACGAAAGAACAGTTTCAATATTAAATACAATGGATTTAATATTGTTAATTGGCTTAGAAAATCTTGCTTCAATAAGAAATTTACAAAAATGTTGTGAATTATTTGACAATATAGGATACAATAAAGATAAGATTAAACTAATCGTAAACAGACACATTGAAAATTCTGAAATCACTATAAGGGATATCGAAAAAACAATTTCAAAAGATGTATTCTTTAAAATTCCAAACAACTATTTAACACTTATTGATGCAATAAACAGAGGAAAAACACTGGGTCAAATAAATCCGCAATCAAATATCGCAAAAGCATATAAAAACCTAGCTAATGAAATATACAATATAGATTTTATAAATTTAAATGAAGCCAATAAAGTAAGCTATAACCATGGAGTATTTAATTTGCTTCGAAAAATGGGAGAATAAAATTGTCATTAAAAGATAGACTACATACAACAATTAAACAAAACGAAATAAAAGAAGAAAAAGAACAAGTTGAATACTATCAAAATAGTTCAATAGCTGCTCAAATAGATTCACTTGGCGTCATTGATACATTTTTAGCTGATGATGACATAAATTCTATTTATGTGAATGGCGCAAAAAATATTTATATCGAAAGAAAAGGGAAAACCCATAAAAGCACAAGCAGTTTTAGGGACAATGTGCAGCTTGAAAATTTGATTAAAAAATATGCTCAAAATATCGGCTATAAAATTAACGAAGAAAATCCTTATATAAAATTTAACCATAAATTAGGGATAAATGTCAGCGCAACCTTACCTCCCTTATCATCTAATGCGGTTATGTTTGTAAAATGCTATAAAGATAAACACGCGTCTTTTCAGGCTCTTCAAGACGGACAAAGTATTTCAAAAGAAATCGCGCTTGTCTTAGAAGCTATTTCAGCGCTTAGAACAAATATAATAATAGCAGGCGAAAGAAGCACTCTTAAAACAACAGTTCTTTCAACACTTTTAAAAAATCTTCCCTCTAATGACAGAGGTGTAGTAGTAGATTATAAGGCAGAGATTAAAAACGACTCACCCAATTTTTCTAATTTTGATTTTTCAAATATTAAAGATAAAAAAGAAGAATTAGACATATTAAATTCAATATTTATTTCTAATCCCGACAGAATTTACATCAATGATTGCGATGAAAAAACTCTTAGTTTTATTGATGAAAAAATTATTTCAGGATTAAAAGGAGTTGTTTTAACAATCGAAGCAAAAACTCCAAAAGAAGCATTTGAAAAAATTGCCCTTGGAATTTTAAAAAACAATCCGAAACTGGATTATAACATCGCCCGTCTTTTAGCCTATAAAAGTGCAGAATTAGTAATTTTTGTAAAAAAAGACGAATTAAACAACAGAATTATCTCTTCAATTTCTCAAATTAATATAGACTTAAATGATAATTATTCTATTAGAGATATTTTCCGCTATAATCAGTCTGAGCATAAATCTTGCGGTTTTATTCCGGACTTTTTTGAAGAAGCAAAATTAAACTCTCTTTCAATTAATTCAAATATTTTTGATAAAGATTATAAACATACTTATCAAAAAACAACAAAAAACGAAACTTTGTATGAGCAAACAAAAAAAGTAAATCTTGAAATATTAAAGAAGTTTAAAAAAGATTTTAATGTTCAAGAGTCTGAACCTAAAAAAGAGCTTTCAGCAGAAGAAATGATGATTAGAGCTCAAGAAAAATTTGAAGAATTAAAGCAAAATATTCAAAATAACGAAGAAAACGAAGAAAGTATTGAAGATATTGCCCTTCAATTAGAACAAAATAATATTTCACAAGAAGATGAAAACATATAAAAAATTAATGAAAAAATGCTTTGCACTTGCAAAAAAAGCCAAAGGCAAAAACATGCCAAACCCTTATGTGGGAGCGATTATTTGGGATGAAGAAAAAAAAGAAATAATTTCAAGCGGTTATCATAAAGAATACGGAAAAGCTCACGCTGAAGTTGAAGCAATAAAAAACGCGCAGGGCAACACTAAAAATAAAACTCTAATTGTTAATCTTGAACCCTGTTCTCACTATGGAAAAACACCGCCATGCGCTGATTTAATTATAAAATCAGGAATTAAAAAAGTTGTAATTGCAATGGCTGATGTTAATCCAATTGTTCGATACAATGGAATTAAAAAATTAAAAAATGCTTCTATTGAAGTAATCTGCGGAGTTTTAGAAGAAGAAGCAAAAGAATTAAACAAAATTTTTATAAAAAATATTTTAGATAAAAAGCCCTATGTAATGTTAAAAACAGCAACTACATTGGATTCTAAAATAGCAACTATAAAAAATAAATCAAAATGGATTACAAACGAAAAATCAAGGCTGGAAGTTCAAAAATTAAGAAGCACATATCAGGCAATAATGTCTGCTTCAGGCACAATTTTAGCTGATAATCCAAATTTGAATGTGCGTTTAAAAAATAAAAAATCCCCGATTAGAATAATTTTTGACCCTAATAATAAAATTCCTCTTGATTATAATGTTTTTAATGATGACGGAGTTAAAAAAATATTAATCAATAATTCAAAAATTACCTTAAAAAAAGATATTGAACAAATTAATTTCACAAATTTTGATGATTTATTCAAGAAACTTTATAAGATGAATATCTATTCAATAATGGTTGAAGCAGGTCAGGGGCTTAATTCTCTGCTTTTAAAAAATAAGGAAGTTGATGAAATTAATCATTTTTTTGCACCTAAAATTTTTGGCTCAGGTCTGAATTTTGTTGATAACATAATGATTGATAAAGTTAGCCAAGCAATTGAACTTGAAAATATTAAAATTAAAAGATTTGATGATAATTTTTTAATTAATGGTAAAATTAAAAAATAAAAGGAATTAAAAATGAAAATTTTAGTTATAAACGGTCCAAACCTTAATTTATTGGGAACAAGAGAGCCCGAGATATATGGTTCAACAACATTAAATACTATTAATCAAGAATTAATTGAATTTGCTAAAGAACTTTCAAATGATATAGAACTTGATTTTTTTCAATCTAACCATGAAGGTGACATTATCGACAAAATCCATTCTATTAAAGATTACGACGGCTTAATTATCAATCCTGCTGCATATACACATACAAGTATTGCAATTTCTGATGCTATTAAAGCAACAAAAATTAAGGCAGTTGAAGTACATTTATCTAATATTTTTTCAAGAGAAGATTATAGGAAAAATTCTTTTATAGCTTCATCTTGCTTGGGTTCTGTTGCAGGTTTTAATAAAACAAGCTATAAAATGGCGCTTTTAGGGTTATATGATTATTTAAAAAATGAATAAAGAATTTGAATTTTTAAAAATAATTTCAGATGCTCTTACTTCATCAAGCTATTTAGGTGACGACTGCGCTTATCTTGATGAATATAAGCTCGCAATTTCAAAAGATTGCCTTATTGAAGATGTTCATTTTTCGTTTTCTTTTATGACGCCGTACGAAATAGCAAGAAAAGCTGTTTTGGTTAATATTTCCGATATTTTAGCTTCAGGCGCAGAACCGAAATATATTTTGATTGGTTTATCGGGAAAATTGAACAAAAAATTTATAAAAGAATTTTATCTTGGAATTAACGATACAATTGAAAAATATAATATAAAATTAATTGGCGGAGATTTAACTAAAGCAGATAAACTTTCAATTTCAATTACAATTTTAGGCGACTATAAAAACCGTAATGTTTCATCAAGAAAAAATGCAAAAAAAGATTATATTGTGGCAACTATTGGCGAATTTGGCTCCAGTGCCAAAGGTTTAGAAGATTTAAAAAACGGTTTAAAGGATAATTACTTTATTGAATACCATAAAAACCCGCCTTTATTTGAAAAAGTTACCTCTAAGATTGCAACCACAATAAAAAATCCTTATGCTATGATGGATTCATCAGACGGCTTGTTTGACTGTTTATATCAAATTGCCTCTAAAAGCAAAGTTAGAATTGATATTGACTATAATCTAATTCCTAAAAAAATTAATGATAAAAATCTTGTTCTTTTTGGCGGTGAGGATTACTGCCCTATTATATGCCTTTCTTTTGATGATTTTAACAAAATCGAAGAACTCATAAAAATCGGCACTGTTAAAAAAGGCAAGGGCGTTTATATAAATAATAAAAAAATAGAATACAGAGGATTTAAACATTTTGAATAAAATTGAAATTAGCGCAATTATAACATCAGGCGGAAATTCAACTCGTTTTGGTTCAAATAAACTTTTAGAGAAAATTGATGACAAAAGTGTTATTGAAACAACGATTTCAAAATTTCTCGATTTGGTTGATGAAATCATAATCCCTTCAAAAGATGACATAAAAAACCATATTTTAAATTCAAAACTATATTGCAATAAAATTAAATTTGCTCCTTCAGGCGAAACTCGCCAAAAAAGCGTTTATAGCGGACTTATGATGTGTTCTAATCCAAAAATTGTTTTAATCCATGACGGCGCAAGACCTTTTATTGAAAAAGAAACAATTAAAAAAGCAATTGACCTAACTTATCAAAAGCAAGCAGTTTTAGTCGGCGTTTTTGCAATTGATACAATTAAAGAAGTAAAGAACAATAAAATAGTTAAAACATTGGATAGAAAAACGATATTTCAAGCCCAGACTCCGCAATGTTTTGAATATAATTTAATTAAAAAAGTCCATGAAAAATACAAAAATGAACCTGATTTTACCGATGATTGCTCCATGGTTGAAAAATGCGGAATTGATGTTTATATTTTAGAAGGCTTAAAAAGCAATAAAAAAATCACAACTAAAGACGATTTGAAATAAAAGTTAACGAAACTATATTTTTTAGCAAAAAAGAATATTTACGGTTTTATTACAACTTGTCAAAGATTGCAGTTAGGTATTGAAATCGAAAGGAAAGTATGAAAAACGTTGTTTATCCTAGCAATATAGCTATTTCTAACAGGTTTGTTAAAAAATCAATCAAACAAGCATACAAAGAATTTGATAACAGCCCTCAAATATCTGTCAGAAAATATGCACAAAACAATGGCATTGATTTATATGATGCACAAGAGCTTGATTTGAATGATGACAATTTTATTGACTTATCAGAAAGAGCAAGTGAAATTTGTGCTAAAAAAGCCCTAAAAATAAAAAAAGCAAAAACAGGCGAAATCCCAACTATGATTTTATTGTTAATACAAGATAAATTCGAATTAAAAAAAGCACAAGAACAATTTATGAGAAACAATTATCCTAAAAATTCAATAAATATTTCCGCATAAATATAGTACATAAGACAATTTATAATAATCCCATAGCATATTAAAAAACCTCTATAAATATCTTAGATTAATAAAAGATATAATGCAGAGGTTTTTTTATGATTACAGATAAAACATACAATCAAAATGATCAATATTTTTTTACTGAATTTAAAAATATTTCAAAAGAACTTTTGCCATGGCTAGAAAATTTAGCATGGGAGTATAGATGCAGAATTGAAAAAAAAGAGTGGAAAAGTAAATATAATAACTATGTTATATATGATTATGAACCTTTTTGCTCGGATGGTTTTGAAATCAATATAACATTAGCTTCAAGGCAAGGCGAATATTTAAATTTTGTGCGTTATTTGTATGAAAATAAGGTTCGAACAATCGGATATTTAAAAACTTGTCTTGCGCTTTAATCTTGTTTCAAGCCTTTAATTATTGCGTCTGTTATTTTTTCAACCTGGATAATTTCAAGCCCTATTGATTTAATTTTATCAAAAGTTGAACTATTTACTTTTGGAATAATAGCCTTTTTAAAGCCTAACTTAAAAGCTTCCTTTAATCTTCTTTCTATGTTATCTACATAGCGGATTTCGCCTAAAAGCCCGACTTCGCCTATAACAATAATAGAAGGATTAATGGGTATATCTCTTATAGAGCTTATTATCGCAAGGCAAAGTGCAAGGTCATAACTTGGTTCTAATATATCAATTCCGCCAACCACATTAACATAAACATCTTGTTTGGATAAATTAAGCCCAACTTTCTTTTCTAAAACTGCTAAAACCTGTAAAAGCCTGTTGTATTCTAATCCCACCGCAACTCGTCTTGGATTTGAATAATTGGTTGAACCAACAAGTGCTTGAATTTCATGTAAAAATATTCTGCTTCCTTCTAAGGTTGCAACAATAGCACTTCCCGAAGCGTCTTTCGGTCTTTCTAAAAGCATTTGAGAAGCAGAATTAAGCTCAATTAATCCATTATCTTCCATTTTAAAAACGCCAACTTCCGATATTGTTCCAAAGCGGTTTTTAATGCACCTTAGGAGCCTATATTGTTTATATTTATCTCCTTCAAAATTTATAACACAATCAACCATGTGCTCCAAAACCTTAGGGCCTGCAATATTTCCTTCTTTTGTAACATGACCTATAATGATTGTTGTTATATTTTTTTGTTTAGCAATCCTCATTAAAACATTGGTACATTCTCTTATTTGAGAAACACTTCCTGACGATGAAGCTACATTTGCACAAAATACAGATTGAATACTATCCACAATTAAAAAATCAGGTTCTATTTCATCAATTTGTTTTATAACTTCATCTATACAAATTTGATTAGTTAAATATAAGTTTTCAGGCTCAACATTTAATCTTTTCGCTCTCAATTTAACTTGCAGGGGACTTTCTTCAGCACAAACATAAAGAACTTTTAAATTTTTATTGTTTAATTTTGTTTCGCAGATACTTTTTGTAGTTTGCAAAACTAAAGTAGATTTACCTATCCCGGGGTCACCGGCTAAAAGAACAAGTGAACCTTGAACAAAACCACCCCCCAAAACTCTGTTTAATTCTTCAATATTTGTTTTGAAACGGATTTTTTCATCAAGCGCTATATCTTTTATTGTAGTTATTTTGCAATCAGAAATAATATTAGAAGGCTTTGAAGAATCAATTTTAACTGTAGGAGTAGTAATTTCTTCGACAAAAACGCCAAATTGATTGCAGTCAGGACATTTACCAAGGTATGAAAAAGATTCATAACCGCAATTTTGACAAACCCATTTTGATTTTATTTTAGCCATAAAGGTATTTTAACATAGAAATTTTATTGTTTGTTTTTAAAGTTGATTTTAATGTTATTTATTTGCATAAGATATTTTTTCAAGTCGCCAATATTTGCATTTTCTTGAAGTAAATCTTTTTGCTGTGTTTGATTAAGCAGGCTTTCTTTAGTTTTTTCAAAGTCTGACTTATAACCTTCATTGTTGATTTTTGTAATTAAATCATCAACATCAGTGGCTCCATAATTAGGATACATTGATAAAATCTCGCTTTGAGTTTTGCCAACAGGCAATTTATAAAGCCACCTTAGGGTCATAAGGTCATTTTGTGAAATATTAACAACTCCATATTCATGGGGTACATACATAATATCACCCTTAGTTTTTGAATGTCCTAGACCGATACTGTGACCAATTTCATGGATTATTGTGTGAAAAACTTCGTTTTCATCCATGTATTGATGATGAATAATACCGTCTGATAAACCTATTGAAAGCTCCGCCGAATAATATCTTCCTAATTTATCAAAGTTGAATGTGCAATTACCTAATGATTTTCTATCTACCCTCTTCCAATCAATGTTAATTTGAGAATCATAAATATTCATTGTTCTTTCAAAAGAAACAATCCCGCCTGATAATTGCTCCCAAAGATTAAAGCCGTCTATTATCATTTGAGTATATTTATATTCGTCATTTTTACCTTGAGATTTATACCAATTAAAATTACCGATAAAAACTTTTAGAGGCATTATATTATCGGGCCATCTGGATAATTTATTTTTATTAAAACAATCGTTAAGGTAAGTAATAGTTTGCATATAAATATATAATATCATATAATAATAAAGAAACTACATAAACAGACTTTGGTGGAGAATAAATAATTATGATGAATATGATGCAAGTTATGCAACAAGCCCAAAAAATGCAAAAGAAATTTAAAGAAACTCAAAGCGAACTTGAAAAAGCAGAAATAATCTCAACTGTAGGTAACGGTGCTATTACAGTCGTTTTAAACGGACAAGGTAAATTTAAATCAATTAAATTACAACCTGAAGCAATTAACCCTGAAAATCCTCAAGATGTTGACAAAGATAATCTTGAAATGCTTGAAGATTTATTAACTCAAGCTCTAAATGACGCAACCCAAAAAGCTAACGCTCAAATGGAAGCTAAAATGAAATCCATAACAGGCGGAATTTCTATCCCCGGACTATTTTAAGAATTATGGAATATACAAAGCCTTTAGCAAAATTAATCGAACATTTTCAACACTTGCCTTCGATTGGTCCTAAAACTGCTCAAAGGCTGGCTTTGTATGTCATTAAAATGAGTGAAAATGAAGTTAAGAATTTTGCCGCCTCCTTAATTGAGGCAAAAACCACAATAAAATATTGCGAAACTTGTTTTAATATGTCATGCGAAAGCCCTTGCGAAATATGCCAAGATACAACAAGAAATAAAAATGTAATCTGTGTTGTAGCTGAGACTAAAGACTTAATGGCAATTGAAAAAACTAATGAATACAATGGTCAATATCATGTTTTACAAGGTCTGATTTCTCCGATTGACGGAATTGGCCCTGATGATATCAGAATTAAAGAATTATTATTCAGGATTAATCAAAACGATATTAAAGAAGTTATTTTAGCGCTTAATCCTTCTGTTGAAGGAGAAGCTACAAGTTTATATTTAGGTAAATTATTAAAACCTTTTAATATTAAAATTACAAGGATTGCTTTTGGTTTGCCATTGGGTTCCGAGCTTGAATATGCCGATGAAATGACATTAGCAAGAGCACTGGATAGCAGGGTGGAAATATAAGAACAAAAAAAGGGCCGATTTTATAATCGACCCACTGTATTGCCATCACCAGTTAGATATTTTACCTATTTATACAAATTTATACTAAACTTAATGCGATTGATGGCGCTTGATTTGCTTGAGCCAACAATGAAGTTGATACTTGTTGAAGTATTTGTTGTTGAGTGAAGTTTGAAGCTTCAGCAGCAACATCAGCGTCTGTTATGATTGATTTAGCGCTTGATAAGTTTTCATATTGAGTTGTCAAAGTATCAAGAGCTGAT
>CASDOW010000017.1 GCA_949282195.1 uncultured bacterium | reverse complement strand
TTTTTTTTAAAGATGTAACTAATATTAAATTATCTTCTTATTTATATATTGATGATAGAACAATTTGTTTTAAGGGAGATTACAATAAAACTTTAGATGTGATTGAGAATTTTAAAGTGCATTGGAAAAATTTTGAATGACTTATTATGTCACCTTGAAATGGTTACAGGGTCTTAATAACCACGTATATAATAATCAAGCCCTTTGTTTGTATGATTAAAAGTAAATCTTGCATGTTAATAAGATACCGAAATAAGTTCAGCTTGACGCGACCAATTTACAACAATCCAAGTGAAATTAGTTTGATTTATTGCAAAATGTTACAGAATATTTTAAGAATGCTATGTTTTTTCAAATCGTGGAATTATACATTTAGGGTGGTATATACGATTATTGTGATTTAAAAGTACATGCCGCTTACAGGGTATGTTGAACTTTTAAAAACAAAAAGGAAATGAAAAAATGTTAGGAACATGGATTACAATTCAAAGTTACATCGCAAAAGAGCAGGAATTGCAGGCGGAATTAACTGATAATTCAATGGATTTACAGTTAAAACAAAAGTATGCAAGTGATGAACAAGCGGGAATAACAAAAAAATATGACATCCAAGAAGACATGATTCAAGAACAAATGGATGAAATGGATGACAAAACCTGCGATGAATATAAAGATTTAATGGCTGAAATTAAAGAGCTCAAAGATGCTGAAGATGTTGAATTGCATGCAATTGAGCAAGCGCAAAATGAAATGGAAACAAAAATTCAAAATGAAAACGCTGCCCTTGAAACTCAATTACAAGCTATACAAGCAGACAGAGAAGGGCTTGAAGAAGGCAGAAAATCAGATATCGAAGATTCATTCGGATATTTCCAATAATTATTGTGTTAATAACTACAATAAAAAAGCCTCGCATTTTGCGGGGCTTTTCAGTGTTTCAAATTTTAGATTATTTTCTGTCCATATATAAAGGAGCCAATTTTTTCTCTTGTTGAGGAATAACCCCTTCTTCAATCGGTGAATAAACTCTGTAATCGATATCAGCGAAACAATTATCAATAGATTCGATTTCAGAAAGTTTTGCTTCATCAATTGCATTGTTATCAATCATATCGGCGATTTGTTCAAAGCGTTGAACATGTTCTCTAAATCTGTCTGTTGCATAGTCTTTTGCTTGCCATGTTGTAATTAAGAACGGCCAATCAGAACTTTGTAAAAGCAGATTTTCTCTTGAAAGTTGATTTAAGGCTCTGTGTAATAGTTTATCGGAAGGAATATTTTCATATCTTGATACGATATCTATTATACGTTTTTCGCAAGAATGAATAATTGGCCACATCCATTCTGTTAAATGGTTTTGCCATACCCAGAAGTGTCCGCCTTGACCCCAAGATGATTCAGGGATTTGGATTGCCTCTGTCGGCGGATGAGCTTGTAAATATTCACCTGCTGTCATCATTTCAACTTCGGGAACATATTTGTTTAGTTTGCGAATTACTTGTTTGATAAATTCAATACCTTCAAACCACCAGTGTCCGTATAATTCCGTATCAAATGAAACCATAACAAGACCTTGTTTACCGTCGTGTGAATTTTTATAGTCGTTCAACAAGTGGTAAATTAAATTTGTGTAGTGATCTGAATTTGAATTTACTTGGTTCATTGCAAGCACAGGGTCATAAAGCATTTTATCGCCTAAATCAGTTGTTGATGAGGTAATTCTCCAGTAGTGCATGCCTGAATTGCAGTCTTTTCTATGGAATTCTCTGTAACAACCATCTCCGGGATAACCGTCTGCTGCTGACCATACTTGGAACCCTGCTCTATCGTTTCATCACGGCAACTTGTGCATCAGGTAACCAATATGCGCTGTATGTGTCATATCCGGTTGCCTCTCTTTTTGGTAATGGTATATACTCAATATTTCCGTAAACTCCTATGTTTCTGCGATTTCCGATAGAGTTTCCACCTTCAATTACGTGTGATTCGGTGAAGAAATATTCTATGTCATTGTTTTGAAGGGTTACTTCAATGGCGGGACGCCATTTTTTCTTACCGTCTTTTCCAATGAACTCATAGCCTTGTCTGTATGCACATTCAGGCAGCCAACATCCTTTGGCTTTTTTGCCGAAAAGACGTTTTGTTGTGTCTGAACCAACTTTGAATTGTGCGTTTAAGTTTGTATCAGTGGCAAGTAATGGTGAAAAACCATGGGTTGCGCCTGAAGTTGTTATTTCAATGCAACCTAAATCTTGGAATTTTTTAAAGCCTGAAATTAAATCTTTGTTAAATTTATTGATAAATAAATCTTTGATTCTGTTATACCAGTCAAAATAGTATTTTGCTAAATATTTAAGATGTTGACTGTGAGCAACTTCAGGATCAGGATATCTTTCAAGGTCTTCTGATACTGCTTTTATTCTTGAATCAAGATAGTCAATAAAACCTTGTTGAAGGTGCGGGTCATTTAATTGTTCTGCTAAAATCGGAGTAATTCCAACAGTTAATTTTGCTTTAATGCCTTCATCATATAATTCTGAAATCATATTTAATAATGGAACGTATGTTTCTTCCATACATTCATACAAACATTCTTCCCCAAAAGGCCACATACCCGCCATTCTGTAATACGGAAGGTGCGAGTGCAGCATAAAGACGAACTGTCCTATTTTTTGTACCATTTTTTTATTGCCTCCGACTTTAAGTAATTATATTTATGTTTATATTTATACCATAAATTATAATAAAAAATAATCATTTAGAATTAGTACATTTGTATAAATTTACTAAAGTTAATATAGTTAATAAGTATTAATAAATCGGGCAATTGTTTTATGGCTTTTTTGGGCTTGTTTGATAAAAATGTAATTTCTTTAAAATAATTATGTTAATTTAATTTTTTTTAAGTAAAATGTTGTTATGAAATATGAAAACACAATTTTATTTGATCCGGGGTATGCTCCTTTGGTGATTGATTCTATCGGACAAGTAGGCTATACATACTATATGTTTAGCGCAGTTCCTGATGTGAAACTTAAAAGATTGAATTTTTCCCATGTATGCAATAAGCTTGAAAAATTTTTAAAAACAAATGTATCTTTTTATCTTGGTTGCTTAATGTGGGCAAGTTACATCAAAAAGTTTGATAATTATAAAATCGAGGGCAATAAGCTTCTTGGTGAAGACTGCAAAGAAGAGGAATATACAAGCGAAATTGATTTTTTAATTGATTTTGTGGAAAATCAAATGCCAAGAGATTATAAATATTATCAAAATAAAAAATATGAACCTAATGAAAAATATTTACCTATATTAAAAGCCTATAGAGAATTTTTGCTTTTAAATAACGGTTTTGTTGAATGTGAAAACACTAATCAAATAGTATTACCAAAAAGTATTAAAAATTTATCAGATGACGAAAAAGACATTTTAAACGAAAAAATTCAACAAGCATTATCAGACAAAAATGTCGATGAGCTTCTTGAAGATTTCAATTTATTATTTGATTAGGAAGGTCGGGTTTAAGATGAAATCAAACTATCCCAAAAACAAATATATATACGCTAATTAAGGTGATAGGCCCCGACCCGTTTATAAGAATAATGTATTTTTTTAAAAAATACATTAGATAAAAGTATAATTTTAAAAACTTCTTAATTGTAATGCTTGAGCTATGTGAGCCAATGAAATATCTTCTTTTTCTTCGAGGTCTGCTATTGTTCTTGAGATTTTGAGAAGTCTGTCGTAGGCTCTTGCCGATAAATTAAATTTATTTATTGCGTCTTTTAAGAATTTCTTAGTGTTGTCATCAATTTTGCAATATTTTTTAATTAATTTTGCATTTAATTCGCTATTTGTGAGTATGTTTTCGTTTTTATATCTTTCAAGCTGGATTTTTCTTGCTTTTATAACTCTTGTTCTGATTTCAGAGGAAGTTTGTGCGGTTTTATTGTCTGATAATAATTCTTCATCTGATAATCTTTGTATTTTTAATTGAATATCAATCCTATCTAATAATGGCCCTGAAAGTCTTGATTTATAACGATTAATTTGAAATTCAGAGCATGTACATTGTTTTTTATTGTCGCCTAAAAATCCGCAAGGACAGGGATTCATAGCGCCTATTAAAATAAAATTAGCAGGATATTGAACGCTTATTTGCGCCCTTGAAATGGTTACAATATTATCTTCTAAAGGTTGTCTTAAAACTTCAAGAACATTTCTTGGAAATTCAACCATTTCATCTAAAAATAATACACCTCTGTGGGCTAAAGTAATCTCCCCTGGTTTTGGGTTTGAGCCGCCGCCTATAATCCCGACAGCACTTGAGCTATGATGAGGCGAGCGAAAAGGACGAGTTGTAACAAGAGGGCTTTTATTGTCTAATAATCCTGAAATAGAATAAATTTTGGTTAATTCAATCGCTTCCTGTTTTGTTAAAGGCGGTAAAATTGACATAAAAGCTCTTGCGAGCATGGTTTTGCCGGATCCGGGCGAGCCTGACATTAAAACATTGTGTGCACCTGCTGCAGCTATTTCAAGAGCCTTTTTAGCTTGAGTTTGCCCTTTTATATTTGAAAAATCAATCGGGAAATTTATTTCTTTGTTTAAAAAATCGTTGATATTTTGTTTTAATTTTTTAAGGTCTGAATTTTGATTTAAATATTCAACAACTTGAGATAGATTATCTGCGCCAAGCGTTTCTATATTATCAATAAAGCTTGCTTCTTCAAGGTTTAGAGTCGGAACAATAACTTTTTCAATTCCTAATTCCGATAATGAACTAACTATGGGTAAAACTCCTTTGACCTCTCTAAGAGAACCATCCAAGGATAATTCACCTATAAAGGCAATTTTTTCATAGTTAAATTCTTTAATTATTCCTTCTCTTGATAAAATTCCTATTGCCATTGCTAAATCATAATTTGAGCCTTCTTTTTTTAAGTCAGCGGGCGCAAGATTTATAACAACCTTGGTGGAAGGAAAAGAGTATCCTGAGTTTTTAATTGCAAGTCTTAATCTTTCTTTTGCTTCAGAAATTGCCGTATCGGGTAAACCCACAATAATAACTTGCGGAATTGAGTTAATTGTATCTACTTCAACATTGATTTCATATACATTTAAGCCAATAACCGCCGCGCTTTTTGTGGATACAACCATTATATTTCCTCACCTGTTACGTTTGGAATTAGTTTTAGCAGTTTAACATTAGCTATTTCAAAGCTTGGATTTAAGCTTAGAGAGGTTTTATAGAAATGAATAGCGTCTTGTTTTTTATTCATTGCTTGGCTATACAGTCCGCAAAGATAATAGTAATAATAATTTTTTTCCAAAGTGAAGGCAGCATTATAAATTAAGCCCCTTGCATTTGTATAGTTTTTATTTTTTAGATTAAGCTTAACTAATTCTCCTAAGGCATTTTCATACATTGGATTAATTTCTAAAGCTCTTTTTAAAAATTCTTCTTTTAAGACATCATTTTTCTGTGCAATACTTATTGCGCTGTTGTAGTAGCTAATATATTGATTTTTTGGCATTTTATCAAGCTTTAGCTCAAGTTTTTTTAATTCTTTTGGGTTTTGAGCATATTGTCTTTGGGCGGTTGCTAATTTAATTATGATTTCATAGTTATCTTTATCTTTATTGTAGGCTTTTTTATAGGTTTTAACCGCATTTTTATAATCACCATGGAGATATTTAATATCTCCTAAGCCAATCAGGGTTTCAATATTGTTTTTATCTTCTTTGTATGAATTAACAAAATAAACATTTGCTCTTTCGATATTATCAAGGGCAAGCTCGCTTTTAGCGTAAAGAGTTATTATTTTATCGTTATCTTTATCAAAATTTAGAATATTTTGACAGTCTTTTTTTGTTTTTTCGTAGTTGCCTTCAAGAAAGCTTTTATTTGCAATATGATATTTTTTTTCTTTGTCGTTATTTACGGTATTTGCAAGGATTAATTCTTTTTTTAGGGCAATTGTATTTGCAAAAATAACGCTTGAATTAGATTTTTCAAGTTTTTCAACAAGATTTTGTGCGTCTTTGTATTTTTTTGAATTAATCAAAATATCAAGTTTTTGTATTTTATATGAAACATTATTCGGATTAATTGAAATTGCTTTATTTATGAAATCAAGAGCTTTGGAATATTGTTTCAGCTCAAGATTTGCACAAGATAAAATATAGTTGTAGTAATCATTTTTTTGATAAGTTAATTTTTTTTCTAATAAATCGTTAATTGCTTCTTGGGCTGAATTATCAAAATAAATGCTTGAATATAATTTTGCAAAATATATTTCATCATCATAGCTTAAAGATGATTTTGGTTTATAGCTTTTTTCAAGGTCATTTATATTGTCATAAAACTGGTTTTTATAAACAATTTTTTCTATTGCTTTATTAGCCAAAGAAAAATATCCGATTTCATAAAAAACTTTTGAAAGAGCTAATAATGATGAATCATTTTCAACTTTATTAATTAAAATATTGTATTCATCATATGCAACTTTGGCGTTTCCTTGGTTAAACTTGGAAGTTGCGTCAATAAAGTCTTTTCTTATTTGAGATTTTTTATCAACCGTTATTTCTTGATTTTTATTGTCATTTGTTAAAAGAGTATCAACAATATTAGCTAAATTAAAGTAGTTTGTGTTTTGTTTTGGTTCATTATGAATTTTAATCTCAGAAACAGGCTCTAACAGACTGTCCTCATTTGCTGCTTGTGTATAAAGAGGTACAGCTAAAGCCAAGAATAAAGATAAAATGATTTTATTTTTTATTCCTCTCATCTTCGATTATCCTTTTTGAGGGTTTTGTTTGTAGTATTTGTTGAATGTATCTGTTAATTGTTTGTGATTAACGATGGCGTCCCCCTCATTATTTAGGATAGCATATAATTGACCTAAATTAAACTGTCTTAATAAATTTTCTTCTGAAATTTCAATATTATTCTTTAGATTGTCAACCATGACACATAAAATATCATAAGTTTTGATATTAAAAAATGCTTTAACAATATTTTCGTCAAAATGCTTGTTTTTGCCCTCTATGATTATTTCGAGGGCAGATTTAATATCCATTTTATCTCTGTAATGTCTTTTAGATGTTATTGCGTCAAACACATCGCAAACTGCTAAAATTCTTCCGCCTAAGGGAATTTCTTCGCCTTTAAGACCTTTATAATAGCCTGTTCCGTCATATTTTTCATGGTGAGATGAAGCAATTTTGGCTACATCTTTAAAGTTTTTAGATATATAAACTTTGCCTAAGATGTTATGAGTAAAGCGCACATGTTCTTTTATGTGTTCATATTCTTCGGGAGTTAATTTTCCTTCTTTTTGCAAAACCGAATCTTTTATTCCGATTTTTCCGATGTCGTGTAATAGTCCTGCGTTTTTAATTATTTCTTTTTCATTATCGGATAATTTACACTCATCACAAATTAGCCCTGCATAAGCGGTAACTCTTCTTGAATGACCTGAAGTGATTTTATCTCTGGCGTCAATTGAAGCTGATAAGGTATCAATAAAGCTTGAAAAAAGCATTTTTTGTTCTTCGATTAATTTTTTTTGTTTATTGAACAAATTGGCGTTTTCAAGCGCAATTCCTGCTGATGAACCTATTGCAATCAATAAATCTTCATCTTTTTGGGTAAAATCGCCTTCAAATTTGTTTAAAACTTGAAATACGCCGACAATTTGGTGGGATAGATTTCTTATCGGCATACATAAAATATTTCTTGTTTTATAACCTGTTTTAAGGTCGATTTCTTTATTAAAATATTCACTTTCATAGGCGTTAGATATATTGACTGTTTCGCCTGTCATAGCAACGTGTCCTGCTAAACCTTTATTTGCGCTAAATCTGATTTCTTGCATTTCAAGACCCAGTGCAACTTTGCTCCAAAGTTCATTGTGTTCCGTATCAAGAAGAAAAACGGTGCACCTGTCTGCGCCAAGAGCTTGCTGGATTTGTTGTGCGATTATGGTTAGTAAGCTATCAATATTTGTTTCTATTGCTATTGTTCTTCCGACTTGTAAAAGCGCTAAAAGAGCGTCATCTTTTATTTCGCTTGGGATAAAAGAGGGGGGTGCCGGAGATATTGTCTTTTTTTGATATTCATTATCAATTTTCTTTTTGTAATTTAAGATAGCTTCTTCAAATTTTATGTTATTAGTTTTAATATATAAACTTGCATTTAGAAGATTTAGCGCGGGTTCAATATTTTTTTCAAAATATTCAATCAATGCAAAGCAAAACAGGTTAATTTTCTGTGCAATAGGGCTATTGGAAGAATTTGCAAGATATTTTGCGTCGTTTAATAAAGTAAGAGTTTGGAAATATCTTGCGCCTTGCTTATAGTTGTTAATTGCAAGATAAGACATAGAAATAGAAACTAAATCAAAGGCTTTTATTGCGATAGAACATTTATGAATTTTATTTAAATCGGCTAATTTTATGGGCTTGTCTTTGCAAATATGCTCAAAAAAAGAGTCTAAAAGAAACTCTTTCATATCTTGATAATTGATTTTATCAGAATTATTAAGCGCTTTGTTCATATTCTATCCCATAAATATTTTAGAATTATTATTCTTGAATGTCAAACATATAAAACTTTTACAAGGGGTGAATTTTATTGTAAAATAGTAGTTGAGGAGCAGTAATGGAAGATAAAAAGACTTTAATTTTAGTTGACGGGCATGCATTAGCCTTTCGTATGTTTTTTGCGCTTGAAAGAACGAATATGCAAACAACGGAACATATTCCGACTTGGGCAGTTTACGGGTTTTTTAAAGCCATATTTGATTTATTATCTGATAAAAAATTAAATATTAATCCCAATTCAATAGCAGTTGCGTTTGATGTTTCAAAAGCAACATTCAGATTGGAAAAATATTCTGATTATAAAGCAAACAGATTGACTATGCCCGATACCCTAAGAACCCAACTTGAGTTAATTAAAGAAGGGCTTTGCGCTCTTGATATACCGATTTACACAAAAGAAGGGTATGAAGGTGATGATGTAATAGGTACCATTGTTCTTCAGGCTCAAAAAAAAGGTCATAAAACTTATATTTTAACAGGCGATAAGGATAGTTTTCAACTTATTGATGATGAAGGTTTAACTACTGTTTTAATACCTTCTAAAGGTGAAATAATAAAATACAACAAACAAGAAGTTTATGAAAAAATGGAGGTTTATCCGAGTCAAATTGTTGATTATAAAGCTTTATGCGGAGATACTTCTGATAATATCCCAGGGATTAGAGGAATAGGCCCAAAATCAGCTTCTGCACTTTTAAATGAATATAAAACTCTTGACGGAGTTTATGAAAATATTGAAAATATAACAAAAAAAGCCTTAAAAGAAAAATTAATTCAAGGAAAAGAAAACGCTTATTTATCTCAATTTTTGGCAACCATAGTAAAAGATTTAGATATTGAATTTGATTTTGAGGGCGCTTGTTTAACTACTCCTAATAAAGAGGTTGTTAAGGCGTTTTTAACTAAAATGCAATTTTATTCTTTTGTTAAAAATATTGATAAGTTATTATCTCCTTTTAATTCAAAAAATTCTTGTGATAATAATATAGTTCAGTTTTTGCCTCTTGAACAAAAACAAACGCAGCTTGGGTTGTTTAGTCAGGTTGAAGAAAAAAAACTAAAAGAAATTAAAAAATTAATCGATAATGAAGCAAAAAGTTATCTAAAAGAAAATAAACCACGTGAAATCGGGTTTTTGTCGGATTTTGAAGATAGTGCTTATTGCTATATTGCTTATAAAAACGATGTTGTTTTAAAATTACCGATAAATGAAATAAAGGATATTCTTGAAAATTCTGAAATTAAAAAAATCACTTATGATGTTAAAAATATTGATTACGATATTAAAGGCGTAATTTCAGATACTCAATTAGCAAGTTATATCAAAGATTCTTCAAGAAAGCACGATTTAATTACACAAATTAACGAGTGTCTTAATGTAATACCTGATGAAAAAGATTATTTTCTTTTGGCTTCTTACCTGTTCGATTTATATGATTACTATAATAAAACCTTGAATGAAAAAGAATTAAAACTATTAAACGAGGTTGAGCTTCCTTTATCTTTTGTTTTAAGGGACATGGAAAAAACTGGCGTAAAGCTTGATATAGGTTATCTTAAAACAATTGATGACGAGATTATTGTTAAAGTTAAAGATTATGAAAAAGAAATTTATAATCAAGCAGGCATGGAATTTAATATTAATTCTCCAAAACAGGTGGCTGAAGTTTTGTTTGATAAATTGCAAATAAAGCCGAAGAAAAAAGGAAAATCAGGAAATTATTCAACAAATGCTAAAATTCTTGATGAATTAGCGCTTGAATACAAAATAGCAAAAGATATACTGGAACATCGTCAATTAATGAAATTAAAAACAACTTATATTGACGCTTTGCCTAAGTTGGTTAAAAAAGACGGTAAAATTCATACGCATTTTAATCAAACGGTTACAACAACAGGAAGATTGTCTTCTTCTGATCCTAATTTGCAAAATATTCCGATTAAAACCGATTTTTCAAATAGAATTAGAGCCGCCTTTGTTCCGACTGATGATGACTATTTAATTATGAGTGCTGATTATTCACAGGTTGAATTAAGATTATTGGCTCATTATTCAGGTGATAAAGGGTTGATTAAAGCTTTTTGTGATGAAATGGATGTTCATAAAATTACGGCGTCTAAAATATTCAATGTTCCAATGGATGAAGTTACAAAAGAAATGAGAAGAAAAGCTAAAACGGTTAATTTTGGAATAATCTACGGTCAAACAAGATACGGGTTAGCGCAAACTCTTAATATAACTCCTTTTGAAGCGCAAGATTTGATTAATAAATATTTTGCTACTTATCCAAAGATTTCAACTTATATTAATGAAACGCTTGAATGTGCTCAAACTAACGGCTGGGTTGAAACACTTTACGGTAGAAAAAGATATTTAGGAGCTGAATTGAATTCAAGAAATGCAAATATTAGAGAATTTGCTGCTCGTGCTGCAATTAATGCACCTTTACAAGGCACAAGCGCCGACATTATTAAAATGGCAATGGTGGAATTGGCTGAAAAATTAAAAGGTTTTAAATCAAAAATAATTCTTCAAATTCACGATGAACTTGTTTTAGATGTTTATAAAGATGAGCTTGATGAAGTTAAAAAGCTGACACTTCTTGCTATGGAACAAAATCAACCCTTGGATGTACCTTTAAAGGTTGAAATCGGAGTGGGTAAAACTTGGATGGAAAAGTAATATGAAAAAAATAATAGTTGTTTTAGCTTTGATATTTTCTTTTAGCCCTGTTTTTGCAGGTGTGTTAAGTGAATGTTATAAAATATATTCAAAAGATGCTGATAGTTTGTTTATGAGTGCTCTAAGCGCAATAAGCTCATCTGATAAATATGAAATATCTGAAATTCAAACAAAAAACGGATATATATTATTTTTAGCAGGTTCAAAATATTATCTTTTAACTTTGACTAAAAGATATCAAAATCAAACAGAAATAAAAATTCTCCCTCAAAACAGCGATTTTAGCCAAGGAAGCGAAGTTGCAAAGGATTTATTTTTGTTGATCGATAATGAAATTAAGACTCCAATGGGGCAAGTTAAGTAATGAATTTAAAATATGCTCAAGTTTTGGTTGATATTAATAAATTGGGTACAAAAACATTCAGCTATTTAATTCCTGAAAGTTTAAAAAATGAAATTAAAGTAGGACAGGCTGTTTCAATACCTTTTGGCAGAAGAAAAGAAGAATTAAAAGCTTATGTTGTAGGCTTCACAAATTATCTTGAAGAAGGCATTAAGGCAAAAGAAATAAGTGAAATTCTGGATAATACTCCATTATTTTCTCTTGAATATTTAAAACTTTTAGAATGGGTTTCAAGCTATTATTTTTGCGATATTCAGACAGTTTTGAATACGGCACTGCCTCAAAAATTTTTTGAAAAAAATGTCAAAAAATATAGAACACCTAAAATTAAAGATAAAATTTTTGATACCAAAAAAATAAATTCTGATTATGAATTATCTGAAGCGCAGAAAAAAGTTTATGACGAAATTAAAAAAGTAAACGCTAAAACCTCGCTTTTATATGGAATTACAGGTTCAGGAAAAACTGAAATTTATTTTAAATTAATTGAAGATACGATTAATAAAGGTAAAAATGTAATATTTATGGCGCCTGAAATTGCTCTTGTATCTCAATTAACCATAAGAACAATAGAGCGCTTTGGTGTTGATTGTGTTGCAATATGGCATAGCTCAATAACTGAAGCGCAAAAATATGAAACTTGGAAAAAATTAAGAAATAATGAAATTAAAATTCTTTTTGGCGCAAGAAGTGCTGTTTTTGCGCCGATGAAAGATTTAGGGCTTATTATAATTGATGAAGAACATGATTCAAGTTATAAACAAACTATGCCTAATCCGAGATATAATGCTCGTGATGTTGCTAAAAAACTTTGTGAATTATACGGGGCAAAATTAATCTTAGGCTCAGCAACACCATCCATTGAAAGTTACTATGAAGCAATTAACACTAATTCATTATTTACCCTAAAAGAAAGATACAACAATGCGCTTTTACCTAAGGTTGTTGTAATTGATATGAGAGAAGAAAGAGCGGAAAAAAATTACACTCTTTTTTCAAGGACTTTGCAAAAAAATGTTAAAGAAACAATTGAAAAAGGTGAACAAGTTATATTTCTAATTAACCGCAGGGGTTTTGCTTCATATACGCAATGTCTTGAATGCGGAACTGTCCTAGAATGTCCTAAGTGCGCTATTCCTTTGATTTATCATAATCAGACAAATTCTTATAAATGTCATTATTGTAATTATGAAATTATTAACCCAAAATGCCCAAAATGCGATAGCGAAGCACTTGAACATTTTGGCTTAGGAAGTGAAAAAGTTGAGCTTTCAGCTAAAAAAATGTTTCCGAATTATAGAATTGAAAGGCTTGATTCAGACAGTTTAACAAAGAAAAATGAACATGTTGAGATTTTAAAGAGATTTCAAAAGGGCGAAATTGATATTTTGGTTGGCACTCAAATGATAGCTAAAGGTTTAGATAATAAAAACGTTACTTTAGTTGGGGTAATTAATGCGGATTTGAGCTTTAATCTGCCTGATTACAGGAGCTCAGAACGTGGTTTTTCAATTTTAACCCAAGTTGCAGGACGCTCTGGCAGGGGTGATAAAGAAGGAAAGGTTATTTTTCAGACTTATAATTCAAACAATATATTCTTAAAAAATGCGCAAGAACAAAATTATGAAGAATTTTATAAAAATGAAATTGAATTAAGAGAAATGCTTGACTATCCTCCATATTCTAAGATGATTAGAATAGTTTTATCGTCAAAAGATGATTTTAGAGCTGAAAAATCAGCGCTTGAAATCGAATTGGCACTGAGTGATTATATTAAAAAATTATCCTTAGATGAAACCATTTTAATTTTAGGGCCTTGCCCTTGTGTAATTAATCGAATTAAAGAAGAATACAGATATAATATTATAATTAAAAATAAACTTTCTGAAAATGGACACAGAACAATTTTGAGATTTTTAAAATCAATTAAATTGCCGTCTGATATTAAAATGGTTGTGGATATTGACCCATCTGATATATTATAAAAATATGATTATAAATACACCCGAACTTAATAGGACTGAAATTTTAATTGATGAGTATTTGAAGCTTTTAAAAGAAGGTGTAAATGCTCAAGAAATTCTTGTTTTATTAAGAAATTCCAAAAAGAAAAAAGATTTTATTGAAAAAATTAAGAAAAAATCACCCTTGGGTAATATTGGAAATCTTAAAATATACAGTTTTGAAGGGTTAATTTATAACTATATTTTAGACAATTGGGCAATAGTTGAAAATTCAATCAAAAGCGATGTAAATAGAAAAATTATTCCTAATCTTTGCGGGCTTGAAGTTAGCCAATATATTTTTAAAGAATGTATTAAAGAGGTTGATTTTACAGGGTATAATTCTAAAACAAGCTTATTACACCAGCTTTTTAGAAGAAATGCATTAATTAATTTAAATAATTTATCTGATGAAGAAGTAGCAAAAAGAGCAAAAATTCTTAAAGAAAGTTATTCAATAGAAGCTAATTTGGCAATTAATAAATATAAATCAAAATCTATTCAATTAAGAGCTTTTGATTATATAAGGCAGATGAATATTTTTCAATTTTTATATAAAAAATTGAAAAATAAATTTAATTATGTTTTTCTTGACGATGCTGATGAAATTACACCTGTAGTTTTGGCTTATTTAGAGCACATTAAGCCCTCCGTAAAAGATTTTTATATTGCCTATGATTCAAACGGTTCATCAAGATTGGGCTACTTAGGCGCAATCAATATAAATTTTGAAGAATTTTTATCCCAAAAAGAAATAAAGCCAAAAATTGAAGATAAAAAGATTTCAAATGCGAAAGAGATTTTAAATTTAGTTAAAAATAATCAAAAAATCGATTTTGATAATATAAGCTTGAAATCATTTTTAAAAAGAAACGAAATGACAGATGAGGTCTTAAAAGACATTAAAATACTTATTAATTCAGGGGTAAGACCTTGTGAAATTTGTTTAATTACTCCATTATCGGATGAATTTTTAAAAACAACATTAGAAAAATCGGGTCTTAAATTTAATTTTTTAACAAAAAATGAAAAATTAAATCAGAATAAATTGATTTCTTATATTTTAGAACTTTTGAAAATAATAAACGATAAAAATAACGAAGATATTTCTTCTTATATTTTAAAAGGGATTTTTATTGAATTACTAAATTTAGACAAAAAAGAATCGGTTAAAATAATTCAAGAATATAGACTGGAAAGAGATTTTAAGGGGTCTAATATTTTTGATTTTATTAAAAATAAAAATAATGATGAATTTATTAAATTAATTGAAGTTTATGAAAAAATAAGATTTGAAAAATTATCAGTTCAACTTTATGAAATAGTTACAAACTTTCTTCCTTTGGATAAGGACTTATCGAAAGATTATATTAAAATTGCGCAATTATTAAAGCAGATTAATGATTTTGAGGATGTTTTTAAAAATTCTGTTTCAAATAACGATTTAATAATTCAATTAGAAAATACGATAATTTCAGAAAATCCTTTGTCGGATGATGAAATTGATGAAAATTCAATTGTTGTATCTTCAGCGCAAAAGATAATTGATTATTCATATAAAACAAAATATCAGTTTTTATTGGATGTAAATAATGAAGGCTGGTTAAGGCAAGATATAGGGCCTTTGTATAATGCTTGGGTTATGCAAAAAACTTGGTCAAAAGACAGCTTTGAACTTGAAGATAATATTGAATTAACTCTTGATAGAACAGCTAGAATACTATATAAACTCTATTTATTGGCTGATAAAATAACCTTGTATCAAAGTTCTTATGATTCTTTGGGGCAAGAAAATTTTTCAGGAATTGATAAATATTATAAAACTAATTCTAAAACAAAAGAAACAACCAAAGTAAAACCAATTATTCCAAGAAAAGACCAAGAAGAAGTTTTAAATTATAAAGGCGGTTTAATGTCTGTGAGCGCAACCGCAGGTTCAGGGAAAACTACAATTATGCTTTTATTGGTGGATAAAATTTTATCAGGCGAAATTTTATCAGATATTGAACCTAAAAATATTTTTGTTTTAACTTTTATGGAATCAGCAGCAAGAAATTTCAGAGAAAGAATAAAAGCAAAATATCCTAATTTGTCCGAATTGCCGAATATTTCAACAATCCATGGGCTTGCGCTTAGAATAATAAAGGAAAATAATAATTTTTCTCGCCTTGGACTTGATTATGATTTTGAAATTATAGATGAAATTAAAAGAAGCGCAATCTTAGCTGAAATTACTTATTCATTAGGGATAGCACCCGATAAAACAGATTTATATGACTCTGCAATTTCAGCTTATAAAAATGAATTATCGATTTATGGAGAATTTGATTGTAAAAATAAGTTATTTTTAAGTGTATTTCAATTGTATCAAGCAAAATTAAAAGAACAAAATTTAATAGATTATGATGATTTATTGTTGTTGAGTTTGAAGCTTTTAAAAGAAAACAAGGATGTTTTAGAATATTATCAAGATATTGTTAAAATTATTATTGAAGATGAAGCGCAGGATTCAAGCTTTACTCAGCAAAATTTGATTACTCTTTTAGGGGGTAAATATAAAAATATAATACGCTGCGGAGATATTAATCAAGCAATAACTTCAACCTTTACAAATTCAGATGTAGCTGGATTTAGAGAGTTTATGAAAAAATCTAAAAATGTTGTTATGGATAGGTGTCAAAGGTGTGCAACAGGGGTTTTGGATTGTGCTAATAATACGGTTAAATTTGCGCAAAAAAATGAAATTGATGCTTTTTCATCTTTGGTTATGAAGCCTGTTGAAGGGGTTAATATTGTTGATAAAAATGCTGTTAAGACAGAAATTTTTGAAGAAGAAAATCTTGAAAATCAATTTATTCTAAATAAGATAAAGCAAATTTTAAAAAAAGATAAAAATGCAACAATAGGAATACTTTTAAGGAGTAATTTTGCAATAAATAAATGGGATAAATTATTGAAAGATAACTCAATTAAGACCTATAAAAATTCAGACAGCCTGATTAATAATCCTGTTTATAAAATTTGTCTTTTGGTTTTAGAATTTATTTTAAATCCTTATGATAATAAAAAAGTTGTTGAAATAGCTCAAGAACTTTTTGAATACGGATATTATAAATATGAAGAAGTAAAATATGCAAAATCATTAAATGAAGCAATATTTTTAAAGGATGATTTTGACAGTCAACTGTGGTGGGATTTAAATTATTTTTTATTTAAAAACACGACTTCAATATATGAATTAGTTAATGAAATTGGTTCATATTATTTTTCTAATTCAAAACAAAAAGACAATATCTCTCTTGTGGCTGCAATAGCTGCCAAAATCCAACTCACGCAAAAAACTTTTGAAAATACCGTTAACCGTTTAAGAGAAATTCAATATAAAACTAATTTTTCAAATATTAAATTCTTTTCAGTGGATGATACAGTGCAAAAAGCAAATGCAGTGCAGATAATGACTCTTCATAAATCAAAAGGGGATGAGTTTGATTGGGTATTTATTCCTGAAATGACTCAAAAAAACTTATGTTTTGATATTGGAGAATATAAATTAAAAGAAAATTCAATATTTATTCAAAAGGTTAAAAAGGAGCCAAAGAACGATTTTGAACTTAAAAAAGATATAATTGAAGAAAATTATAGATTAATTTATGTTGGAATTACGAGGGCAAAGAAAAAATTGTATCTGACAACAAGCAATAAATATAAGCATTTTTCAAGAATAGAAACTTTTAAAAATTCTGAAATATTGGAAGGATTAAATCAATATGCCTAAAATAATCGATACATTTAGCGCCCATTCTCTTAAGATTTTAGATAAAAACCCAAAAGAATTTATGGATAAATTTGTTTATCATTTGTCTTTATATAAAAAAGACGAAAGAACGGATTTAGGTAAAAAATTTCATAGTTTAATTTGTGCTTATATTAAAAATTTTGATGTTTCAAAAATGATTATGGAATTATCTGAAAAAGAAAAGAAAATTTATCTTAATTTTATAGATAAATTGAAAGATGAGAAAAGTTTTTTTATTGAAACAGAGTATCCTTTTTTAATTAAAGAAGAATTAAATAATGAAAATTATTATCTTACAGGCAGATTTGACGCTATTTATAAAAAAGACAGCGAATATATTATTTATGATTGGAAAACTTTAAACTTGCCTAAAAATCCAAAAGATGACTTGCAGAGCATTGTTTATATTTATGCTCTTAAAAAAATTTATAATACAAAAAATATTAAAATGCGCTATATTTCTCTTGAAAAGCTTGATTTTATTGATGTTTTTTATGATGAAAATTTTGATTATAAAAACAGAATTGATGAAATAGTTGAAAAATATAAAAATTTTACATCTTTGCAAGATTTATCAGCTCATTTTTAGTTATTTCAAAATCCGTTTTATCATCAGAAGCCTGAATTAAATAAGAATCAATTCTTTCATGGAGAGTTATGGCTTTATCTGTCATAGGGTCAGACCCTTTTGCGTATGCTCCTATGTTAATTAAATCTTCATTTTTGGCGTAACTTGCCATTAAATTTCTAATTTTTCCTGCTGCTTGTTTGTGTTCATCATCCACAACGGAATTCATAACACGAGAAATGCTTGCTAAAACATCAATAGCGGGGTAATGATTTTTATGAGCTAAAGCTCTTGATAAAACAATATGACCGTCTAAAATACTTCTTGCGGCGTCTGCAATAGGTTCATTCATGTCATCCCCTTCGACTAAAACTGTATATAAGCCTGTGATAGTACCGTTTTTATTGGCTCCAGCCCGTTCTAAAAATTTAGGTAAAAGCGCAAATACAGACGGAGTATATCCTCTTGTAGCGGGAGGTTCTCCTGTTGCAAGTCCTACTTCTCTTTGGGCAAGCGCAATACGGGTAACGCTATCTAACATAAAAAGAACATCTTTTCCTTTATCTCTAAAATATTCAGCTATGGCACAAGCGACAAAAGAAGCTTTTATTTTAACAAGTGCGGGTTGTTCTGATGTTGCGCACACTACAATTGAGCGCTCCATGCCTTTTTCGCCCATGGTGTGTTCGATAAATTCCCTAACTTCTCTTCCGCGCTCTCCTATAAGAGCAATAACATTAATATCGGCTGAGGTATTTTTGGCTATCATAGCAAGAGTTGTTGATTTTCCAACACCTGAACCAGCAAAAATTCCAACCCTTTGACCTTTGCCTATAGTGTTTAAGCCGTCTATTGCTCGAAGTCCTAATGATAAAACTTCATCAATTGGTTTTCGCTCCATTGGATTAATTATTTCAGCGCTTGTCGGATAATAATCGTCGGCAATAATGGGGCCTTTGTTGTCAATTGGATTTCCGAGTCCGTCAAGAACTCTGCCTAAAAGTGAATCAGATACTTTTACTTTCATATGAGTACCTGTATTAATAACTTTAGCGCCCGCTTTTAAGCCTTCAATTGAACCTAAGGGCATTAATAAAATACAATCTTTTTTAAAACCTACCACTTCGGCGTATATTATATTATCGCTGTCATCTTCAATAATGTGACATAAATCTCCGATAGATGAAACAGGGCCGTCAGCAATAATTGTTAAACCTATAATTTCAATTATTTTACCCATTTTCATAATTGATTTTGTGTTATTTATTATATTATTAATTTCATTCAGTTTCATCTTTTTCAATATTTTGATTTAGTTCAATTTGTCCATTGTTAGTGTTTTCATAGATATTTCTTATTATATTTTCCAATTGCAAGCCAATTGAAGCGCAAAATCTTTCTTCAAGATTTTCTATGATAATCGTATCATCGCTATATTTTGGATTGTAGATAATATCAAAATTTTCATATTTTTTAAAGTTTTCAAAATTAAAATCGCCCTCTTGATTTAGTGATTTATTTTGAATTTCAAAAAGCAATTTCGCATATTTTTCGCTTAAAATTATATTGATATTTTCTTTTTTTTCAAAAAGCGAAATTGTATTTTTGATTATTTTTTCAAGAGTTTTTGAATTGATTTCTTTTAAAAGGATTTTTTTTGAAATATTTTCTATGATATTTAAAATATCTTTTGAAGCTGATTTGATTATTTTTTCTTTAATTTCAAATTGTTTTTTAATGAATTTATCAAAATCTTCAAGTTTATCTAAAAGTTCTTCTTGGATTTTTTCTTGTGCGTCAGAATAGCCTTCTTCATAGCCTTGTTTTGTTTTTTCAATTCTTTCTTTTTCAATTTGTTCTTTAGATGAATTAATTAATTCTTCATTTTGTTTATTGATTTCTTCCAGTTTTTCTTGAGCCATATTTTGAGCATTGGCGGTTATTTCATCTACTCTTGCCGTTGCTTCATCTATTTTTTTTCTTGCTTCATCTTTTGCGTTTTTAATTATTTCTTTTGCTTCTTGGTTGGCTTTGTTGATAATTTCAATGGCTTGTTCTTTTGCCCTGTTTAAGACAAGCTCGCTTTCATCAGGAGCAGTTTCCTGATGAACAACTTTATTTTTTATTGGTTTATGAATTTCCTTTTTTTCTTCTTCTTCGATTTTAATGACAAAATCATCATCATCAAAATTTATTTTATTTGCTTTGAGTTTACTCAATTAGTTCATCCTCTTGACCGCCGCGATAAATCGTGACTTCTCCGACTGCTTCAAGTGCCTTGATTACGCCGACAATTTTAGATTGTGCTTTTTGAACTTCTCTTGTTCTGACAGGTCCCATATATTCAATATCTTCTAATAATACTCCCTGAGCACGTTCTGACATATTTTTAAGTATTTTTTGCTTAACTTCTTCTTTAGCACCTTTTAAGCTTGTTGCTAAGTCTTTTGAATCAACTTCTCTTAAAACTCTTTGAATTGAAGCGTCGTCGAGTTGAATAATGTCTTCAAACACAAACATTAAACTTCTTACATCTTCGGCTAATTCCGGAGTTTCTATTTCCATCATTTCTATAACATTTTTTTCGGTGGCCCTATCGGTGCTATTCAATATGCTTGCAAGAGTTTTTGTACCTCCGGCTTTAGAAAAGTCAGTTGCAACAACATTTGAAAATCTTGATTCAACAATTTTTTCTACTTCTGATATTACCTCAGGGTTTGTTGTTTCCATTTGGGCTATTTTTAGGGCAACTTTATGCTGCACTCCGGGGGCAAGGTAATTTAAAACTTTTGCCGATTGTTCGGGTTTTAAATATGCCAAAATTAAAGCAATTAATTGCGGGTTTTCATTTTGAAATGAGGTTGCTAATTGGGCCGGATCCGCCTCATTAAAAAATTGAAAAGGATTAGAATTTAATATTGTAACTAAACGATTTAAAATATTATTAGCTTCAGAAGCCCCATAGGCTTTTTCTAAAAGCTCTC
Source organism: uncultured bacterium (assembly GCA_949282195.1). Taxonomy (GTDB): domain Bacteria; phylum Cyanobacteriota; class Vampirovibrionia; order Gastranaerophilales; family Gastranaerophilaceae; genus RUG14156. The sequence continues at coordinate 11,291 of CASDOW010000017.1, read as the reverse complement.
TTGCGTAATTCATACCACCTGCCGCAAGCATAGATGATGCTTGAAATACGGTATGAAATTCATCGACAATTGCTTCAATAACTTCCTGCGGTAATTTTGACATACCCGCAATTTCAATTGTAATTTGCTCAAGTGCGCTATCATCTTCAATACATTTCATAATTTCAGACGCTGCGCTCGGCCCCAGCGTAATCAATAGGGCTGCAACTTTCTGTGTTGGTGTCATTTGTTCTATGCGGATATTAGCCATTTTTATGATTTGTCTTTCTTATTCTTTAATGTATGAAGTTAAAATTCTTGCTGCTTCTTCAGGATTGCCTAAGATTGAGTTAATAATTTCGCTTTTCTTTTTGTCAACTGCTGAAGTATATTGAACATCTTGTTGATAAAAATCTTCTGCATTGGTTTTGTTTTGTTGAAGCATTAAATAAGGATCAAACGAAGGCAAGGGTGTGTCGTCTTGCGAATCTAAATCTTCAAGCTCATTGTCCTCAGGTTTTGGAGCTTTAAATATATTTCCAAAATTATGAAGTGCGATTAAGCCTAATATAAGTATTATAAACACAGGAGAAACATTTTTAAAGATAAATGTTAAAATTTCCATGGTCATTGCTTGTTGAGCTGCCTTATCTTGCTCAAGTTCTTCCGAGTTATCAATTCCTGTAAATTTAAGGCTTGTTACGTTAACAATGTCCCCTCTTGCTTTATCCATACCCGTTGCTGCTATAACCAGATTTTCAATTTCCTTTTTTTCTTCATCTGTTAAAATTTTATTTACTGCAACTGCTACACTCATCCTTGTAACTGCTCCGGGGGCATATACAACTTGTTTTACCTCTTTTGTTACCGCGTATGTAGTTGCTGATTTTTCTTTTTCATAGCTTAATTTTCTGACGTCATTGTCTGCTTTAGTGTTTTCATTGTCATTATAATTTACTGTTTTAACAGGTGTTTGATTTAAAGGCAATGTGGCAGGGTCTTGAACTTGTGCTTGTTGAGCTTGTTGAAGCTCGTTTTGTGCGGGGTTTACTCCTGTATTTTCAATAGTATTGTTTTCTTGAGTTGTTTCTTTTTCTTTATTGTTGGAAGGTAACTGCTGGGGATTGGAATAAACTTCTTTTTCTCCTTGTTGAGCTATAATTATACCTGAATTAGAGTCTTTATTGGGTGTATAGCTTTCAATTGTTGCTCTTGTTTGGTTGAAATCCATAACGGTAGAAACCTGAACAGAAACATTGTCTTTACCCATGATTGTTTCAAGGGTGTCTTTGATTTTTTTAGCTGCTTCTTTTTCAAAATTTGTTCTATATGTTTGCATATCAGAAGAATTTTTTGCAACATCTTCTGATAGTACATTTCCGTTTTGGTCTGTTAAAAACACTCTGTCATTGGTTAGTCTTGGAACAGAATAAGCTACTAAATTTTTAATAGCCATAATTTGGCTTGCTTTTAATCTTACTCCGGGCTCCAATATTAAGACAACGCTTGCTGAAGGTTCTTCGTCTTCATCAGAAAAAATTGAGCGTTCGGGTTCAGCTAACTGAACTCTTGCTTTTGATACCCCGTTAATTCTTTCAATTGAGCGGGTTAGTTCTCCTTGAAATATTCTTTGTTTTGTTAATTTGTTTTTGAAATCAGTTGAGCCTAATTGTAAATCGTCAAGAAGTTCAAAACCTCCTGTTGTGTCTTTAATTAAGTCATTTTCGGCAACAAAAAGTCTTAAATCTTCTTTATCTTGATTTTTAACCAAAATTGCAGTTTTATCTTCAGATAATTTATACGCATATCCGCTTTTTTTCAGACTTTCTGTTATAGCTGCAACATCTTGTTTGGATAAATCCGAATATAAAACCGTCCAATTGGGCTCTGTTGCTTTAACTATAAAAAATATTCCCACGACAAACATTGCAACTAATAGCGCTGCAATTGAAAATTTCTGATTTATATCAAGCTTTAACCAAAGTTTTTTAATATCTTCTATTAATAATTTAATATGCTCGTTCACTTAACTAATCCAATACTAATTCTAACTAATTTTATCCAAGCAAGACTGCTCCCCAATAATATAATATCTTACTTGTCGGCAATTTCAACACTGTTAAGAAATATGAATATTAGCTTAAATACTCATATTTTTAAATTCATTATAAGCATTTAATAACTGGCTTCTTAATTGGATTGCCATTTGCATGGCTAAATTTGATTTTTGAGCTGATATCATAACTTCATGGACACTTATATCTCCTCCTGAAGCAAATGTTTCAAAATCTTGTTCGGCTTTTTTTTCAATGCCGCTTAATTCATTTAAACTGTTTGAAAACCCTGAACCTATGTCTTTTGCAACTTGGGCTGTCGGAGATAGGTTTTCAACTTTTTGAGAATTAATCGCATCAACTCCATAAAAATATTGTGCTCCTAATTGCATAGGTGCCATTTGCTCATTATTTTGTCCTATGGAGTTAAATATCTCATCAAAATTTGCGCCGTTTTCAAGGGCTTTATTTGCATTATTAACCGAATTTGAAAATGCTTTATTGAATTCATTTATTGAATTATCAAAATTATTTAATTGGAAATTTGTATTTATATTAAAATTACTGCTCATAACTTATCCTTTTAGATATTTATTGCGCTTTGTATCATGGTTTTTGTGGTTTGTGCAATAGTAACGTTCGCTTCGTAGGCTCTTGAAGCATTAACCATGTTTACCATTTCTTCAACAACATTGATGTTAGGAAGTTCAACATATCCGTCATCATTAGCGTCAGGATGATTAGGGTCGTAAACCATTCTTGTAGGATTATTGGCGTCTGTGATTGAATCTACCATAACCCCTTTGGCTATTGCGTTATCATTAATCGTAACGCCGCCTCTTAAATACGGCGCATTTGGCGGGTCAAATTCTACTGAAGCATTTCCGTTCGGGAAATTAAACCCTTTTTGCATGGTCATTTCTTTAAAATTAACCTGTTTTTTTCTGTATACTTCTTTTTCGCCAAACTCATTTCTTGTTGTATTGACGTTTGCGATGTTTGATGAAACAGTATCCATTTTAATTCTTTGTGCGCTCATTCCTGAGGCAGCTATATCAAAAACACTAAAACTCATATTATTCTATCCTTATTATTGATTTTGTCCTTTAATAACACTACTTAAAAGTGAATATGATTTTGATAACAGTGATGCTACAACTTGGTATTGCATGCCGTTTTTGGCTTCATCCATCATTTCTTCTTCTAATACGACGTTGTTGCCATCATCTCCTGTTGGTTCTCTTAAGTCTTGTTGCACATCTATATAGTAATTATCTTTTATATCCGTACTTAAAAGAGCGATTTGTTCAGGGCTTTGTCCTTTTAAAATAATATTAGGGTTTTTGTCGTAGTTCATTGAGTTTTGAACTTTAATATTTTCTTTTTCGTCTTCTCTTTTTATAATTTCTCTTAAACTTCCCTCAAATGAAACTTCTTTTCTTTGGTAATTAGGAGTAAGTGCATTAACGGTGTTGGCTGAAATTGCTTTAGAACGTTCATAAAGACCGTCAAGCGCCATGGCAGCTATTTCTTTTGTTCTGTTATTAATTAAATCCATAATTCTATCCTTATTTTAGATTTAGATTATCTTGTTTGAGCTAAAGGCAGAGTTAGTGTAAAAATTGTTTCTTTTTCATCACTTTTTGTTAATTCAAAAGTGCCAAATTGTGAGCCTATGAATTTTTTACAAACAGATAATCCGACTCCCCATCCGTCTTTTTTAGTTGTGTAACCTTGTTCAAAGATTTTACTTTGATTTTCTTTTGCTATCATTTCTCCATGGTTTATAATTGAGATTTTAATATGTTCTTCAACTTGTTTCAGTTTGATTATTATTTCATCATCTTTGGTTGAATCGTTAGCATTTTTAATAATATTATTAATTACTATTAAAAACTTTTCTTCATCCACAAAAGCATTTGCTTCAAAACCTGCCATTTCGTCAACCAGAATAATTTTATTATTTTTTTCTTTTAAAATATTTCCATACATCTTAATTGAGTCTTGCAAAATAGACTTAATATTTTTTTCTTGAAGATTAATAACATCAATATTTTTAAACTGTTCAATTTGCGATTTTATTAATTCTATTGATTTTCTTATAGGCTTTATTGTTTCAAAATCTTGCGTTTTCTTTTCGAAAATTCTTGTATAAATATCAAGAATGCTTAATTGATTTTTGATTTCATGGGCAATTTGTTTTGCATTTTGATATATTTCGTTTCTTAAAGATGTATTTGTTTCGTTAACTGTTTTATAGTTTTCTTGAATTTTTGTATTGTATTCATTTTCTTTAATTGTTTCTTCAAAATATTTAATTATATTTTTAATTGCCTCGTTCATCATATCGTTGTCACGACGTTCGGGCCTGTGGGCATAAAATTCTTCATCGTAATCAATTAAAAATATTGCTTTTAGCGTTTCATAGACGTCATTTATAAGTTTTGAATTAACTTTAAAATAAATCTCATATTTATTTTCTTCCTTTTCTCTGAATAAAAAGGCGCAATTGTATCTTTGAGTAGTTAATACGATAAAACCCGTTTCTTCAATATCAAATTTTGAAAATTCAAAATCAGAAAATTCCCTTAAAGTAATGTCTTTTGAATATTCAAGCCTTTTTATTAAGCTGTCCAGTCCTTTGACATTTTTCAAGCGAGCAAAGACGATAGCCTTGGAGTTTTCCTTGGCTATCGGCTCTAAAATACTTCTTGTCAGGGATTCAATAATAGTTGATGAATATAATTCATTACTGCTTAAATCCTTTTTTTCAAAATATGTATTGAAATTTTTCTTAGTTTTATTCATTTACTTTTTAACTTACCATTTTATATTTAGGCAGTAATTTTATACCGCAATTTTTTTGGTCTTTGGTTTGAAACCTTTATTGATTGCATAAAGTACTGCTTGTGTTTTTTCTCTTACTTGTAATTTTTGGAATATGTTATTAACGTGTGTTTTAACTGTTGTTTCAGAGATAAACAATTCTCTTGCAACATCTTTATAAGTTGCGCCTTCCAACAATAATGAAAGAACTTCTTCTTCTCTGTTTGTAAGATAGTGTAAAAGATTTTCTTCATTTTCGTCTTCTTGTTTAGCGCTTCCGTTTCTTTCAAAGTCTTGGAAATATTCAAAGAATTTAGAACACAAGATGTTGGGAAGATAAATTTTACCCATTGAAACTTCATCAAGCGCTTTAATTAATTGAGCTGAAACCATTGTTTTTAAAACATATCCGCAAGCGCCGACTTTCATAGCTCTATAAATCAAATCAGCGTCATCATAGGCAGTTAAAACAATAATTCTTGTTTTTACGCTTAATTTTTGAATTTCTGCTATTGCATTAATGCCGTCCATTTCAGGCATATTGATGTCCATTAATACAATATCAGGCTGATATTTTTTGATTAGAGAAATTGCAACATTTGCATTTCCTGCATTAGCAATAACTTCGTAATCATTTTCCAAGTTTACTAATTCGCGTACGCCTGATGCGTGTTCATACTTGTCATCAACGACAATGACTTTCTGTTTTCTTTTAAAATCCATTGTTCTTCTCATTAACCCCTCCAAAAAGTATATTTTTTTATAAATTTTAATTCGATTAAAGTAACTTACATTATGAATATACTTTTTTTGGGCGGTTTCTTCATCAATATTAAGGTTGAAATTTACCCTAAATGCACTGGTTCTAATTATCTAAATCTTAAGATTTAGATTTTAATTATTTTTAAAGTATTATTAATTTTAAAAAAATTAATTTGCTTAAAGAGTTTATATTGTGCTTTATTATAGGTGTTAAATTTAAAATCATCCATTTGGCTTAACTATCAAATATAATATTGAGTTAATATAATGGTGTTCATTGTAAAGGTGAAGTAAAATGGAATTTCATATAGGACAACATTGGATAGTAAATTTGTTTGGTTTGAATGTACATATGGATACATTAATAACCTTGTGGATTACTATGGCAATAATAATATTTTTTGCACTATTGGCAGTTGGAAATATAAAATTAATTCCTTCAAAGCTCCAAGCGGTTTTTGAAAATATAGTTACTATATTTTTATCATTAACTAAAGATATGGGTTCTGAAGGCAAAAAGCATACTCCAATTCTGATTGCTTTATTTTTATTTATCATTACAGGTAATTTAATCGGGCAGTTACCCTGGAAATTATTAAATTTCTTCCCGTTTATTAAAGCAACTGAAGGAGAATTTGCATCTCCGACTAACGACATAAATGTAACAGCAGCATTAGCAATCATTGTTTTAATATATTATATCGTTTCAGGTGTTCGTTTGAAGGGTATCGGATATTTTAAACATTATTTTCAACCTGTGTGGTTTATGACACCTTTTAATATGCTGGAAGATGTTGTAAGACCCCTTACATTGGCACTTCGACTTTTTGCTAACATTTTAGCAGGTGAAATTCTTATCATGGTTTTAGGAGGATTAATTGCATCTTTAATTAGCCCTGAAGCTATAAGCGTATTTTGTCAAAATACACTAGGAGGCATTTTGCCTTCAAGTTGGGTATATAATATAACTTTATTTTTAGGGTCATTATTACCTTTACCTATTATGTTTTTTGAAATATTTGTTGCGTTTATCCAAGCGTTGGTGTTCACGCTTTTGACAAGCGCATATATAAGCGGTGCGGTAGCAAAACATTAATTTATAAAGGAGAAAAATATGGATTTATCAGTTTTAAAATTTATCGCTATGGGTTTAGCAATCGGCTTTGGTGTTGTAGGCCCCGGTATTGGTCTTGGTTTGGCTACTAAGGCAATTATTGAAAGTATTGCAAGACAACCTGAAGTTGAAGGTCAAATTTCAAAATATTTCTATATTGGCGCAGGTTTAATTGAAGCATGTGCAATCTATGCTCTATTGGTTGTAATCTTAATCGGTTTTGTACTTAAATAAGAGCAATTTTACGATAAAAAGCGGAGATTTTTCAGATGTTAATGCAAATTGACGGAACGTTTATATTTGTTGTAATTAGTTTCATTATATTTTTGTTAATCATAAAAGCAATTCTTTTTAATCCGATTACAAAGATAATTGATGAAAGAAACGGTTTTTATGCTAAAAATTTAAAAATGGAAACTGAATCAAAAGAAAAATCCCGCGCTTTATTGGATGAAAAAGAACGCGCCTTAAAAACTTCAAGAAAAGAGGCTTCTGACATTATTAAAAATATTACTCAAGAAGCAAAAGAGCAAAGTGCGCTTAAAATTAAGCAAGTAAAACAAGAAGCAAGTTCCTTAATTGATGAGAATAAGGCTCAATTGGATGAATTATCAAAACAGGCTAAAATTGAAGCTAAAAATGAATTGAATTCAATAGTTCAATCCATGGTTTCAAGAGTTTTAAACGAGGAAGTTTGCGTTAATTTATCTGATGAAAAAATAAATCAATATTTAAATATTTAGAAAGCTATTAATATGACTCTATTTGAACAAATTCTAAATACAAATTTAATAAATTTTTTGATAGTGGTATCAACTTTAGTGTTGATATTTAAAAAGGCACATCTTGGCGATTTAATTCAAAAAATGGCGGATGATGTTAAAGAATCTGTTGAAAAGAGTTCAAAAAATGCACAAAGCGCAATTTCAGAGTATAAACAAACAAAAAAATCGACAAAAGATACTCCAAAGCTTCAAGAAGAAATTATTTCTAGTGCAAAATTGAATGCGCAAAATTTAAAAGAAAAATTTGAACAAAAAACAAAATTGCAAGAGCAAGAAATTAAATCAAGCTTAGAGAAGATATATATAAGTCAACAAGAAAAATATAAAAAAATGACAACAAATGATATCTATAAAGCTTGTGTGGAATTAGCAAAAGATGAAACCTTGACAAGATTGAATGATGATGTTCATAAAAAATTAATCAATTCTTCAATTGATGAATTGGATAAAATTGAAGGAAGTTTATTATGAAAAAAAGCTTAGACATAAAAAACCTAAAAGTTGCAAAAAGATATGCTAAGGCTTTACTTGAGTCATCTATTAATAATATTGATGAAATTTCGGATGACTTAGAATTAATTGATAATTCTATTTTTAAAGATGAAAGCTTTAAAATGTTTTTTTCTCATCCTGTTGTGTCTTTAAAAGATAAAAAAGAAACGATAAAAGAAACTTTTCAAAATAAAATTAATTCTATTACCCTAAATTTTTTGGAAACTTTATTGGATGAAGGCAGATTTAATATTTTTTCAACTATTTTTGATGTTTTTCAAAAAGAAAAAAATAATTTAAAAAATATTAAAATATTGGATGTTTTTTATGTTTATGAAATAGATGAAGAACAAAAAACTAGATTAAAAGATAAATTATCAAATAAATTTAATAAAGAAGTAATTTTAAATTATCAAAAAGACGAAACAATATTGGGCGGTTTAGTTATTAAATTTGAAGATAAAATTATAGATTTAAGTTTAAAAACTAAATTTGACAGATTAAAAAAGATTAATTTATAACATGAAAGGCAAAATATATGGCAGGAACAATAAACAGCTCTGAAATAACTGCAATTATCAAGTCTAAAATTGAAAATTATTCAGAAAAATTACAGGTTGATAATGTAGGCAGCGTTATAGAAATTTCAGACGGTATTTCAAGAATATACGGTTTGAATAATGTTATGGCATCAGAACTTGTTGAATTTGATGACGGTAATAAAACTCTTGGAATTACCTTAAACCTTGAAGAAGACAATGTTGGGGTTGTAATTCTTGGAGATTATACAAAAATTAAAGAAGGTATGAGTGTTAAATCCACAGGTAAGATTGCTTCAATTCCTGTTGGAGATGCCCTAATAGGTAGAATAATTGATCCTACCGGTATTCCTATTGACGGTAAAGGTGAAATCCACACCGATAAAACACGTCCGATTGAACGCATTGCCCCCGGTATTATTGAAAGAAAATCAGTTCATCAGCCCCTGCAAACAGGTTTAACGGCTATTGACGCTTTAACGCCAATCGGCAGAGGTCAACGTGAACTTATTATCGGCGACAGACAAACAGGCAAAACTGCTATTGCAATTGATACAATCATAAATCAAAAAGGCAAAGATGTAATTTGTATTTATGTTGCAATTGGTCAAAAAACTTCAACTGTTGCTCATTTAGCAAAAACTTTAGAAGAAAAAGGAGCAATGGATTATTCAATAATTGTTTCAGCTACTGCTGATAACTCCGCACCGTTGCAATATATTGCGCCTTTTGCGGGCTGTGCTGTTGCTGAAGAATTTTTAGAACAAGGAAAACACGTTTTAATTATATATGACGATTTAACAAAACACGCTCAAGCCTATCGTGCCATGAGCTTATTGTTGAAAAGACCTCCGGGACGTGAAGCATACCCCGGGGATGTATTTTATTTGCATTCAAGATTACTGGAAAGAGCTTGTAAGTTGTCTGATGAAAGAGGAGGCGGTTCAATTACGGCACTTCCTATCATTGAAACACAAGCAGGGGACGTTTCAGCTTATATTCCGACTAACGTAATTTCTATTACAGACGGTCAAATATTCCTTGAATCAAACTTGTTTAACTCAGGTCAAAGACCGGCAATTAATGCGGGTATTTCAGTTTCTCGTGTTGGGGGTGCTGCTCAAACAAAGGGTATTAAACAAGTTGCGGGTCAATTGCGTTTAGACTTAGCTCAATATAGAGAACTTGCCGCATTTGCTCAATTTGCTTCAGACCTTGACGCAGCAACAAAAGCACAATTATTAAAAGGGGAAAAATTAACTCAAATCTTAATTCAGCCTCAATATAATCCTTTGTCTGTTGCTCAACAGGTTGCAATTTTATTCTGTGGAAACGAAGGTTTTATTAATGATGTTGAAAATAAGGATATTCAAGAATTTAAAAAACAATTCTTTGAATATTTTTCATCAAATTGTTCTGAATTAGAAGCAAAATTGAATGACGGAGCTAAACTTGAAGAGTTTGATAAAGAAGAATTAATTAAACATATTAAAAATTTCAAAGAAAATATTTTTAAAGCAGAATAAAATATGTTTATAAATTCGGAAAGAAAAAAATGGCAAATTTAAGAAACATAAAAGACAGAATAAACAGTATTAAGAATACTCAAAAAATTACAAAGGCAATGAAAATGGTTGCGGCTGCAAAAGTAAAGAAAGCAGAAAATGCCGTTAGGACTTCAAGACCTTTTACATTGGAATTGTATAAGATGTTTTGCTGGGCATATAAAGAAACTCTTAAAAATAAATGTGATAAAATAAAGACTCAAAATAATATCGATAATTTTCCTGCATTGTTGGAAAAAAGAGATGTTAAAAGCGTCGGTCTTGTTATTATTTCATCAAACAAGGGTTTAGCAGGGGCGTATTGTGCTAATATTGTCAGATACAGCCTAAACTTAATTAAGAAATTAAAAAGCGAAGGCAAAAATGTTTGTGTTTATCTTGTTGGACAAAAAGCAGCCCCTGCAATTAAAAATGCCCAAGCGCAATACGGGTTTGAAATTAAGAAAACATATGTTAATATCTTAGACGATGTTAATTCAAGTTCTGCTTATGTTATAGCGTCATTATTGGCAGACGATTTTATTAAAGGCGATATTGATTCAATTGAACTTGTAACAACAAGATATAAAAACATGATGACTTATATTGCCGAATCTTGGCAGTTATTGCCTGCTGTAACTGATGATGAAAGAGTTCGAGAATTTAGAAATAAAGAACTTGATGATGAATTGAAAATAAATCATGATAGTCATAAAATTGAGCCTTTGAGCGAATTTATGCCTAATTTGCAATCTGTATTATCAACTATTGTTCCTATGTTTATAACAAATGTTGTATATCAGGCGCTTTTAGAGGCTCAAGCCAGTGAATTGGCTTCAAGAATGACTGCAATGAGTGCTGCAACAAATAACGCAAGTGATATGATAAATACTTTAACTGTTGAATTTAATAAAGCTCGTCAAGCTAAGATTACTCAAGAAATAACAGAAGTAATTTCAGGCGCAGGTGCGCTAAATTAGAATAAATTTTAAGTTTGTTTATGATAAAAATTGCCCTTAGTTTTTAAGGGTAATTTTTTTGAAAAAAAAGGGAGCTATTGCTCCCATAAGATATCAAAACACAAAAAATAACAAAACCTTTGAAATTCGAGTCTTAGTCCGACGGACTTAGACGAGAATGAAAAGGCAAAAGGATGTGAGCAATAGCACAGCAAGCGTTGAGCTTGGTGGGCTATT
>CASDOW010000016.1 GCA_949282195.1 uncultured bacterium | reverse complement strand
CCTTAAATAAGGGAGATACGCCGGAATAGCCTTTTACAGGAGTTTTGCACCATTCTGTTTTTTAAGGTGTTAATTTATCCATTTAATAACTGTTTCGCCTTCATACCCCTTAACCCATACAAACCAAGCATAAGCAATTGCACTGCTATTGTATGTCTTAAAATCTCCATTCTTAGCACAATTTATACGTGAGCTTGATATATAGATTGTACGAGGCGGATGTTGTGTAAATAGTTCCTTCCGACTCTGACTTTCTAGAAACAGGACTTTCAAGAACATACAAACCTTTCTGCCTTCATCGACTTTGTTTAATGCATGTTCCACAAATTCTTGAGCCAATTTGTATGGTGGATTGGTGACTATATCACCATTATGATATGGCTCTGTGTTTGATAAAAAATCTTCTACAGTGCCATATCCTCTGTCGATAAGGTCAGTTGCTTTACCTAGTTTACCTGCTTCATCAAATACTTTTGCTAAATGCCCTGCACCAGAGGCACATTCCCAGATATTGGTTAAATCCGGCTCTGCTTCAAGTAGCAACTTTCCGGCGATTGGGTCGGTTGCGTAATAGTCGTATTCTTCTCTTATTCCTCTCGCATGGTTAGTTGCTCCAAGATTAATAAATGTACTCTCTTTCATGTATACTCCTCTGAAATACTCATGAAAGAATTTAGTCTGTTAACCTCTTTATAACTGCCTAGACACATTCTATATTGCCAAGCACCAAGGGAGTTTGGCAATATGAGGGGTACAATTATTGATTGTTGAAAAGATAAGGTAATGCGCAAATATTATTTAATACCGTTAAGACATAAACTTTCGTTGAGTTCTAAATATTCTTAGGATTGATTTTTAAACACCATTGTGATAAGTTTTAAAAGTCAATTGCATTATGTAATTATTATGTAATTGAAGTTAGAACATTTAAAATATTATAGACGTACATAAACGAATTAGAAACCTGAAAAAGATTATGGTAATTGCGTTTAAGGACGTTTAAAATATCGGATGACGCTGGTAAAAACTCCCTTGGGACGAGGGGGTCGCAGGTTCAAATCCTGTCATCCCGATTTTTTATTGCAAAAATCGGTCTTCCAGGTTGAACCTACGGTAAACTCGTCAACAAAGCGTATACTCGCAAAACTCGTTAACGCTTTGTATGACTCTGTATACTAATCCGTAAGGCTCATATATTCGCCAACGGCTTAGCAAAATCCTGTCATCCCGATTTTTTATTGCAAAAATCGGTTTCGGTTATGTTAGTGGGTTATTCCTCTATAATGCTTTTGATTTGCGCAAGAATATACTGGGCAACTTCGTGTTTTTTACAAGTTACATCGATAATTTCTTTGTTTTTTGTGTAAATTCTTACAAAGTTACTAAAATTGTTGATTTCTGTTTTTGCGTCTTCAATATTGTCAAAAGCAATATTTATATAGCTGAATTTGGATAATGAATTTAAGCTTGCGCAATAAACAAGTCTTGAGCGAGTTTTATCGATTATGAATTTTGTATTTGGCGTTGTATTAATTAATTTATCTGTTTTATAGTTGAATTCATTTGCGATTTTTCTTAAATTATAAGTTACAATAAATTCTTCAAATTCTTGAATTAAATCTTTGTTTGCAAAAAATGTAATAGTTTTTGCGCTGCCATACGGTATAAAAACAAGTCTGTTATCCTGATATAACACTTCTTCTGTTTCGTTAAGCTTTATTGATTGAAGTGATGTTATTCCGTTTGATAAATATACCGTTTCTTTGTAGTTGTCATAGTATATTTTGTTTTCAGAAACTATTAAAAATTTTTCTTTAATTGATTCAAAAAGTAAATTTAAGAGTTTGGAAAGAAAATCTTTTTCGTATATAAGTAACTGTTGTGCTTCACCTAAAATTGGTGCTTCAAAATAATTGTATTTTGTGTCAATCGTAAAATATTCTCTTAAAAGATTTATTTTAAATATCTGTGGATTGTCCATTGATTTAAAATATGCAAATATGCAGTTTTTTGGCGCATATGCCCAAACATAGCTGCATCCCCAATCGCTTGCAGATGTCATTGTAAAATTGTATTCAGGGTATTTTTGCTTGATTTTTTTGGCACACATTTCTTTTAGTACAAGATAGAAAAAGTTTTTAATTTCTTTGTTTATTGTGTTTATGTGAAGTGTTTTGTGAAGCCCATTTTTGATATAGTGAATATTAAAAAGACAGCTTTTTTGTTCTATTGAAGTAATAAAAGAAGTGGCAAACATTTCATATTCATATATTGTTGGAATATTTAAATTAAAATTTTTAATTACCGCAAGCATGCTTGAATCTCTATTTAGGGCAATTATAATTCTACTATTAACTATCAATATTTTTTTGGAATAAAATCCTTTAGAATCAAGAATATATTGAATTGCTTCTTGTGTTCTTGCTTTTATGCTTTTTGAATATTTAATTATAAAAAATAATGAACCGATAAGCAAAATAATTGCAATGACGGTAAGAAAAATAATCAACAGTATCATTTGTTATTATAGCTTTCTTCTAATGACCAGCATTGTCTGGTTAAATAAAAAGTATCCATCTCATTTAAAAATTTATCTATATAATTTTTACAAGTATTTTCTTTTATTAATAATTCACCGTTTGAAAGTATATCGTCTTTTATTGCTAAATCGTTTAAAAGTTTTATTTTTTCAACGATATCTATTTCGTCTAAGGGGTTAAAATAGATTGCAGCTTTTTTTAATTGTTCGTTATAACCGAGATGATTTGAAATTAATACAGGGCAATTAAAATACATTGCCTCTAGTGCAACAATGCTATCGGGCCCTGCTAAACAAGGGTAAACTGTTGCATAGGCATTTTTATATAACGACATTAATTCTTCCTGCTGAATGTAGTCTAAAAATATTACCCTGTCTTCAAGTTTCAATTCTTTTACTTGCTGAATTAAATATTTTTTGTTGCCCCTATCCATTCCGCAAAAAACAACTTTTAGGTTAATGTTTTGTTCTTGCATGACTTGAGCGGCTAAAATTAATCTTATATGGTTTTTATGAGCCCAAAATTGCGCGGGATATAAAATAAAACCGTTCTTTTTAAGAGAATATTTGTTTAGGGTGTTCAAATCTTCTTTTACGTTTTTAATCCAATTGGGATAGGGAAGATTTACCGTTATAATGTTTTCTTCGATTACCCTGTAAAGGGTTTTTATGTCCTTTTTAGCTACTGAATTACAAGTGATGATTTTAGATGCACCCACAAGAAATAAATTAAGCTTTTTTTCCATTTTTTCAACAATACTGTTTGAACCGTATTCAGGAAAATGCGGCAAAACTCTGTGGGCAACATCTCTTGTTAGGGCATAGTAGGGTATTTCAATATGCTCATGCAAATATGGAGCCAAAAAGAAAACAACATTTATATTATCTTTTTTGAGCTTATGATTTAAAGAGACAAAAGGAGTTTTATATAATTTTATATCAAGAGGCATAAGAGAAAACTCAGGTTTTTTATAATATTTTAAAGAAACAAACTTGGCATTTTGTTTGGGTTTAAATATGTTTTTCTTTCCAAAATAATATATAACAAACTCATGCTCTGTTTTTTGATTTAACAGCTCATCAACAAAAGATAATTCAAAAGTCAATCCGCCAACGGATTTGGGCTTTTTGATATCGCCCAGAAATATGCCTATTTTCAAATAATTCTCCCCATTATGTAAAAAAGACGGCATGAAAATATTTAATTAATAATCTCAACCGTCTTTAAATTTTTTACTTGAAAGCTAAAAGCTTTAAATTTCAACTAAGCTTTTGTGAATTTTCCTGCTCTGATACAAGATGTACAAACAGACATTTTCTTAACTGTTCCATTTGCAAGTCTAACTTTTACAGATTGCAAATTGGGAAGTTGTCTGTGAACATTTTGTTTATGAGAGAACGAAATCTTAGCTGCTTTAAGTGATTTCTTACCACAGATTTCGCAATATACTGACATTTCTACATCCTTTCATAAGTATTGTTATCTTAATAATATAAAATAAATAAAAAAAATCAAGAGTTTGATAAAAATTGTAACTTTATCCTTGTTTATATTATTATTTTTTTATGAATATTTTAGTTGGAGTATCAGGCGGGGTTGATTCCGCTTGTGTTTTAAATTTATTAAAATCTCAAGGTCATAGTGTTATTGGTGCTATGATGAAAATCTACGACGGCGATATTAAAACAATAGCTAATTCTTGTTATGGAACAGATAAAAAGAAAGAAATCGAAGACGCTGTTTTGGTTTGTCAAGGTGCTGATGTTCCTTTTTATTTGGTAGATTTATCAAAAGAATTTAACGATATTGTTTTTAGTGAATTTAAAAAGCAATATTTAAACGGTTTAACTCCTAACCCTTGTGTTATGTGTAATAAATTTATAAAATTCGGTTTATTTCCAAAGGCTGCAAAAAAAATGGGGTTGAAGTTTGATAAGTTTGCAACAGGACACTATGCAAGAAATGAGTTCAATGAAAAAACCCACAGGCATGAATTAAAAAAAGGAATTAATCCAAAAAAAGATCAGACATATTTTCTATATAAATTGTCGCAAGATGAGTTGAAAAATATTCTTTTTCCTCTTGGTTCAATGCAAAAAGAAGATGTTAGAAAATACGCGCTAGAGAAGAATATTCCTGTTGCTCAAAAAACCGATAGTCAAGATTTTTATAAGGGCGATTACTCTGATTTATTTGATTGTGATAAAAATCAAGGTAAAATAATCGATAGAAAGGGTAATATATTGGGCTATCATGACGGCATTTGGAATTATACCATAGGGCAAAGAAAAGGTTTAAAGATTGCATATAGTGAACCTTTGTATGTTCTTGAAATTGATAAAAGTACAAATAGTGTCATCGTCGGAATTAAGGATGAAACTTACAATAAGTATTTAATTGCTAATGATATTAATTGGATTGCATTAGATAATCCAAAAAAACCTTTTGAGGCAACTGCAAAAATTCGTTCTGCTTCAAGCCCTGTTGAGGTTATTGTTTATCCTTTTGATGATACAATTAAAGTTGAATTTAAAAATGAAATTTCTTCAATTGCGCCTGCTCAATCTGTTGTATTATATCAAGATGATGTTGTTTTGGGCGGGGGAACTATTATTGAAGCGCATTAATGCCTGAAGTTGCAAGTTTTTGTTTTGTTTTATTGATAAAATCAATTGCGTAATTAGAAGGCAGCGCAAAGCCTATGCCTATGTTTGAGCGATTGTTGTCAGGATTATAAATTGATTGATTAATTCCTATAATTTCTCCGTTTAAATTAATTAATGGGCCTCCTGAGCAACCGGGGTTTATGGCTGCGTCTGTTTGAATTTTATTTCTTTCGTAATCAATTCTTGAAATTATCCCTGTGGTTAAGGTATCTTTAAAGCCGAAGGGGCAGCCGATTGTCAGTACTCTTTGACCAACTTTAATTTCGTCGGAATTGCCGAATTTTGCCAAAGCTAAATC
The DNA here is from genome assembly GCA_949282195.1 of uncultured bacterium. Taxonomy (GTDB): domain Bacteria; phylum Cyanobacteriota; class Vampirovibrionia; order Gastranaerophilales; family Gastranaerophilaceae; genus RUG14156. The sequence goes on along the minus strand of CASDOW010000016.1, from coordinate 36,028 downwards.
TTCTTTTGTATCAATTTTAATCAGTGCTAAATCGTTTCGATTTTTTAGTACTGCTAAAATTTTAGCTGTATATTTTTTGCCGCTGTGAGTTGTAACTTGTATATTTCTGGCATGTTCAATAACGTGCGAGCTTGTGAGTATTATTCCGTTTTTTGAAATAATACAGCCTGTTCCTCCTGATGTACCTTTATCAATATCAGCTTCAATTGAAACTATTGATGGGAGTGTTTTTTCGTAGACTTCAATATAGCTTTTTTCTTCTTGAGTTGTTGGAGTGTATGCGAAAGATGTTGAATTAAAATTAATTATCATTAATGAAAGAATAGAAAATAAACATATTTTTATGTGTTTATACATTTGCATGTGCCTTTAACATAATCAATTATGGATAAATATTAACATTGAATATTGATTGCTTAATTGCACATAATGTCTAATTGTGATAAAATTCAACTGTAATAGAAAAGAGGAAAAACAAATGGGAATTGAAGTTTTTAAAAAACATTTAAGAGAAAAAAGAGCCGTAAAAATTATCTCAGGTATTGATAATTATGATTTAGAAAACGTTGCAAAAGTTTGTCGTGCGGCTCAAACAGGTCATGCCAGCGCTGTTGATGTTGCTTGCAGGAAAGATGTTTATGAAACAGCTCGCAAAAATACAAAACTACCTGTTTTTGTTTCTTCAATTCATCCTTTTGAATTGCTTGAAGCAGTTAAATGGGGTGCTGATGCTATTGAGATAGGTAACTTTGATGCATTATACAGAAAAGGTCAAGAATTTTCAGCCGATGAAGTTTATTCAATTGTTTTGGAAACCCTTGGTTTAATCAGCAAATATGATGTATTTACTTGTGTTACTATTCCGGGAAATGTTGATATTGCTGATCAAATTGAATTGGTTAAAAAGCTTGAAATTCTTGGTGTAGATTTAATTCAAACAGAGGGCTTGAAAAAAGATACAACTTCAACAAATCCTTCTGCTCACCTTGTAAGCTATGCTCAAGCAACAATTGCAAATACTATCGAATTAACTCAACACACAATTCTGCCTGTTATGACATCTTCAGGTATTAGCGCAAAAACTGCTCCTTTGGCTTTTGCGTCAGGTGCAAGCGCTGTTGGTGTTGGTTCTGCTGTTAACAAGCTTGATTCTGAAGTTGCTATGAGCGCAACTGTTATGGCTATTGTTAGCTCAGTTGCACACAGAAATTCAATTAATCGTGAAATCGTTAGAACTTCAAGAGAATTAGCTCTTAATTAATAAGTTTTAAATTTATTTAAAAATTAAGCCCTCAATTTGAGGGCTTAATTTGTTTATATGGCTTCATTGACCGTAACGGGAATGTCTTTAATGTCTTTTAAGTTGATTGTTTTTGCTTGAGGCACGACCATTACTTGACCTTCGATGTTATATTTTTCGTTTATTCTTTTCTTTTGCTCGGGGCTTGAAGCAACAAGACCTGTTTTGGTGTCTATGCAAGATAGTAAATGTGCTCTTTCAAAGTCTTCCAGAGGAAAATCACCTGAAGCAATTTGCATTGTTGTGTGATACAGTTGATTTAGGGTGCCGCAATCTGCCCAAGGTTCATCTGTCGGAACAGCTATTAGTTTTTGATTTTTTAGAATGTCTTTTGTTTTTTTAATTGTTTCATCATCAATAGGTGTTGAATTTGGGCCAAAAACGAAAGCCAGTTGCTTTCTTATTTTGTCGTAATCATTTTCTTGTGTAAGAGTTTTTATAATTGGAATATATTGTTTTGACCAATCTCTTGTTTCTTTTGATTTATCGGTTTTTGAGAAAAATGGTTCAACTAAATCCAATACTTCAAACACCTCATTTGATACTGCAAATTGGAATGTGTTAGTAAGGCATTTTCCGTCTTTTTCATATCCTTCGGGAATAACAGGCGGTTTTTCGGCAAATTCAAGAATTTCGTTATTTGAACCTAATTTCATAATGCCAAAATTATTAATGCAATCTTTGGCAGGCACTTCTTTTGCTATCATAACAACGGCAGCATTACCTTCAGACATTATTCTGTTTGCTTCAATAACCGCTTTTGTCATTCTGCTCATGGCATCATTAGGAAATAACATAACTGATTTTCTGTCCGGTCTTGCCATTGTTTTTTGTAGGCCGACGGAGTATCCACCGTTACCTTTATTACCTGTTTTGTTAAGGTAAAATTTAATATTTTTGCCTATTTCAAGTGCATCTTTAGAACAGTCCAAAAGACCTGCATTATGTAGTGTTATAAATGTTGTTTCCATTGGGGTCAAGCCCGTTGCAGTTCTAAAGACTCCTTTTGTTGATTGAGTTCCGCCTTCTTTATCGTGGAAAATTGCACTTGATGAGGCGTTTGTATACTCTGCACGAGAACCAAAGCCTCCTGCCAACATAACAAGTTGAGTGTCTTTTGCATTTGGCATGGCATGGAATTGATTAAGCACGATTTCGCCATTTTTAACTTTGTTAACAAAAGTTTTGATTGAATCTTTGATTTCGTTTTCAAATCTTCCGTCTTCCATGCCGATAACAATTTCACTGCCTTCTCCTATTGAGGGCATTGGAGTTCTTTCTTTGACAGTTTGGGGGCTTGTAGTGAACGGCACAAAGATATTTTTTGCTTCTGTTGCCGATACACTAAGATTTCCTTGTGATTTATCTTTTTTTGTTATTTTACCGGCGTTTGTTAAAAGAACATCATTTCCGTCTTCAACAACTGCCATTAGATTGCCTTTTGTGTTTAGCACATATGCTTGTTCAGATATCCCATTTCCTTTGTAGTTTATAGGAGTTAACGAGATTGATATTTTTTGTTTCAAATCTTTGCTTTTGTCAAAATTGCTGGCGTCTTTAGAGGGTTCTCTTACTGCCATTTCAAAAAGCAGGGTTTGTCTTTCGTTTTTGTCGTCTTTATCCAGAAGCTTGACTTGTGTTCTTGCTTTAATGGGAACTTCTCTGCCGTCAATTTTTTTAGTTCCTGTTTGGATTGTTGTTTTTATTGCGTCGTTTGGTTGTGAAAAATCGTTTTGATAATCATGTAAGAGCTTATTTACACTGGCTCTTGAGCCTACGCTTTCTCCCTTTAAGTCTTTTGTTTTGCAAGTTACCATGGCTGTATTTAGTTCTTGAAAAGCACCCAATAATGAACCTGTAAATTTAACTGTTTTTGCGTAGTTTAGACTGTTTAATTTTAAAGACTGACATAAATTAGGGGAAAAATTGTCAAATTTTGCGTATTTGTTTGACTGTGTTTTTAAAGGAGTATTGTTTTTTGCAACTCCAAGATTACTGTCAGACACAGTAAGCCCAATGCTTTTTACTCTCATGCATTATCCTTTCAATAAAATATAACTAACAACACGTGTAATTATCTTAGTATATAAAATTTAATAATACAAGTGATATATTTAAAAATGCTTAAATAATTTTGCTTTTTTTGGTAAAGCTATGTTATACTTGGTTAACAACAAATAATAGGAGGTATTTTGATTAAAATTGCAGTAGTCGGCGCATTAGGTAAAATGGGCTCTGAAGTTGTAAAAATGGCTGTTAAAAATCCCGATTTTGAATTGGTTTGTGCGATTGATAAAAACAATATCGGCACAAATTTAATTGAAGATATTACTGTTGAAGGTGATATCGAATTGGCTCTTATGAAATCTGAACCCGATGTTGTTGTAGATTTTACTCAGCCTGATATTATTTTTGAAAATGTTAAAAAATATATCAAATTAAATATAAAATCAGTTATCGGTACAACAGGACTTAGCGAAAGTCAAATATCTGAAATTGAGAAATTATCAAAAGAAAACAATATAGGTGTGGTTATTGCTCCAAATTTTTCTATAGGTGCAATTTTAATGATGAAGTTCGCGCGCGAAGCTTCTAAATATTTTTCTAATGCCGAAATAATTGAATTTCATCACAACCAAAAGAAAGACGCCCCTTCAGGCACTTCAATCAAAACAGCACAATTGATGATTGAAAATAATTCTGATTTTAAAAAGGGAAATTGTCCTGAAACAGAAACCATTAAAGGCGCAAGAGGCGGAGAATTTGTTTTAGATAATAAAGGACACATTCAAATCCATGCTGTTAGAATGCCGGGGTTTGTTGCTTCTCAGGAGGTAATTTTTGGTTCTGACGGACAAGTTTTAAAAATTCACCACGATACAATTAATCGTGAATGTTATATGTCAGGCGTTGCACTTGCTGTCAAAAATGTATTTGAAAATAACAACTTTATATACGGATTGGAGAACATACTATGACAAAAAAATTGCCGAATTTAGCTGTTCTTGGGGCTACTGGTGTAGTTGGAAGAGAAATATTAAACATTTTAGACGAAAACAAGGTTGAATTTAATTCAATAAAGTTTTTAGCTTCAAAAAGAAGCGCAGGTTCTACAATCGAATTTAAAGGTAAGAATTATGCTGTAATTGAAGCAACTGATGATGTTTTTGATGATGTGGACATTTGTTTAGCTTCGGCAGGCGGAGAAACAAGCAAAAGGTTTGCTCCGGTTGCCGCTAAAAAAGGATGTGTTTTTATTGATAATTCATCTGCTTTTAGAATGGATAAGGAAGTTCCTTTGGTTATAGCAGGTGTAAATGATGAAGATTTAAGAAAACATAAAGGTATTATTGCAAATCCGAATTGTTCAACAAGTCAATTGATGTTACCTTTAAAAGCTCTTGATGAGAAATATAAAGTTAAAAGATTAATTGTATCAACTTATCAGGCTGTTTCAGGTGCAGGGCTTAAGGCGATTAATGAATTAACGGATAATATTAAAACAAACTTAGTCGGAATGCCATATGAACCAAGTGCTTTTAAATATGAAATTGCGTTCAATGTTATCCCTCAAATTGATGTTTTTTGTGATAACGGATATACAAAAGAAGAAATGAAAGTAACAAATGAAACAAGAAAAATTCTTCATTTTGATGAATCTGTTAAAATTTCATGCACTGCTGTCAGAGTTCCTGTTTATATTGGGCATTCTGAAGCTGTTAGTGTAGAATTTGAAAAGCCTGTTGATGAAAATGAAGCAAGAGAATTGCTAAAAAATACTTGGGGCGTTGAAGTTAGAGATGATGTTTCTACATATACTTATCCGACCCCAAAAGACGCTGCGGGAAAAAATCCTGTTTATGTCGGCAGAATTAGAAAATCAATCGCTTTTGATAACGGGCTTGAATTTTTCTGTGTAGCAGATAATCTTAGAATTGGTGCAGCGTTGAATACTGTTCGTTTGGCTCAAAAAGTTATAGAAATGGAATTATACTAGTTAAGGAGAAACCTCATGACATTAAGATGTGATTTAGGCGAAGTTATTACCGCAATGATTACCCCTTTTGATAATGAAAAGGCGGTTGATTATAAGGCGCTTGAGAAGGTTTCAAAACATTTATTAAATCAAAAAACAGACGCAGTTGTTGTAGCTGGAACAACCGGTGAAAGCCCTACTTTAACCTTTGATGAAGAATATGAAATGTTATATTGTGTAAAAAGTGTAACGTCTGGTCAATGTAAGGTTATAATGGGTGCAGGTTCTAATTGTACCGATACTGCAATATCCTCATCTAAAAAAGCTCAAGAGCTTGGAGCTGATGCTATATTGTCTGTTGTTCCATATTATAATAAACCTTCTCAAAAGGGTTTAATTGAGCACTTTGGAGCTATTGCAAAAAGCGTTGATATTCCTGTTGTTTTATATAATATACCTTCAAGAACAGGTATCGATATGACCCCTGAAACAATAGCATTTCTTGCAAAAGAATATTCAAATATAGTTGCTGTTAAGCAATCAAATGCAAATCTTGATTTAATTTCTGAGATTAAGATGCTTGCACCCGATGATTTTGCAATATACTGCGGTGATGACAGTTTGACACTGCCAATGTTATCTTTAGGCGCTCATGGGGTAGTTTCGGTTGCTTCTCATGTGGTTGGTAGTGAAATTAAATCTATGATTCATAATTTTAAAGCAGGTCAGGTTGTACCTGCTATGAATATGCATAAAATCTTATTTCCGTTGTTTAAAAAGATATTTATGGCGCCCAATCCGACACCGATTAAAGGGCTTTTGTCAAAACTTGGAGTTTGCCAGAATGTTGTAAGGCGTCCTTTAGTAGAAATTACAAATGAAGAAATTATGTTGTTAAATGATATTTTAGATGATGTTAATAAAAAACTTGAAAATTAAATAGAAATTAAACTAAGGGCATATAAAATGCCCTTTTAATTTTTTAAAGTAAAAGTTTATTAAGTTTTATTTGTAAAACCATGGTTTTTTTGATAAAATTTTTCTAAATCGTAGCAAATTTATGTAGAAATTGGAGGAAAATAATGCAAAAACGTGTATGGCTTTTTAGAGAAGGCAATGCGGATATGAGAAACCTCCTTGGTGGTAAAGGTGCTAACTTAGCTGAAATGACAAACTTAGGTTTGCCTGTACCTCCGGGGTTAACAATTACCACAGAAGTATGTATGGACTATATTAACAACGGAAATAAAATGCCTGAAGGTCTTATGGATGAAGTAAGACAAGCGCTAAGCGATGTGGAAAATCAGACTGGCAAAAGATTTGGCGATAGCCAAAATCCTCTGCTTGTTTCTGTTCGTTCCGGTGCTCGCGTTTCAATGCCTGGCATGATGGAAACAATTTTAAACCTTGGCTTAAATGATGAAACTGTTGAAGCAATGGTAAAATTAACAAATAACCCGCGTTTTTGTTATGACAGTTATAGAAGATTTTTAACGATGTTTGGTTCTGTTGCGTGGGATATGGATAGACAAAAATATTTTGAATCTGAAGTTGAAAAATTAAAAGAACGCGAAGGCGTTAAAGAAGATACTGAAATTTCTGCCGAAGGCTGGAAATCGTTAATTCCTGTATATAAAAATGTTATTAAAGAAGTAACAGGTAAAGAATTTCCTCAAGATCCTTTTGTTCAATTGCAAGAAGCTATTGAAGCTGTATTCCGTTCTTGGAATATTCCTCGTGCGGTTGCATATAGAACAATGAATAAAATTGACCATAATTTCGGTACTGCTGTTAATGTTCAGACAATGGTATTTGGAAATATGGGTGATGATTGCGCAACAGGTGTTTCATTCACGAGAAACCCCGCAACAGGTGAAAATAAATTTTATGGCGAATATTTGACAAATGCTCAAGGTGAGGATGTTGTGGCAGGTATCAGAACTCCAAAACCAATATGCGAGCTTGAAACAGAAATGCCTGATTTATATCGTCAATATGTTGACATAGCTAAAAAACTTGAACATGGCTATAAAGACGTTCAAGATATGGAATTTACAATCGAAAAAGGTAAATTATACATTCTTCAAACAAGAAGCGGTAAGAGAACAGCAACTGCTGCTGTTAGAATTGCTGTTGAAATGGAAAAAGAAGGCATTATTACTAAAGAACGTGCAATTCAATTGGTTGATCCATATACAGTTAATCAAATTTTATTACCTTGTTTTGACCCTCAAGCCCTTAAGGAAGCTCACGTTGTAGCTCATGGTGTTAATGCATCTCCCGGGGCTGCAGTTGGTAAAATTGTATTTAACACTGATGAAGCCGCGCAAAGGGGCGAAAATGGTGAAAAGGTAATTTTAGTTAGAATTGAAACTTGTCCTGATGACATCCATGGTATGGCTGTAGCGCAAGGTGTTCTGACTCTTAGAGGCGGTGCTACATCTCATGCTGCCGTTGTTGCTAAGGGTATGGGTAAGCCTTGTGTTGCAGGCTGCGAAGATATGAAAATCGATCTTGAAAAAGAAACCTTAACCGGTGCAGACGGCACAGTTTATCATAAAGACGATATTATTTCTCTTGACGGCGGTAAAGGTCTTGTTATGGATGGATCTGTTAAATTAGCAGACGCTCAAATTGATGATAATTTCAAAACTTTCTTCTCATGGGTTAATGAGATTAAAACAATGACAATTGAAGCTAACGCTGATACTGTTAAAGATGTTGAAAATGCTTTAATGTTTCATGCTGAAGGTGTTGGTTTGTGCAGAACTGAACATATGTTTATGGACCCAGACAGACTTCCTTGGGTTCAAAAAATGATTATTGCAGGCACAAAAGAAGCAAGAAAAGAAGCTCTTGATAAACTTCTTCCAATGCAATATCAAGATTTCTACGGTATGTTTAAAGCATTAGGCGAAAAACCTCTTACAATTCGTCTTTTAGACCCGCCGTTACATGAATTTTTACCTTCTAAAGAAGAATTGATTGCTGAAGTTGCAGCTAAGAAAGCTTTAAAACAAGACTACGCTGAAGAACAAGCGCTACTTACAATTGTTGAAGGTTTGTCTGAATCTAATCCTATGATGGGACTTCGCGGATGTCGTTTGGGTTTAACATATCCTGAAATCAACGAAATGCAAGTTAGAGCAATTTTTGAAGCTGCATGTGACGTTAAAAAAGAAGGTGTAAACGTAATGCCTTACGTTATGATTCCTTTAATCGGACATGTTAATGAGCTTAAGACAGCAAAAGAAATTTTGGTTAAAGTAGCACAAGACGTTATGAAAGAAAAAGGCGTTGAAGTTGAATATAAATTCGGTACAATGATTGAAATACCGCGCGCAGCCCTTACTGCTGATGAAATTGCTCCTTATGCCGAATTTTTCTCATTTGGTACTAATGACTTAACTCAAATGACTTTCGGTTATTCAAGAGATGATGCTGAAGGTAAATTCTTGAAACGCTATGTTGAACAAAAAATCCTTCCATACAATCCTTTTGATACACTTGATTTTAAAGGTGTTGGTCAATTGATTGAAATTTCAATGGAAAAAGGTAAAGCTGTTAATCCGAGCCTAATCGGTGGTATTTGCGGCGAACATGGCGGCGATCCTGATAGTGTTAAATTTGCACACAAAATCGGTCTAAACTATGTATCTTGTTCTCCGTTCAGAATTCCGCAAGCGGCTCTTGCAGCAGCTCAAGCTGTAATTGAAAATAAATAATTAATTATGAATAAATTTATATAGGACCCATTTTGGGTCCTATTTTTTATAAAAATTTTGTTGTTTTGCCTTTTTTAAGTATAATTATCTTATGGAAAATAATGGATTAAATAATGCGCTTGATTTGATTGACAAAGAGGATTATATTCAAGCAAAGGCTATTTTAGAACAATTATTAAAAATTGATGAAAATAATTCAGAGATTTATAAAAATCTTGGTTTGTGCGAGGTTAATCTCGATAATCCTATTGGTGCAATTGAAGCATTTAAAAAGGTTGTTGAATTTGACCCTGAAGATGCTACAAGTTTGTTTTATCTTGCAAGCTGCAATAGTAGAGTCGGAGATAAAGAATCTGCAATTAAAAATTTTAGTCAAGTTATAAAATTAAGACCTAATTTTCTTGATGCATATAAGAGTCTTGGCATGATTTATATTGAATTTGCTCAATTTGATAATGCAATTGAGTTGTTAAACAGTGCCAAGAATAATCCTGAGCTTGAATTTGATTATTCGTTCTATTATATTTTAGCTACATCTTATATGATGGAAAAGGATTATAGAAACGCTGTAATTAACCTTGAAGAAGCTTTAAACTTAAATTCCGAGCATTTGTCTATTATGAATAGCCTTGGTGTTTGTTATATGAATCTTAAAGAGTATGATAAATCTCTTGAAGTCTTGCAAAATGCTTTTATGCTTGATGAAAAAAATTCCTTAACAATATATAATCTTGGAATTTTATATCAAACTATGGGTGAATATGAGCAAGCTCTTAAATTTTTCCAAATTTCATATTCAATTGACCCATCTATAACCATGCTTGCTACATTGGCAAATTGCGCACTAAATGCTAAACAGTATTCTCTTGCGTCTACGTTGTATCAAAATCTAGTTATGACATATCCTAATAATTCTCAATACAGATATGCATACGCTGAATGTTTGATAAATACATCTGAATACGATAAAGCTCTTGAAAATGTTAATCTTTTACTCTCTCTTGATGAAAAAAATATCGATTTAATCAAGAAAAAAGGTACGCTTTTGAGAAAATTAAACAGATATGAAGAATCAATCGATACTTTTACAATTCTTTTAAATAGAGGAAAAATTGATGTAGAAGTGTATTATAATCTTGCGTTTAATTATATCGAGATGAATGATTTTGATAACGCAAAAGAAATGCTTAAAAAATGTATAATTCTTGAACCGCATAATCCTTATGCTCATAAAGATTTAGGTGTTCTATATCTGAAGATGAATTGTTATGAGTGGGCAGTGGATGAAATGCAAGAAGCAATTAAACTTGAAGATGATGTTTCTGAATTTTATTATTCTCTTGGAGTTGCTTATATGATGCTAAGCAGGATTGATGAAGCAAAAACTGCATTTTTAAAGGCTGTTGAATATGAATCTGAAAATGCGGACGCTCTTGCTTATCTTGGTTATGTTTATTTAATTGAGAGAAATAAACAGCTTGCTCTTGATACACTCCAAAAAGCTCTTAAAATAGACCCTAATAATTTTCTTGCAAAAAACCATATTGCAAAATATTATTTTCAAGAGGGAAAATACGATATTTCAATGCAATTTTTGCTAGATATAGTTCAAACCATTAAAGACGATGAAACACTTAATATGCTTGCTGTTTGCTATATGGAACAAAAGGAATATGAAAACGCTATGGGTATTTTTTATAAATTAGCTAACAAATATCCGCAAAATCATATTTTATTAACAAATTTAGCAAAATGCGAATTAAAATGTAATAAAAAAGACGAAGCTCAAGAACATTTAAGACAAGCTTTGATGATTTTTGATGATTATCAAGAAGCGCTTGATTTATTGGAGGAAATTAACTGTGAAAGATAAAAAAAGAATAATGTCAGGAATGCGCCCAACGGGTAAATTACATCTTGGGCATTATTTTGGTGTTTTGAAAAATTGGGCAGAATTACAAGAAAAATATGAAAGCTATTTTTTTATTGCGGATTGGCATGCTCTTACCACAAAATACAATCAAACTGAGGATTTAAAGGACAATGTTAAAAATGTTCTTCTTGATTGGCTTGCTTCAGGAATTGACCCTGAAAAATCAACAATTTATCTTCAATCATTAGTGCCTCAAACGGCAATGTTGCATATATATTTATCGATGATTACTCCTCAAAATTGGGTTGAGCGTGACCCAACATTGAAAGATTTAGCTAAAATTATGAAAGATAAACAAGAAAATATGTCTAATCTTTCATATGGTCTTTTTGGATATCCTGTTTTAATGACTGCTGATATTTTATCTTTTAATACACATTTTGTGCCTGTGGGAATAGACCAAGTTGCACACGTTGAATTATCAAGAGATATAGCTCGAAGATTTAATAATATATATAAAACAGATTATTTTATCGAACCCCAGCCTTTGTTAACTAAAATTCCTTTAATGAAAGGTCTTGACGGAAATAAAATGGGTAAATCATTCAATAACGATATTAAAATCTCTGATAGTGAAGAAATTACCGCTAAAAAGATTAAATCTGGAATTACCGATAGAAACAGAATAAGAAAAGATGATAAGGGCAATCCTTCGAATTGCGAAGTTATTTTTGATTATTGGAAAATATTTGCTTCAGAAGATGAAGTTAGTGAAATTTGTGAAGGTTGTAAAAATGCTTCAATTGGCTGTGCGGAATGTAAAAAACGTCTTGCGCAAAAAGTAAATGAAATGTTTGCACCGATAAGAGAAAAAAGAGCTAAATATGAAAATAATGACAGTTTATTAAAAGAAATTATATATGACGGTTCTAAAAAGGCAAGCAAAAAAGCTTCTGAAGTTTTAGACGGTGCAGTTCAAGCAATAAAAATGTATAGATAAGAGGGTGAAAATGGATATAATTAGTATTTTTAAAGATTTGGTTTTAATTCCTTCTCCGTCACTGGGGGAAATAAATGTCTCAAATAAAATTTTAGAATATACATACAATAATGGCGTTAATGCTTATTATGATGATTATCAAAATTTAATAATTAGAGTTGATGCAAATACCGAGGGTAAAAAGCCTCTTTTGTTGTCTTCTCATATGGATGTTGTGGGCAATAGTTCGCCTGTAAATATTAAAATAAGTGAAGACGGTAAATTCTTTGAAACAGACAAAACAAGAACGCTTGGAGCTGATGATAAGGCCGGTGTTTCTTGTGCTTTGGCTTTAGCTATATATCTTGCAAAAAACCCTGAAATAAAACATGGCGGTCTTGAAATTGTCTTAACAAGAGATGAAGAAACTTCAATGACAGGCATTAAAAATGTTAAATTTAATGAGCTTGAAAGCGAAAATGTTCTTGTTTTGGATTCTGATAAATTAGGCAATTTTGAAATAGCAGGCGCAGGTTATACAAAAATAGATATTGAAGTGACTGCAAAATTGGGCGGACATAGCGGGAATGACATTCAAGACAAAAAAAGATATAATGCAGCTAAATTAATTGCGGATTTAGTATCAAAATTGCCAAATGGTGTTTATAAGACAGAAAACGGCTTTACGATTACATCTTGTAATCTTGGTTCAATTGTTGCAGGAGCAACCGATATTGGAATTGAACGATTATTGGAAAAAAATGATATTGAAAAACCGTATTCCAAAACTCTTGTTTCATTATCTGCTGATAACGTTATAAATACAAAAGCTTATGCCCACTATTCATTAAGAAGTTCTGTAAAAAAATACGAGCAAGATTTATTGAATAAATTTCAAAAGAAAATTGATAAATTTAATTCAAAGTATAAAGAATGGGCAAATGTAAAAATGGATGTTAATGTTCATATGCTTCCATTTGAAAAATCGGAAAATCAAGAAATGTCTAAAATTGCAAAATATGTTGGCAATAAATTGAATATTCCGGTTAGGGTTCAATCATTCCACGCAGGTGCTGAAACTCATATTTATGCTAATGAACACAATAAATTTAATAAGAAATTTTCTCCTGTTTTAGTTGGGGTTGCCGATATTTATTCAATGCATTCGCCTAATGAAAAAGTGGATATTGAAAGCCTTAAAAAGGGTTTTGAATTTATAAAAGAAATATTTTTGGAATACAATAAATAAAAGGAAAAATATGTCAATTAAGTTTGAAAAATGGCAAGGTCTTGGTAATGATTTTGTAATATTGTTTGATGATTTTGCAACATCAGATTTAGCCTTAAAAATGTGTGATAGGAATTTTGGAGTTGGAGCTGACGGTTTATTTTGTCCGACAAGCTCAAATATAGCAGACATTGGCTGGAAGTTTTATAATTCAGACGGAACTGTTGCACAAATGTGCGGAAACGGTATAAGATGTTTTGCAAAATTTGCAAGAAAGCATAATCTTGTAAGTAAAGATAAGTTCAGTGTAGAAACTCTAGCCGGAATTATTACACCCGAAATTTTGTCAAACGGTAATGTATTGGTTGATATGGGTGAACCGATTTTAGAGGCTTCTTTAATACCTGTTAATTGTGAAAATCCTTTAGATTTTCAGGTGCAAAGCTATTGTGCTACGGCTGTTTCTATGGGAAATCCTCATTGTGTTATTTATTGCGAAGAAGATGCAGAAATTCAAGCTCGTGCTTTTGGTCCTTCTATCGAGATTGACCCTGTTTTCCCTCAAAAAACAAATGTTGAATTTGTTAACATTATTTCATCAAACAGAATTAAGATGAATGTTTGGGAAAGAGGCTGCGGAATAACTCTTGCTTGCGGAACGGGGGCTTGCGCCAGTGTTGTTGCAGGAGTGAAGAGAGATTTAATTGCAAGAAAATGTGATGTGGTACTCCCTGGCGGCGTATTAAATATAGAATACAATGAAAATAACCACGTATATATGCAAGGACCGGCTAAATGTGTGTTTAGCGGAGAATTTGATTTATAAACATTATGTAACTATATGTGTGGCTAAAAATCAAATTTTTTCTTGTTTTGTAGATATGTTCGTGTTATTATCCAAAATATATTATAGTCACCAAAGGAGATAAAATGAAAAAATACGAATTATTCACAATAATTAAACCAAATTTAGATAACGAAGAAGCTGATAAAGTTATCGCTCGTGTAGAAGAAATTATCGCTACTTTGGGCGGTCAAGTTGTTAATTGCGATAAAATGGGCAGAAAAAAACTTGCTTATGAAGTTCAAGGTTTTAGTGACGGCTTTATGGTAAATCAAATTGTAAGTTTACCCGAAGACAAAGTTGTTGATTTAAAAAGACAATTAAAACTTAATGATTCAGTTATTCGCGTAATGTTTACTAAAAAGGAATGTGCATAAAATGTCATTTGCAAAAGCATTTGTTACAGGAACTGTTGTAAAAGCTCCAGAGAAGCGATTTACTCAAAATGATATGGCAATTGCAGGTTTCAGTTTAAATATTGATTCTCAAACAGAAACTATTCTAAGAGTTGTTGCTTTTGGAAACTTGGCGGAAAATATTTCTGCAACTGTTAGCCAAGGCGATAGTGTTGCTGTAGAAGGAAGATTACAAGTTAATACTTATAAACTTCCAAACGGAAAAGATAAAAAGGTTTTTGAAATCAATGCAAATGCTGTTGAAAAAATTGGTTCAAATGCTTCAAATGTTTCTGTTTCATCTCAAAATAACAATGAAAATATTGTTTCATTTAATCAAGATGAAATAGCTCAAGATTTAATAGATGAAGATGAAATACCGTTTTAACGGTGGTCGTAAACTAGAAAAGGAAAAATAAAACAAAATGGCTAAAGATTTAAAAGATGTTAAAAAGAAAAAGAATTGTTCTTTTTGCAACGATAAAATTGAATGCTTAGATTATAAAGATGTATCTAAGTTGAAAAGATTTTTATCTGAAGCAGGTAAAATTCTTCCAAGAAGAATTACAGGAACATGTGCTAAACATCAAAGAATGTTATCAAATGCTGTTAAAAAAGCAAGAGAAGCCGGCTTAATGGCATATGTGTTTGATAATTAATTTTGATAATTAGTTTTAATATTAAAAAAGCCTGATTAATATCAGGCTTTTTTATGCATAAGCTTCTATTAATGATTGGTTGTAATTGAAAAGATTTTCTTTTCTTTCTTCAAAAGCTTCTTCAAATCCTTCTTTCCAGCCAAGTGATTTGATATCTTTATCTGTCAGAGCTTTTTTTATACTATTTAATCTTCTTGCTATATCTTCTGTTTTTAGTGTGTTTTCTCTTAAATGTCCTTTTAAAACAGGTATTTCTTTTGCTTTTGGATTAAAAACATAGTTTATCGAAAGAGCAATATCTGTTCTGTGAAGTCCTTGAGCACAAGCTATATAGTAATTTCCTTGATTTAAAAGTTTAAATAGTAATGGTAATTTCTTAATTATTTTTCTATCATCAATTTCGGCTGAGTCAATGGGGATGTTATAGTATCTAATATTGTTTTGTTTACATAGCTTGGGGTATGTTTCGCTGGTGTATTGATTTCTTAGGTCGATTATTGTATTTATTCCGGCTTCTTTAAGTGTTTTTATATGTCTTCTGTTTTTTCTTGAAGAAAGCGTTTCTCCTCTGGCGCCATTTGGGTGTATTGCGCTGTAATTTGGAATGTTTGCATTTTCTAAAAGTTCAAAATCAACTGTGTTAGCCTTTTTTTTCAGTCGTTTTTTAAATTCTGTAAACTTTGTCAAAAAATAGAAGTGTTTAAGGTCTTTTCGGGGTTCTTTTTGACTTGTGTTTATAGAATAATCTTTATATTCTTTTTTTAAGGGCTTTGGAATTGTTGTAATTCTAACTGTATTTGACGAAATTTTTAACATTTTGGTGTACCTTGTATATATAATGCGCGTAAATATAAATTTTGTTATTGTTCAGATTTTAAATCTTTTGTCATTATCTTTATTTTTTTACTAAATTTTTCTTTGAAATCTTCATAGCTGTTATATCCCCAATCTTTTACTATTTGCGGATTTTCTGTGATTAAATTAAGTATTTGTCTGATATTATTTTTAATTACAACACCTCTTGTGTTTGCTTTTGCAAAATAAAATCGAGGGTAGTTTTTGGCTTTTGGATTTAAAAGGTAGTTTATTGCAATTGCTAAATCAGTTCTTGCTTCGCCATTTGCGCAGCCAACATAATAATCACCTTGATTTACTGTGTTTATAAATGAAGTAATGCTGTTAAGGGATTTTGCCTCCCAAGACATATCTTCAACAGGGAAGTTAATGTATGTTAAACCATTGTTGTTTAGCGCTTCAAGAGCAGCTTTTGAACATTCTCCTGTTGTTCTTAAATCGATAACGGATTTTATTCCTGCTTTTTTTATAGCTTTTACTCTCCAGTTTACTGCTTGTTTTTTCCCAGATAGCGGGGTTTTTCCTCTAAGTCCGTTAAAGTCTGGTGTGTCTTTTAAATTTGTGCAGATATTCATTATTTTGCCGTCTTTATATTTAACCGGCAAGCCTAACATGTAATATTTGCTGTCAATTGAAAGCTGCGGCTTGATTGAGGGCGCTATTGGCTTTGTTTGTAGTTCGTTATCTCTAAGTGTTGCATTTAGTTCAAGCTCCGCTCTGATTAAATCTCTTAAATATTTTCCATTGGGACTGATTTCGTAGCCCAAAGTACGCCAGCTGTGGTCTTCTTTAAAGTAAATATCTTTTTTGGCTGATGTTTGATTATTTACTTTTTTGTATGAGGTAGTATTTGTCTTATTTAATGATTGATAATGACAGTAATTAAAATTTATTTTCATAATCTAAATTTTTTCGCAACTTTTTTATTTTAATACTTTTTTATTTAAATGTCTTGTTAAGTTATGTTACAAAAAGTATTTAAATTGAAATTTTTATTCTTATATATACTTTATATATATGTAAGACATAAATAACCCCTTTAATAGACTGCACTAAATACACACTAACCTTTCATTCACGAGAATCAAGATAAAAAAGATTCATGCCTCTTAAATTTTTAAGAGGCTTTTTATTGTTCATGGTATTATTTTTTTATGTTAGCAATTGGTGTAGATATTGAAGATAATTCAAGATTTGAGGGTAAAACCCTTGAAAATAGCGCAAATTTTTTAAATAAAATTTTTACTCTGTCTGAGCTTGAGTATTGTTTTAAAAACAGATTGCCTGCTCCTCATTTGTGTGCAAGGTTTTGTGCTAAAGAAGCTGTTGTCAAGGCATTTTCCAATATTTACAATAAGCTAATTCCATATTCTAAGATTGAAATTTTAAAAAATGATAATGGGTCTGTATATGTAAATATTCTGATAGACGAATTGAAAGAATATAAGATATTACTTTCAATTTCCCATGAAAAAGATAAATCGATTGCTTTTGTAATTATTGAGTGATATTTTAGAATTATAAAATCAAAAGGAGAAATAAATATGTATAATGTATTTGTTAAGAAAAACGGGTCATATAATGCTGATTTAGCGGGTGAATTTTCAAATATAAATGACGCTATTAAGCTTGCGGCTGAATTAAAGTCAAAGGATGAGACAATATCATATACAATTGAAGAAACATCAGGACATTTTGATAGCTATGGTGAACCACTTACAACTGTTGTTAAAAGAGGTTAATATATAGATTTGTAAATAATATTATTTTAAATATCAAAATTTTAAACCTTTCTTTTTTATTTGATTATCAATCAAAAGAAAGGTTTTTTATGCGAATTTCACCTATTTTGTTTTCACTTGTAAATAATGGAAAGAAATTAAATGTAGCTCCTAAAAGGCTATACTTTGGAGATAATAGCGAAAACAATGATAACAAAATGGCCGAATATACAAGAATTGATATGCAAGCATTTGTTAATAATCCGATATTTGCATTATTTACTCAGATGATTCGTGATGGCTTTACCATGAACGATATTAATAAAGCTGATATTTTTCAAATTACAAGTTTAAATCCTGATTTTAATTTTGATTATTTATTTTCTAATGTCAAAGATATCGATAAACAAAAAGACGAAATAAAATCTCAAATTTTTAAATATAGTCCTAAAAGCACCGATGACGTCAGGGCAATGGCAAGAGTATACAGGCAATTAAGACAAAAATTTGTTACTGATGATGTTATCGGATACATAAATCAAATGAATGATTTTCAAAACAAACTAGAAAAAATGTTTGGCAAGAAACAGGAAAATCGTAATCATAATATGTTTAAGAATTTGCTTCTTGAGGTTTTACATAATGTAAATGCTTGCAATGAAGAACTTGTGTGTGCTCTTTTGGATGATAAAAATTTTGACAATACAAATCTTAAAACTGCGTTAATAGGTGTTAGTGATAAACAAAAAGCCGAATGTGCCTTAAAGGTCTTGAATTTCGCACAAGATAAAGGATATAAAAAGGATTTCTGTTTCCCTTTGGCTGTTATGATTTCTCAAGCCGGAGCGGGCAATTTTGATGTTATTGAACGTCTAATTGATACCGAACAAGAGTTTTTATCTAATAATCCTGATTTCGTTTCGACTGAATTAATAAATTTTTTAAGGTTTGAAAATCCTTTTTTGGAAGTTTATTTAAATGACTCTGAAATGTCCTTACAAACAATATTTGATATAATGCAATCAGACGAGGATAATTAGTTTTTTAATTAAAAAAGAGCGGCCAGAACGCCGCTCTTTTGATATTTAAAATTGATTATTTTTGAATGTCTTTCATTGATAAACCAATTCTGTGTTCTTGAGGTGTGAATTTTTTAATTAAAACTTCAACTTCATCACCAAGATTAAACATAGAATTAATATTTACTTGACCGTCTGCAATTTCTGAAGAAGGCAATAGTGCTTCAACTCCTGGGTAGATGTTTATAAAAGCGCCAAAAGAAGTGATTTTATTGATTGTACCTTTAATAACATCGCCTTCTTTAAATTTGTCAACAATTTCTTCCCAAGGGTTAGCACCCATTCTTTTAAGTGAAAGAGAAATTCTTTTTAAATCTTCATCAATTTTGATGATTTTAACTTGGATTTTTTGACCTAATTGAATAACATCTGACGGATGTTTAATTCTTTCCCAAGATATTTCAGAAATTGGAAGCAAGCCGTCAATTCCTTCGATATCAACAAATGCTCCGAAATCAGCTATTCTCACAACTTCACCTTCAACAATTTGGTCAACTGCTAATTTTGAAATAATTTCATCGGCAACCATTTCTCTTTGTTGTGTGTAAACTTGTCTTTGAGATAGGATAAGTTTATTTCTTTTTGGATCTGCTTCAAGAATTTTAACTTCAATTTCTTGACCAACTTGCATTTCAGAAGGTGCACCTGTTCTTAATTGGCTTGAAGGAATAAAGCCTCTAAGACCTTCAATTTCAGCAATTAAACCGCCTTTAACAGAAGAAATAACTTTTGCCATGCAGTTTTCGTTGTTATTTTTGATTTCAGCAAGTTTTTGCCAAGCTTGTGCGCAAGAAACTTTTTTCAATGAAAGAATTGCAACTTCGTCATCTTCTTCATCTTTAATGATGTAGAATTCTTTTTCATCCCATAATTTAATTACATCATCAACATTTTTATCAGGGAAGTTTGAGATTTCTCTGTTTGGTAAAAATGCTTCTGTTTTTGCGCCGATATCAACAAGGTATCCGTCTTTTTCTTTTTTTACAACTACGCCTTTTACGACGTCAGCTACGTTGATTTTGTAGGTGTATGAATTTAACAATAATTGTTCAAATTCATCATTTGTCATTGTTTCGTTTGACATTTATTTTTTCCTTTCTAATTTATATTTTCTAATTTTTTTATTACTTCGTTTATTATTAAATCGGGTGTTGATGCACCTGCTGTTACGCCGATATTTTGTGCTTTCTTGATTATTTCAGAAAAAATATCAAGTTCGTCTTGATGTTCAATATGGATTGTTTTTGTGATATTGGTTAAAATTTCGGCTAAATGTGTTGTGTTTGCGCTTTTTTTAGAGCCGACAACAACCATTAAATCTGATTCTAAGGCTAGTTTTTTAGCTTCATTTTGTCTTAGTGACGTTGAAGGACAAATTGTGTTTTCGATTTTTAAAACTCGGCAAATCTTGGATAAATAATCAATAACTTCTAAAAGATATTCTTTTGTTTGAGTTGTTTGAAGAACAACTCCGACTTTTTTTGCTGATTTAATTTGAGGTTCTATTTCTTTTAGTGCTTGAACGCTTGATGCAACATAAATAAATTCTTCGTTTTGCGCTGCTATTTTTGCATTTGTGCAAATTGCTTTTACTTCAGGATGTTCTTTTTTCCCGAGAATTATTACAAAAAAACCTTCCTTTGCCATTTCCATGGCTTTAGATTGCACTTTTTTCACGTCAAAACAAGTTAAATCGACGATTTCATAACCACAATCTTCAACTTGTTTAAACACATTTAAGCTTTCACCATGACTTCTTATAATGCAAATGCCTTCTGCGTTTTCTTGCGGCGAGCTGATTGTTTCTATTCCTAAATTTTCTAATTCTGCAATAACATGTGAATTATGTATTAATTCACCTAAAACAGAAACTTTCTTATTCGGATTTTCTTTTTTTAATTTTTTTGTTGTTTCTACGGCTCTTTTGACGCCATAGCAAAAACCAGCATTTTTGGCTAATTTGATATTTTTAATGGTCTTAAACCAACTTTCTCATAGAGTCAATATAAAATATTGCTAAATTTATTTAAACATAAACATTTTTTTAGTACAATATATATTATAAAAATGAGGAGTTGAAATGCAATTTAGTGATCAAGGATCAAAAAACGATATATTATATTGGTCAAAAAGACTTTATCAGAAAGAAATGTCGCCTTCTACAAGCGGAAATGTTTCCCTAAGAACCCAAAAAGGTATTTTGATTACCACAAGCGGTGTCTGCTTGAATGATATGAACGAAGAAGACATTGTTTTAATTGATTATAATGGAAATCTGATTGAGGGAAATAAAAAGCCTTCAAGCGAAAAAATCATGCATACAGAAATCTACACAAAAAGAGATGATATAAATGCAATTATACATTGTCATTGTCCTTTAATTACGGCTTTTTGTGTTGCGGGAAAATCAATTAATAAACCAATTTTACCCGATTTTGCACTGATGTATGACAAGATACCTTTAATTCCTTATTTATGCCCTTCTACAATTGAATTAGCTGAAGCAGTCGGAATTTGTTTTGAAAAAAATAACAATGTAGCATTATTACAAAACCATGGTGTGGTTCTTGGTTCTGATACTTTGCAAAATGCTTTTTATCAGCTTGAATTTTTAAGAGCATATGTTCAAACTTATTTTGGTGCCGAAGTTATATCGAGCGCAAAAGCATTAAGTAAAAAACAAGTAGCCGAAATTAGACAACTTTATATTAAGAAATAGGAGAATAATATGACAACACAAATATTAGAAGCCCAAAAAGGGATTGTAACAGATGAAATGTATCAAGTTGCAAGAATGGAAAAAGTAGATGTCGAGTATATAAGAGATAAGGTTGCTCAAGGCAGAGTTGTTATATTAAAAAATAACAAAAGAACAAATTCTACTCCTGTTGCAGTGGGTGAAGGTTTAAAAGTTAAAATAAACGCTAATATCGGTACTTCAAATGAAAAGTCTTCAATTGATGAAGAACTTGATAAAACAAGAGTTATTGAACAAGCAGGGGCTGATGTTCTAATGGATTTGTCAACAGGAAATTATGTTGATGAAACCCGTCAAGCTATTATTGCGGCAACTAAACTCCCAATCGGGACTGTTCCAATGTATCAAGCCGGAAAAGAAGCATTGGATGAATTTAAAGATATTGCAAAATTATCTAAAAATAAATTGTTTTCTGATATTGAAAAACAATGTAATGATGGTGTGGATTTTATTACAGTGCATTGCGGTGTCACAAAGTTTGTTATAGAACAATTGGAAAAACAAAAAAGATTAACAGGCATTGTCTCAAGAGGCGGTTCGATGCTCGCTTGCTGGATTAAGAAAACAGGCTTAGAAAATCCTTTATATCAATATTATGATGAACTATTAGATCTGGTAAAAAAATATGATGTTACTTTATCATTGGGTGATGGCTTAAGACCGGGCTGCACGGCAGACGCAGGCGATAGAGCGCAAGTTGCAGAAACAATTGTTTTGGGTGAACTTGTTAAAAGAGCTCGTAAGGCAGGCGTGCAAGCAATGGTAGAGGGTCCTGGGCATGTTTCTTTGGATAAAATTCCTTCAATGATTAAAACAATAAAAGAATTGACCGATTATGCGCCCTTGTATGTCTTAGGGCCTTTGGCTTGTGATTGCGCCCCTGGGTATGATCATATTACATCTGCTATTGGAGGAACTTTGGCAGCTTATCATGGCGCTGATTTTTTATGTTATGTTACACCTGCTGAACATATTAGTCTTCCTAACTCAGCTCAAGTTAGAGAAGGTATAATCACAGCAAAAATTGCTGCTCATTGTGCTGACTTAGCCAGAGGCAATAAAGAAGCAATCGAAAAGAATTTCTTAGTGTCTAAAGCTCGTGTGGAGCTTGATTGGAAAGGTCAGATTGATAATTGTTTAGACAAGTCAGCTTTTGACGGGGTGGATGTTGCAAAAGAAGGAAAACCTTGCACAATGTGTGGTTCATATTGTTCAATGAAATTATTCAAACAACACTTTGATAAATAAAAATAAAATTGACGAGGTTGCATGCTTTTAATATAATTAATTTATGCAACCTCTAATTTCATCTGAAAATGTAGAAAATGTTGTTAATGAAATCATATCGGACATTGGCGCTTGGCGTAAAGGTATGATTCATTATATTAAGGATGAAAATCCTGAGTTGAATAGTGCCATCATTGAAATTGCTCAAAAAACAGATTTAGACCCCAAAGCAGTAGCAACAGGTGCTTATATGGCTTATAAGTTGCTTGAAAATGAGGGCGGCGCATTTGATTTTGGTTCAAATGAAGAAACTGAAGAATAAAGTTTGGATATAATATGACTGAATTAAGTAAAAACGAAATTGAACAAGCAAAGAAACTTGCCAATATGTCTAAGATTTCTAAAATTTTAGAAAATATTAGGGAAGTTATTGCTTTGGATAGAAAACAAAAACAACCGCTAATTTTAAGGATAAATGAGGCTTTTATATTTAATATAGCAAGAAAAGCAATAGCAGAAAAAGATTCTCGTTTTATTATGTCGATTGCGGGAGAAAGTGCTTCAGGGAAAACCACTCTTGTTAAAAATGCAGCAAAAGCATGTGTTAAATCGGAAACTGATAGCATTTATAATGTAATTTGCTGTGATGATTATTATAAAGATGCTTCAAAAGAGCTTTTAGAAGCGGGAAGTTATGAAAAATTATTTGAATCAGGATTTAGCTTCGATACACCTGATGCAATAGATTTATCTTTAATGAAAGAACATTTAATTGCCTTAAAAGGCGGAAATGAGATACATTCTCCTTTGTACAATTTTGTTACATGCGAAAGCAAAAAAGATTCTGTTTTAAAAAAACCTGCAAAATTAATTTTAAATGAAGGTTTATATGTATTACATGAGTCATTAAGAGATATTATCGATGTTAAAATCTATGTTTATACTCCTTTTGAAGTTATTAAGGAACGTTGGTTTGCTCGCGCAGCAAGCAGAGGAAAAACAGGTTTAGCTGCTCAAATGCAATTCCATGATGTTAATCAGACAGCTTTTAGACATATTAGACCTACAATGGATATAGCAGACGTTGTAATAAACGGCATGACAACACAAGAATATATTGAAGATTTTATTCATCAATTAATAGAAGCTATCGTTAGTGTAACTTCTGATAAACATTTATCTTTGTAGTTGAAAAATTATCTTGACAATTTACATTTATATATTAATATAATAATTGTCCTTGGGGCGTCGCCAAGTGGTAAGGCACCTGGTTTTGGTCCAGGCATTTCGGAGGTTCGAATCCTTCCGCCCCAGCCAATATATTTTATAAAAAAAGACCTCTTTTATGAGGTCTTTTTTATGCTTGTTATTTTTTAGTCTTAATTTTTCCTTCAAGTATGTCTTGAAAATATTTTCTATCAAGGACGATAACTTTTCTTCTGAATTTTTTAACATCATCTGCTTTTATAGTGGATGCGTCATCAATATAGATATCTCCTTTTATTTCAAAAATACTTTCTATTGAGGCAATTTTTGAGTTCATCAGATATGCATCATCGCCCACTATTTTTAAGTTACCTAAATCTGTTACTACTGAGCTGTTTAAGTCTAAGCAGCCTCCAACATAGTATAGATTACCAAGGGATTTTAATTGCGTACGTTGTAGAGAAATTGTTTTTCCTACGTATTCTAATTGTCCTAAGTCTTCTACGGTTGAATTTGCTAAGTCTAACATTCCTTCAATTCTTTGCAATCTTCCAAGTGATCTTATTTCTGTTTCTGTTAGTCCGAAATTTCCGCCAACAAAAGTTAAATTACCCATATCTCCAATTTCAGCAAAGCGTGCTTCAATACTACCTTCTACTGATTCAAGATTTCCTAATGAATTCAGATTTACAAAAAACAGGTTTAAATCTTTTTTAACAGTTTTTAAATTGCCTAAATCGGCTATCTTGGAACTAAAAAGACTTAATGTTCCGCCTACTGTTTCGATGCTCCCAAGTGTGGTTGCTTCTGATGATCTAAAATCTGCATCGCCTTCAATTTCAGCTACATTTTTCAACAGCTCATTTTCATCGAAACCTAATTGAGCATAGGTTCTATCTTTTAAGGGAGGTTTATTGCTAAAAAAGTTGCGCAGGTGAATCATTCTGCTGCTTGGCTGGCAAAAATGTGAAATGATAAGTTTACCGTCATTACGTCTTTTTGTTCTAATACCATATTTATTAAAAATGGCTTCTGTTTCTGATATGCTGTATTTGCTATTATTATTAGAGCCAAATGCGATAGTGTCGTTTTTTATAGGGCTTGTCTTATATTGAGAATTTACCTTATTGGTTATCTTATTGTATTGTGTAGTCTTTGCTCTGTTTGGATTTAGTCCTATTCTCATTGTTGTCCTTTCTCATTGTATTTTTATTGGTTAAACTAAAATTTCTTTTATACAAAACATTAAAAAAATACTTTTTGCTTTTAATATTTACAAACTTAATATTTTTCCTGCAACATATTGAGGATAATTTAATTCAGTTGTTATTGATTTATCAAAATATATATTTCCGCCAACTACTGCTATTTTGCCAAAAGATGCAACTTTTGAATCTGTTAATATTAGGTTTTTGCCCACTCTTTCTAAGTTGCCTAAGTCTTGAAGGTTTGAGTTGTTTGCAAAAAGACTGCCGTCTATTCTCTCTATTTCATTTAATGATTTTAGTGGTGAGTTAGCTAAATATACATTTTTGCCTACTTTTTTCAAACTTCCTGTGTCTTCTACATTTGAGTTTGATAAATGTAAATCGCCGCCTACATATTCAATTTTACCCAATGACTGTATTTTTGACTTTGTAAAATATGCATCTTTTCCGACTGATTTTAAATTGCCCGTACTTTCTGTTGGGGAGTTAACTAAATGTAGTTTTCCTTTGATAGTTTCAATTTTACCCAATGATTTAACCTTTGAATTGTTGAACCATGCGTCTTGACCTATGTATATCAATTCTCCTGTATCTTCTAAATTAGAATTGATTGCGTCTAAATCCCCGCCTATTGTCAGAAGTTTATTTAGTGACCTTACTTTTGAATTATTTAGCCACACATCTTTTTTGACTTGCCTTAATTCGCCTAGACTTTTGATTTGTGAGCCGTTAAGATTTAATCTTCCGCCAATGATTTCAATGTTGGCCAGTGTTTTTGCTGCGCTTTTGTTAAAATCCGCATTGCCTTCAATTTCAACAACATCTTTCAATAGTTCATTTTCATCTATGCCTAATTCAGAAAAAGTTGTTTTTTCCGGTTGACAAAAATGGGATATTATAAGTTTCCCTTGTTCTGTTTGCCTTGTCGTTATGCCATATTTATTAAAGATTTGTTCAGGTTTTAAAGATTTATTTTTTGCCTTAAAAGATACCGTATCAAAATTTAAAGGTATGTTTTTTTGCATGGGTCTTTTGAAAGCTGTTTTAGGCTTTGTTGACTGAGTATTGAATAAATTTAAACTTATTTTCATTATTACCTCGTTTATAAAATTTGTATATACAAATCTTCTAAAAATATTTTTTTGTCACTGACAAAAAAAATTATTTACGTTTTTTATAGATTTGTAGATTTAATAGGTAAAAATATGAAAATAGGTTCAATTAACAATAACTTTTGTTTTGGGAAAAAAGCAATTTTAAGTTGTAAAATCAAAAAAGCTGATACAAAAGAAGCACAATCTGCAACATTGTATCAATATGACAAAAATAATCCCAATGATGTCGGTGAAATTTTAAATTCAAATTTGCCTGTATATTATGCTGCTGATTTTGCTTCTTGCGGGCACGATTTTTCAAAATATTATGCTCTTAAAGTTGATGATAGTGATGAATTTGCTTCTTTTGCAAAAGTTTCAAGACATTATTCAATGAATGGTTCAAAATATGACGGTTTTAATACTGTAATTGATCAAGTTGAGTCAAATCCTGATTTTATAGATGCCGAATTGCCGTTGTTGTCTGAAATTGCATCTGAAGCATATAATTCAGATGACGCTTTTATCTTAACTTCCTTTAGGGCTGATAATGCTCCTTATATGAAAAAATCAAGTTTTTCTGAAACAAAAGAGGGTAATTGGGCTATACCTCAAAGAAGGTTTGTAAATTTGATTGACAGAGCTGAAAAAATTAATTCAATCGAATATTTGTCATAAAAAAGACCCTCAAAGGGTCTTTTTTATTTATGTTATATAACTTCTATAATTTTTTTACCGACAAATTTTAAACTTGCAACATCATAAACCAAGGAGTCGTGTAAATATAAATCCCCTCCTATGCCTTCAATATCGCCCAGAGATGTTGCTTTTGAATTTGAGAAAAATGCGTTTTTTCCGATATATCTTACTTTACCTGTATCTTCTATTGCTGAATTTCTTAAGTCAAGATTTCCGCCAACTCTTTCTAAAATTCCGAGGGATTTTAGGCCTGAATTTTTTAGGTTTAAATCGCCTGCAATATTTTTCAATAGCCCAAGGCTTTCTAAAAATTGCGTATTCGATAAAATTAATGTTCCGCCAACACATTCCAGCACTTTTAATTGCTTAATTTGTGAATTGGAAAGATTAATATAACCTTCAACATAATTCAACTTCCCGCTATCTTCTACTTCTGAATTTTGTAAATCTAAGTTACCGCCTACATTTTCCAAGTTTCCAAGAGTTTTTATTTTTGAATTTGGCAAATATGCATTTTTTCTAACTTGTTTTAAAGCTCCAAGGTCTTTTGTTTTTGATTCTTGCATATAAAGATTGCCGTTTACAACTTCTAATTTTCCTAAAGATTGAATTTTACAACCCGTAAACCAAGCGTCACCTCCAATGTATTTTAATTCACCTAAATTTTCAATTGATGAATTAATGATATCTAAATCTCCTTCGATACTTTCAATTGAGCCGAGGGTTGTTGCGTTTGAACCTAGAAAATCAGCATCGCCTTCAATTTCTGCTACATTTTTTAAAAGTTCATCTTCGTCTATTCCAAGCTCATTAAAATTGGAGTTTTTGGGTTGTGTATAGTGAGATATGATTAATTTTCCGTCTTTTCTGATTTTCGTATCAATTCCGAATGTGTTAAAAATGTCTTGTGCGCTTTTAATATCAATTTTTGCTGATGTATTACCGAAAGAAATAGTATCGCGTTTTAATTCTTTTAGTTGATAAATCTGATTTTTAATGGATCTGTCTTTGTTTGGTTTTAAATTGTATTTGGCGTTATAAATGGATGCTATTTTCATATTTTAATTCTTTCTTTTTCTGCATTTATATAATACGCGAAAAATAATTTTTTTGCTATTTAATCCATTGAGCCTGTTCTTAATCCTTCTATATCAAGTGTTATATATTTGATATTTTTTTGTTTAAATCTTTTTGTGATTATAGAGTTTAGTTTAATAAATTTATTAAAATCTTTTTTAGGGATTTCTATTCTTGCTATATCATTGTGCAGTCTTATTCTGTTATTCTTAAAGCCTTTTAGGTATAAATATTTTTCCAGTTTTTCAATTGTTTTTAAAGATTTTTCTTCCAATTTTGTATTATAAGGAAATCTTGTTGCAAGACAAGGACTTGAAGGTTTTTTAGAGAGTATTAAATCAATATTTTCGAGATATTTTCTTATTTCATTTTTTGTAATTTTAAATTCTTTAAAAGGAGATATTATTTTTAGTTCTTCATTTGCTCTTAATCCTGGACGAAATGTGTTTATATCGTCAAAATTTGTGCCGTCTATTATATATTCATATTTGTTTGTGTCTGCAAATTCTTTTATTTTTGAAAACATTATTTTTTTTTGCATAGATAGCACCTGTCTTTGGGGTTGGTAGATAATTTCAAATCTTCAAGGGGGTTATATTCTTTAATTTTATGTTTGATATTGTTTTGCTTGCAAAATTCTTTAGCAAATCTTTTTCAATACTGTAGTTTATTGCATTTTTAGGGCAGCTTTCTATGCATTTTAGGCATTTAATGCAAGTTTCATTATTAATTTTTCCTTCTTTAAAATCAACGCATCTTGAAGGGCAAATTGAAACACATTTTGAGCAGTTTATGCACAATGATTTATCTATCGATATTTTGCATAGTGAAATTTTGCTTATTAGCCCTAATATTGCTCCAATTGGGCAAATATTAATGCAGAAAAATCTGGCTTTATACAAGGTTAATATTATAACCAAAATTGAAGCTATTATTCCAACCTTGTTTAATGTAATTAATGAGCCAAAATAACTGTATGGCTCAATATAGCGAATTAAAAGAGCGCTGCCACCGATTAAAGCTCCAAAAGTAACGACAAAAATGAAATATTTTATCGGATAGCTTTTTTGAGGTTTATTTTTTCTTTTGAAAATTAAACAGATTATTTCTTGCATAATTCCAAAAGGACACAATAATGAACAATATAATCTGCCAAATAAAAGAGTCAGTAATATTAGCCCTAATAATAAGCTGATTGCCAAAATTGAAAAATCGGAAATTACTCTTTGGAATAAAGGCATAAATTGTATATCAAAAATTTTAATCGGGTAAAATAAGCCTAATAAACCCAAAATTGACAAAATAAAAATTATTATTGCTATACTTAATCTTATTTTATATATGCTTTTCATTTATCCGGCTTCTTTTTCTACTTTTTTAACTGTTGTTTCGACTGTTTTTAATAATTTTGGAATATCAAGCCCTTGAGGACAATTTTTGGAACAAAGGTTGCAATTTATGCATTTATCTGCCCTTTGTGATTCATCAAGCGCATTATAATTGTATGCAAACATAAAGCCTGCATTTTTTTGTTTATTGCCTTTATATATCCACTTGGCATTTTTTCAGTTGCTCATTAAAAAGTTTGTGTACGTCTTTGGGAGAATTAACCAAATACGCAGGGTTTTTGTCCGCTAAAATAAAGCTTTCTCTCGGGTATTTTTTTAGAATTTCACCGATTGCATTTTCGGATTTTCCTTCAACATACATATAGGCGGTATCAAAGTAATTTGCGCCATGCTCCATCGCGTAAGCTACCATTTTATCCAGTTCAACCATGTCGATTTTATTGTTTTGCATGGGTAATCTCATGCAGCCGAGCGCTATTAGGGGCATAGTTGTGTTATGAAATTTTCTTCTTATAACTTGTTTTTGAATTTTATTACTTTCTTTTTTATTGCAGCCTGAAAACAAAGCAGCTGCTCCAATTGCCAGAGTTGAATTTATTATAAAATCTCTGCGTTTCATAATTTTCTCCTTTTATCTGCAATTATATTTTACATCTTGATAGTAATTCTAAGTCAAGTAAATTTTAATCGGCATTTCGAATTAAGCCGACAATTTGACCGATTATGCTTAAGTTTTGGGTGCTATTTGTATCAATAAATCTTATCGGATATATGTCGTTGTCTGATTTAATAACTATCTGATCAATGTTTTTAATTAATCTTTTAATAAAAAACTCATCATTATATTTAAAAATGTAAATCCTGTTATCTCTTATTTGTTCCCCTGTGTAGTATTCAATTATTAATTTATCGTTATCTTTGATAAATGGGCTCATTGTATCGCCTGTTGCATTAATTGCGAAGTATTTTTTGTATTTTGAGAAATTGTCAAAACAATTAAGAGGTATATCGATTGTATGTTTAGAAATCAAATTGTTTAATTCATTGTAATTTGAATAATATGTAACATTTATTGATTCATTACTTTTTAATAAATCAATTTTGTAGTAATTTTGAATTTTGTCAACTTCTTCATCGTTCAAGTAACCGTTGTTTGAAAGACGGTTTGAAAGAGCATTTGCTGATACATTAATAATCTTGGAAATTTGTGTATGAGTTGGTTTTGTGTTTGTGTTTTTTTCTAAAATTTCAAGGCATTTTTTGTATTTTAACTTCATTGATTTACCGTTCTGTTATTTTTCTATTGTAAATAGAAAAATCTATTGACTTTCATTAAACTAGATAGTATATTTATGTTAGATACACAAAAAATAATCATAAATTTTGTATTAATTTGAAGATTGTTGTTTTGGCTTTATTTAAATATAAAGACAAAATAACGAGATATTGTCTTTATTATACAAAGAGCATGACACTAGTGCAATAGCACGTATTTAGTGTTGTTTTGCTGTGCGAGTTTAGGAGGAAGCTTGAAAAAGGGTTTTTCTTTAGTCGAACTTTTGATAAGTTTAATTGTAATTAGTTGTATTACGGCTGCTTTTACGCCGTTGATTACTAAAAAGTTTGCAACAAACATAGGATTTAGTGGTGGAGGCGGAGGTGGTGATATTCCTTCAATCAGTTCTGATTGCAGTTCAAGATATTCATCTGATTGTTTATTATGTACATCAAGCGAATGTTTAAGTTGCACAAAGACTTGCCCAGAGGGTCAATGTCAGGATTCAACAAATTGTTCTTGTAAGGATTGTCCTGAAAGTGAATATCCTAATTGTATTAAATTTACTAATACAGCTTGTATACAATGTAAGAATGGTTATAGGTTAGTTGATAGTACATGTATTGAATGTCCTAACGGAAAATATTCTGATAACGGAAAAGAATGTAAGTATTGTGAAGCAGGTTATTGGCCAAGTACTGATAAAACTTCTTGTGAACCTTGTCCAACAGGGTATATATGTAATAACGGTGTTCAAACTAAATGCTCAGGTGCTACTGCACCAACAATTGAAGAAGACATATTAGGCAATAAAAACCATGTTTGCGCACCGTGTTCAAAAGAATTTTATTGTGAAGACGGAGTTGCAAAAGAATGCTCAGAGAAATGGAAAGATTGTGCTGAATGTGATACAAACGGTTGTACGAAATGTAATGACGGTACGAGTTTAGCTGAGGGAAAATGCGTTGAAAGTATGGATGATGTGCTTTTAATTGATAATCTTTATGTAACTAAATTTAATATGGGTGATAGACCAAGTCTTCCAATTCCCTCTACAGTTACTATGCTTACTGCAGGAAGCTCAGCGGACTCTTGTGAATCAGGTAAATGCTGTTGGAGAGGAACTACCGCTAGTGCTTCATATTGTGATAGTAATAATGGGGGTTATTCAGGATGTAACAGGATAATATGCAATTGGGCAGCCGCAAGAGAAATTTGTGCTCGTTTTGATTTAAATGGTGAAAGCTGGAGATTACCCACAAAAGCAGAAGCTTCCGGTTGGAACGCCCGCACTTTAGGTGTCGGAGCAGAAGGACTTCAATTATGCAGTAATGCTTTTTTTCAAAACAATGACTACGCAAGATGTCGACAAAGTTCAAACTGCTATGGTGCTTATCAAAAATATTGTTACGCAAATTACGTATGGACAAATGAAATGTCAATAAGCGGAAGCTCTTTTTCTGTGTTTGCTCATTATTTAAATGGTACTTCTTGGAGCAATGGTACGATAAATGGAGGATATAGCGGTTCAGTAAGATGCGTTGCAACAGTGTCTGATTGTCCGAGAGGTCAATATAAAAATGGGTCAAGCTGTGCTAATTGTTCATCTAAATTTTCTCATTGCACTGCTTGTGATTCATCAAAATGTGCTGCTTGTGATATTGGTTATGAGCTTCACCCGTATAATAATAAATGTTATAAGGTTATTGAAGATGCTGTCCCTGTGGATAATTTATATGTAACAAGATATAACATGGGGGATGGTGGTTTACCTATTCCACCTAGTGTTACAGTTGTAAATGTTTCAACAGGTTCTAATTGTACTTCTGAAAAATGCTGCTGGCAAGGAAAAACTTCAGATGATTGTCAAGATAAAAATTCATCAAATAACGGTGGATACTCGGGATGCAAAAGAACAGTGTGCAATTGGTATGCAGCTAATGAGATATGTGCAAGGTATACTGCAGGAGGAAAAACCTGGAGATTGCCTAATAATTCTGAAATGCAAAATTGGTATAATTATACAGCAGCATTAGGTGCTTCAGGACCGCAAATTTGTGATAGATACACAGAAAGCACTGTCGCTACGCAGTGTAGGCATAAAAACAATTGTAAAGGTGCGTATGATGATAATTATTGTTATCCTGCCTATATATGGGCCCAGCAATCTACGTCAACAAACGCATATTACGCATACTTAAATAATAATACTTGGAAAAATGGTAGTGCTTGGAACAAAAATTATGCCGTTTCCGTTCGCTGTGTAACAGCGCTTGAATACTGATTTAATGTTATTTTTTACGTTTTGATATTATAGGGGGTTAATTTCCCCCTTCTTTTTTATTTTAAATTATTTTTTGCCAGTTTAATAGCTTCATTTTCATTATTAAATATTGACTCTTTATCAATATAATTAACAACTTCATCCATTGATTTTATTTGATTATAAACTTCATCATTTTCTAATACCAAGTATAGCTTAATTTTTTGCGCTTTTAATCTGATAATTATATCTTCAAGCGCAAAAATAGCGGACATATCGAGCAAAGAATTTGATGAATATGTTAAAATGACAAATTTTGTTTCCAATAATTCGTCAAAATGTGAAACAATTTGGCTTATTGAGCCAAAAAAGAATTGCCCGTCAATATGCAGTATTCTGATTTTATAGCGGCTGTCTTTTTCTGTTTTAATTTCGTCATTTGTATAGTTATGAAATTTATTTTTATTTTTGATGTTAGTATTATCTGCAAGTCTTTTAGCGTATAAAAGAGAAGCCAAGACAACCCCTATTCCTAATGCTGAAACAAGATTATAAAATACTGTTAAAAATAATACGGTTAATAATACAAATAAGTCGTCTTTTGGGGCGTGTTTCAGGATTTTTAAAACCTTTAAATCTAAAATATCATATCCGATTTTAATTAATATTGCAGCTAAAACGCAAATTGGAATTTGTGATATGAAATCATTAAACTTTAATAAAACGAAAATTAAAATTATTGCACTAAAAATTTGTGTTAATTTTGTTGTTGATCCGTTTTTAATTGCTGCTACACTTCTCATTGTTGCCGCTGCACCGTTCATTGAACCAGTTAAAGCACAAAAAATATTTCCTAAACCTTGCATTAAGACAAGATTTTTTGAATTGTGTTTTGTTTTGGTCAATGAATCCACTATAATTCCTGTTAAAAGGCTTTCGCTTGAAGATATAAAAGCCAATGTTAATGCTAGTGTCAGCGTTGTTGACATAAGATTAAAAGAAATGTTTGGCATTTGTAACATAGGTAAGCTAAATGAAACAGAAGATATTTTTTCGATATTTAAGTTCAATATTGATGAAATAAGAGTCATCAAAACAAGGGCAATTAATTGCGAGGGCAGAAATCTTGTTATAATTTTGGGCATAAAAAATAAGATAATTAAGGTTGATATCCCTAATATTGTTGAATTTATATCGATATTTGAAAAGATTTGAGGATAGTTTTTTATTGCTTCAATTGTTGAAGCATAGATTTTTCCTCCTAATAAGGGTGATATTTGAAGAATAATTATTATAAGCCCAATACCTGTTAAAAACCCTGATATAACAGGATATGGAACATATTTAATGAATTTAGGTATTGATGTTAATGAGATTATAATTTGTAAAATTGCTGCAAAAAATAAAACAAATATGGTTGATTTTATATCGTTATTCATTGATAAAATTATTGTTGCAATAATGATTGAACTTGGACCTGTGGGACCTGATACAATTGGTATATTTCCGCCAAATATGCCTGTAAACAAAGATAGTATTATTGCTCCCCAAAGTCCCGCCGAAGCGCCAAGCCCTGAAGCAACTCCAAAAGCCAGTGCTTGTGGAAAAGCTATAATAGAAGCTGTTATTGCTCCAAAAAAATCACCTTTTAGGTTTGTTTTGAATTTATCCATGGTTTTAATATAGCATAGGCTTTTATTTTTGAAAATGTGTAAAAAAATGGGAGCAATTGCTCCCATAAGATATCAAAACACAAGA
This sequence comes from uncultured bacterium, assembly GCA_949282195.1. Lineage (GTDB taxonomy): Bacteria > Cyanobacteriota > Vampirovibrionia > Gastranaerophilales > Gastranaerophilaceae > RUG14156. Next base: position 1,479 of record CASDOW010000016.1, on the reverse strand, counting down.
GCAATTGCTCCCATAAGATATCAAAACACAAAAAATAACAAAACCTTTTGAAGTTTGAAGAGCTTTAGGGATTGGAAACACCCTTGGGGTGCGCGCAATTACTCCCCCCCCTGTCACCCTGAACTCGTTTCAGGGTCTAAATAACCATGTATTCAATAATTAACCCCTTTGTTTATAAGATTAAAAGTAAATCTTACAGTTAATAAGATGCTGAAACAAGTTCAGCATGACGCTTTGGAATGACTCCCCCTTTGTCACCCTGAACTGACCCTGTCACCCTGAACTCGTTTCAGGGTCTAAATAACCATGTATAAAATAATCAAGCCCGCTATTTTTAGGGTTAAAAGTAAACACTGCATGCTTAAAAGATGCTGAAACAAGTTCAGCATGACGCTTTGGAATGACTCTTTCCCTGTCACCCTGAACTGACCCTGTCACCCTGAACTCGTTTCAGGGTCTAAATAACCATGTGTAAAATAATCAAGCCCGCTATTTTTAGGGTTAAAAGTAAACACTGCACGCTTAAAAGATGCTGAAACAAGTTCAGCATGACGCTTTGGAATGACTCCCCCTTTGTCACCCTGAACTCGTTTCAGGGTCTAAATAACCATGTATAAAATAATTAGCCCGCTATTTTTAGGATTAAAAGTAAACACTGCATGCTTAAAAGATGCTGAAACAAGTTCAGCATGACAAAATTTATTATTTTCAATTTTCAATGTACAAATTATCTTTATCAGGGTTAAAGGGTTCGGCTTAGTCGCCTCACAGCCTCGATTATCCTACGGCGGAGTCGTACGGTTTCACACACGGCTCACGCCTTTATAATTCTGTGACACAGCGCACCGAATAAGCGCCCGTGCGGTAATAGTTATTCTGACCCCAACTACCACTATACAAGTTGTAATGGTAAGCGTAGGACGAACCGTTAACAGTACCACTCCACACAGTGTACGGGTAGCAACTGCCATAGGTCGACCCTGGGCACCTACCCAAACTGTCACAACGAGCTGACGAGTAACCTGAATAGTAGTGTTATTAGCCCAGCCTGACATTTCGGACGTTGTTGCTAATCTCCAAGTGTAATTACCTGCATGGAAATTTTTACAAATATAATCAGCTGCCCACCAATCACAGACTGTTCTATTACAGCCAGAATACCCTCCGCCATTTGAGTTATCGCAGTTTGAAGCACTGGTATTACCCTGCCAGCAACAGTAATTGCTTGCGCTAGGGGAACAACTTTGGTTGATTTGTTTAATATTTACTCCAGAAGCAATCGGAAGATTTACGCTATCACCCATGTTTTTTCTTGTTATACAAAGATTCCCAATCTGCATAAAATCTTCACCAGAACAAGTAAAATCACTTTCGCATGCCGGGTTTGCACTTTGGCTTGAACCCATATGATACCCCTCAGCGCATTTTGTACATTGAGCTAAATTACATTCAGAACAACTTGAGCCGAATTTTGTAGCG
>CASDOW010000015.1 GCA_949282195.1 uncultured bacterium | reverse complement strand
AAAGAGCCATTAAAATCTATTTTAGATTTCATTGACTCTCTACTATATTAATATTTAATTTATATTAAACCTATAAATTCATTTTATAATATTTTAATTCATTTTTCAAGATATTTTTAGAATTTTAATTAAATTAAGCATTTTTAAATTTTTAATATCAACAATTTTTTTATATAATTCATTTAAAAAAAGTTCCAATGTCGCACAACCTGGGGAGTTTTTTATTGGAAAGATTTACTTAAAAAGGGCTTTTAGTACTTTTTCTTAATTTCAGACAATATCTTTTCAAATAAACCCCTATAAAATTCAATTGAGCAATAATAGCCAATTTTACCTAAAGTATTAGGAAATTTTTTACCCAGCCAATTTAATATGCGATAATAAACAAAGAGAAATGGGTAAAAATACCAAAAGCCTCCATCAGAATTATAAGAGATTTTTAAAGGAGCAATTTGAATTGAAAAGTTTAAAGATATATTTAAAATATAATTCAATAAACATATAATTATTAGCGCAAAAATAAATTTTAATTTATCAAGTTTTTTAAATATGCCTGATATTTTTGCAATTAAATAAGAGCATATAATCGTTAGAAATACAAATATTAATCCGAAAAATGCCCAATCGTTTTGTAATGTGTCATTTTGAGGTAATAATTTTGCTATAAATGTAAATAAAAGCATGTATATACATTGCCTATTCAATATCAAAAATAACCCAACCCTTAAAACATATTCAATTATCGCTTTAGATTTGGCTTGCATTTTTATTCCTCATTCCATATTTTATCAAGTTCAGATTTTGGTATCAATATATCATGAATTGTGAAGAATGGTTTTAGATTGCCCTTGTGCATTTGTTTGTATCCAGCTTGATTTGCAACTGTTCTATTTTCTTTATTAAAATCGTAAGTATCATATACTTTTATATGCAGGTTGCCTTTTTTATCAATTTCAGTATTTCTAATATCAAAATGACCAAGCGCAAAGTGCCAATTGTTTTCATTTGATTTTTTATGACGAGGAAAATTGCCACTAATTTCTTCGCCTTTTAAAATTTTTTCTTTATTATTTTTGATTATATTTTGAAAATCCTTATCTTGTGCTATCCTTTGACTGGGCTCTGAGTTTTCTTTAAAGTTGTATCCTTCTATATTTTCAATATTTATAACATCTATATACTCGCTAAATTGTTCATTTAATTTCTTAACAAGATATTTTCTATCTTGTTTGTTTTGAATATCGTCAAAATTTTTAATTTTGATTGCATCTTTTGTATATTCAGGCTCCATTCTTTTTTGTGTGCCATATCTAACATGCCTGTTGTATCAGATAAAATTTCATCGCTCAATTGGCTTTTTTGCAATTCTTACTGTTTGATTTCCGATTTTAACATTGTAATCGCAGCCTATGGATTTTGTTATTGCTTTTTTGATTTTATTTTGTGTTTGAGGGTTGTTCATTAAGCCGTCAACAGTTGATAATACAGCACAATCTCCGGCTTGACCTTGTTTAAATGTTGTTTCCATACCATTGGGAAGAATTTTTCTTGTTGTTATATTGTTATTTATTGCCTTGCCTGCTTTGCTTGCAATTCTAAAGCCGCCGCCAATAATAGGTGACATAATTGCGCCGCCAACAGCTCCTTCTAATCCGGCTTTGGCAATTCCTTCCATATCTTCACCGTTAAGTGTGGCGCGAATCATATTATCTCCTGCGCCGCTTATAGCGCCATCAACTGCCATGCCTGCGCCAAGTGCTAATGCCCGTTTAGCTATTGTTCCGCCAACTACATCAACACTTTGTTGAGTAACTATAGATTTTATCCCAGTTTTTAGTCCTTGCTTAACGGTTTGTTCAACTATTTCTTCGCCAGTTTCTTTTACAACGGTTAAGCCAAGTTTTGTGCCGACAGTTTTTGTAACAGACGCACCAATACCATTGGTAACAGGGGATAGTAGCCCGTTAATTGCGCCTGTAGCTGTATCATATAATAAATCTTTGCCGGTATATTCTCTGTTATTTAAAAGTGCATCGCTTGCTTTAATGCCAACTTTAACTCCTGCACCCATAGCAGTTGCCATACCAAGACCAATAGCTAATGACGCACCTCCTGTCGGAACTGCCATAGCGAATGCACCAACTGCCATTATGCCTGAAGCCATATCGGCAACAACATCAACGCACATTTTTTGTCCGTCTTGATATTTTGTTAAGGCTTCTTGTGCTTCTTCTTCTGTTATTTTGCCTTTTTCTAGTTGTTGAATAGCCTTTTCAACATTAGATGAGCCTGCCTTCATTCCAAGAAGGTTTTTAACTTTATCCCAAGCTTTGCCGATTAAACCTTGTTCTTCTTTGGTTTTCTTTAGTTCTGCTTTTAGCTGGGCTAAAGTGTCATTGTTTAGTTTGGCATTTGAAGTGAATGAAACAGTATCAGCTTTTAAAGGATTTGTAAGCTTATATCGGAATTAAAAGTTAAAAGTGTTTCATTGTTAGAATTATTAACTCTATTTTGACTAGATAAATGCTTCGGATATTCACGCGAATTTAAATTAATATTTTCAATACTCATCTCAAAAACTCTTGTATCTTAACTCTCTATAATAATATAAGGTTTTTATTGAGATAAAAATTGCCTAATTATGGTGTATTTGTTAACACAGGTTTACAAGATTGTTAAATTAATATTTTGATAATTTTTTACCTTATTTTAAAATGTTTATTGCCCCTATATTTTATGGTAAACTTTTTTTGAGGTTAAAATGGATAAAGTTTTTTCAGATAAAATAAATATATTAAAAGCTCTGGCAATAATTTTAGTTGTATCGGGTCATTTAGAATTTCGCTTTTTTGATATGTTCCCCCCTTATTCTTTTCAATTGTCATTGTTTTTCTTTATATCAGGAATGTTATTTAAAGATAAATACTTAGATAATGTATTTGATTATATTAAAAGAAGAATAAAGAGTTTATTAGTATTATATTTTATTTATTCTGCTTTTTATTGCCTTGTTACAATTTTTCTTGATAAACTTACGGGAAAATTTTGGGGAATGGAATTAAGCTTAAAAAATTTCTTTATAACTCCGTTTTTAAACGGTCACCAGTTTGACCTTTCATGTCCTATGTGGTTTGTGGTTCAACTGTTTTTTACGATGATTGCTTTTTTATATTTTCAGCGAATGTTGAGAAATTCAAATGAAAAAATAAAATTTATAATATATGCCATAATGGGTTTTAGTGCAATTCCGTTATCAAAAATGTTTGAATTGACTCCTTTATTTCTTATAGTTGTAAGAACTTTATTTTCATTATTCTTTGTTTATTTGGGTCATTTTTATACTACGAGAATTCAAGGTAAATATAATATATTTACACCAAAAATTTTGGCTTGGGTAATATTTATTCAGGCAATATTGTGGCATTTTAACAGAGATTTTGTGCCCCAACATGGAATAGGGCTTAGTTATGTATTAGTTTGGGCAAGGTTTGACAGTCAGATTATTGTGCCTGTTTTAACTTCTATTACAGGGATTTGGTTTTCTTTGTTTTTTGTAAATGTTACATATGAATATTTTAAAAATATAAAATTTGTAAAAGTAATAGGTGAAAATACTTATCACATAATGGCAAATCATCTTTTTGTAATGTATATAATTACGGCAATTATATTAAAAATAAATAATATACCAATAGAAGAAAGAAATTTGCATAATATATACTGGATTTATAATCCGATACAAAATACCTATCTTTATTTTGTATTAACAATGATTATTTCTACATATTCAGGAGTAGTGTTGAAATTCATTAAAAGCAAATTGCCGTTTATTAAAAAAATATAGTTTTGTGATTTTTTCTAATTAGTTTGTCAAATTGTCTTTTTTACAGGTTTTATATTAATGCGCAATTAAAAAGAAAGGTTATTATGATTAACAAGCTGGGTGGAAATCTTAATTTTAAGGGAAGAGTCTATATTGGCGGAAATACCCCCGAAGGAAAAATGGATGTTGCAAAAACAATAGCTAAGTTCTATAGCGTTAGCGATCGTGATAAAATTATTGCAAATTTAAATGGTATTAAAGATACTCTTGTAAAAAAGACTCCGAATTCTGATGATTATGACATAAATTTCAGATACGGAAAAAGAAAAGATGATGCGGCTATATCTCTTGAATTGGGAATAGCTAAAAACGGCAAAAGTATTGCAAATTGTTGTGTACAACCTCGCGATATAAATCCTAAAAGACCATTTTTGACTCAGTTTGATGAAGAAGATTTAACACGTGCAATTGATTGTGTTTCTAATGAAGTAAATGGAACAATAAATAGACACTTGAGCATACAAAATGCACAAGTTCCTATGGAAGAACAAGTTTCTTCAATTTTTAACAGACTTGCTTAGTTTAGGCAGTTTGATTTTAATAGTCATTTCTTAAGCGTTATATCAATAAATGGCAAAAAAGTTCAATTTGTTATTTTTATTTTTTACCTTTATATGCATCACTCACATTAGAAAACCAAAGTGCTACACCTGTTATACTTGTTGCGCCAAGCAAGATTAGTTTTGCTATTGCTGTTTTAGGGTTTTTTGTTAGTCTACGATTTGTCATTAAATCAACAAAGTTTTCTTTTAATGAGGCAATCATCATTGTTATTATTAAGCTTATACCGGCACAACCTGTTGAAAATTTAAGACCGTCTTTATTTCTTTTATCGGCAAATTGCCCTAAACCGGGGAAAAAAACAGAAGCAATAGCCTTACCTATGTCGCTTTTTTCGCTTGCCGACGGTTGTTGCCTCTTTCCTGAGAAGCTAACTGACGCAATTGGCATTTCATATTCTCCTTTTGTATCGTTATGTTTATAGTAAACCTACGAGTGTAGAATTATTGTCTTTGGTTTAAAATTTGTTTAATAAAAATTAACATTTACTACAAACATACAAAAAGGAGAATGTAAGCAGTTTTATTTAACGTGAGCGTTGTATTGCTCTTCAATCGTGCTAACAAGCTCTTCTCTGTTTTTTATTTTGTTAATTTCTTCTTCGGTTTTAAAGCCGCGTTCGTTGGCAGTTTTGTCTGCTTCTTTTTTATTTTTTGTTTCAATCATTGAAGAGGCTAATTGGGTTAACATTGAACCTGCTAAAATGCCAAGAGTAGCTTTATTGCCTTTCATTGTTTTATGTGCAACAGAATCATAGCATCTGCATAGACCAACCATAAATAAAATTGAGGATGTTAATCTTGCCAAGCCTGAAGCTGTTTCATATTTCCCGTTTTCAGCTTCTCTACCTTTTGACATTTTAAGTTTGTTTACTACATTATATTTTGTATGATACGCAAATTTTTCATTAGTATTGCGCTTTGTTTGTTTTTTGTCAGTTTTGCCAAAAGATTGACCGATAATGGCGTTAACTCTCATAAATCACCTAACCTTTCTGAGTAGATTAAGTATAGCATATCAAATTATTAAAGCAACAATGTTTTAGGTTTTTATTTAATTTTTTCAACATAAAATTTATATGCTTCAAAAGTCTTTGAAAAGTGGTTTTCATTTAATCCTGCTTTTTTCTTTAGGGAATTTAAAAATAGTTTTTTGTTGGGAAGTTGCTCCCAAACAGAGGGCAAATATACTGCTTGATAATTTTTGTCTTTAATGATTATGCCGTCTGTAAATGGTGTTATTTGATTAAGCAGGTCATCTTCATTTAAAAAATTCATTTTTTTAGGAGTAGATAGTAATGAAATTTCAATTTTAACTTCATTGATTTCTTTTTCTTCTAAGGGTATAAAACGAGGGTCTTTGTAGGCGCTGTTATAAGCATTTTTTATAAGATTATTAATCAAAGGTTCATAAGCTATAATTGAACCTATGCAGCCTCTTAAAAACCCTTCTTTTTGTAAAGTTACAAAACAAGCACCTAATTGATTAAAAATATTATCAATTTCATTCGGGTAATATTTTCCCTTTAGTTCGATTGATTTTTTACAAGTTTCAAGAATAAAATCACTATAATTTTCTTTTATATATTTATTTTTTTCTTTTTCAACTAAAAACCAAGCTCCATAACCAACAGCACTGTTTTTGTCATGGGTTATATCAGATGAATTATATAGATCTATTCTTATTAAAGAAAAGTTATTTTCTTTTGCAAAGTCCGCTAATGCGCAAATTCCCACGCTTCCGCACGCTCTTTGGGGGTTAAAGTTATCGGTGTTATGGTTTTCAATTAAATTTGCAGTATCAAAATCAATTTTTCTTGCTTCGTCACTTTTATGAAAATGGCTTAAATCTGATGAGATTATAAAGCCGTTTTTCTTATCTTGCCAGTAATAACTTATTATTTCTTTTACTTTTTCTTTGTCGTTTATGCCTGATAAAATTGGTATTATTTTATATTTTTCTTTTTTGATGTAGTTTAAAATCGGTAATTGCACTTCAATTGCGTGTTCATTTTCAAAGGCTTTGTTGTTTATTTTAATATTAAATTTTTCATTTAATTCATTTGTTATTTTTTTATTTTGTTCAATTTCGCCGTTAGGTAGAATAAAATTATCGTAATCGGATATTATACATTCTTCAAGATAATATTTATGAGCAGGGGCAATTATAAAAATATTTTCAATGTCGGGTTTTAGAAAATTTATGCCGTTATATGCTAAATTGCCGGAATATATATAGCCTGCGTGGGGTACAATTACCGCTCTTGAATTTGTTTTTGGTTTTGTAATATGTTGATTAAAATTATCAAACATAATATTTAATTCTTCGGTTGTTTTTGGATAAAATATTCCATTAACATTTGGCATTTTAGAATTTGACATTTTTAATTCCAATCTGTGTTTTAAATAGCTTTAAAAAATATTATAATATATTTTATGAAATATCAAAAAAAATTAGATAATGAAATAATTCAATGTGAAATTTGTCCGAGATTTTGCAAATTGAAAAATAACCAAGAGGGTTTTTGCCGCACAAGAAAAAATGTTAATGGTGAAATAATTTTTACAAAATATGGACAAACAACCGGTCTTGCAATAGACCCTGTTGAAAAAAAGCCTTTGTATCATTTTTATCCAAATTCAAAAGTCTTATCTTTTGGTACTTTAGGCTGCAATATGGGTTGTTTTTTTTGTCAAAACTGGCACCTAACAAAAAAAGACAGTCCGATAAAACCTGATGAATATTTTTATACGCCGCAAGAAATTGTTGATATTACCAAAAAATATAATTGTAAAAGCATTGCTTTTACATATAATGACCCTGTGGTGTTTTTTGAATATGCAAAAGATGTAGCAATTTTAGCTCATAGGGAAAATATTAGAACAATTCTTGTAACAGCAGGATATATAAATCCAAAACCAAGAGAGGAATTGTTTAAATATATTGACGCCATAAATGTAGACTTAAAAGGGTTTAGTGAAGAATTTTATCAAAAAAATTGCCTTGCAAGTTTGAAACCTGTTTTAGATACATTGTGTTACATAAAGCAAAAAACAAACATTCATCTTGAAATCACTACTTTATTAATTGAAGGTGAAAATGATGATAAGAAAATTCTTAAAGATGAGTGCAGGTGGATTGTAGAAAATCTTGGAAAAGATACAATACTGCATTTTAGTGCTTATCATCCTTCTTATAAATTTAATAAAGAAAAGACAAGCGCAAATACTCTTTTTAAAGCAAGGCAAATTGCTCTTGATGAGGGTCTGAATTATGTATATTGCGGAAATATTATTGATGAAAAAACTTCAACAACTTATTGCAAAAATTGCAAAAAACCGATTATAAAAAGAAACGGTTTTAATATAGCTGAAGTTAATCTTAATGATGAAAATCAGTGCATTTATTGTAAAACAAAATGTATTGGTGAATTTTAATTGTTGTTTAATTTTTTAATTACCCTGCAAGGATTTCCAACAGCCAAAGAGTTTTCAGGGATATCTTTTGTGACAATGCTTCCTGCTCCTATAACAGAATTATCTCCAATGGTTACACCTGCTAAGACTACGACATTTCCGCCAAACCATACATTATTCCCGACTATAATCGGTTTTGCAAATTCTAATCCTTTTATTCTTTTTTCAACATCAAGAGGGTGTTCGGCTGTATAAAAACCGCAATTGGGTCCAATAAAGACATTGTTTCCAAATTCAACTTTGGCGCAATCTAAAATAACAAGATTGTGGTTAGAATAAAAATTTTCCCCTATTGAAATATTGTAGCCGTAATCACAATAAAAAGTTTGTTCAATATGAAAATTTTGTCCTGTTTTAAATAAAATTTGTTTGATTATATTTTTTCTTTCGTCTAAATTTTCAACTTGTAGATTGTTGTATTTTTGACATAATGATTTACATTTAATTCTATCTTTAAATAAATTTTCATCCAAAGCGGCATCATATAATTCACCGTTTAACATTTTTTCTTTTTCTGTTGCCATATTTACCTCAACTTATAAATTAATTAAATCTTTAATTACTTCGCTTGCAATTATTAATCCGCACACGCTGGGAACAAAAGAGTTGGATGAGGGAACATTTTTTTCTTTTGTATTTTGGATTTTAATTGGTGTTTCTTTTGAATAGACGACTTTTAGGTTTTTTATGTTTCTTTTTTTGAGTTCTTGCCTCATGACTCTTGCAAGAGGACAAACGGATGTTTTATATATGTCTGATACTTCAAGCATTGTGGGGTTAATTTTGTTTCCTGTTCCCATAGATGAAATTATAGGAATATTATATTTATTTGCACATTCAACAAGGGCTATTTTAGATGTTACTGTGTCAATCGCGTCAATTATATAGTCATATTTTGAAAAATCGATTTCATTTTTATTCTCGGGAAGAAAAAACATCTTATATGTTTCAATATCCAACTCGGAATTGATATCTAAAAGTCTTTGCTTTGCTATATCTGTTTTATTTTTTCCGATAGTTGAATTTAGTGCTATTAATTGCCTATTTATATTTGATGTTGAAATAATGTCGTTATCTACTAAGTCGATTTTGCCGACAGCACTTCTTGCAAGCGCTTCAATTGTGTAGCTTCCGACACCTCCAATGCCAAAAACAATAACTTTTTTTGTTTTTAGCTTTTGGACACTTTCTTTGCCAAACATTAATTCTAATCTGGAAAAATCAGACATATTTTGTATCCTTATTATAATTCAAGCCATAATGTTTGATATGGTGCCATTCTAAGGTGCATTGTTTTATTTTGCAAAGAAATATTTACTTTAATATTGTCATTATTGATTAAGTTTTTAAGGCTTTTAATTTTTCCGCCGTTTTTAAGAATAATATCTGCAGGTAAATCAAGCTGGGCAACAATTTTTTCTTTGGATAGGTTGTGGATTATTAAAATTTGGTTATCTTTATTTTTTCTCAGATATGCAAAATTGCTTTTTGATTTTGTTTTTAAAATATCAAACGAACCATTAACAATTACCGGCAAACTTTTTCTTAGGGCGATTAAGTTTTTAACTTTTTTATAAACTTTTGAATTAAATTCATAATATCCTTTGGTTGAGCCATAGAAAAGTTTTTGTGCAACATTTCCTCTATGAATATCTCTTGAGTCAAAACTTGATAGTAAGGATTTTTTATTTCCTTCCTTTTCTCCTTGCGCTCTTTTTTGAGCTATTTTTTTAGCATTTTCGAAGTTATTTGCAACTCCTACTTCATCACCATAGTATATTATCGGAATTCCGGGTAAAGATAATAATATTGAAAATGCTTCTTGAATTCTGTCGGGGTCTTTATCTAAGAAGTTTGCCAATCTTCCTGAAACGCCAAAGCCTTTTCTGAAACTTGCTCCTTTTGATACTAAATCATCAAATACAATTTCGCGCACCTCAGGACTTACCATTTCAAGAGTTAATTCATCATGTACTCTTAAAAACACACCCCAAGTAGCTGATTGAGGGATTGAAGGAGTGTTTTTATATGCTTCTGTAAAATATTTTTTATCTTCTGTGATTAAACTTGCCCAAATTGCAGGCATGTAGGGAAAATGATATGCAATTTGTGCTTCTGATGTTCTTTTTATTTCTTTTTTTTCATTCTTTATATTTAATTCAATTGTTCTTTCTTTTCCAAAATAAGGCAATATTTCTTTTGGAACTTGACAGGCTTCAACTTGAATAACGCTTGAGGGAGCGCTTAATTGAATGTAGTTGCTTAAAAGTTTAATTATTGCATGGGTTTTTGGAAGATTTTCGGCATTTGTCCCCGGTTCTTTTGAAAGATAAGGGATTGCGTCCATTCTGAAAATATCTACTCCTAAGTTTGCCCAGCTTGAAATAATATCTAAAACATAATATAAAACATTAGGGTTTTGCCAATTTATATCCAATTGAAAAGGATAGAAAGTATGATATAAATAATAGTCTTTGTTATTAACGGTTACTTTTCTCCAGTTGTTTTCGGTGTTATCGGGGAAAATTAATCGTCTTTTTGAAATTTGACCGTCATCTTCTTTATATTCAATTACTGTTCCCAGTTTTTCATCTTGATATTTTTTATATTCAGGCATGGTATCTCGCCAGATAAAATAATCAAGATAAGTTTCATCTCCGCTTTGAAGCTTTTTGAACCATTCATGGGTATCAGAAAAATGGTTTAAAACCAAATCTGCTTTTATTTTAAAACCTCTGTTTTTAGCTTCTTTAACAAAATCTTTAAATTCTGCCATTCCGCCCAAATCTCTTCTGACAGCTTTTGGGTTTTTAACATCAAAACCCATGTCTTTCATTGGGCTATCCGCAAAAGGCAGCATATAAAGAGTCGTAACACCTAAGTCTTCAAGATAATCAAACATTTTGCTTGTGTCTTTAAAGGTGTTTTCTTTGTCATTTTGAACTACTCCAAACTGGTCAACATAAAACATATAGATAATTTCATTTTTATACCAGTCGGAATTTCTTTTTAAATCTTGGTCGATTAATGCTTGCGGACGGGCTTTGATTGCTCTTTGGGCAAGTTTGATTACATTATCATAAATTTCATCGGCGTCTTTTTTGCCGTAGACCTCGATTATAGATTCTTTTATTTCTTTTTCTATTTTTGAACTTATTTCATTTTGGACAACTTCGGCTGTTTGGGTGTGTTTTTTGTTGTTAACTTCACTTGTTGCAAATGCCGGAATTGAGCTAAACAAAATAAAATATAGTAATAATATCGATGTTATTTTTTTCATACAAAGATTATACATAAAATATGAAATTTGAAAATTAGCCCTTAATAATTCTTAATCATCTATATAGATAGATGCAATGTTGTATATCAATCCGCCAAGTTCTGTCGGATAAGCGTTTTTAATTTTGTTCCTTATTGCACTTATATTTAAAGGAGCATACAGATATACCATTGGGTTTTCATAGGCAATAAGTTCTTGATACTTATTATAGATTTCTTTTCTTTTGTTAAAATCAAGTTCGAGCGCGCCGGCTCTAAATATTTCATCTAATTCTTGTTCAAATTTATATGGTTTGTCGCTTGATTTTTGGTCATTTTGTGTTCTTTTGTTGAATAAATGTAAAGCGCCGTTACTTGTCCATACGTTGTAACCTGAATTGGGTTCTAAAACATTGGATGTCAGGGCAATTATAATGCAATCATAATCAAGTGAGTTTAGAGTTTTATTAATTAAGCTGTTGAATTCAATTGCCTTAAAATTGACTTTTATGCCTAATTTTTCAAGGTCTTGCTTTATTGAAACACCTGTGGCTTCTCTTTGAGTGTTTCCTGCGTTTGTTAACAATTCAAATTCAACTCTGTTGTTGTCTTTGTCGTAAAGTTCGTTATTTTTATAATAAAATCCGCTTTTTTTAAGTAAGCTTTTAGCATAGTCAAGGTTTTTTTCATGTCCTTGTGCTATTTTTTCATTTAAAAATAAACTGTTAACGGGTTCTGCTGTATAAAGAGGGCTTGCCAGACCTGAAAAAATATTTAAAATTAAATCATCTCTATCTATTGCCCAATCAATTGCAGTTCTAAAGTTTCTGTCTTGAAACCATTTTTGTTTAATTGGGTTTACATAATATTTTCCGTCTTTGTTTTTTCTGTTGTTTAAATTAAATACCATAAAAGTGGTATTGGTTGTGGGTCCTAAATTATAAAGTTCAAAATCATTATGTTTTTTTAATTCCCTATATCTGTCTAATAATGAGGCGCTAATTGTCAGCATATCGATTGCGCCTGATTCAAATTTAAGGGTTTGATTGTTCATATCGCCTACAATTAACATTACCACCTTATCTATATAAGGAAGTTTTTCATTTTTTGTGTTGATTAGATAATAGTTTGGATTTTTTTTGTAGACTACTCTTTGAGAAGGCAGATATTCACTTAATTTGAATGCTCCTGAAACAACAAGATTTTGCGGTTTTGTGTCAATTCCTTGGAATGTTAAAAAGTATTCCTTGCCTTTATTTGTCGCTTTTTCAAATATATGCTTAGGAACAATTGAAGTTGACAGATTTCTTAAGAAAGGCGCAAAAGGTTTTGGTGTTGTAAATTTAACCGTATATTTATCAATTTTTTCAATTTTTGGCATTAATCCGTCAATTGTCATAACATCCTTAGCCGAGCCGTCGCCATAGCCGCCAAAGATTATTGTGTTATATGTAAAATAAACATCATCTGAAGTGATTTCAACTCCGTCTGACCATTTTATGCCATGGCGAAGATGTATAATATATGTTTTTTTATCGGGTAATACTTCAAAGCTTTTTGCTAATTTTGGAATTACGCTGCCATCGGTAGGGTTTGTTTGAATTAAACCGTCATACATCATTTCTGATAGTTCAGCGCTTGTTGCGTCATTTGCATTGTAGGGATTGAATGTTTTTGGTTCGCCTAAAATGCTTGTTGTAAAGTTTCCGCCAAATTTGCCTAAAGGTAGAAGGGTTTGAAGATAATCAATATTGTTTATTGTGATATTTTTATAGCCCATAACTTTTTTATATGGCGTTTTTAATGCTTCTTCGTTTAAAACCGGGGGCTTGTCGTAGCCATAATCTTTTTTGAAGATTAAAGCAATAAATGTAAAAAATACAATAAATATTAAGATTAAATAAGCAAATTTCTTCATAATATTGATTTTATCATAATTAAATGATATAAAAAGCCTAAGAAGTATTATTTTCTCATTTATAAAGGATACGATATGAGATTATTAGTTACAGGTTCAACAGGTCTTTTGGGTAAGTCATTATGCCCGATGTTAGATAAGGAAGGCTGGCAATATTGGGCTTGTAATTCTAAAATTTTTGATATTACTAATACAAAAATGGTAAACGAAATCATGAACAAGATTTCGCTTGATTTCATTATTCATCTTGCCGGTTATACAAATATAGATCAAGCAGAAGATAATCCGCAATTGGCATATGATGTTAATCAATTAGGAACAAGAAATATTGCAAATATTGCAAAAAAACACAATATCCCTATTCTTTATGTAAGTACCGATAATGTTTTTGACGGAACTTCAACAACCCCATATAAAACAACAGACGCAACAAATCCGATTAACGTTTATGGTAAATCTAAACTTGCAGGTGAAAGAGAAATCATGAAAGCTACCAAAAAATTCTATATATTAAGAACATCATGGCTTTATGGTGCCGGTGGATATGTGGACGCTATGTTGACATTTTCTAATTTCAGGAAAGAAATTTCTGTTGTGGATGATCAGGTTGGTTGTCCTACAAGTTGTGATGAAATTTCTAAAAAAATTGTTGAAATAATTAAAGAAAATAAGCCTTACGGGATTTATCATATAAGTTCATCAGGAAGTGCTTCTTGGGCAGATTTTACAAAGAAAATATTTGAAATAAAGAAAAGAAATGTTGAAGTAAATGTTATAGATAAAAGCGACTTTCCTCGCCCCGCAAAGCGTCCAAAGTATTGTGTTTTAGATAGTACATATAAATTGCCGGATTGGCAAAATTCTTTAGAGGAATATTTAACAAGTAAAAACTAGTTTGCCAACATGGTAAAAATTGTTGTATAATTATATATCAACAATTATAGGGAGCTAGTTTATGCATGGAATTATCTTAGCGGGCAGTTCAGGTTCAAGATTGTGGCCTTTGTCACGTGATTTATATCCAAAACAGTTGTTAAAGCTGATTTCTGAAAAAAGTTTGCTTGAAAAAACATACGAACGTTTCATGGGTATTATGGATATAGATAATATCTTTGCTATAACAAGTACAAAACATATTAACGATGTAAGAGTTCAATTGGGCGCTTATAATAAAAATGTCAGAGTGCTTGGCGAACCTGTTTTTAAAAATACTGCGCCTGCTATCGCTATTGCAATTAAGTATATTCTTGATTATAAAGGCGATGATATAGTTATTGTTTCTCCGTCTGATAATTTAATTAAGGATGATGAAAAATTTAGACAAACTATCGAACAAGCTAGAGAGCTTGCAAAAAAAGATTACATTGTAACATTGGGAGTTAAGCCCAACAATCCTGCTGTCGGCTTTGGATATATTAAAAAAGGCGATAAAATTGATGAAGGTTTTAAGGTTGACGCTTTTAAAGAAAAACCTGATTTAAAAACGGCTCAAGAATTTATTAATGACCCAAGTTATTTTTGGAATTCGGGTATATTAATTTTTAGAGCCGAAGTGTTTATGGAAACTCTTAAAAAATATGCAAATGAAATTTATGATATAGTTCAAAAATTTGATTTTAAAAACCATGATGATATTCCATATATGACTTTTGATGAATTTCCTTCAATTTCAATTGATTATGCTCTATTAGAAAAAGCTGATAATCTTGCAATGGTTGAAATGCAATCAAAATGGGATGACTTTGGATCATGGGATGCTCTTTATAATTTAAGTAAAAAAGACGAGAAAGGTAATGTCAAAATAGGCGATATTATTGAAAAAGATTGCGATAATACAATGTTTTTCTCGTCAAACAGATTAATTGCGGGTATCGGATTAAAAGATTTAATTGTTGTTGAAACTTCTGACGCAATTTTAGTCTGTGATAAAAATAAAACTCAAGATGTAAAATATATCTTTGATAAATTAAAAGAAGAAAATAATGATGTCCATAAAGTTCATACTACGGTATATCGTCCTTGGGGTTATTATACAATATTAAATCAAGGTGAAGGTTATTTAACAAAAATGATTTGCGTAACTAAAAAAGGGCAATTAAGCCTTCAATCACACAATCACCGCTCCGAGCATTGGATGATTTTACAAGGCACAGCAAGGGTTACTCTTGATAATAAAGTGTTTATGCTGAAAGCGGGTTCATCAATAAGTATTCCTGTTAAGGCGCTACACTCTGTTGCAAATCCTTATGATTCGGAATTAAAAATAATCGAAGTTCAAAAAGGCGATAAACTTTCAGAAGATGATATTGTAAGATATAAAGATATCTATGGCAGAGTAAAAGCTAAGAATTAATTAATTCTTTTGCTTTTTGGATGATTTCCTTTGGTAAATCGGCTAAAATTGCCGTATTTAGCGCCATACTTGTTTTTATGATGCCTCTTTTGATTTTTCTGTCAATGGAATTATTTTCAATATCCATATTTCCAATTACATAATTTTTTATATTATCGGGATATATATCTTCAAGCTTAGTTAATTCAAGATTATGGGTTGCAACAATTGATTTTGCTTTTATTTTTTTGATTTCATATTCACAAAAAGCCCTTGCAATTGCGCCGCCTTCTTTGGCATTTGTGCTTTTTGCGGGTTCATCCAATAAGATAAGAGAGTTTTTAGTTGCATTATCGATAATATATTTTAAATCGTTCATTTCAACCATAAAACTTGAATTTGAATTAATAATGTCATCTGAGGCATTTTGCCTGAAAAATATTTTATCAATTATTGTTAAATTAGCTTCTTCGGATGGCACAAATGAGCCGATTTGCGCCAATAGGCAAATAATTGCGCTTAGTTTTAAATATGTTGATTTTCCGCTCATATTTGCACCTGTCAGAATAATCATTTCTTCGTTTGTTAAATTGATGTCGTTTTTTGTAATTTCAAAATCAGAATTAATTAAATTTGGGTGTAATGCGTTTTTTGTATAGATGCCTTCTGAATTAAAAACAGGCTTTTTAAGGTTGTTTTTGAGTGCACATTTTGCTAATGAAAAAATAACATCTATATTTGAGATTTCAAAAGCAAGTTGTCTTATGATTTCAACAAAATTTGAGATATATTTTCTTATTTCGCAAAAAAGTTCATATTCAAGTTCGTTAATTTTGTATAAAAGATTGTTTTTTTCTTGTTCGAAATTTGTTAATTCGTTTGTTGTGTATCTGACGCAGTTTGATAGAGTTTGTTTTTTTATGTATTTATCATCAAGAAGTTTTTGTGAACTGATTGGAATTTCTATGTAGTAACCCAAAATTTTTGAATATGAAATTTTTAATTTTTCTATTTTTAGGTTATTTTTTTCTTTATGTTCATAGTTTTCAATATCTTCATTTATTTTAGATAGTTTTGCGCGCAAGAAATCTAAATTGGAATTGTAATTTTGATTTATTACATTCCCTGATTTTATTTCGTTTGAAGAATTTTCACTTAGAGCGGATCTAATTTTATTTATTAATTTTAATGCTTCTTGCAGTTTTTTTGGGTTGATTTTAAGCAAAGGTGAATTAAATATTTTACATAATTTATCTATTTCATTAAGCTGATTAATACTATCTGTGATTTGAAAAAGTTCCTTTGGGGCAATTGTTGAGTTTGATATTTTGGCGCAAATTCTTGATAAATCTGAAAAGTTATCTAAAAGTTCTTCCAGTTTTAATATGTTATTTTTATTTAAAATTAGCTCCTCAATAGCTTTTTGACGTTCTTTAATTAAATTGGTATCAAGTAAGGGCTCATCAAGATATTTTTTTAAAAGCCTTGTCCCCATGGGGGTTTTGGTGTAGTTTAAAAACCAAAACAAGCTGCCTTTTTTCTTTAGATTGTATTTTGTTCTTCTTAATTCTAAATTTCTTCTTGTGATATTATCCAATACAAGATATTTATTTATTTTATATTCTGTTATTTCATCCAATTCAACAAGGTAATTTTTTTGAGTTTTTTTGCAATATTCCAATATAATATCTTTAGCGGAATATCTTTCAAAATTTTCATCAAGAATTGTAGAATTGTATTTTTGTAAAAGTTCTTTAAAGATTTCTTTTTCTTTTTGCAGAATTAAGATTTCATTCGGTTCAATTTTTTCTATTTCTAAAAATATTTCCGATTTATTTGCAGTTGTTTTATAGAATTGTCCTGTTGATACATCGGCATATGCTATATCGAAATCATTATTGTTTTTGATTATTGTTAAAATAAAATTGTTTTCATAGCTATCTAAAAATTCATTTTCAATTATTGTGCCTTGTGTATATTTTCGCTCAATTTTTCTGTATATTTCGCCATTTTCATTTTTTTGCTGAGTACATAGGCAAATTTTAATGTTGTTCGATAAAAGTTTTTTAATGTAGTTATTTATACTTGCCTTAGGGATTCCTGCTTGGATTACTTCGCCTAAATCCTTGATTTTTCTTTTGCCAAGAGTAACTCCTGTAATTTCAGCGAACAAGACAGCGTCTTCGCAAATTGTTTCAAAAAAATCTCCAATTTGAAACAATATAATACAATCCGGATTTTCTTCTTTAAAATTAATATATTCGCTAAATGCCGTTGTTGAAAGTTTTGTTTTATCTATTTCTTTAAAAGTTTTTATCATAATTTAATTATATATTAAATATAAATAAAAGCCTCTTGAATTATTCAAGAGGCTTTTAGTGGTTATTAATTGAAACTAAAATTGCATATCGGAATCAACCACACCAAACATACCTTCAATTTCTTCTAAAATTGCAGAAGGCTTTCTTGCTTGATGTTTTTGAGCTGCTCTTTTCATTGCTTCTTTTTCTTTTTCTTCAGAAGCGTTGATTAGGTGGTAATATCCAGTACCGGCAGGAATTAATCTACCAATGATAACGTTTTCTTTAAGACCTCTTAGCATGTCTTTTTTACCTTCAACGGCTGCTTCTGTAAGAATTCTTGTTGTTTCTTGGAATGAAGCGGCTGAAATGAATGATTCAGTGTTCAAAGAAGCTTTTGTGATACCAAGCAATAACGCTTCATAAGTTGCTTCTTGACCGTTATTTGCTCTGGCTTCAGCATTTTGAGCTTCAATAACTTTCAATTCAACCAATTCGCCCGGAAGAAGCTTAGTTGTTCCTGAATCGATTACTTTTACTTTCTTAATCATTTGACGAACAATAACTTCAACGTGCTTATCTGAAATTTCAACGCCTTGTGAACGATATACTCTTTGTACTTCATCTACAAGGTATTGTTGAGCTGCATTTGCACCTCTTAATCTGATAACGTCATGCGGGTTCATAGGTCCTGATGTTAGAGCATCACCTTTTTTGATTTGTTGTTTATCGTTAACTATTACGGTAGCTTCAATAGGATATTTGATTTCTGTTCTGCCGTTTTCGTTTTCGATAAATAGCCTTGGGATGTCATCTTCATATTCTATTACCGCAACACCGTCTTCTTCTGCTGCAATTGCTGAATCTTTCGGCTTTCTTGCTTCTAAAAGTTCTTCAACACGAGGAAGACCTTGAACGATATCACCTGTTTTTTGTCTTTCGAATACTAATGTTGCAAGTAAATCGCCTCTTAGAATTAGAGCAGAATTATCTACCTGTAATAGTGCCCCCGGTGAGATTAAGTGAGGACGACCAACTCTTATGGTAATTCCTTTGGAATCTGCTTTAACAACCTTACCTGAGAATGGAGTAGTTTCATTTTCAGATATTTTTTGATCAATTGTTACATATTCGCCTTCTTTTACAATCGGCTTAGAAGTTGTTGCGATTTGTTCTTCGTAGTTATCTGAAACAAGAAGCAATCTTCTTAATTCAGAATCTTTTGAATTAATTGACGCAATAGAATCATTAACTGCAAGAACTTGTGTTTTTGTAACAGGGGTTTTGGGTTCAATTATTTGACCGTTTTCAACCAATAACTCTGTTTGAGTTGAAGAAAGACCGCGAGAAGAATCTTCTTGTTCACGTCTTACAATTAGAGTTTCTAATACAACAATTTTCAAATCGCCTTTGTTGTCTAATTCAACCATACCTTTTAGGTGTGAGATATAACCAGACATTGATAAAACTAATGAAGTTCTGGTTAGTACTGCACCGTCAAGGTTTCTAACTCTTGCGCCGTCTTTAAATTGTACTTGTGTAATTGGTACAAGTTCAATTGCGTCGTCTGTTGCGTTGAATTTAATTGATACATCTTTTTGTTCTATATCAAATGTTTGAATTGGACGAATAAGAATTTGAACTGATTTACCTTCAAGGCTATCTTCTTCCATTGAATCATCAGTTAATTCTTCGTCTAAATCATCCATTTCAAGCATGTCTGATTCATTTTCAACAATTGTTACGATTGAATCAACTTTTGCTTTGATTTTACCTGCAACAACTGTGCCGGCTTTAACCACTTCGCCTTCTCCGACTTTTAAGTCGTTTATTGAGTCCAATGTATATAATTCACCAGGGCGAACAACAATTTCGTGGATAATGTCGTTAAATTCTTTAATTTCAACGATACCTGCAATGTGTGTGTAGATATCTTTAACAACTTCGCAGCCTGCTTCAACGTATGTTCCTGATTCAACAAGTTTCAAGGATGAATCTTTTGAAATTTGATGAATTTCTTCAGGGATGAAGATTAATTGACCGGGGTTGATTACAACTTGATTTTCATCAACTTCAAGTCCGTTGTATCTGATTTCACCTGAAGATTCTACTTTGCAAGTATCATCAATAAGTTCTGCTATTATCATACCGTTTTCAACAGTTGTATCAACGGGTGATTTAACGATGTATTTTTCATTTGTTTCAGGAACCGTCCATAATTGTTCTTTTTTAGTTTGTTCAAATACGGCGTTAGAGGCTTGGATTGAAGCAATAACAATTGTTAGTTCTTTACCTGAAACAATTTTTTTGATTTTTTTGCCTTCAAATTTTACTTCTTCGATTTCAAGACTGTCGCTAACTCTTACTTCGCCGCCGTGTTCAGAAATAATTAAAGTTTCAGCTAATTTTTCGCCTTTTTTGATTTTTTGTCCGTCTTTAACTAAAACTTTTGAACCTGCAGGAAGAGCGTAAACATCTCCGCCAAGAACCCAAACTATACCTTGTTTGTTTGCAATTCTTGAGATGTTGCCTTGTCTGTCTTTTCTTTCATCGGCTACAAAGTCTTGGAATACAACTTCACCTGAAATATCTGAAGTGATATCTTTTAAGGCTTTTTCGGTTAAACGAGAGCCGTCACCTTTTGAAGCGGGTTCAAATTCTGCTATTGCGTCGCCTGCTTTTACTGAATCACCTTTTTTAACAAGAACTTTTGCACCAATTGGAACGTGCACTTTTTCGCTTTCTGATTTGCCTTTGATTTCAACATCAGCTTCTTTGATTGCGATTTGTACAATATCCCCGTGACGAGTTCTTTGTTCACGTGTTCTAACTTCTGTGTTAACAACACCGTCCATAGTGGCTTTAGCTTGACGTGTTACACCTGAACCTTTAAATACACCACCTGTGTGGAACGTTCTCATTGTTAATTGTGTACCTGGTTCACCAATTGATTGAGCGGCTATAATACCGATTGCTTCACCGATGTCAACCAGTTTTTGAGTTGTCATTGACCAACCGTAACATTTTTGGCAAATTCCGTATTCAAGTTCGCAAGTTAGAGTAGAACGAACTTTTACTTCTTTTAGCCCAACGGTTTTAATTTTTTCAAGGTCATCCCTATCTACTGTTGTGTTTTTTGTAACTAATACATTGCCGTCTTTGTCAACGATATCTTGTGCAACTGTTCTACCCAGTAATCTGTCTTCTAATGGAACAATAACATCTTCACCATCTGTGATAGCTGTTAAATTGATGAATTTTTCCGTATGACAGTCTTCTTCTCTTATTATTACATCTTGAGCAACGTCAACAAGACGTCTTGTTAAATAACCAGAGTCAGCTGTTTTAAGCGCTGTATCTACAAGACCTTTTCTTGCACCGTATGATGAAATAACGTATTCTGTACAAGATAAGCCTTCTTTAAAGTTTGATTTAATCGGCAAGTCGATGATTTGACCTTGCGCATCTGCCATCAAACCACGCATACCAACCAATTGTGATACTTGAGATAAGTTACCTCTTGCACCGGAGAATGCCATCATGTATACAGGGTTTAATCTGTTGAAGTTTTCAACTACTTTTTCTGTTAATTTTGCAGTTGTTTCACTCCAAGTGTCGATAACTTTTGTATATCTTTCAACTTCTGTAATTTCACCTTTTAAGTATCTTTTTGTTGAACGTGCAATTTCATCTTGAGCTTCTTGAAGAAGTTCTTTTTTTGCTTTTGGTACGTCAAGGTCATGGATTGAAATTGTAGTACCTGATTTTGTTGCGTATTTATAACCAAGATTTTTTAAGTTATTTGCAAGCTCAGCTGTTTTAGCACCGCCCCATTCAAGATAAACTTGAGATAAAAGCTGGTTAAGAGCTTTTTTATTCATAACTTTATTAATAAACTCTACGTGTTTTTTCTTTTTTGAGTTTTCGAGTTCTAATGTAGTCATTTTTTATATTTACCTCATTTTTGTTTAATTTTTTAACTAATTTATTAAGAATTTCTTACGATAAAACAGATTTTCTAACAGCTTCATTGAAGATGATTCTTCCGGGAGTTGTTTCAATTCTGTTATTGTTTTCATCTCTAACAATTACTTTATCGTGAAGCTTCAATACTCCTGTTGCGTGAGCTGCCATAACATCTGTGAAATCATGGAAGTACCCTTTTATAGGAGCTGAAGGATCCTTAATAATTGTTAAATAATACATACCAAGTACCATATCTTGTGTAGGTGTGATAATAGGTTTACCTGTTGCAGGAGCTAAAATGTTGTTTGTAGCTAACATAAGCATTCTTGCTTCTGCTTGAGCTTCAATTGATAACGGTACGTGAACAGCCATTTGGTCACCGTCGAAGTCAGCATTAAATGCTGTACATACAAGAGGGTGTAATTGAATAGCTCTACCTTCAACCAATACCGGTTCAAACGCTTGAATACCCAGTCTGTGTAGGGTTGGAGCACGGTTTAACATTACAGGGTGTCCGTCTACAACTTCTTCCAAAATATCCCAAACAACAGCTTCAGAACGTTCAATTTTCTTTTTGGCTGATTTAATGTTTTGAACAAGTCCTCTTTCGATTAATTTGTTAACTACAAAAGGTTTAAATAATTCAATAGCCATTTCTTTCGGCAAACCGCATTGGTTTAGTTGTAATTGAGGACCAACAACAATAACGGAACGACCTGAATAGTCAACACGTTTACCTAATAAGTTTTGTCTGAAACGACCTTGTTTACCTTCAATAATATTTGATAGTGATTTTAACGGACGTGAGTTAGGTCCTACTACTGTTCTGCCGCGTCTGCCGTTATCAATAAGAGCGTCAACTGCTTCTTGAAGCATACGTTTTTCGTTTCTTACGATAATTTCGGGTGCTCCCATTTCCAACAATCTTAAAAGACGGTTGTTTCTGTTGATTACACGTCTGTATAAGTCATTTAAGTCAGATGTAGCAAAACGTCCGCCGTCCAACTGAACCATTGGTCTTAAATCAGGAGGTGTGACAGGCAGAACATCCATAATAAACCATGTAGGTTCGGTTCCTGAGTCGATTAATGACTCAACCAATCTTAATCTTTTGATTAATTTTGCTCTTTTTTGAACGGAACCACCTGCATTTTCAAGTTCAGCTCTAATATCATTTGCAAGTTCATCAAGTTTAATTTCAGATAATAATTCCTTGATAACTTCAGCGCCGATGCCAACTTTTAATTTTGTTTCTTCATTTTCCATAATGAAGTCTTCATATTCTTCTTCGGTTAAAAGTTGGAATTTTTTAAACGGGCTGTCTGCACCGTCTACAACAACATAGTTGTTGAAATATATTACTTGTTCCAAATCTTTTAAGGTCATATCAAGTAATAAGCCAAGATATGAAGGAATGCCCTTTAAAAACCAGATGTGTGAAACAGGGGCTGCAAGCTTAATGTGTCCCATTCTGTGACGTCTTACTTTTGAATCTGTAACTTCAACGCCGCAACGTTCACAGATTATACCTTTATGGCGAACTCTTTTGTATTTTCCGCAAAAACATTCCCAGTCCTTTGTTGGTCCAAAGATTTTTTCACAGAATAAACCGTCGCGTTCAGGTTTAAGTGTTCTATAGTTAATTGTTTCGGGTTTTGTTACTTCCCCGTATGACCATTTCAGAATTCTTTCAGGCGAAGCTATTGAAATTCTTATATAATCAAAATAATCAATACTTGTAGACATTTATTCTCCTTTGATTTTTTAATCTTAATTAATCTTTAAAGTTTACGCTTGTATCTAAAAAGCCGATATTTAAAAGTTCAGAGTCAATATCTGATAGAACTCTTTTTGGAGCTGATTTTCTTAAATCATCGGTATCAGACATTAAGTCTACTTCTTCTCCACCTTTCTTAGACACTGCAATATCTAAGCCAATACTTTGAAGTTCGCGAACCAATACCTTGAATGACTCAGGAATACCCGGTCTTGGTATGTTGTCGCCTTTAACAATAGCTTCATAAGCTCTTGATCTGCCGTTAACATCATCTGATTTAATAGTTAACATTTCTTGTAGAGTATAAGCTGCGCCATACGCTTCAAGTGCCCAAACTTCCATTTCACCGAATCTTTGACCACCAAATTGAGCTTTACCGCCAAGAGGTTGTTGAGTAACCAATGAATATGGGCCGGTTGAACGAGCGTGGATTTTATCGTCAACTAAGTGAACAAGTTTCAAGATGTATGAAATACCAACTGCAATTGGTTCGTCAAACGGTTCACCTGTTCTTCCGTCGTAAAGTGTAACTTTACCGTCTTCTCTAACCCAATCAACACCTTTTTCTTTGATACCTTTTAGAAGTTCGGCTTTAGTGTTCATTTCTGATTGGTTAGCTCCATACATTTCATCGAATAACGGAGATTCATAGTGGTTACCTGTTAAGTATGCTGCCATACCTAATAAGTGTTCATATGTTTGACCTACGTTCATACGTGAAGGAACACCCAGAGGGTTAAGAACGATATCAATCGGTGTACCGTCAGGTAAGAATGGCATATCTTCTTTAGGTAATATTCTTGAAACAATACCTTTGTTACCGTGACGACCTGATAATTTATCACCAACTGAAACTTTACGTTTTTGAGCAATATAAACTCTTATTACTGTGTTTGCTCCGGGTGGAAGTTCGTCGCCTTTTTCTCTGTCAAATACTTTAACGTCGACTACACGTCCACCTTCACCGTGTGGAACTCTTAGGGAGTTATCTTTAACATCACGTGCTTTTTCGGCAAAAATTGCTCTTAAAAGTTTTTCTTCGGGCGGATGTTCTGATTCACCTTTTGGAGTAATTTTACCAACTAAAACGTCATCAGCATATACTCTTGCACCGATTCTAACAATACCACGTTCATCCAAGTGTCTTATTGAGTCTTCGGAAACGTTTGGAATTTCACGAGTGATTTCTTCAGGTCCAAGTTTTGTTTGACGTGCGTCGATTTCTAATTTTTCAATGTGTAGTGATGTAAATACATCATCATATACTAATCTTTCGTTAATCAAGATAGCATCTTCGTAGTTATAACCTTCCCAAGGCATATATGCTACAAGAACGTTTTTACCTAATGATAATTCACCCATATTGGTTGAAGCACCGTCGGCAATAACATCGCCTGCTTTTACCATATCGCCTTCTTTTACTATCGGTTTTTGGTTGATACAAGTATCTTGGTTAGAGCGAACATATTTTAATAATTGATATTGATGAATGTTGCCTTCGTTATCTTTAATATGAATTTCTTCACCCATAACTTTAACAACTTCACCGTCAACAGTAGAAACTGCAACCATTCCTGAGTCTTTAGCAACGCGGCCTTCTAAGCCTGTACCAACAACGGGTCTTTGTGTAACCAATAAAGGTACTGCTTGACGTTGCATGTTTGAACCCATTAGCGCACGGTTAGCGTCATCGTGTTCAATGAATGGGATTAATGATGTTGCAACTGATATAATTTGAATTGGTGAAACACCAACATAGTCAACTTTTGTAGATTCGCCCATTGTAAATTCCGAACGATAACGAACAGGAACATACGGGTCTTTGATTTTTCTGTCTTTTGTAAGCTCAATATCAGCAGGAGCTACACGATAATTTTCATCTTCATCTGCTGTTAAATAGTGAACTTCATCTGTAACTTGTCCGTCTTTAACAACAAAGAACGGTGTTTCAATAAAGCCATAGTCGTTAACTCTTGCGTGCGTTGCAAGTGAGTTAATCAAACCTGCGTTAGGTCCTTCAGGTGTTTCAACAGGACATAAGCGACCGTAGTGTGAAGGGTGAATATCACGAACGGCAAAACCTGCTCTTTCTCTCATCAAACCACCGGGTCCAAGAGCTGAAATACGACGTTTGTGTGTTAATTCCGCCAATGGATTTGTTTGGTCCATAAATTGTGATAATTGAGATGAACCAAAGAATTCTTTTAAAGACGCAACTAAAGGTTTTGTGTTTAAAAGATTTAGAGGAGTTAAAGTTTCTGAATCTTGAAGGGTCATTCTTTCTTTAACTATTCTTTCAATTCTTGATAAACCAACTCTGAATTGGTTTTGTAATAATTCGCCAACTGAGCGGATTCTTCTGTTTCCTAAGTGGTCGATATCATCAAGAGTACCTTCATCGTAGGTTAAGTTGATTAAATACTCAATACCTGCAACGATATCTTGAATTGTAATTGTTCTTTGTGTTTCAGGTAAGTTTAAACCAAGTTTTTTGTTTAATTTGTAACGTCCAACTTTACCTATATCGTATTTCTTTTCATCAAAGAAACGAGCTTCTAAGATAGAACGACCGCCGGCAGGGGTTGCAGGGTCACCGGGTCTTAGTTTTTTATAAACTTCAACCAAAGCTTCATCTGTTGTTTGGGCAGTATCTTTATCCAGAGTTTTCTTTAAGAAATCAAAATGGGTAAATAATGTTTCCATTTCAACAGGAGTGATACCAAGAGCTTTTAATAGGGTTGTAGCTAATATTTTTCTGTTTTTATCGATTTTTACATAAACAAGGTCGTTAGAATCTGTTTCAATTTTTAACCATGCTCCGCGGTTAGGGATTAGAGTTGCGTTATATAGACGTTTACCTGTGGGAGATACTTCTTTTTTGTAATAAATACCGGGTGAACGTACGATTTGAGATACGATAACACGTTCTGCACCGTTAACAATGAATGTACCTTTGTCGGTCATTGTTGGGATGTCGCCAATATATACTTCTTGTTCTTTTATTTCACCGCTGTCACGGTTAACAAGACGCATCATAACACGAAGCTGTTTTGCATAAGTTGCGTCGTGTATTCTTGCTTCTTCAATTGTATATTTTGGTTTATCAAATGTATAATTTGGCAAGAAGTGTAGTTCTAATCTGCCTGTGTAATCCTTAATCGGGCTGAATGAAAGTAATTCTTCCTTTAAACCTTCCTTTAAGAATTGCTCGAATGATTTTTTTTGCACTTCAATCAAGTCGGGTAAATCCGTAAGGCGTGTTGCGGGAATGCCTTGAGGAGTAACACGGCGTGCTTTTTCAGTTGTTGTCATCTAAATACCTCTAATATATGTAATTACAATTAATTTCTAAAATAGTGCAAAGTGGCTTGCTTATTCGATTTGAGCCTTTTTTGTTTAAAAAGCTGCTTTTTTGCCATAATGCAACATTTTATAGGACTTTATTAATTATATTGGCTAAATAATGGGGGTCAAGATTTCGGCTTAATAAAATTTTACAAAAGACTTGAAATTTTTAAAAAATCGTGTAAAATACGTAGGCGCAAAGATTTAAATCATATTTTTGTATTAGTTTTTTATATTTAAAAAAATAAAAGTATCAATTATCTTTTCTTATTGAAAATTCACAACCGCAGTATTGTTGAAAATACATGTTATTTTCTTTTGCAATTTGTCTTGAGATTTTAAAGCCGTCTTGTTTTTTGAAATTGTATTCTAAAAACTGAACTCCTGTTTGATTTTCAATTATTTTGCCTTGTTCCAGTATTGTTTTAAAATCTTTGTGCGGTGAAACACTAAGGGTTGTTGTAAAATAACTGATATTATTCTTAAGGGCAAATTCTGCTGTTTTTTTCAGCCTTAAATTAAAACAAAGTTTGCAGCGTTTTCCTTTTTCGGGCTCATTTTCAAAGCCTTTTATAAAATCATAAAATTCTTTTATATAATATTCATCTATATAAAAATCTATGTTGTTTTTCTTGCAGTAGGAAATGAGTTCATTTTTTCTTATTTCATATTCTTTAAAAGGATAAATATTAGGATTATAAAAAAATACTACAGGCTTGTATCCGTCTGATATTAATTTTTTAATCGGATATGACGCACAAGGCGCACAACAAGCATGTAGTATTATCTTTTTCATTACTTCAATTTATTACCTTTTAGTTGTTGTTTAGTGCTCTTTTTTGAGCAATTTTAATTTTTTTAATTAAATCGTCATATGGAATAGCACCCATATATTGTATTCCTTCAATTTCTATAACGGGAGTTCCGTTTATACCTTTGTCGGCTGTTTCGTTGATATCTTTTTCCAGTTGAGCATAAGTCTCAGGACTGTTTGCATCATAGTGAAGTTGGTCTACATCTAAATTTAAACGTGCTTTTTTGAATTCTTCAACAATTTCATCGGGATTGTTTGGTTTGTTATAGAAGAACACATTTGCTGCACCCCAATAGTTTCCTTGTTTTTTAGCAGCAATTGCATATCTTGCATATAAACATGAATTTTCATGCCCGCCCAAGGTAGAGCCTATTCTGTGATTGCAAGATGTATCAAGAGGGAAGTTGATATCTTGAATTAAAACATCTTCATTTTTGGCGGCCTTGTGTATCATGATATTAAGAATTTTACAAAATGGGCAGTTAAAATCACTATATACATTGATTTTTACAAGTGCGTCTTTTTTGCCTAAGACATTTCCTTTAACTGCATATTTGTTTGTTTTTGCTTCATAAAATTCTTTTAATTCTTTTTCTTTTTTAAGTTTTGGTGAAAATATCATTGATTTATCAAGGTAAACCAATGTAGATGCAAAGGCAATTAAAACAATTATAAAAAGAACAAAATATTTTTTTGCGCCCTTGTAAAAATCGACAAGAGTTGTTTTTATGTCTTGGTAAAATAAGCCTTTTGAGTTGGCAGTCAAGGCGATAAATAAATTAACAAAATATACGCAAAAACACAAAACACAAATTTTATCAATTTTAAAAATTGAAATGCCTGCTAAAACCATAGATAAGCAAAAAGAAACTAATCCAATTGTTGCTATATAGCTTCTTGGATTTTCAAAGACATCAAAAATTGTGTTTTTAAATTTTGCTTGTATTTTATCTACAAATAGTAAAAATATAAACAATAAATATAATACAATTCCCCAAAGGGCATTAGGTACGCCAAAAGTAAGCGCATAGGGAGTTTGAGCAACTCCGTCGCAATCAATTAAGTTTGATATTGAACAAAAGCTTTGAGCAAAATTAGTTAAGAAATTTGTCTTGTAGAAGATATAGCTTAACTCTATACTTAATATCATTCCTATAATGCATAGGACTAATATTATCCAAAATCTTATTTTTGTTAGTTTTGTGCTGGATGTTTCATTTTCAATACTCATGTTAACTCCCTTGTATGACAGTATAATAATTTACTAAGTCTATTTACTTAATACTTTATTATACGATTTATCCGTTAATTTAATAATAGACAAAAGTATAATAAAAATAAAGTATAAAAAAAGATGTGATTTCTCACATCTTTTTATGAATTTAATTTCTTCAATTTTTCGTATAGTTCCTTGGCTTCAGGGGATAAATCGTTTGGTACTTTGATTTTAATTCTTGCTTCTAAGTCGCCTTTTGTACCGTCTTTTTTTACTAACCCCATGCCTTTTAGTCTTAATTTTTTGCCTGAAGATGTTAGGGGCGGGATTTTTATTTTGTATTTGCCTGTTGGCGCGACAACTTGCGCTTCGCAACCTAACACTGCTTCATAAGGCAAAATTTCAACATCTTTAATCAGATTTTCTCCGTCTATTTCATAATTTTTATCTTCGATTTTAACCACAAGATAAACATCGCCCTTTTTACCGTAGGCGTCTTGCTTGCCTTCGCCTTTTAATCTGATTTTTTGACCTTGTTTAACGAATTTAGGTACTTTAAATGTAAGGTTTTTGGTTATTTTTTCTATGCCTGTTGATGAGCAATTTGAACAAAAACCTTGCTTTGAACCATGGCAGATTTGGCATGGTTGGTATGATGTAATCGTAACAGATTTGTTAGGACAATTAATTAAATCATCAACACTCAAAATGACATTTTGAATTATGTCAAGATTTTCTTCTTTTTTGGATTCGGACGCTCTATTTTGTCTTGAAGATCTTGTATTTTGGAATTGAGAAAAATCTCCAAAATTTGAAAATCCTCCGCCAAAATTACCTGATGAATAAGTTCTTGATTGACCTTGTTGTTGATTTAATATGTCACCGAAAATTGCGGAAAAGAAATCAGAAAATCCTCCCGCTTGAGAGTTGCCTTGTCCAAAGTTTGAAAAATTAAAACCTTCAAACCCCGGCGGAGGTGTAAAATCTGCACCTTGCTGCCAAGCAGATCCCAGTTGATCATATCTTTTCCTTTTGTTTTCATCACCCAAAACTTCATAGGCTTCGTTTATGTCTTTAAATTTTGCCTGTGCGTCAGGTGCTTTATTAACATCAGGATGATATTTTCTGGCTAGTTTTCTGTATGCTGATTTAATTTCTTGTTTGGATGCACTTCTTTGCACCCCTAATATTTCATAATAATCTTTGTATTTCATAATACTATTATCTTATATCTAAAAATTAAAAAAATCTGATTTCTTAATTATTTTTTTATGTTTTAATTTGCTTCTTTTAAATTCCACTTAAAATATCTCACAGAAGATTTTTGTTCAATAGGCCCGTCTATTATAACCATAAATTCTCTTGTCGGAGTGTTTGAAATTGTTAGAGGCGGGATTTTTTCAATATATTCATCTGGAATTTTTATAGAAAGCATTTTTTCTATAGGTGAAACTGTTATTGATTTAATTATTTCTTTAGCATCGTCAGACATTTTGTTGACTAATTCATTGGTTGTAAAGCTGCCGATATTACCCATTATATTGACCATTGAAGTCGGAATTTTGCCGTAAACTTTAATGGCGCAATATTTAGATAGCATATTCGCCCTGCCTGTAAGATATGTGCTCATATTTGTGCCTTGAGTTTTTATGTATTGAATATCTATCCAAGAATTGTTGATATTAAAAGTTCCTTCTATTGTTTTAAAGTCGCCTGTGTTTTGCTTGGTTATGGCGGAAACTGCTGAATTTAAGCTTAGTTTTAAAATGCTTTGAGATAATATATTTCCTGCTTGAAGATATCTTTCAAGCTTTGCAAATTGTGTTAATTCGCCATTATCAATGTTGAATTTAATGTATCCTTTTAGGGTTTTTATAATTGAATTATAGTCATAGCCACAAAATTCAATATTGGTTAATGCGCTTAATTTTCCGCTTGCCGCAATTGAAAATTCTTTAATTTGATTTGACAGCAATCTTACGTTTATTTCTCTTAGAACGCTTTGAGTTGATATTTTGCTATTCTTTAGATTTATATTTATTGAGCCTGAAGTATTTCCTCTGAATGCATCAGCACTATATTTAGCAAGATTGAGAATATTATTTTCTAAAGTTCCTTCAAAATACACTGAATTTAATAATATGTCTGCTAATTGCAGCGTCATTATGCTGCCTTTAAGGTTTGAAATTTTAATAGGAATTTGTGATGTTTGATTTGTTTTGTTTAGTTTTTCAAATATTGAAAGGTTGATGTAGTTTGATTGAACATTTAGAAAATCCACGATTATTTCTTTATTTGTGTATTTTCCTTCTGCCACCAAATCAAAATCGGAATCAAAAAATTTACCTTTTGTGATGTTGATATATGCTTTTGAGTTTTTAATATTTAAAATTAAATCTTTGATATATAAACAACATGGCTTATAAATAAGATTATCAATCTTTAAATCCGCATTAATATTAGGGGTTTTGATATTGCCTAAAAGCTCAATTTGCCCTGTTAAATCTATTGCAGCATTATCGAGCTTTGGAAGAGTAAGGGAAGTTTTTGAAGGGATGTTGATTTTTAGGTTATTAAATTCAGGATTTTTGCTTGATAATTTTAATATTGAACCTTTTAAATTTAAAATGTTTTCCCCGTTTGAAATTAAATCCAGATTATTAATTTCTAAAATATCTTTCTTTATTGAAATATCAGCTTTTAATAAAGGTGCTTTGTTTTTAATGATGAAAATTTTATTTTGTTTTGGAATAAGACCGTTTATGTTTAGATTTATCTTTGCTTGTTTTGTTTTATATGCAATAACATTACCTTTAAAATCTGCGGTTATTTTGTCAAAATTTAATTTTGAACTATCTATTTCTATGTTATTTTCATCTATTTTTAATTTTAGTTTTGGAATTGTTAAAATGTTGTTATTGTTGTTTATTTTGTTGTCAAGTGCCAGAACATCAACGAAATCCGGTTTATTATTTTTCGGGTTGGCAAAAAGCTTGATTTCATTTGATGAGATTAGGGTCTTATATGGTTTTATATAAATTTTTAAGTTTTTAATTGAAGAATTTGCTTCAATTAAAGGGGCTTTAAGATTTCCTTTGATTTGTGCTTGTATTTTAAGTAATCCGTCTTTAAAATCATAATCTTTTAAGTCTTTTAAAATTGAAGACGAAAAAGGCAGAGATTTAAGCATAGTTAAAAATTGAGCTATGTTTATTAAATCTGATTGCATTTTTATGTTTAGATTTGTGTTTTCGTCAATTAATCCTTCAATATGAAATTTCGAATTATCAATATAAGCATAGCTGTTTAAAATATTAATTTTATTGTTTGCAAAGTTTATGTTTGAATTTATGTCTTTTATTTTTAGACCTGTTTTTTTATGAAAAACAGATGCATTTTTAATTTTTAGGTTTCCATTGGAGTTTATTGTTTTAAAATTGCTTTTGATATATAAATCCGCAACAGCTGACCCGTTTAGGGTGATTTCGTCATATCTTAAATTTAGATTTAAAATTTTATTGAATGCATTAATTATTGAGCTTAATTCTGATAGATTTATGTCATTAGAATTAAGTTTTAATTCGATAAATTTATTTTTAGAGATTGAAATTATGGATTTAACTTTTATAAATTGATTTTTAATAAGATTAAAGTCGCAATTAGAGATTATTTTGTCGCCTTTAAATAATAATACTAAGTTGTTTTTAGGGATTCTGACTTTGTCGATATTAAATGAATAGTCTTTTAAATTAATTTTTCCTTCTATATTTGTATTTTCATCGAGAGGTGTAATTTTTAAATCTATGTCAATAAATGCCCTGAAATTATATTTATCGGCATATATAAGCGGATTGTAGTTTAATTTTTCTATTAGTTTTCTGTATTTTTTGATTGTTTTTTGTCTTAATTTGAAGTTTAGGTTTAAGTTAAAATCTGCAATTTTATTATTGCTTGAAGAAAAAGTTCCATAGCTTTTCACGCTAAAAGGTTTTTGACCTTTGTTATTTAAGCCTGATGAGGTAAATTTTATATTGTTTGCATTTACATAAAAAGTTTTTTTGATGTTTTCGTCATAGATATTTAAATTGAATTTATTAACTAATATTTTTATATTTCTTAGTTCAAATTTTGATTTATCGGATTTATCGCCCAAAAGCTCAGGGCTAAAATAGTCAAAACAATTATATTTTTTGTTTTTTGTGAAAGTAGTGTTGATTGTGATTTTTTGAGCTTTTATTTTGTTTAAATCTATATAATTAAAAAAAAGTGTTATAAGATTAATTTCAATATTAGGTTTGTCAAGAATTAAAAAATCCTTGTTTTTAGAATATTTTAGGCTTATTTTGTTAGCTTTCAGATTGATGTCAAATTTGTAGTTAGGGTATATTTTGAAGTTCTCGACATCTAAAATTAATTTTGTGTTTTTGGAAAGATAATTGTTGACATATGTTTCGATTTTATTTTCATTGATGTATTTAGGTAATAAAAATAAATATACAAAATATGTTGCACCTAAAATAAAAACTAATAAAAAGAAAAGTCTTTTTAAAAAAGCAAAAAAGGAAGTGCAATTAACACTTCTTTTGTATGTAATTTCAGATAAAACGGATTTAATTTTCTTAATCAGACTTTTTCTTTTGTAATAGATTATCATTTTAAATTTCTACTATTGAAATGCTTTGTACTCCTGCATTTCTTGCGTTATCCATAAGCCTTACCACGCTTTCATGGTTTGAATTACCGCTTGCTTGGATTAACAAACCGTCAGGCTTATTTTTTGATTCTTCTTTAATGGCGCTAAGTAAATTTCCTTCCTGAATTTCTGTGCCGTTTAATAAATATTTATTATCGGGTGTAACTGTTATTTCGAGAATTTTGTTGTCTTTTTGTACCTGATTTTCTTCGACATATTCAGGAACCGCCAAAGATAAACCTTGTTGATCAAGTATTGGCGCTATAACCATCATTAAAATCAAAAGAACAAGGAAAATATCCGTCAAGGGAGTTATATTTATTTCGTTAAATGTTTGTCTTTTCATTTTTATTCTCCAAGCTCTGTTTTATTTTTTAATTCTTCTTGTTGCTTTTTGCTTAGAGGTTCGCCTGCTACAACAAGTTTTTCAAAGCCTGCATTTTGAGCTGCTTTCATCACTTTCATGATTTCTGAGCTTTTTGTTTCTTTATCTGCTCTAACCACAACCTCTTTTTTTTCAAGGTTTGAAATTATATTATTGAAAGAGCCTTCTAAATCATCAGGTGAAACTTTTGTTTCGTTAACAAAAAATGAACCGTCTTTTGTTATTGAAACTGTTGCTTTTTCATTTTCAATCGACAGACCCGAATTAATTTCAGGCATTTTTATGTTGTTATCCATTGATTGAAAACTTGGAGCGATAACCATCATTATAATAAGCAATACAAGAAAAATATCAGTCAATGGTGTGATATTAATCTCGTTAAATGTCTTTTTTTTGCCGTCGTCTTGTGTGCTGCTAAAATTCATTTTATCCTCAACTATAGAGCTATTGAATTGTTTTGATCAACCGCTACTTCTTCATCTGAATCAATAAAACTTAAAAATACAAGTTTGATTAATTTGAAATCAGATTCAAAACGAGCAACAACTGTTTGGAAATAATTGAACAGTACAACTGCAACAATCGCAACTCCAAGACCAAGAGCTGTTGCAATAAGAGCTGAAGCGATACCTGTTGCAACTGCTGCTGATTGGTTGCCTTGAGTGGCTAAATCTTGGAAAGTATATAAAATTCTGACTACTGTACCAAATAAGCCAAGGAAAGGTGCAACACCGCCAATTGTACCTAGTATAGTTAAATGACGTTCAAGTTTTCTTGTGGCTAAAGATGATGAAATATCGTAAGCTCTTGAAAAACCTGCTTTTTGTTCTGTGTAAATTCTAAGTGCTTCATCCACCATTTCAGAAATAATTCCGCCCAGTTGAACAGAAATTCTTTGAGCTGCGCCGATATTGTTTTTTACAAGCGCTTTTTGCAAGCTTGGGATGAATTCTGAAATATTTCTTTCGTTTTTCTTGTAGTACATAATTCTGTTGATTGCAACATATACAACCAAAATAGAGCATATGAAAATTGGGGTTAAAACTGCCCAATCTTGCGCTATTGCCGTTAACATTAAATCCATTTTTTTATCCTCATTTATCTATTTTACTTATCTTAAAACACTGTTTAATACATTGTAATCAAACGTGAATTCGATTGGTACTGATTGACCTTTAAATTCGGGCGGCAGTGGTCTAAAAGGTGCAGTTAGTTCAATAGCGCTCATTGCAGCTCTGTCTGCTAAAGGTACACCTGATGATTTTGTGATTTTTTTAGATAATAATCTGCCGTCTCTGCCGATTGTAAAGGTAATTACAACGCGTTTTGAGCTATCTCCTTTTGGAGGTGACCAATTTCTTTTAATTCTTTGTTCTAAATCACGCATGTAAGGACCCCAGTTTGGTTGTCTTATTGCGTCTATTCCGGGTGCGCCGTTAGGATTTCCGGGGCTTGGATTGCCTCCTGAGCCATAGCCTCCTGATGAGCCTCTTGAAGCATATCTTGAACCGCTTGATGAGCCTTTTGAAGAGCCTCCGCTTGAGCCGCCTGAGCTGAATTTAGGTGCAGGTGCTCCGCTTTTTGAGCCTGTTGAAGAACCTCCTGATGAGCCTCCGGGTGTTCCTTTCGGTTTATATGTTGAACCTACAGGGGCTGAGCTTTTTGGAGCTGTTATTGTAAACGGACTTTTTGGAGCACTTGCAATTTTGGGTGCAGTCGGTTTTACAACATTGCTTGGTTTATATGACGGTTTTAAAGAAGGTTTAACCGCTGCCGGTTTTGATATTGTTGGTTTTTGAACGGGTTTTGACTGGTTTACCACCGGTTTTGAAACAGGAGTTGGCTTGGTTTGCGGTTGTTTTTGTACTGCTGTTTTTTTTAAAGCAGCAGGTTGAGTTTGAGCTTTAGCCTGTTTTGTGGGTTTTGATGCCATGGGGCTTGGTTCTGATACAGCCCTTTTTGGGTCATGTTTTCCGCCCGCTCTTGAATCTCTATCTGATCTGATTTTAGTATTTTTGTTAATGGGTGGTTTTGATTCGTTTTGAACCAATTTAAATTCAACATCCCTATTAGGCAATTCGGGTTTTGGAAGATGAGGAAACACTAAACCGTATAAAGCGCTAAAAATCATTAATAATAACGCTATTAATACGTGTGTAGCAAGAGAAATCAATATTCCGCTTGTCGGTTTTAGTTCATCAACTTCATCAAAAAAGTTAGGTAATTTTTTAGTAATTACCACGTCATCTTCCGTAATTGAATTTTGTATATCAAATCTGTTTCTAATCTGTGCCATAATTTTTATTTCCAGGATAAATTATCATTTATAAATAAGTTTTATAAATTACCCACAAGAGCTAATTTATTGTGCCGTAAGTGTTATTGGTTGATTAAACAATATATTTATTTCGCTGTTTGCGGGAATTTTTATCTCCTCTCCTTTATTTGCCGCTCCTCTGATCAATCCCATGGTTCCGCCGATTGCAGCGCCGTATAGCGCCCCTTGACCTACATCTCCTCTTATTGCACCTGCAACAACTCCTGCAACCGCACCCGAGGCAGTTCCGACCGCTGCATTTTTTGCGTATTCTTTGGCGCTATCCATCGTTGTTGCGCCTTTTAATATACCTGTACCGTCTGTTGTTGCTATAACCGCATTTATTGGAATTATATTATTATATGGAGTTCTTATTGTTGTAAATTTTATTTGCATTTTTGCGTTTCTATTGCCGTATCCTGCTTTATTTGTTTGAACAATATTGCCTGTGATTGTGCTTCCGGAAGGGGCAATCAGTTTGTTATTGTATTTAAAATCTGTCGGCAGAACAAGGTTAATAGTTTGTCCGACAACTGCCGAAAGAGAATTTATTTCATTGGATAATATTGCACTGCAAGTAACTCCTGCGGGCACAAACAGGGCATATCCTTGCAAGTTTGGTGAACTGTCTTTCATATCAGATGAAGTGTAATTATAGTTAGTCGCGCTATAAACAGGATATAGCGTGAAAATAAGCGATAAAATAATTGCTGTTAATGTTTTTTTAACCATATACTCCTCACCAAAACAGCTAACGTTATTTTATCACACTAAAAATATTTTTGACAAATTATTTTTAAATGTAAAAATCTTCACCAATTTCTACAAAAATATTATCTCTTGCGTCAATTCTTACATGTTGACCAAATTCATATTCTCCGCTTGGCACATATTGCAGCGTTCCGCCCCAAGGGTTTCCGTATACTTTTCTTGGATGTATTGTGGTATTATATGAGGCAGGGTTTGTCAAGGTACCGCCTAAGACATCGCTTCTTGAAAAAATAATTTTACCTTTAAGCTGTCTTTTTTCGCCATTTTTTTTAACTAAAGAATCTATATTAATGCTCATTGCTGCGTTAACTCCCAAAACAGGCATTTTTAGCATGCTTACATATCCAAGAAAAATATCACCTTTTTCTATTGCCTTATCCTCTAATATCCAAACATCAGCAGGCGCAATAAAATATACTCTGGAACCTTCTTCAAGGTTTTGCGTAGTTAAAGGTACTTTTGTATAGACTTTAATTAAGGTCCCTTTTTTTAAACAAGGCGAAAAAGCGAAACAATACAAACTTGTAACAAAAAAAGACATTAATATTAAAATTGTTAAACAGATTTTTTTTGCCATAATTCAATGTTAATGTATTTTTTCATAATTTCAACCTTCTAATTATATGAATTTTTATATATTTTTTAGCAAATTATTGTAAAAAAAACTATAATCTAAATATGTTAACTAAATTTTCAACAAAAAAACAAAAATATTTTTTATTGTCCGTAATTATATTAATTTTTATTTTTATTATGGGACTTATAAAAAATGCGATTTCAATAAATAATATCGAAAGTATTTTTGAAAAAAATACGGGGTTAAAACTGCAGATTGAAAAATCAAATATTTCTTTCAATTCAAAGCTTGATTTAATTTTTAGTGCAAATTGCATAAATGTTTATAATACAAATAAGTCTGTTAAGTTTGCAACGGTAAAAAATCCTAATATAACGCTTAAACCTTTTAGTTTGTTTGTCAAAAAAATTAATATCAAGGATATGACAGTTGAAGAAATTGCAATTGTTTTATCAAGAAATGAAAAAGGTGAAATTGACATTTTAAAAGCCTTGAATTTAAAAGAACTTGAAAAATTTAAAAATTCAAACATTGTTTTGTCGCGATTGGTTTCAAAAATTAATAATATTAATATTACTTTTATTGACGATTATAAAATTAAATCTAAAACAAAACTTTGCTTGTCAAACACTGATATTGATATTTCAAAGAAACATAAAGTTTTTAAACTTTCGCAAAAAGGTAAAATTACAACCCTGATTAATTCAAAAGAACAAGTTGCTAATTTAAGTGTAAATATTAATTCAAAATATCCTTTTAAAAATTCTAAAGATGTTAATTTGGATATTAATTTGAGTGATATAAATTTATACATTTTTACGGATGTTGTTAAAAAATATGTTTCTCAAGATATAGCAAGTTTTAACGGTATTGCAAATTTAAACATTTATTCGATTGATAACAGTGATTTTAATAAAGCGCTCAGGGTTTCAATAAATAAACCAACCATAAAGTTAAACAATAACAAGGCATTTTCCCCATATGGAAACATTGTTTCAAATTTAGTTTTTAAAATAGAAAATAACACTTTGGAATTTTCTTCTTTTGATGTAATTTCCGATGAATTAAATATTAATGCAAAAGGGAAAATAGAAAAAATATTTTCTAAAAATCCAAAACCCGATATTAATATAGTTTTAAACAAAACTCAATTAAATAAATTTTTATATTTTCTTCCTGATAATTTAATATATTATCGCCCCAAGGGCATTCCGACCCTTAAAAAATCAAATTTCTTTGCGCTATTAAGCGGCAATATGACAATTAAGAGTTTTATGCCTGTTGATATTACAGGAAATTTAAAAGCAGAAAATGTTCATATACCCAATTATCCAAAGTCATACATTCAAAATGATGTAAATGTTTTGTTTATGAAAGACAAGATGAGGGTTTATACAAGAGTATACACTCCTCAAAATGAGTATGTTATTGTAGACGGCATATCTAATCTTGATGATTCTTTATATGGAAAATATTCCGTTAAATCTACGAGAAATATTGATTTATCATTTGCAAAATTATATCTTGTACCTGTTCAGCAGATAATAGGGTTTAATATCGGACCTGTACCAATTATGGATATAACTGGATACGGAAATATTGATATTAAAACTCAGGGTACTCTTAAAGATGCACAAATTTTTGGTAACTTTGAAGCCAGAAATGCCTCAGCAAAAATTGACGGCTTGGCAGCTAAATTGACCAATGGTGATTGTAAACTTGTTTTTAATGATAGAGATTTAATCTTTAAAGAAATTAAAGGCAAAATGGAAGGAGCAGACTTTTTATTAACAGGAAAAGGAAACACCAAAGGCGAAGTTGATTTAAATGTTAAGATTGAAAATGCAAGAACAAGCAATGTTTTAAAGATATTTAATAATAGCATAATTTCAAAGCCTTATTTGTCTTTAACAAAACAAATTGCTGCAACAAGCGGATTAATGAGCGCAAAAATTAATCTCAAAGGTAAAATTGATGATTATGAAAATAAAGAGTTTTTAAATACACTTTTACTTAGCGGTAATTTGAATTTAAAAAACAATAAAATTATCTTGAAAAATAAGCTTGGTGCAAAAAATATTACAGGCGTATTAAACTTTGGCAGTGCTCAATCTGCTGTTTTTGAGTTTTTTGTTAATAATTCAAAATTTAATTTTCAATTTAATTCGCAAACACCAATAGAAAAAATTGCAAAAGACGGCATTGTTGAATTTAGAAGTAATATTTTTTCAAATAAAATCTCCTTTAGAGATGTTCTGATTGAGGCTAAAAATGCTGCGTTTTTAAACGCTTCATCAAGAAAGTTTATTTCAAATCTTTCTGAGATAAATTTCTATTCTAAAATGAACCTTAATTCAAAAGGCATAATTAATATTAATAATATTAATCTTGATAATATAATTAATGACGGTTATATTATCGGGTTAAACAGTCAAGAAAATAAGAATATTACATTTAATTCAGGATTAATCAAAATAAAAGAAGATAAAATTGTCTTTGAAAATTTTGATGCAATAATTGCCCAAGGCGGAGTAAAAATAAAAGGGCATATTAGTGATTATATGTCTAAAAAGCCAAAGGGCGATTTGGTTGTATTTTTAAAAGATATAAATTTAAATAAGCTAAATCAAATCATTCCAAAAATTAAAGTTACGCAAAGCAGATTAAAATCAGGAAGAATTGTTATAAAAAATGATGATATAAAATTGAGCTCATTAAATATTGATTATGAATCAATGCCTGTATTTATAAATGCTCAAATAAAAGACATATTTAACAAAAAAGAGTTAAATGCCGATTTTTCGACAATAGTAAATGAAACAACTTGTGACAACATCATTAATCCTTATTTAACATATCCTGTTAAAATTTCAGGAGAAATCCCCCTAAAAGGAAGTTTTAGTGGAAATTTAGATGATTATGAAATTGATTTTTCAGCAAAAATTCCTAAAAATTCTGACTTTTATTTTAGCGGCGCTAATCTTGGAGATATAAATCACAATAGAGAAATTGCGGGTAAAATTAAAGTTAGCGATAATATTGCTGCAATTCATAACTTAAGATTAATAAAATATATCAAAAATCAAAATAATAAAATCAACCCGATAATTGCTCTTAAGGTTAATGGAGAGGCGATTTCAAAAGATAATGAAATATATTATCATAATCTTCGGGTTTCAACTTCTGCACCCATAAATGTTAGAATTTTAAATTTAATATTTAAAAAATCTCTACTAAAACAAGGCAATTTTGAGTGTGATATTAATTTAAACGGTAACTCAAAAGAGCCAAAAGTTACAGGTAAAGCTTTCTTGCAGGATTTGGCAATTCCTTTGTATGATCTTCAAATTAATAATGTTAAAGTAAATATTTCAAATAAATTTATAGATGCAAACATAAAAGCTAAAAATAAAGAAAGTGATGTTGATTTAAACATTAAGGCTGTAAATAAATTAGAGCCTCCATATATAATTAATAATATTGATGTTGTTTCTCAAAAAATAGATATTGCAGATTTATTATCTAATTTGGCAACACCTTCACAAAAAACTGATATCAATAAAAAACAGGAATTGTTGATTAAGCCTGAAGATATAGTTATTAATGACGGCAGTTTTAATATTAAAGACGTGGTATATGGAAAAATTAATGCTCAAAATTTAAAAGGCAACTTTAATTTTAATGATAACGAATTTCATTTAAAAAATATTATTTTAGATATTGCCCAAGGTTCTATTTTGGCAAACGGACGCTATGGTTTAAATAATTCAAAACTTGCACTAAGAGCCATTATGAATGGATGTGATGCAAATACTTTAACAAAACAATTTTTAAATCTTGAAAATCAAATTTTTGGCAAGGTTAACGGTTCTGTTGTTTTGAGTGCCAGAAATATTAATTCACCCGATAACATAAAAAATGTTAAATCAGAGGTTGAATTTTCAATAAATAAAGGAAAAATGCCTAAACTAGGTTCATTGGAATATCTTTTAAGAGCAGGCAATTTATTTAAAAACGGATTATTGGGTCTGTCTTTAAACAATTTAATTGAAGTCTTAACTCCCTATAAAACAGGCGAATTTGAGAATATTAAAGGTCAAATGAGCATAAATAGCGGAGAAATTAAAAATCTTGAAATTTATTCTCAGGGTAAGAATTTAAGCCTGTATCTTGACGGAAATTACAGCATATTGGAAAATTATGCTGATATTAAGATATACGGAAAATTATCTCAAAATATTTCAAATGCTTTGGGAAAAGTGGGTAATGCTTCAATTAATCAGCTTTTTGGCGGCTTGACGTCATCTAAAGATAAAAATAGAAATTCTGAAATTATGGAAAAATTAAGCAAAATCCCGCCTATTGAGATTGAAAATCCTGAACCAAGATATTTTAGAGTTAAAGTTTTGGGTGATATTAATAAAGATAATTACATCAAAAGCTTCAATTGGGATCTTCCGTAGTTTGAAAGCCTAAGCCGGTGCGCAAACGAGCTTTCGTCGAGAAAGCGAGTTGAGCATTATAATGCCGCCGTAGGATAATTGAGGCTGTTTGGCGACTTTAGCCAAACGCAGCCGAAATACCCACAGGCGAAAAAAAGCGTAAGCCGGTGCGCAAACGAGCTTTTGTTGAGATTATATAATGGGTTTAAACAGCTTGTTGATTTTCGTTATTTTTAGATAAATTGCCGATGGCCGGAGTCGAACCGGCACGTGGGGTGAACCACGCCAGATTTTGAGTCTGGTGCGTCTACCAATTTCGCCACATCGGCATTTAGTCTTATTTAATTGTCATATATGCCACCAGTGGCGAAATTGGTTTATAATTTCTTTGAATTTTTTTCAAAAATTCAACGGGCC